>NZ_AP025592.1:1840714-2454285 GCF_023169965.1 Anaeromyxobacter paludicola | reverse complement strand
CCACCGTCTCCAGGGAGGCGGCGGTCTCCTCGATGGCGCTCGCCTGCTCGGAGGCGCCGCTCGCCACCGACTGGCTGGAGCTCGCGATCTGGCTGGCGGCGGAGGAGACCTGCGAGACGGCCGAGGCCACCTGGGAGAGGGCCGACTCGAGGGCCTGCGCGGTGGCGTTGAGCGCGGTCTGCACGCGGGCGTGGTCGCCGCCGTACTGGCCGCTCATGCGGGCGGTGAGGTCGCGGCGGGCGAGCCGCTCCAGCACCGCGGTGGCCTCGCCGATGGGGGCGAGCACCGCGTCGAGGGTGGCGTTCACGCCCTCGAGCGCCTCGCGGAAGGCGCCCTCGTGCCGGGAGAGGTCGGCGCGCTCGGCGAGCCGGCCCTCCACGGCGGCGCGCGAGAGCGCCTTGCTGTCGTTCACGAGCCCGCTCACCGCGGTGATGCAGCGGTTCAGGCTCTGCTGCATGGCCACGATCTCGCCGTTCACCTGGCCGGTGCGGAGCGGCGGGATCTCGCCGTGCGAGATCCGCTCGCAGTAGTCGGCCATGGCGCGGAACGGGGTGACGAGCCCGTCGAGGGTCTCGTTGAGCCCCTGCACCAGCGCCGCCCAGTCGCCGCGGTAGCGGCTCGCGTCGGCGCGGTGCGAGAGCTCGCCGGCGAGCGCCGCCTTCGAGAGCGCCTGGAGCTCGCCGGAGAAGCGGGTGAGGTTGTCGCGCAGCAGCCCGAGCCGCTCGTTCACGACCGCCTGCTTGCCGGGCAGCGGCCGGAGCGTGGGCCGGAAGTCGCCCTGGGCGTAGGCCGAGAGCACCTCGAGGATCTCGAGCAGGGTGCGCACCAGCATGCCGACGTTGGCGTTCACGCCCTCGGCGAGCTCGCGGTAGACGCCCTGGAACCTGCCGGCCTCGATGGCCGCGTCGAGGTCGCCCTCGAGCTGGGCCCGGCTCATGGCGGTCATGCCCTGGGCCACGCCGCGCAGGCTCCCGAGGCAGGTGTTGAGGTTCCGCTTCAGGACGTCGAAGTCGCCGCGCCACTCCTCGGCGATGGGCTCGGGCAGGTCGCCGCGGGCGATCCGGTCCACGTAGTCGGCCGAGAGCCGCAGCGGCGCCACCAGGGCGTCGAGCATGCGGTTCACGCCCTCCATGAGCGCGCCGTTCTCCCCCTGGTACCGCGACAGGTCGGCGCGGGCGTCGAGCCGCCCTTCGAGCGCCGCGGCGATGAGGGCGCGCAGGTCGCGGTCGCGCTGCTCCACCACGGCGATGAGCGCGTTCAGGTTCTGCTTGGTCCGGTCGAAGTCGCCGCGGTACTCGGCGGTGATGGGCGGCGGCACGCGCCCCTGCGCGATCTCGTCCACGCAGTCGGAGGTGGCCTGGATGGGCGCCACGAACGCCTCCACGGTGGCGTTGAGCCCCTCGAGCACCGGGCGGAACTCGGCGCCGACGGCGGTCGGGTCGGCGCGCTGCGAGAGCCGCCCCGCGAGCACCGCCTCGCAGAGCCGGCGCGACTCGCCCACCATGCCCGCGATCTGGCGCGAGACGTCGCGCGCCGTGAACCAGCCGGTCAGGGCGAGCACCAGGGCGGCCAGCACCAGCGACAGCCCCGAGATCCAGCTCGCGAGCCGCGCGGTGCGCTCGGCCGACGCCCGGTCCTGCTCCATGCGCCCGCCGTTCGCGTCCACCTTCTCCTGGAGCGCCAGCGAGAGCTTGCGCTGCGACTCGCGCGCCGCCGTCACCGCCGTCCGCGTCTCCCGGTCGATCTCGGAGACGCGGGGGGACTGCCCGAGGCCGTCGGCGACGAGCGAGTCGCGCTCCCGCTGCATGCCGACGATCACCATGATGTCCCGCTTCCAGCCCTTCCAGAGCGGGTCCATCGCCTTCCACTCCTCGAGCCCCTTCTTCGTGTGCGGGAGCGCCTCCCAGGCCTCGCGGGCCTCGGCGATGAGCCGCGCCCCGTCGTCGAGGTCGGCGTAGTAGGCGGCCCGCTCCGACTCGCCGGCGTTCGGGTTGACGAGCCCGTTGAGCGCGCCCTGGATGGCGACCGTGCCGGCCTGGTAGCGGAGCAGGGCGATGCTGCTCGGCAGCCGCGCCGTCATGACGACGTCGGTGGTGGCGGCGAGGTCGCGCAGCCCGAGCCAGCCGGAGAGGCCGACCGCCAGGGTGAGGACGAGCGCGATCCCGGACGACAGGGCGAGCTTGGTGCCGATGCGGGCGTTGGCGAGGAGGGTCACGCGGCCCGTCCCAGCAACGATCGCGCCGGCACCGACCCACCGTGAAATCGCCGGCCTGCGGCCCGGCGGGGCGCGGTCGCGTCGCACCCGGGGGTCGCGAAGGCCCCGGCGGCCGGCGCGTCGATTACCCGGTCAACGCGGACGGCTCGACCGCGAACATCCCGGCGATCTGCTTCGCCAGCGCCCGGCACTGCTTCTCGCGGGCCGGGGCGACGAAGATGGTGTCGTCGCCGGCGATGGTCCCGAGGACCTCGGGCAGCCGGGCGAGGTCGATGGCCCGCGCGATGGCGGGCGCGCTGCCGGGGTGGGTGCGCACCACCACCAGGGCGCCGTTCGAGCTGACGCGGGCCACCAGCCCGCGGAGCGCCACCACCTCGGAGGGCGGCTCGTCGGGCACCTCGTAGTGGGCGCCGCCGTCGGGCGTCGAGACCCGGCGGGCGCCGAGGCGCGCGAGGTCGCGGGAGAGGGTGGCCTGGGTGGCCTGGATGCCGCTCCGCGCCAGCGCCAGGAGCAGCTCCTCCTGCGTGGAGATGCGCCCGGCCCGGATCAGGCGGGCCACGGCGTCGCGTCGGCGGGCGGGGGAGGGCATGGGGATCATCCGGCGGTGACGAGGGTGCCGACGCCGCGGTCCGTGAAGAGCTCGGCGATGACGGTGTGGGGCTGCCGGCCGTCGAGCACGTGCACCCGCTCGACCCCGCCGCGGAGGGCGGCGAGGATGGCCTGGACCTTGATCTTCATCCCGCCGGTGACCGAGCCGGCCTCGATGCGGCGGAGCAGGTCGGCCACCGTGGTCTGGCGCACCAGCGCGCCGTCGTCGGGCGAGTCGAGCACGCCCGGCTTGTCGGTGAGGTAGATGAGCTTCTTCGCGCCGAGCGCCGACGCCACCCGCGAGGCCACCTCGTCGGCGTTGATCGAGAGGCTGGCGCCGTCCTCGCCGAGGCCGATGGGGCTGATGACCGGCACGTAGCTCGAGGCGAGCAGGAGCTGCAGGAAGTCCTTGTTGACCTCGGTGACCTCGCCCACCTGGCCGAGGTCGCGCCCGCTCGCGTGGACCGTCTTGCGCCCGCGGATGAGCTGGCCGTCCTTGCCCGAGACCCCCACCGCCCCGGCGTCGCGGGCGTTGAGCAGCGCCACCAGCTCCTGGTTCACCTTGCCGGTGAGGACCATCTCCACCACCGGCAGGCTGGCGGCGTCGGTGACGCGGAAGCCGTCCACGAACTCGCTCCGCTCCCCCATCTGCTCGAGGGTGCGGTTGATCTCGAGCGCGCCGCCGTGGACCACCACCACCTTGAGCCCCACCCGCTTCAGCAGGGCGACGTCCTCGGCGAAGGCGACCTTGAGGCTCTCCTTCACCATCGCCGCCCCGCCGTACTTGATGACGGCGATCTGCCCCGCGAAGGCGGCGATGTACTTGAGCGCCTCCACGAGCAGGGTGCGCTTCAGCGCCGGCGTGTAGTTCGCGACGTGGTCGTCGCGGGCGAGGCCGCCGTCGGGCCGCTGCACGATGGTGGCGGCGTAGTCGGCGTTGATCTTCACGTAGTCGTAGGAGAGGTCGCAGCCCCAGGCGGTGGCGCGGGCCGCGCCCTCGGAGAGCCGCACCAGCACGTCCACCCGCGGCTCGCGCATGCGCACGCGGAGCGCCTCGGCGTCCACCTCGGCCGGGCCGGCCGGGCCGTACACCTCGACGCCCTGGATGGCCACCCGGGCGCGGTACGGATCGACGGCCCAGCCCTGCGAGCCGGCGCGGGCGCCGACGGTGGCGAGCACGCGCCCCCAGTTCGGATCGGCGCCGAAGAGGGCCGCCTTCACCAGCGGCGAGGCGGCGACGGCGCGGGCGGCGTCGCGCGCCACCTCGTCCGAGGGGGCGCCGTCCACCACCACCTCGAGGAAGCGGGTGGCCCCCTCGCCGTCGGCGGCGACCGCCCGGGCGAGCTCGCCGCAGAGGTCGTCGAGCGCCGCCTGGAGCACGTCGAGGTCGGGGCCGGGCCCCTCGATCCGCGGGTTCTCGGCGAGCCCGTTGGCGAGCGCGTAGACGCAGTCGTTGGTGGACATGTCGCCGTCCACCGTCAGCATGTGGAAGCTCCGGTCCACGGCGCGCGCCAGCGCCCGCTGCAGCACCTCCGGCGCCACCGCGGCGTCGGTGGCGACGAAGCAGAGGACCGTCGCGAGCTGCGGCGCCACCATCCCCGACCCCTTGCAGAGGCCGGTGAGGGTGGCGGGGCGGCCCCCGAGCACCACCTCGCGGCTCGAGAGCTTCGGCCGCGTGTCGGTGGTCATGATCGCCTCGGCGGCGTGCGCGGCGTGGTCGCCGAGCCCGGCCACCAGCGCCGGCATCGCCGCCTCCACCTTCGGCACCGGGAGCCGCTGGCCGATGACGCCCGTCGAGGCGGTGAGCACCGCCCGCTCCTCCACCCCGAGGGCGCGGGCGGCCGCGGTCCGGAGGGCGGCCACGTCCTCCAGGCCGGCCGGGCCGGTGAGGGCGTTGGCGTTGCCGGAGTTGGCGAGGATGGCCCGGAGGCCGGCGGCCGGGACGCGGCCGCGGCCGTCCTGCACCGGCGCCGCCGCCGCCCGGTTCACGGTGAAGAGCCCCGCGGCCGACGCCGGGACGTCCGACACCACGAGCGCCAGATCGCGCCGCTGCGGCTTGAGGCCGCAGGGGACGCCGGAGAAGCGGAAGCCCTTGGGGATCTTCACCTCACCCTCCCAGGAGGTCGAGCCCGAGCGCCTCGTCGAAGCCCATGGCCGCGTTGAACGCCTGGACCGCCTGGCCCGCCGCGCCCTTCACGAGGTTGTCGATGGCCGAGACCGCCACCGCGAGCCCGGCGCGCACGTCGGCGGTGGCGCCGAGGTGGCAGCGGTTGGTGCGGGCCACGTCGGCCACCTTCACCCTGTCGGCGGGGACCACCCGGACGAACGGCTCGCCGGCGTAGGCGCCCTCGAGGGCCCGGGCGAGCTCGCCGGGCGAGGCGCCGGGGGCGAGGCGGAGCGTGCAGGTGGCGAGGATGCCGCGGCGGATGGGGGCGAGCACCGGGGTGAAGGAGAGGGGGCCGCAGCGGCCGGCGTGGCGGGCCACCGTGCGCTCGATCTCGGGCACGTGCTGGTGCCGGCCGATCCGGTAGGCGCGCAGGTCCTCGCCCACCTCGCAGAAGCTGTAGTCCTCGGAGGCCTTGCGGCCCGCGCCGGAGACGCCGCTCATGGCGGTGACCGCGATGCCGTCGGGCAGGCAGAGCCCCGACTTGACGAGCGGCGCCACCGCGAGGGCGATGGCGGTGGCGTAGCAGCCCGGGTTCGAGACCAGCCTCGCGCCGGCGAGCTCGGCCCGGCAGAGCTCGGGCAGGCCGTAGGGCGCGGCGGCGAGGAGCTCGGGCTGGTCGTGCGCGAACCCGTACCACTGCGGGTAGAGGGCGGGGTCGCCGAGCCGGAAGGCGCCGGAGAGGTCCACCACCCGCACCCCGCGGGCGAGGAGCCGGGGCGCGAGCTCGAGCGACACCTCGGCCGGCGTGGCCAGGAAGGCCACCTCGGCCTCGACGTCGGCCGAGCCGGCCAGCGGGCGGTAGCGCAGCGCCGCCGCCGGGCCCTGCAGCGGCAGCCGCGCGCCGGCCTCGTCGTCGCTCCAGCGATCGGAGAAGAGGGCGGCGAGGCGCACCCGCGGGTGGCGCGAGAGGATCCGGGTCAGCTCCAGCCCGGCGTAGCCGGAGGCGCCGACCACCGCGGCGGTGCAGGTATGCATCCGACATGCATAAACATGCATCGGGCCCCCGCGTCAACGGGCCGGGCGGCGGGGGCCGCCCGGGGCCCCCCTCCCGCCCCCGGAAACGAAGAAGGCCGGCTCCGCGTTGGAGCCGGCCTTCTTTAGAGTGCCCAGGAGAGGACTCGAACCTCCACGGCCTTGCGACCGCCAGACCCTGAATCTGGTGCGTCTACCAATTCCGCCACCTGGGCGTGCGGGGCCTCCTAACTAGTCGGGGCCTCCGGGAGTGTCAAGGACGCGCTGTCGCGCCGGAGGCGGCTACCGGTGCGGCGCCGGCTTCCGGTACACTCGGACCCGCGGGGGGGAGGGAAGGTCGTCGCGTGCCGGAGGCGTCGAGCAGGATCGCGAGGGTCGGGCTGGAGCAACTGGACCTCGACGCGCGCATCGTGGACCTCATCTCCCGCGACGGGGTGCCGGTCCCGGCCTACCCGGCGGTCGCCTTCCAGGTGGAGCAGCTGGTCCGGTCGGGGGAGTTCGGCCTCGACGACCTCTCGCGCCTCGTCTCCGCCGACGCCGCGCTGGCCGCCGACACGCTCCGCTACGCCAACACCGCCTACTACTCGCGCGGCAACGGGATCACCTCGCTCCAGCAGGCGGTCCTCCGGATCGGGGCGGTGGAGCTGGCGCGGCTCGCCATCGCCTCCGGCCTCGCCGAGGGCACGCGCGCCCAGGGGCCGCTCCTCGCCCTGCGGCGCCGCGCCTGGGTGGACGCCCTCGGGGCCGCGCTCCTCGCCCACGAGCTGGCCGCGCGCCGCGGGCTGCGGCGCGACGAGGCCTTCATCTGCGGGCTCCTGCACGACTTCGGCAAGGTGATCGCCATCTCCGCCGTGGAGCACGTGGTCTCGCGCGAGAAGGCCGAGGCCATGCCGGCGACCTTCTGGTGGACCCTCGCCGAGCGCTACCACCTCGAGCTCGGGCTGGTCCTCGCGGCGCGCTGGAAGCTCCCCGAGCTGATCGCCCAGGCGATCGCGCGCCACCACGACGAGGACCTCTCGACCTCGCTCGACCCGGAGCTGTTGCGGGTGGTCGCCGTGGCCGACCAGGTGCTCGCGCTCATGTCCGGGAGCGGCCGGGTCGCGGCCCGGGCCATCGCCCGGATCCCCGGCGTGACCGAGGCGGAGGCGGGGGCGCTCTCGCGGGTGGTGGAGGCGGTCCCGGAGTTCGTCGCCTCGTTCGAGGGCAAGGGCGGGACGCCGCTCCCGGTGCTCGACTCGCTCGTCGCCGCGCCCGAGCCGCCCGGCGCCGCGCCGGCAGAGACGCCCTCCTGGCCGGTGCGCGCGCTGCTCGGGCCGGACGTGGTGACGCTCGCGTGCGGCGAGCTCGACGGCGACGTGCTCACGGTGCGCGGGCCGCGCGGGCTGCCGGAGGGCGCGCTCGTGGAGCTCGAGGTGGACGCCCCGCCGCGGACCTTCGAGGTCTGGGTGACGGTGAACTGCTGCTGGCAGGCGCCGGGCGGCGGGTGGACCGCGCTCGTGCAGCCGCTCGCGATGACCGCCGAGGCCGAGGCGCGGTGGCGGGCCCTCGGCGGGCCCGGACAGGCCGCCTAGCGGGCGCGGCGGCGCGGCCGGGCGGCGCGGGCGGGGACCGGCACCGGCGCGAGCCGGCCGGGCGACGCCGCCGCGGCGAGGGCGGCCGCCGCGGCGCGGAGCGCGTCGGCGAGGCGGCGGAGGAGCGCGGAGGGCGTCATCTCGGGGTCCTTGTCAGGCGAGCAGCGCCAGGACGACGGCGGCGGTGCCCACCAGGGCGGTCAGGAAGTGGGTCGGCCGGCGGCCGAGGCGGTCGGGGATTCTCAGGGGGCGCATGGCGCGGTCTCTCGAGAGCAACAGCGGTGCCTGCCCGCTCAATCCCCGAACGGTCGGAAATGCGCCGGCATCTCGCCGCCGGGCGCCGGGGTGGGGAGCGACCCCGAGTCCGCCGCGCTCACCAGCGCGCGACGCAGGCCAGGGGGCCAGCCGCCCGCCCGCACGCCTGGTCCACGCCGCGCAGCTTCGAGAGCATCTGCTCGGCGCCGATCGCGGCGGTGACCCGGTCGGGGAGCTCGCGCCCCTTCCCGTCGATGAGGACCACGGTCGGCATCCCCACCACCGCGTACTTCTTGTACGCCGCCTCGAACGCCGGATCGTCGGTGGAGCCGTCCACCTTCAGCGTGACGAACCGCTTCGCCTCCTCGCGCACCCGCGGATCGGCCCAGGCGAGGTGGTCGAGCTCCTGGCAGGCGGCGCACCAGTCGGCCCAGAAGTCGATGATCACCGGCCGCCCCTCGGCGCGGGCGCGGGCGAGCGCGGCCGGCTCGTCGTGCTCCCACGGGAACGGGGCCCGGGCCTCCGCCGCCGCCCGGCGCGCGTTGCCCGCCCCGGCGGCGTAGACCACGCCGAGGACCACGAGCGCGACGCCGAGCGCCTTCGTGAGCCGCTCGGCGGGGGGCGCGTGGAAGCTGCCCGACAGCGCGCCGAGCAGGACGCCCAGCCCGGCCGCCGCCGCGGCCGCGAGCGCCGCGCCGCGGGTGGCGAGGAAGAGCGGCTTCAGCGCCGGGAAGGCGTCCTTGAGGAAGATCCCGGCGGCGGCGAGGAGGGCCACGCCGAACGCGCTCTTCACCGCGTCCATCCAGGCGCCGCTCTTCGGGAGCGAGATGCTGGAGACGCCGAGGACGAAGAAGAGCAGGCCCACGCCGAGGGCGTAGGTGAACATGATGCCGAACCCGTAGAGCGCGGAGCCGCGGGTGGCGACGTAGGTGAGGGCCGCGGCGAGCACCGGGCCGGTGCAGGGGGCGGCGATCACGCCGGCCACGAGCCCCATGGCGAAGGCGCCCGCGTAGCCGGCGCCGCCCACCTGGGAGAGCCGGGCCTGCCAGGCGCCCGGGAGCTGGAGCTCGAAGGCGCCGAACATCGAGGCGGCCATGGCCGCGAAGACGAGCGCCACCGCCCCGAGCACCCACGGGCTCTGGGTGGCCGAGCCGAACGCCTTGCCGGTGAGCGCCGCGCCGACGCCGAGGGCCGAGTACATGGCGGCGATGCCGAGCACGTAGAGCGCCGAGAGCGCCACCGCCTGCCGGCGCCCCGCCGCCTTGCGCGCCCCGAACACCGAGACCGTGATCGGGATGAGCGGGTAGACGCAGGGGGTCAGGCTGGTGAGGACGCCGCCCGCGAAGGCGATGGCGAAGGCGAGCACCGACCCCTGCGCCAGGAGCCGCGCCAGCCCGAGGTCCGAGGAGGCGCCGGTGGCGCCCGAGCTCCCCAGCAGATCGGGCAACCACGCGACCGCCGCGAAGACCAGGGCCGCAACCAGGATTCGGGTGAAAGTTCGCATACCTGAGCGCAGAGTGTCAGAAGCCGGACAGGAGTATAGGGCAAGAACCTGACAAAAGCCGTGTGCCTTCGCTTGCTTGTCTCGGGAGGGCGCCGCTTGACCGAGTACCTGTCTGGGATATACTCGACCTCGGCTGTCCACGTATCATGGACTCCTGCTCTCCAGGAAGGTGAGAGGCGCGAGAGGCGATGAAGATTCCCATCTACATGGACTATCACGCGACCACGCCCGTGGACCCGCGCGTCCTCGATGCGATGCTCCCGTACTTCAAGGGGGAATTCGGCAACGCCGCCTCCAAGAGCCACGCCTTCGGGTGGCACGCCGAGGAGGCGGTCGAGGCGGCCCGCGAGCAGGTGGCGAAGCTCATCGGGGCGTCTCCCAAGGAGATCGTCTGGACGAGCGGCGCCACCGAGTCCGACAACCTGGCGATCAAGGGCGCGGCCCACTTCTACAAGGACAAGGGCAAGCACCTCGTCACCGCGAAGAACGAGCACAAGGCGGTCCTCGACTCCATGCACGCGCTCGAGCGCGAGGGGTTCGAGGTCACCTTCCTCGACGTCGAGCGGGACGGGCGGGTCGATCCGGCCAAGGTGAAGGCGGCGCTCCGCCCCGACACCATCCTCGTCTCGCTCATGCACGCCAACAACGAGGTGGGCGTGCTGAACCCGGTCGAGGAGATCGGCGCCATCACCCGCGCCGCCGGCGTGCTGTTCCACTGCGACGCGGTGCAGGCCATCGGCAAGGTCCCCTTCGACGTGGAGAAGGTGAACGCCGACCTCGTCTCCGTCTCGGCGCACAAGATGTACGGCCCGAAGGGCGTGGGCGCGCTCTACGTCCGCCGCAAGCCGCGCGTGCGGCTCATCGCCATCATCGACGGCGGCGGCCACGAGCGCGGCCACCGCTCCGGCACCCTCAACGTCCCGGGCATCGTCGGCATGGGGAAGGCCTGCGAGCTCGCCCGCCTGGAGATGGCCGAGGAGGCGGAGCGGGTCACGCGGCTGCGCGAGAAGCTGCGGGCCGGCCTCGAGCGGCACCTCGACCTCCTGACCGTCAACGGCTCGCTCGAGCACCGGCTGCCCGGCAACCTCAACGTGAGCTTCGCCTACGTCGAGGGCGAGGCGCTGATGATGGCCATCAAGGACGTGGCCGTCTCCTCGGGCTCGGCCTGCACCTCGGCGTCGCTCGAGCCCTCCTACGTGCTCAAGGCGATGGGCGTCACCGACGACCTCGCCCACAGCTCCATCCGCTTCGGGCTGGGCCGGTTCACCACCGAGGAGGAGGTCGACTACGTCGTCGATCTCGTCACCCGCAAGGTCCAGAAGCTCCGCGAGATGTCGCCGCTCTACGAGATGGTCAAGGCGGGCGTGGACATCCACCAGATCGAGTGGGCGAACCCCCACTAGCGAGTCCAGGGAGACCGTCATGGCGTACTCCGAGAAGGTCATCGACCACTACGAGAACCCGCGCAACGTCGGCTCGCTCGACGTGAAGGACGACTCGGTCGGCACCGGCCTCGTCGGCGCGCCCGCCTGCGGCGACGTGATGAAGCTGCAGATCAAGGTGAGCGCCGAGGGCGTCATCGAGGACGCCAAGTTCAAGACCTTCGGCTGCGGCTCGGCCATCGCCTCCTCCTCGCTCGTCACCGAGTGGGTGAAGGGGAAGACGGTGGACGAGGCGCTCGCCATCAAGAACACCGACGTGGCGCAGGAGCTCAACCTGCCGCCGGTGAAGATCCACTGCTCGGTGCTGGCGGAGGACGCCATCAAGGCGGCCATCGCCGACTACCAGAAGAAGCGGGGCCTCACCCCGACGGTGAAGGCGGACACGGTGAAGGGCGACCGCGACCAGCTCATCGCGCGCGGCGCCATCAAGGCCGGCATCTAGGGGGACGACATGGCGAGCACCATCGAGATCAGCGACAAGGCGGCGGCGCGCATCGCGAAGCTCTCCGCCGAGAAGGCGAAGCCCGAGGGCGGGCTCCGGCTCGGCGTGAAGGGGGGCGGCTGCTCCGGCCTCTCCTACTTCATCGACTGGGCGGACGGGCCGGCCCGGCTCGACCAGGTCTACGAGAAGGGCGGCGCGCGGGTCTTCGTCGATCCCAAGAGCGCCATCTTCCTCCAGGGCACGGTGCTCGACTGGCAGCAGACCCTCATGCAGAGCGGCTTCGTGTTCCGGAACCCGAACGTCAAGAGCGCCTGCGGCTGCGGCGAGTCGTTCAGCGTATGAGCCGGTGGGGGGCGCACGCGAGCGACGTCGAAGGGCGAGTGTGACCTGCTGGGCCTGCAAGTCCGACGTCCCCCCCGACGAGCCGAGCTGTCCCGCCTGCGGCAAGCTGCAGCCGGCGACGGGCCCGCTCGACCCGTTCGCCGCGCTGGGGCTCGAGCGCCGCTTCGACCTCGCGCCGGCCGACCTGGAGGCGCGCTTCCGCGAGCGGAGCCGCCGCTTCCACCCGGACCGCTTCGCCCGGGCCGACCCGCGCGAGCGGCGCATCGCCCTCGAGCGCTCGACGCGGCTCAACGACGCCTACCGCGCGCTGCGCGAGCCGAGGAAGCGGGCCGAGGCGCTGCTCCGGCTCGCCGGGCACGACCCGCTCGCCGAGGCCCGCACCCTGCACGACCCCGAGTTCCTCGAGGAGCAGCTCGAGCTGCGCGAGCGGCTGGCGCTGGCGCGGGCCGGGGGCGACGCCGCGGAGGTGGCCGCGATCGGCGCCGGCGCCCGCGAGCGGCTGGCCGGGCTCGAGGGCGAGCTCGCGGCGCTCTTCGCCGCCGGCGGCCCGCACGAGGAGGTCTCGCGCCGCCTCGCCCGCGCCCGCTACTACGACAGCATCCTCGCCGACGCCGCACCCCACCCCTGAGAGACGGAACCTCCATGGCCCGCGCCATCGGCATCGACCTCGGCACCACCAACTCGCTCGTCGCGGCGGTGGACGCGCGCAACCGCCCGCACGTCCTGCCCGCCGACGAGGGGCGCCCGCTCCTCCCGAGCGCGGTCCACTACGCCATGGACGGGGCCATCGAGGTGGGGCTCTCCGCCAAGCGGCGCGCGCCGGAGCGCCCGGTGGACACCATCCTCTCGGTGAAGCGCTTCATGGGGCGGGGCCCCGGCGACGTCCGGCCCGAGGACCGCGGCATCTACCACTTCGACGAGACCGGCTCGGTGGTGAAGCTGGCCGTGAACCACGGCAAGCGCGCCGTCTCGCCGGTCGAGGTGTCGGCGGAGATCCTGCGCGTGCTGAAGCGGCGCGCCGCCGAGGCGCTCGGGGGCGCGCCCGGCCCGTGCGTCATCACCGTGCCGGCGTACTTCGACGACGCCCAGCGCCAGGCGACCAAGGACGCCGGCCGGCTCGCCGGGCTCGACGTGGCGCGGCTCGTCAACGAGCCCACCGCGGCGGCGCTCGCCTACGGCCTCGACCAGCGGCGCGAGGGCGTGTTCGCCGTCTTCGACCTCGGCGGCGGGACCTTCGACGTCTCCGTCCTCAAGCTCGAGGGGGGCGTCTTCGAGGTGCTCTCCACCGGCGGCGACACCCACCTCGGCGGCGACGACTTCGATCGGGCGGTGGCGGCGACGCTGCTCGAGCGCGGGCTCACCCCGCCCGTGGAGCGGCTCACCCCGGCCCTGCTGCGCGGCGCGAGCGCGGCGGCGCAGAAGATCCGCGAGGCCCTCTCCACGGAGGAGCAGGTGGAGGCCGAGGTGGAGCTGCCGGGCGGCCACGTGCTCTCGGCCCGGCTCACCCGCGCGGAGCTCGAGGCGCTCATCCAGCCGGTCCTGGAGCGGACCACCGGCCCCTGCCGGCGCGCCCTCGAGGACGCCCGGCTCGGCGGCCGCCCGGTGGACGGGGTGGTGCTCGTCGGCGGCGCCACGCGCACGCCCCTGGTGCGCCGGCACGTGAAGGCGCTCTTCGGCCAGGAGCCGCTCACCGACCTCGACCCCGACACGGTGGTGGCGCTCGGCGCCGCGGTGCAGGCCGACGCGCTCGACAAGGGCGGGCGCGACGACGTGCTCCTCCTCGACGTCATCCCGCTCTCGCTCGGCGTCGAGATGATGGGCGGGGTGGTCGAGAAGATCGTGCTCCGCAACTCCACCATCCCCGCCTCCGCCACGCAGCAGTTCACCACCTACGCCGACGGGCAGACCGGCATGGTGGTGCACGTGCTGCAGGGCGAGCGCGAGCTGGCGCGCGACTGCCGCTCGCTGGCGCGCTTCACGCTGAAGGGCATCCCGCCGCTCCCGGCCGGCATCGCCCGCGTCGAGATCACCTACGCGGTGGACGCCGACGGCATCCTCTCGGTCTCGGCCCGCGAGCTCGAGACCGGCGTCGAGCAGCACGTGCAGGTGAAGGCCACCTACGGCCTCTCCGAGGAGGAGGTCGAGGCGATGCTGGTGGAGAGCATCGAGCACGCCGAGGAGGACGTGACCGAGCGCTTCCTGGTCGAGTGGCGGGTGGAGGGCGAGCGGATCATCTCCGCCCTCGAGACCGCCTTCCAGGTGGACGGCGAGCTGCTCACGCCCGAGGAGCGGGCCCCCATCGACGAGCGGATCGACGGGCTCCGCCGCGCCATGGAGGGCAAGGACTACCTCGCCGTCAAGGCCTGGATCGAGAGCCTCGACGGCGCGTCCAAGGAGTTCGCGGAGCGGCGCATGAACAAGCACATCGGCAAGGCCATGGCCGGCCACCGCATCGAGGAGTTCGCGGGCGCCGCCGCGCCGCTCAAGAAGGGCGGGGAGCTCTAGATGCCCAAGGTGACCTTCCTCCCCGCCGGCGTGACCGTGCAGGTGATGCGCGGCTCCTCCCTCCTGGAGGCGGCCGACGAGGCGCACGTGGACCTCCCGCACAACTGCGGCGGCGTCTGCGCCTGCACCACCTGCCACGTCTGGGTGGAGCAGGGGCTCGCCTCGCTCTCCGAGATCGAGGAGAACGAGGACGACCGGCTCGACGAGGCGATGGGGCTCCAGCCCAACTCGCGCCTCGGCTGCCAGGCCTGCGTCGGCGACGAGGACGTGGTGGTGCGCATCCCGGGGAACCGGATCGCTTCCTAGAGGAGAGGCCGCCCATGAAGTGGAGGGACACCCGCGACATCGCCATCGCGCTCGCGGAGAAGCTGCCCGGGCAGGATCCGTTGAAGGTCCGCTTCACCGACCTGCACCGGTGGGTGACGGAGCTGCCCGGCTTCGACGACGATCCGGAGGGCTCGAGCGAGAAGGTGCTCGAGGCGATCCAGATGACGTGGCTCGACGAGGTGGAGGACTAGCCGAGCGTCCGGTCCGCGGCCCCGCCGTCCGCCCCGCGCCCGGGCCGCGCTCGCGCGATCGCCGCCGGCCGCGCGCCCCGCGCTGGCCCGGCCGGTGCTACCCGCCGGCGGGATGACCCTCCTCCCGCTCCTCCTCGCCGCCGCGATGCCGGCGCGCCAGCCGCTCCCGCCGCCGCCCCCCGACCCCGACGCCCAGGCGGCCCAGGTCTCCGCCTGGCTGTTCGCCGGCGAGCCGCCCATCGACGTCTGCCAGCGGGCCGCGGCGCGCGGCCTCCCGGGCGACCCGGAGCTCGCCGAGTCCTGGCGCGTCCGCGCCCGCGCCGCCGCGCTCGTGCCGCAGCTCTCCGCCGAGTACCGGCACGACGAGCGCGGGCGCTGGTACGGCGTCGGCTCGGACGACCTCCTCCGCAGCGCCCCGGCCGACACCTTCTCGGTGCGCGCGACCTGGACCCTCGCCCACCTCGTCTTCACCCCGGAGGAGCCGCGCGCCGTCACCGCCGCGGCGGAGCTCTCCCGCCGCCGCCAGGAGCGGGTCGAGCGGGTCACCCGGCTCTACTTCCACCGGCGGAGGCTGCGCCTGTCGCTCGCCCTCTCCCCGCCCGACGAGCCCCGGGCGAGGGCCGAGCTGGCGGTGGAGATCGACGAGGTGACCGCCGAGCTCGACGCCCTCACCGGCGGCCTCTTCTCCGGGCGGGGCGAGGGATCTTGAACCTTTACGGTGCGCGTTCGGCCGTGCTACGTCCCCGTCATCCTTGTATCTTTGGGTGACGGGAGCGCCTCATGTCCGGCCACAATCGGTGGAGCAAGATCAAGCGGAAGAAGGAAGCGGCCGGCTCGGCGAAGGGCAAGCTCTTCTCCAAGGTGATCAAGGAGATCACCGTCGCCGCGCGCATGGGCGGCGGCGACCCCGCCGGCAACGCCCGCCTCCGGGCCGCGATGGACGCGGCCAAGGAGGCCAACATGCCGGCCGACAACATCACCCGCGCCGTCAAGAAGGGCACCGGCGAGCTCGAGGGCGTGAGCTACGAGGAGGCCATGTACGAGGGCTACGGCCCGGGCGGCGTGGCGCTGATGGTCGAGTGCCTCACCGACAACCGGAACCGCACCGCCGGCGACGTGCGCTCCAGCTTCGCCAAGGGCGGCGGCAACCTCGCCGCCGAGGGCGCCGTCGCCTGGATGTTCGAGAAGCGCGGCGTCATCGAGGTGAAGCCCGGCCCCAGCGAGGACCAGGTGATGGAGGCGGCCATCGAGGCCGGCGCCGAGGACGTGGTGAACCAGGGGGCGGAGGGGTTCGAGGTCCGCACCCAGCCCAACGACCTGCACCCGGTCGCCGCCGCGCTCGAGAAGGGCTTCAAGCTCGGCGCCCGCCGCGTGGCCTGGATCCCGAAGGATCCGGTCGCGGTGCAGGACCCCGACAAGGCGAGGGGCATCCTCAAGCTCATGGACATGCTCGAGGAGCTCGACGACGTGCAGAACGTCCACGCCAACTTCGAGATCGACGACAAGCTGCTCGAGCAGCTCGCCTGAGCGGCGCGAGGGGGGACACCGATGCGCGCGCAGGACCTCATCCAGCAGAAGCGTGACGGCGAGGAGCTCGAGCCGGAGCAGCTCGCCGCCCTGGTGGACGGCTACACGTGCGGCGAGGTGCCCGACTACCAGATGGCCGCCTTCTGCATGGCGGTCTTCTTCCGCGGCATGAGCGACGCCGAGACGGCGGCGCTCACCCGGGCCATGCTCTACTCGGGCGAGGTCCTCGACCTCTCGGACATCCCCGGCGTGAAGGTGGACAAGCACTCCACCGGCGGGGTGGGCGACAAGGTCTCCCTGGCGCTCGCGCCCATCGCCGCCGCCTGCGGCGTGAAGGTCCCGATGATCTCGGGCCGCGGGCTCGGCCACACCGGCGGCACGCTCGACAAGCTCGAGGCCATCCCCGGCTTCCAGGTGCGGCTGCCGGTGGAGCGCTTCCGGGAGATCCTGGCCTCGGTGGGCGCCTGCCTCATCGGCCAGACCGAGCGGATCGACCCGGCGGACCGCAAGCTCTACGCCCTGCGCGACGTCACCGCGACCGTGGAGTCGATCCCGCTCATCGCCGGCTCGATCATGTCGAAGAAGCTGGCGGAGGGGATCGACGCGCTGGTGCTCGACGTGAAGGTGGGCAAGGGCGCCTTCATGCGGAAGACCGAGGACGCCCGGAAGCTCGCGCACACGCTCGCCGGCATCGGCCGCGCCACCGGCAAGAAGGTGGTGGCGCTCCTCACCGCCATGGACGAGCCGCTCGGCCGGACCATCGGCAACGCCCTCGAGGTGGCCGAGGCGGTGGAGGTGCTGCGCGGCGGGGGGCCGGACGACCTGCGCGAGCTCACCGTGGCGCTGACGGCCGAGATGGTGCTCGCGGCCGGGCTCGCCGGCGGCCACCCCGAGGCGCGGCGCATGGTCCTCGGCGCCATCGCCGACGGGAGCGCGCTCGCCAAGCTCGAGGAGATCGTGGCCGCCCAGGGCGGCGATCCGGCCGCCATCCGCGACCCGGAGCGGCTGCCGCGCGCCGCCTCCACCCGCGTCGTGGCCGCCCCGCGCCCGGGGCTCGTGCAGGCGGTGGACGCGCGCGCGCTCGGGATCGCCGCGATGACGCTCGGCGCGGGGCGCAGCCGGGTCGAGGACCCGGTGGACCCGTCGGTCGGGATCGTGCTCCAGAAGAAGACCGGCGACTACGTCGAGGAGGGCGAGCCGCTCTGCGTGCTCCACTGCGGCAGCGCCGGCGCCGCCTCTCCCGACGAGGTGGCGGGCCGGGTCCGCGACGCCTTCCGGATCGGCACCGTGCCCGCCGAGCCGCGCCGCCTGGTGCTGGAGCGGATCGCGTGAAGGCCGACCTCTCGACGAAGCTCGCCTACGCCCTCGCCTGGACGCGCGGGAAGCTCGACGTGACGCCCGCCGTGGGGGTGGTGCTCGGCTCGGGGCTCGGCGCGCTCGCCGACCGGCTCGAGCGGCAGGTGGCGATCCCCTACGAGGAGATCCCCGGCATGCCGGTGTCGCGGGTGGCCGGCCACGCCGGGCGCCTCGTCGTCGGCGAGCTGCCCGGCCCCGCGGGCCCGGTGCCGGTCGCGGCCATGCAGGGCCGGGTCCACGCCTACGAGGGCTGGTCGCCGGGCGAGGTGGTCTTCGGCGTCCGCGTGCTCTGCGGGCTCGGCGCCCGCGCCCTGGTGCTCACCAACGCCGCCGGGGCGGTCGACCCGGCGCTCGCGCCCGGCGATCTCGTGCGGATCACCGACCACCTGAACCTCTCCGGCCACAACCCGCTCGTGGGGCCCAACGACGAGCGGATCGGCCCCCGCTTCCCCGACCTCTCGCAGGCCTACGATCCCGCGCTCGCGGCGAAGCTCGACGCCTGCGCCGCCCGCCTCGGCGCGGGGCTGAAGCAGGGCGTCTACGCCTGCCTCCTCGGCCCGAGCTACGAGACCCCCGCCGAGATCCGGATGCTGCGGACGCTCGGCGCCGACGTGGTGGGGATGTCCACCGTCCCCGAGGTGATCGCCGCGCGGCACATGGGCGTGCCGGTCTGCGCCGTGTCGCTCGTCTCGAACCTCGCCGCCGGCCTCGGCGCGCGCCCGCTCTCCCACGGCGAGGTGCAGGCGATCGCGAGCCGCGAGTCGGCCCGCTTCGTCGAGCTCCTCGCCGCCTTCCTCCCCGAGGCGGCGGCGTGAGGCCGGCGCGCGCTCCCCGCGCCGCGGCGCCCCCCGCCGGCCGCGAGGCCCCGGAGCGGGCCGCGCTCGAGCGGGCGGCCCGCGACGTGCGCCGGCGCGCCTATGCCCCCTACTCGCGCTTCCGCGTCGGGGCCGCGCTCCTCGCCGGGGGAGAGGTCTTCGCCGGCGCCAACGTCGAGAACGCGAGCTACGGCCTCACCGTCTGCGCCGAGCGCTCGGCGGTGGCGGCGATGGTGGCCGCGGGCGCGCGGCGGCTCGAGGCGGTGGTGGTGGCGAGCGGCACCGCGCCGCCCACCCCTCCCTGCGGCATGTGCCTGCAGACGCTGGCCGAGTTCGGGGGGCCGGCGCTGCCGGTGGTGCTCCTGGGCGCGCGGGGGACCCGGGTCGAGACCACGCTCGGCGCCCTCCTGCCCATGGCCTTCGGCAGGCGCTTCCTCTAGGATCCCGGCGTGGAGGTCTTCCGGTCCCTCGAGGAGGCGGGCGCGCTCGCCGGGTGCGCCGCCGCCATCGGCAACTTCGACGGCGTGCACGTCGGCCACGTCCGGCTGTTCGAGCTCGCCCGGGCGAGGGCGCGGGCCCGCGGCGCGCGCGCGGTCGCGCTCACCTTCGAGCCGCACCCGGCGCGCGTGCTGCGCCCCCAGCTCGCGCCGCCCCTGCTCACCCCGCTGCCCCGCAAGCTCGAGCTCCTCGCCCAGGCCGGGCTCGACGCGGCGGTGGTCCAGCCCTTCGACCTCGGCTACGCCCGCACCTCCTCCCGCGACTTCGCGGCCCGCGACCTCGCCGGCCGGCTGGGCGCCCGCGACGTGGTGGTCGGCTACGACTTCACCGCCGGCCACGACCGGGCCCGGGTGGAGGCGCTCGGGCCGCTCCTCGCCTCGCTCGGCGTGTCGCTCGAGGTGGTCGCCCCGGTGCAGAGCGACGGGCTCACGGTGAGCTCCACCAAGATCCGCGAGTTCCTGCTGGAGGGGAACGTGGAGGCGGCCGGCCTCCTGCTCGGGCGCGACCACGACGTGGACGGGGTGGTCGAGCGGGGCGCGGGGCGGGGGCGCGGGTTCGGCTTCGCGACGGCGAACCTCCGGCCGCAGGGCATGCTGCCCGCCCACGGCGTGTACGCCGTCCGGGTGCGGCTGGGCGCGGAGGCGCGCTGGTGGGACGGGGTGTGCAACGTGGGCGTGAAGCCCACCGTGCAGGACCAGGGCCCGCTCGCCGCCGAGACCCACCTCTTCGACTTCCCGGGCCAGGATCTCTACGGGGTTCCGCTCCGGCTGGCCTTCGTCGCCCGGCTGCGCGAGGAGCGCCGCTTCCCCTCGGTGGAGGCGCTCCGGGCGAGGATCGCCGAGGACGTGCGCACCGCGCGCGCGCTGCTCGCGGCGCGCTGAGTCACCCACATTGTCCCGCTTTACGCAGTATTTACGGTAGGATGCGTTCGCCCGCTTCCTTGACCCCCCCTCGAAGCCCCTGTAGAGTCCCTGCTCCGAGGTACTTCGACCCGGTCGGAAGGGCGTGTGATGAGCGGACGGCTCGGCGAGCTGCTGGTGCGGGAGAACCTCATCTCCTTGCAGCAGCTCCAGAAGGCGCAGGAAGAGTCGAAGAAGACCGGCACCCGCCTGGGCGCGCTGCTCGTGAAGAACGGCTCGATCGCCGAGCGCGACCTCACGAACTTCCTGTCGAAGCAGTACAAGGTCCCGGCGATCAGCCTCCGGGACTTCGACATCGACGAGGAGGTGATCAAGCTCATCCCGCGCGCCACCGCGGAGAAGCACCTCGTCATCCCGGTGAACCGCGCCGGCTCGTCGCTCATCATCGCGATGAGCGACCCGTCGAACATCTACGCCATCGACGACATCAAGTTCCTCACCGGCTACAACATCGAGGTCGTCGTCGCCTCCGACCAGGCGATCAAGGAGGCCATCGAGAAGTACTACGCGGAGAAGGGGCCGAGCTACGACGAGCTGATGCAGGGCTTCGACGACGAGGGGGTGACCGTCGTCGAGGACGCCCACGGCGACGAGGGGGCGGTCGACCTCGAGAAGAGCGCCGGCGAGGCGCCGGTCGTCAAGCTCGTGAACCTGATCCTGCTCGACGCCATCAAGAAGGGCGCGAGCGACATCCACATCGAGCCCTACGAGAAGGACTTCCGCGTCCGCTTCCGCATCGACGGCGTGCTGTACGAGGTGATGAAGCCGCCGATGAAGCTGAAGAACGCCATCATCTCCCGCCTCAAGATCATGAGCTCGCTCGACATCTCCGAGCGGCGCCTGCCGCAGGACGGCCGCATCAAGCTCAAGCTCGGCAAGGGCAAGGAGATGGACTTCCGCGTCTCGGTCTGCCCGACCCTCTTCGGCGAGAAGGTGGTGATGCGCCTCCTCGACAAGTCCAACCTGCAGCTCGACATGACGAAGCTCGGCTTCGACGAGGCGCAGCTCAAGGACTTCATGGAGGCCATCGACCGGCCCTACGGCATGGTGCTCGTCACCGGCCCCACCGGCTCGGGCAAGACCACCACGCTCTACTCGGCGCTCTCCAAGCTGAACGAGGTCTCCTGGAACATCAGCACCGCCGAGGACCCGGTCGAGTTCAACTTCTTCGGCATCAACCAGGTGCAGATGCACGAGGACATCGGCCTCAACTTCGCGGCCGCCCTCCGCAGCTTCCTGCGCCAGGACCCCGACATCATCATGGTCGGCGAGATCCGCGACTTCGAGACCGCCGAGATCGGCGTCAAGGCGGCCTTGACCGGCCACCTCGTGCTCTCCACGCTCCACACCAACGACGCCCCGGGCACCGTCTCCCGCCTCCTCAACATGGGCATCGAGCCGTTCCTCGTGACCGCCTCGCTCAACGCCATCGTGGCGCAGCGGCTCTGCCGCCGGCTCTGCCAGGAGTGCAAGAAGCCGGCGAAGGTGGACGACGCGGCGCTGCTCTCGGCCGGCTTCGCGCCGGAGGAGCTCGGCACCGTCCAGCCCTACGAGCCGGGCGGCTGCAAGGTCTGCAACGACCGCGGCTACAAGGGCCGCGTCGCCGTCTACGAGGTGATGCCGCTCTGGGACGGGCTGAAGGAGCTCGTCATCAACGGCGCCTCCGCCGCGGAGCTCAAGCAGGAGGCGATCCGGCTCGGCTTCCGCACCCTGCGCATGAGCGCGCTCAACAAGGTGAAGCTCGGCGTGACCACGCTCGCCGAGGCCGAGGGCAACACCGCCCCGGACAAGTTCTAGAGGACCCCCGATGGCGAACCTGCACCAGCTCCTCAAGGCCATGGTGGAGAAGGGGGCCTCCGACCTCCACATCACCACCGGCTCGCCGCCGCAGCTCCGCATCGACGGCAAGCTCGTCCCGCTCAAGACCCCGCCGCTCACCCCGGTGGAGACGAAGCAGCTCTGCTACTCGATCCTCACCGACTCGCAGAAGCACAAGTTCGAGGAGGAGAACGAGCTCGACCTCTCCTTCGGCGTGAAGGGGCTCTCGCGCTTCCGCGCCAACGTCTTCATGCAGCGCGGCGCGGTGTCCGGCGCCTTCCGCACCATCCCCTTCAAGATCCTCACCTTCCAGGAGCTGGGGCTGCCGCCCATCGCGGCCGAGCTGGCCCGGAAGCCGCGCGGGCTCGTGCTCGTGACCGGCCCCACCGGCTCCGGCAAGTCGACCACGCTCGCGTCGATCATCGACAAGATCAACACCGACCGGCACGAGCACATCATCACCATCGAGGATCCGATCGAGTACCTCCACCCGCACAAGAACTGCGTGGTGAACCAGCGCGAGGTCGGGGCCGACACCCAGAGCTTCAAGAAGGCGCTCAAGTACATCCTGCGCCAGGATCCGGACGTGGTGCTCATCGGCGAGATGCGCGACCTCGAGACCATCGAGGCGGCGCTCGTCATCTCCGAGACCGGCCAC
The DNA here is from genome assembly GCF_023169965.1 of Anaeromyxobacter paludicola. Classification (NCBI taxonomy): domain Bacteria; kingdom Pseudomonadati; phylum Myxococcota; class Myxococcia; order Myxococcales; family Anaeromyxobacteraceae; genus Anaeromyxobacter; species Anaeromyxobacter paludicola. The sequence continues at coordinate 2,432,172 of NZ_AP025592.1, read as the reverse complement.
CTCGCCTTCGCCACCCTGCACACCAACAGCGCGGTGCAGACCATCAACCGCATCCTCGACGTCTTCCCGCCCTACCAGCAGCCGCAGGTCCGCGCGCAGCTCTCCTTCGTGCTCGAAGGGATCCTGACGCAGAACCTGCTCCCGCGCGCCACCGGCGCCGGGCGGGTGCTGGCGGCCGAGGTGCTGGTGCCGAACCCGGCCATCCGCAACCTCATCCGCGAGGACAAGGTGCACCAGGTCTACTCGCAGATGCAGGTGGGCCAGTCCAAGTTCGGGATGCAGACCTTCAACCAGGCGCTGGCGGCGCTCTACCTCAAGCGGCTCGTGACCGCCGAGGAGGCCCTGGCGCGCTCCTCCGATCCCGAGGAGCTCCGGAGCATGCTGGCGACCGGGAGCGGTGCGCGGATGGCCCCGCCGGTGCGATGATCGGCGCCGAGGTGCGCGGGCGCCGATTCGACCGCCCGGCCCGGTTCCACTAGACTCGCCCTTCGAGAGAGGTCCCCATGGCCCAGGCCGCAGCCCAGACACAGAAGCAGGCCACCACCCAGGCCCCGCGCCTCCCGGTCTGGACCTGGACCGCCACCACCAAGGCGGGCGAGGACCGCTCCGGGGAGATGGAGGCCTCGGACGAGCAGGGCGTACGCCAGCGGCTCGCGGCGATGGGGCTCGAGGTCGGCAAGGTCAAGCGCAAGCCGCGCGAGATCAACATCACCATCCCGGGGATGGGCGGCGTCGAGACCAAGGACATCCTCATCTTCACCCGGCAGTTCTCGGTGATGATCGACGCCGGCCTCCCGCTGGTGCAGGCCCTCGACATCATCGGCACCCAGGCCGACAACCCGGCCTTCCGCAAGGTGCTCATGGAGATCAAGGGCCGGGTCGAGGCCGGGTCCACCTTCGCCGACGCCCTCGCCGAGCACCCCAAGGTCTTCGACGAGCTCTTCGTGCAGCTGGTGCGCGCCGGCGAGATCGGCGGCATCCTCGACACCATCCTGCAGCGCCTCGGCGCCTACATCGAGAAGAACGAGAAGCTGAAGCGGCGCGTGAAGGGCGCCATGGTCTACCCCTCGGTGGTCCTCAGCGTCGCGGTCGGCGTCACGGTGGTGCTGCTCGCCTTCGTGACCCCGACGTTCGAGAAGATGTTCAAGGACTTCGGCGGCACCATGCCGGCGCCGACCCAGTTCATGATCGACCTCTCGCACGGGCTCCGGAACAACTGGTACCTCTTCGCCGGCATCCCCACCGCCATCTGGTTCGCCTTCAAGTTCTGGAAGCGCACCGAGGGCGGCCGCAAGGTCTGGGACGCCTTCGTCCTCAAGACCCCGCTCTTCGGCCCGCTGGTCCGCAAGGTGGCGGTGGCGCGCTTCACCCGCACCCTCGGCACGATGCTCTCCTCCGGCGTGCCCATCCTCGACGGCCTCGAGATCGTGGCCAAGTCGGCCGGCAACCGGAGCATCGAGGCCGGCATCATGTACGTCCGCGCCAAGATCTCGGAGGGCAAGAACATCGCCGGCCCGCTCGCCGAGACCGGCGTGTTCCCGCCCATGGTGGTGCAGATGATCGGCGTCGGCGAGGCCACCGGCGCCATGGACACCATGCTCAACAAGATCGCCGACTTCTACGACGACGAGGTGGACGTCGCGGTCGGCGCCCTCACGAGCGCCATCGAGCCGGTGATGATGGTCTTCCTCGGCGGCATGGTCGGCGGCTTCATGGTCGCCATGTACCTCCCGATCTTCAGCATCGCCGGGAACATCAAGTAGGCCGTGGGCGAGCCGGGGCGGACCTTCGACGACGGGCTCTTCCGGAAGCTCGCCTGGCTCACCCTCTTCCGGCTGGTGATCATCACCGTGCTCCTCGGGGGCACGGCGATCGTCACCTGGCGCACCGGGGACCAGGCCAACACCGGGCCGCTCTACTCGCTGGTCCTCTTCACCTACCTGGTCTCGCTGGGGCTCGCGACGGCGCTCCGGCTCCGCCGCCGCCTGACGCAGCTGGCGTACGTCCACATCGCCCTCGACGTGGCGCTCGCCACGACGGTGGTGGGGATCACCGGCTGGGCCGAGAGCGTCTTCGTCTTCCTCTACTCGCTCGGGATCGTGAACGGCAGCATCCTGCTCTACCGGCGGGGCGCCGTCGCCTCCGCGGTCCTCTCGGCCGCGGTCTACCTCGCGCTCGTGCTCGGCTTCGCGCCCTCGTCGCTCCAGCCCGGGCCGCTCACGCTCTTCGCGCACGTCTCCGCCTTCCTCGCCACCGCCGCCCTGTCCGGCTACCTCGCCGAGCAGCTCCGCGACACCGGGGCGCGGCTCGAGGCCCGCGAGGAGGACCTCGCCGCCATCACCGCGCTGCACGAGTCGATCGTGCAGTCGGTGGCGAGCGGGCTGCTCACCGTGGACGGGCAGGGGCGGGTCACCTTCCTGAACCGCGCCGGCGAGCAGATCACCGGGCTCGGGCTGGCCGAGGTGCGCGGGCGCCCGGCCGAGCGCTGGTTCGGCGCCTTCCAGGAGGCGCACGGGCGCGACGAGACCGACTTCGTGGCCGCCTCCGGCGAGGTGCTGCGGCTCGGCTACAGCATCTTCCCGCTCAAGGGGCGGGGCGACGAGGTGATCGGGCGCGCCGTCATCTTCCAGGACCTGACCCGGCTGCGCGCCATGGAGGCGCGGGTGCAGCGGAGCGAGCGGCTCGCCGACCTGGGAAAGGTGGCGGCCGGCCTCGCGCACGAGCTGCGCAACCCGCTCGCCTCGATGATGGGCTCCATCGAGCTGCTCGGCGCCTCCGCCGCCCCGGACAGCCAGGACGCCCGGCTGCTCTCGATCGTGCTGCGGGAGGCGGCCCGGCTCGACCAGCTCGTCTCGCGGTTCCTCGCCTTCAGCCGCCCGGCCCCGCCCCGCCGCGAGGAGTCGGACGTGGCGCGGATCGTGGACGAGGCGCTCGACGTCTTCGCCAACGACCCGGCGGCGGCGCGGGTGGAGCTCCGCCGCGACCTCGCCCCGGTCGCGGTCTCCTGCGATCCGGACCAGGTCCGGCAGGTGGTCTGGAACCTGCTGCTCAACGCGGCGCAGGCGGTGGCCGGGCAGGACGGGGCGCCGGCGGAGGGGCCGGCGGGCCGGGTGGAGGTCCGCTGCGCCGCCGACGCCGAGGGCGCCCGCCTGACGGTGGCCGACGACGGGCCCGGCATCCCGCCCGAGAACCTGGCGCGCCTCTTCACGCCCTTCTTCACCACCAAGCCGGCGGGGACCGGCCTGGGGCTCGCGACGGTGCACCGGATCGTGGACGCGCACGGCGGGGCCGTGAGCATCGAGCCCAGGCCCGGGGGCGGCACCGTCTTCACCGTCCGCCTGCCGCGCCGCGGGCCGGAGCCGCTCCTGCCGGGGTAGAGTAGGGTCATGGCCGCCATCCTGGTCGTGGACGACGAGCGCTCGATGCGCGAGTTCCTCGAGATCCTCCTGCAGAAGGAGGGGCACGAGGTCGCCACCGCCGCCGATCTCCCGACGGCGCGCGCGCGCGCCGGGCAGGGCGACCTCGACCTCGTCATCACCGACCTGCGGCTGGGGCGGGAGTCGGGGCTCGACGTGCTCCAGGCGGTGAAGTCGGCCTCGCCGGCCACCGAGGTGCTGGTGGTCACCGCCTTCGCCACCACCGACACCGCCGTCCAGGCGATGAAGCTCGGCGCCTACGACTACCTGCAGAAGCCGTTCAAGGTGGACGAGCTCAAGCTGGTGATCGGCAAGGCGCTCGAGCACCGCGCGCTCCTGGCCGAGAACCGGGTGCTGCGCCACCGGGTCGGCCAGCGGGGCGGGGACCCGGAGATCCTCGGCACCTCGGCCGCCATCACCGAGGTGCGCGAGCTGGTGGAGAAGGTGGCGCCCACCCGCACCACCGTGCTCGTCACCGGCGAGAGCGGCACCGGCAAGGAGGTGGTGGCGCGCGCCATCCACGCCCAGGGGCTCCGGGCGAGCGAGCCGTTCGTCGCCATCAACTGCGGCGCCATCCCCGAGGGGCTCATCGAGAGCGAGCTCTTCGGCCACCAGAAGGGCAGCTTCACCGGCGCGACCGAGCAGAAGCAGGGGCTCTTCGAGGTCGCCGGCTCGGGCACGCTCTTCCTCGACGAGGTGGGCGAGCTGCCGCCCGCCGTGCAGGTGAAGCTCCTGCGGGCGCTGCAGGAGCGGAAGGCCCGGCGCGTCGGCGGCGCCGCCGACTACGCCTTCGGGGCCCGGATCGTGGCCGCCACCAACCGCGAGCTCGAGGCCGAGGTGAGGGCCGGCCGGTTCCGCGAGGACCTCTTCTACCGGCTCAACGTCATCCAGCTGCGCATGCCGCCCCTGCGTGAGCGGCGCGAGGACGTGCCGATCTTCGTGGCGCACTTCCTCGCCCGCTTCGCCGCCGAGGTGGGCCGGCCGCGGGCGCGGCTCGCCCCGGAGGCGGAGCGGCTGCTGCTCGCCTACGCCTACCCGGGCAACGTCCGCGAGCTCGCCAACGTGATGGAGCGGATCGTGACCCTGGCCGACGGCGAGGTGATCGAGGCCGCGCTGCTCCCGCCCGCGGTCCGCGGCGCGCAGCCGCTCCCGCAGGCCGCCACCGCCGCGGCGGCCCTCCCCGAGGTGGGCATCGACCTCCAGGCCCACCTCGACGCGATCGAGCGGCGCATCCTGGAGCAGGCGCTGGAGCGGACGGGCGGCGTGAAGACCGAGGCGGCGCGGCTGCTCAGCCTCACCTTCCGCTCGCTGCGCTACCGGCTGGCGAAGTTCGGGATCGGGTAGGGCGTCCTCCCACCTGTGAAATGTTTGCAGGGGGCGCAACCCGGTGCACACCGGGCTCGCCCTCCGCGCGCGCGCCGGGCCAGAAACGTCCGTGATTCCGGGCCCGAGCCCCGGCTTCGCCGCGGTATGGGGCTTGCTCCACCCGCCGGCGAGGGACTCCCATGAACGATCGCCCGTGCCTCGACCCCCGCCCGCGCTCCCGCACCGTCGTCGCGCTCGCCGTGGCGGCCGCGCTCGCCCTGCCCACGGCGGCCTCGGCGACGCTGAAGCAGTTCAACTCGGGCTCGCTCATCATCCCGGACTCGATCGAGTACCAGAGCAACGACGGCATCGTCGGCAGCTACGGCCTGGTCTACCTGGTGCTCTACAAGAACGCGGCCCGGGTGGCGGCCGGCCAGAAGCCCATCACCATCTACTGGGTGGTCGAGCCGAACAAGCTGTCGCAGTACCGCTGCAACACGATGACCAACGACCTGCCGCAGTACACCCCCACGTACAACGACAACGACGGCTGCGACTTCGCCGTCCAGCGCGCGGCCAGCGCCGGCGGGCAGCCGGTGAAGCTCATCGCCCCGGACGGCACCGAGACCGCGCCGTTCAACGTGAGCAACGTGGGCTACACCTCCTCGACGGGCCCGTACCGCTGCGGCAACTCGTCGGTGGGCGCCGGCAACTCCAAGACCTGCAGCGCCGGCGGCCTGCACACGATCGGGAGCTCCACCACGGTGGTGAAGTACCTCGGCGGCGCCTGGGTGGTGGACTCCACCGACCGCGCGGCCTTCCTCGGCATGCTCGCGACCGTCCCCGAGCTCGCGCAGTACCACGCGAGCGGCAACAGCTCGAGCAACTACGTGAACATCCACAGCGCCCAGTCCACCTTCCAGGCGCCGGTGGTGAGCGTGCTCACCCAGAAGCCGCCCACCATCGCGCTCATCGGCTCGAGCCAGACCGCGTTCCTGGGCGACGTGCTCGTCAACGCCGGGCTCTGCTCCGGCAGCGGCCTCAGCAACTGCAAGGGCGTCTTCCAGAACGGCGCCTTCACGCAGGGGCCCGGCGTGGTCTACGACTACTACCCGACCACCGGCGACCTGCTCGACGCCTCGAGCACCTTCCCGAACGGGCGGCTCAACGCGGCCGTCCCCGGGCAGACCTACGGGTACGGCCTCTTCTGGGCCGGCGACGGCGCCAGCCCCACCTCGCCCGAGCTGACGCAGGTCGGCACCTTCCTCGACGCCGGCAACAACGGCTTCGTGGAGTACGACTCGATCGGCAACGTGGAGGCGGGGCTGTACCAGACGACGGCCGGGGTGAGCCGCTACACCTCCAACGTGTCCGTGTCGGAGGACTGCAACGACGACGCGCTCGCCACCGGCAGCTTCTTCAAGGGCGACGGCACGAGCGACGGCTGCCTGATCTACGCCGGCGCGAACCAGCCCTACGCCCAGACCGGCAACTTCCTCTTCGACGGCGGGCAGGGCAACTACAAGGCCTTCAGCCTGAACTCGGGCAGCACCTTCCGCTCCGGCGTGACCCAGGTGCTCCAGGTGAGCGGCGGCCCGACGGTGGCCTCGGCGCGCAAGAAGGACAACAACACGACGAAGGGGCTCATGCTCTACGTCGCCGGCCACAAGTTCGACAACACCAACAGCAACGGCCAGGGCTTCTGGGGCGAGCGCCTCATCATGAACAGCATCTTCGGGAAGCTCTACCCGCTGACGCCCCCCGAGCTCGCGCGCTCCGAGCCGGTCGGCTACAAGAGCCCGGTCGCGAACGCCACCGCCAAGGCGTACCAGGGCACCTACGTGCAGGAGTACCTGCCCGACTCGAATGACGTGATGACCTACAACCCGGCCCAGCCGCAGATCTGGCAGTACCCGTTCACGCCGGGCCACCTGTACCAGTACGACGTCTCGGGCCTCTCCACGGCCTCGCAGTCCTTCTCGGCCAACAAGGACTGGGACGCCGCGACGAGGATGCCGCTGCCCGGCAGCCGGAGCGTCTTCACCGTGGTGGGCGGCTCGGCCAACCTGGGCTGGAAGAAGATCTCCTTCGACTACACCCAGACCGCCGGCTCGACCTGCCTCAAGGATCCGGCCACCAACCTCTGCTACCTCTCCGAGCTGCTCGCCGCCACCAACTCGGCCGGCTACACCTCGGCGAACCTGACGGCGGAGGGCGCGAGCGCCAGCGGCCCCATCTCGCGGACCTTCGGCATGCTGGTGCAGCAGGCGCGCGGCTTCTGCGCCGCGCACGACGCCTACGGGGCGCCCAAGTACACGCCGGGCGACTCCGACTGCGACTGCGCCCAGGCGAACGCCACCTGCGGCACCCCCCAGACCAACCGGGCGGTGCTGGGCGGCATCGACCACGGCAGCCCGGCCGTGGTCGGGCCGAGCAAGTACGTCACCGACTCGCCCTGGAGCACGCGGCCGGTGGTGGCCTATGCGGCGGGGCACGACGGCATGCTCCACGCCTTCTACGTGGGCACGGGCGGGGCGACGAGCTGGAGCGCCGAGGGGCAGTCGCTCCCCTCCGGCGTGCAGGCCGGCCAGGAGCTCTGGGCCTTCCTGCCCCCGGGCCAGGTCGGCAACATCGCCACCAACTTCGCCCTGGTGGACGGCTCGATCAACGTGATCGACGCCTTCGGCGACTTCCCCTACGACCGGAACGACGACGGCGTCATCGACTGGAGCGCCTGCACCGACCTCAACGCCACGAGCTGCGAGCGCCCCAACCACGTCCGGCGCTGGCGCACGGTGCTCATCGCCTCGGCGGGCCCGGGCGGCGCCGAGCTCTTCGCGCTCGACGTCACGAACCCGCTCAAGCCGGTCCTGCTCTGGGACCTCCGCGGCGCCACCGACGACACCGGCAAGTTCGACCTGAACGGCGACGGCGCCTTCGGGACCAACGAGGTGTTCGACCAGACCGTGCAGTCGAGCTGGGCCCTCCGGTGGTTCGACTGGAACGACGGCGACTCGGGCACCACCTGGATCCCGAGCGACTACAACACCACCGACGCGACCGTCATCAGCCACCTCAAGACCGGCCGCTACGACTACCGGAACCTCGGCTACACCTACAGCACCTCGGTGGCCAAGGTCTGGGTGGGCGACGCCTACCAGTACCTGGCGTTCACCGCCACCGCCGCCGCCGACTGGACCAGCGGGACGCCGCTCGGGTACCGCGGCGTCGAGGTCTTCGCGGTGGACGTGATCACCGGCCAGAAGCTCTGGCAGTGGGAGCACCTCTACGCGAGCACCGACGCGAGCGGCATCGACAACAGCATCCCGCCCGGCGTGGCGCTCGGGGACATCGACGCCAACGGCTCCACCGACCGCATCTACGTCGGCGACATGGAGGGGCACCTCTGGGAGCTGTCGGCCCGGGACGGGCGAAACCTGAACTACCTGCCCGACACCGCCGGCGTGTATCACTCGTTCCCGCTCTTCGGGACGCCGGTCATGACCGGCCTCGGCCCGCCGGCCGCCGACGCGGCGACGAAGGCCCTCTACACCGTGTCGGGCGGCGGGCTGGCGCAGCAGCCGCTCACCACGCCGATCGGCGAGGGGCGCTTCACGCTGGTGCCGACCGGGACCTCCACCTTCAACCAGAGCATGCTCACGAACCGGCTCGCGCTGGTGGTGGGCACCATGGGCGTGGACTGGTCGATCGCCCCCTCCGAGCGCGGCCACCTCTACGTCCTGCCGTCCTACCCGGACATGGGGACCCGGCTCACCGCGCCCATCGATCTCGCCGCCGCGCGCAACCCGCTCCTCTACGGAGTGCTCCTCCCGCAGGCCGTCTGGGACATCCAGCTCGGCATCGGCGAGCGGGTCTACGGCATGCCGCGCGTCGCCAACAACAACGTGGTCTTCAACACCGCCTTCGGCTCCTTCACCGGCGACATCAGCTCCTCGCTGACCGACCCCGGCAACCTCTGGATCGTGAAGGGCAACGACCAGACGGTGGCGAGCAACGGCTCCAAGTCCTTCGGCGGCGCGCTCATGGTCGGCGACACGCTGGTGGTGACCACCGACACCAGCATCAAGAAGGTGGCCGAGGCCACGGGCACCCTCACCGGCGGCGGCGCCGCCCAGGCCACCTTCAACCGGCTCACCCCGGCCATCGTGAAGACCTGGGAACCGAGCCAGCAGGTGCCCACCGTCGCCCGGAGCACGCCGTGAGCCGCCCCCGTCGCGCCCGCGCCGCCCGCGGGTTCACCCTGCTCGAGGTGATGGTCGCGGGCGCGGTGCTCCTCATCGCCGTCCTGGGCTTCGTGGGGGTGGTCCGCTACGCGGCGACGGCCAACGCGGTGGCCAACCGGCGCACCAGCCTCACCTACTTCCGCGCCGCGCTGATGGACCGGCTCGCGGTGACCCCGCGCCTGTCGCTCACCGGCGGCGGCGTGCCCGCGAGCACCTGGGTGGTGGACAGCTGCTGGGACCAGAACGGCCAGCTCGTGGGCAGCAACCTGCCGAGCAGCAGCGGCTACTCGAGCTCGTACACCTGCCCCGGCACGGCCCTCTACCAGAGCTGGCTCTACGTGACCCCGGTGAGCGCGTCGAGCGTGAACGCCGGCAGCAACTGCGCGACCGCCGGGAGCTGCGTGCAGGTGAAGCTCTACGTCGAGCGGACCGACATGAGCTGCACCGACACCAGCGACGCCACCCGCGCCAAGCGGTACAGCTCGACCGGCTGCGTGGCGGCCGACCTGCTCTTCACCGACTGAGGACGCCATGAACCGCCCCGCAGCCCGCTCCGCCCGCGGCTTCACGGTCACCGAGGTCCTCGTGGCCGGGGCCATCGCCGCCATCATCGTGGCGCTCTCCACCCGGGCGATCGTCAAGACCGACCATGACCAGTTCCTGCGCAAGACGGTGACCGACGTGCAGGGGAGCACCCGCGTCGCGCTCGAGGTGGTCGCGCAGGACCTCCGGGCCGCCTCGCTCGGCGCCGGCACCGGCGTCGTCTGGACGGCCTCGGGGTCGAACCCGGCCGGCCGGCCGGCGGTGCAGATCTTCACCGCCGTCCCGGGCGGCGGGAAGCTCGACGTGAAGCCCGGCACCGATGCGCTGCTGGTGGTGGCCGCCCAGCCCGGCCCCACGGCCGCCCGCACCGCCACCGTGAACACGCTCACCGACTCCACGCAGGCGATCACGGTGACCGACTCCTCGGCGTTCTCGGCCGGGACGCCGGTCCTCCTGGGCGACTACGGCGACGCGAGCTGGGGCGTGGTCGCGACCGCCTCGCCGGGAGGGAGCACCCTGCAGCAGCTCACGCTCGCGAACAGCTCGGTCAACGTGTTTCCCTCGCAGCAGATGCGGCAGATGGGGCAGGGGGCCTCGGTGCGCGCGGCCCGGGCCCACCTCTACTACGTGGACGCGAACGACGAGCTGGTCCAGCTCACGCTGTCCGTGCCGCGGGCGCCGGCCGACTACAGCGAGGCCACCGCCCGCGTGGTGCTGGCGCGCGGCGTCGAGAACATGCAGCTCGACTGCCAGCTCGACAACGGCATGGGGGCCTTCCAGGGCTGCCCCGCGCCGCTGACCGCCGACCCGAGCCCGTTCGATCCGCTGCTGACCGAGTCCACCGCCGCCTTCGGGAGCTTCGGCTCCGGGCAGGGGCCGCGGATCACCACCGCCGTGACCTCGACGTCCCGCGTCGGCCTGCTCCGGAACGTGATCGTGAACGTCGCCGCCCGGAGCACGCACCCCGTCGATCCGGGCCAGGGGGATCCCAAGATCGCCCTCGGGAGCGGCCAGGTGGTCCTGCCGGTGGGCGGCGCCAGCGACTCGGCCGCCTACGTCCGGCGCGCGTACCAGCTCGTCGCCTCGCCCCGCAACACCGCCCTCGGAGCCTTCTGATGACGCGCTCGCCCCGCCTCCGCCGCCCGGCCGCCCGCCGCGCCACCGGCGCCGCCATCCTCTTCGTGATGGCGCTCGTGCTCGCGATCACCTTCCTCGGCATCGCCCTCGTGAAGATCGCCGGGAGCGACCGGATCGCCGCCGCGCAGATGGGCTTCAAGGACCGCGGCCTCGCCTGCGCCGAGGCCGGCATCCAGTACGGCCGGCGCTTCTACGGCTCCACCTACGAGGTGTCCCACAGCTGGAACGACTACCTCGTGGCGCCCACCACGAGCCAGCCCGGCTATCGCTACGACGATCCAAAGCCGAACATGAAGGACACCTGCAACCCGATGACCGTCTCCTGCCTCGTGCCCAAGCAGACGCTCGGGTACAGCGACGGCACGCACCTCGATCCCGGCTCGGACCTCGACGGTGACGGCGTGCCCGACTTCTGGGTCAGCGTCCACGACGACGACGACGAGCGGCCGCTCGGCATCTCCGACAACCCGGCCCGCGACAACAACGAGACCATCATTCTCCGCTCGGAGTGCATCAACCCGCGCTTCCAGGTGAACGGGCAGAACGTGGTGATCGAGAGCGTGCTCACCCACGTGCAGGGCAGCTCCGGGTACGGCGCCGCCACGCGCGCCAGCAACGCCTCCGACCTCGTGGGCGGGGCGGCGCAGTAGAGAGGGCGTCGCAGCAGGGAAGGAGAAGTGCTCCCTCCCCGCTCGCGCGGGGAGGGCCGGGGAGAGGCCGCCAGGAGGTCCCGAGCTACCCCGGCCGGCGCCGCGGGAACCCGAGCGCCACGGCGCCCAGGAGCAGCGCCGCGACGCCCACGACCGTGAGCGCCAGCCCGAGCCGCACGCTGCGCGGCCGGTACGAGAAGGCGACCCGGTGCGCGCCGGGGCCCACCGGCACCGCCCGGTGCGCCAGGTTGACCCGATAGATCGGCGCCGCCGCGCCGTCCACCGTCGCCTCCCAGCCCGGGTAGAAGGTGTCCGCGAGCAGCAGCAGGCCGCCCGTCGCGTCCGAGGTCTCGACGGCCACCTCCGTGGCGCGGTCCACGACGATCCGGGCGGCGCCGGGGGCCGCCGCGCCCGCGGGTGGATCCCGGGGCAGCGCGGCCAACGCGCGCGGCGCGTCCGGGCCGGTGAGGACCGCCTCGATCCTGGGATCGAGCTGCCCCGCGGCCGTCAGCCGGCGCAGCTCCTCCATCGACCCGACCACCCGCCCGCGGTGCACCACGCGGGCCCGGGGCAGGGCGCCCGGCAGCCGGTAGAGCTCGGCGGGCGGCGCGCTCGCCACGTGCTCGAGCCGGGGGTGGGCGCCCCGCCGCGGCAGGATGAGCCAGCGGACCGAGAGCGCCTCCAGCCAGTCGAAGAAGCCGGGCAGCACCCGGAAGTGCGCCCCGGTGAACTCGGTGAGCTCGTCCACCAGCCCGAGCCGGTTGTGGTCGCCGATGAGGTCCACCGTCCAGCGCGGGGAGAGGCCGAAGTAGCCGCCCAGGGCCGGGATCCCGTGGAGCAGGTTGGAGTCGGGCTGCAGGAGCTCGCGGTGGGCGTAGTACGGCTCGAGGTCGCCGCTCCAGCCCCGCGCGGCCGCGAAGGCGGCCCGGTGGAGCGCGATGGTGGCGGGGGTGTAGACCCGGCCCTCCTGGCCGCTCTCGCGGATCGCCTGGGCGGTGCGCGGCGGGGCGAGCCACCGGGCGGCGTCGGCGAACGGGTTCTGGCGCCGGTTCTGGTGGACGAGCTCGGCCGCGGTGAGGAGCGCGAGCCCGCCGGCGAGGGCCGCCTCGAGCCGGCGGCGCCGGGGGGCCGGCGCCCCGCGGGCGACCCGCTCCGAGAGCCAGGTCAGCCCGAGGCCGCCCAGCAGGCAGAGGCCGAGCTCCACCACGAAGAGGAACCGGGTGGGGAAGCGGAACCGGTCGAGCCCGGGCACGATCGCGAAGGCGAGCCGGTAGAGCGGCGTGGCGCGCCCGAGCACCAGCAGGTAGGCGATCATCGTCGCGACCGCCCAGAAGGCGGGCGCGAAGCGCCGCCGCCCCGACCAGGCCGCGCCGAGCGCGAGGAGCACGGTGGCGAGGCCGACGTAGCCGTAGTCCTCCCAGAAGATCCCCTTGCCCCGGTAGGTGACGTTCGAGATGTCGCCGTTCACGTAGGGGAAGAAGAAGGTGAGGACGTTGCTCGGCCAGTAGGCGAAGGCGGTGGCCCACTCGTACCCGGCCGCCCCGGCGCGATCCGAGACCCCGCCGAGCGCTCCGAGCGGCAGGAGGGAGACCATGCCCACCAGCGCGCCGAGAAGCACCGCGCCGGCCGCGCCGCCGGCGAGCGAGAGCGCCGGCGCGAGCCGCCGCGAGGCCGCGCCGGGGGGGGCGCCGCGCGCCAGCCAGACCGCGCGGGCCGCGACCAGCGCGCCGTAGAACAGCGCGCAGAAGTACGCGGTCTGGGGAAAGGACTGCAGGAGCTGCAGGCCGAAGGTCGCCGCGAACCCGAGCAGCCAGCCGGCGGCGCGCCGCGGAGCCGCGGCCGCGCCGGGCTCCGCGCCTCGCAGCGCGGCCGCCGCGCGCTCCAGGCAGTAGACCGCGAGCGGGAAGAGCGCCACCGTGCCGAGCTCGTTCAGGTGGCGAAGCTGGCTCACGAAGAAGCCCGACCAGGCGAAGGCGAACCCCGCGAGGAAGGCGCCGGCGCGCCCGGCGCCGAGGTGCCGCGCCAGCGCGTACGTGCCCAGCGCCGCGGTCACGAGGTAGCAGGCGACGAGCCAGCCGAGCGCCATCGCCGCCGGAAGCGCCGTGAAGAGCAGCAGCGCGGCCGGGTCGAAGGTCCAGAGCGGCGCGCCGGTGTAGACGCGGGGCGTCCAGATGGGCGGCTCGCCGGCCCGGAGGAGCCTCCCCGCCTCGACCCGCACCGCGAGCTCGCCGTCGGCGAGGTCGGAGACGAAGATGTCGTCGGGCACGGGCAGCTCCGCGCCGGTGAGCAGGCGCGGGTAGGGGGAGAGGACGGCGAGCGCGAGCAGGACCGCTGCAGCCGGCCCGGCCCACCGCGAGGCCGGCCCCAGTCCCGCCGCTCCCTGCCGCTCCGCGTTCCCGGGTCGATCCATGTGCCGAGACTAGACGACCGATCGCGCTTCGGGAACAGCCGAGAGCCGCGCCCCGGTGCGAGCCTGGCCCGGAGCAGCTACCGGGTCGTCTCCATCGCCGCGAGCGCGCGCCGCGCGGGGGCGTAGCCGGGGTGCTGCCGCGCCACCTCCTCGAGCTCGGCGCGGGCGCGCGCCGGGTCGCCGCTGGCGGCGAGGAGGAGGGCGCGGTTGAACCGCGGGCGCGGGTCGTCGGGGGCGGCGGCCACGGCGCGGTCGCAGTCCTCCCGGGCCCGCTCGAGCTGGCCCGCCTCGCGCCGCAGCGCGCAGAGGTTGGAGAAGAGGCCGGCCCGGCGACCGTGCAGCGCCTCGGCCCGCTCGAAGGCGGCGAGCGCTCCGGCGCGGTCGCCGGCCTGGTAGAGCGCCGCGCCGAGCAGGTGCTGGGCGTCGGGGTTCGCCGGATCGGCCGCGGCGGCCCCGCCGAAGAGCGCGATGGGGCTCGCCCAGTCGCGGGCGCGCGCGGCGTCGGCGGGCAGGCTCGCGAGCGCGAGGAGGCCCATCACGCCGGCGAGGAGCGGGGCGGGGTCGCGCCCTCGGCCGGCGAGCCTCCGCGCCAGCGCCTCTAGCCCCGCCCCGGCGGCGAGGCACGACGCGGCGAGCGGCAGGTAGAGGTAGCGCTCCGAGAGGTCGGCGTCGTAGAGCGCCACGAGCGGGAGCGGCCCGAGCGCGAGACAGGCGAGGGCGGCCGGGAGCCCCCGGCCGCGCCGGAGCGGGAGGAGCGCCGCCGCGCCGGCGAGGAGGAGCGCGCCGGCGGCGGGGAGGCCGGCCCGGCCGAGCGCGGGGAGCCGGCGGCAGGCGTCGAGCGGCAGCGGGAAGAGCAGCCCGGAGACGAGGCCGGCGGCGGCGCCGCCCAGCCGGCCGAGGAGCGGGCCGAGCCCGGCGAGCGACAGGGCGCCGGCGAGCGGCGCCTGGGGCACCCCCGCGGCGTGGCGCAGCCAGAGGTACGCGCCCGCCCCGCCGAGCGCGGCGAGGGTGGCGGGCCCGGCGCGGCGGCGGCCGGGCCGGGTCCAGACGACGGCGAGGACCGCGGGGATCGCCAGGAGCCCCGGCTCCTTGCCGAACGGGGCCGCGGCGGCGAGGACCGCGCCGAGCAGGGGGCGGCCGGCGAGGGCGGCCCAGAGCGCGCCCAGCGCGAGCGCCGCGGCGAGGAGGTCGGGCTGGGCCGAGATCCAGTCGGCCGGCTCCGCCGCGAGCGGGTGGAGCGCGAAGAGGAGCGCGGCCGCGAGCGCGAGCGAGCGCCGGACCCCGAGCGCCCGCAGGACCGCGCGCACCCCGAAGGCCGCCGCCGCGTGCAGGGCGAGGCTCACGGCGTGGTAGCCGGCCGGGCGCAGGCCGAACAGCTGGTGCTCGAGGAAGAGCGAGAGGGTGGCGAGGGGGCGCCACACGCCGCGCGCGTGCAGGCCGTAGCCCTGCCAGTCGTCCATCCCGAGGGCGCGCCAGAGGGCGCCCGGCCCGGCGAAGGCCGGGTTGCCCTGGACCGTGTGGACGTCGTCCCAGACGAAGCCGGCCGCGAGCGAGAGCCCGTGCGCAGCGAGCACGGCGAGGCAGAGCACGCCGAGGTCGAGGAGCGCCTCCCGCTGGCCGGTCGCGGGGGGCGCGCCGCCCGCGGCGGCGGCCTCCGTCATCGCGCCTCTCCGGCGCTCCCGTACTGCCCGCTTTCGCGGGCGGCGAGCGCGGCGTCGAGCCGGGCCAGGGCCTTGGGCGGAGCGCCCGCCGCCTGGAGGCGGGCCACGGCGCGCCGGGCGTCCTCGACGCTCCCCTGATCCACGAGGAAGGCGGCGGCGCGGAGGAGATCCTGGGGCTCGGCGTCCGGCGCCGCCGCGACCTCGGTGAAGTAGGGCCCGGCCCGGCGCGGCATCCCGAGCCGCATCCAGAGGGCGGCGCGCCTGGCGCGCACCGCGGTGGGCTCCCCGGGCCGCTCCGGAGGGAGCGCGTCCGCGAGCGCCCGCGCCTCGGCGACGTAGCGGCGGCCGCGGAGGGCGTCCTCGTAGCCCGGCAGGAGCTCGAGGGCGCGGCGGAGCTCGAGGTCGGCCTCGTCGAACCGGAGCCGCCGGGCCTCGAACAGGCTCAAGTTGTAGTGGTCGATGGGGCGCGGCGGAGCGATCGCCATGGCCTGACGCTGCTGGGCGCAGGCCTCGTCGAGCCGGCCCAGGTCCGCGAGGGCGCTCGCGTAGTTGCCGAGCGCCTCCCGCTGGAAGCGGCCGCTGGCGCGGGCGGCGGCGGCGCGATACGCCTCGGCGGCCTCCTCGATCCGGCCCCGCTGGTACAGCGCGTTGCCGAGCGAGACGTAGGGGAAGGGCAGGCCGGGATCCGCCGTCGCGACCGCGGTGCGCCAGAGCCGCAGCTCGTCGGTCCAGTCCTCCACCCGGATCAGCGTGCCACCGGCGAAGGCCAGCCCGGCGCAGGCCGCCGCGGCCAGCACCGGGCGCCTCAGCGAGGCGCGGAGGTCGGCGGCGGCGATCCCGGCGGCCAGCGCCAGGCCGGCCACCGGGAGATAGAGATAGCGATCGGCGGCGACGTTCGCGGTCGCGAGCGGCACCACCTGGAGGACGGCGGCGATGCTGGCCACGGCGAACGCCAGCGCTCCGGCGAGCTCGGGGCGGGGCGGCCGCCGCCAGGCCCTGATCGCCAGGGCGGCGCCGGCGGCGAGGGCCAGGGCGCCGAGCGCCGCGTATCCGGGCGCCGTGCGCCCGACCGCGCCGATCTGGAGCCTCGGGCGGAGCGGGTCGGCCAGCATGGCGACGTAGCGCCCGGTCGCCTGCAGCGCGAGCTCCAGGCGGTTGATGCCGGCCGGTTGCTCGACCGGGACCGCTCCCGCGGTCGCGACGAGCCGCAGCAGCACGTAGGCCGCGACGGCCACCGCGCCCGGGACGAGGTCGAGGAGGGCCCGCCGGCCGGCCAGCTCCTGCCGGCGCCACCTCGCCCACCCCTGCGCGGCGACGGCGACGAGGCCGGCCAGCGCCACCTCCTTGAACAGCAGCCCGGAGAAGAGGGCCGCCGCCGAGAGCCAGCGGGCGCGTCCCCTCTCCGGCCCCGGCCGGTGGAGCGCCAGCGCGGCGAGCGCGAAGAAGCCCGCGAACACGTCGGTGCGCCCGCTCACCCAGGCGACGCACTCGGTCAGCCGGGGATGGAGGCCGAACAGGGCGGCGGCGAGGGCTGCCGGGACGGGCCCCGACCGCCGGCGGACCAGCTCGAAGAGCAGCGCGGTGGTGGCGAGGTGCGCCGTGAGGTTGACGAGGTGGAAGAGCCACGGGCGGCCGCGGGAGAGCCACCACTCGAGGGAGAACGTGGCGATGACGCCGGGCCGGTAGTAGGCGGTCTCGGTGAGCTGCGCCCCCTTGTTCCAGAAGGGCTCGAGCAGCCACTGCGCCGGCCGGATCGCGTGGATCCGCGGATCGCTCTCGATGAGCAGGTGATCGTCCCAGACGAAGGGAGCCCGCACCACGCCCGAGTACGAGGTGAAGACGAGCGCGAGCACCGCGAAGAGCAGCAGCCCCGGCCGCGGTGGCCGGCGCCCTTCCGGCTGCGCTGGCGAGCCCGCCGTCATCGCAGGTCGCGCCGGGCGAACACCGCCGCGGAGAACGCCAGCACCGCCGCGGCGTAGAGCACGCCGTAGCCGAGCCCCATCACCGCCGCGTGCCCGGGGACGGCCTCGCGGTAGACGACGGCGTCCTTGAAGTCGAGGACGTCGAGGTTGGGGACGAGCACGTAGGTGAGGCGTCCGAGCCAGCGTCCCGCCTCGCCCTGCTTGCCCCAGTAGCGGACCAGGTCGGTGGCGAGGTGCCCGCCCGCGGTCACGCTCAGGCTGAAGATGGCCGCGAGGGTGGTGGTGGTGAAGCAGGAGAAGAAGGTGGCGACGGCGCCGATCATGGCGAACTGGACCGCCAGCGAGGCGATCACCGTGACGAGGGGCGCGTCGCGCAGGAAGTGGAACCCGCGGGTGTAGAGGGCGAGCACGCCCAGGAAGACCGCGGCCATCACGAGCAGGTTGAGCGTGGTGGTGGCGACGAGGCCCAGGTAGCGCCCGGCCACGTAGGCGCCGCGCGAGACCGGCTTCGCGATGATGGGGTAGAGCGTGCGCCGCTCGACGTCCCGCGAGACGAGCCCTGCCCCCAGGAACACCGCGATGAGGGTGCCGAAGATCTCCATCGAGGAGAGGGCGAGGTTGACGATGATCCGGTACTGCTCGCCGAAGGTGATGGTGGAGATGCCGATCGAGGCCGCCACCAGCGCGACGGCGAAGATGAGCAGGTTCACCGCCAGCTTCTGGCGCAGCGCCTCACGGAGCGTGACCTGGGCGATGGCAGCGATCTTCTTCAACGGTCGATCCTTTCCGCCGCCTTGTCGCTCGGGCGGTACTGGAAGCTCGGGGCCTGCGTCGGGGGCCGGACCTCGAACCGGAACGGGTTGGCGCTCGAGCGGACCTTGTGGTGGGTGAACACCCAGACGTACTCGCCGCCGAAGGGATCGGGCGGGATGGCCGGGACGAGCCCGGCCTGGACCAGCTCCTCCAGCCGTCGGAGGGGCTTCCCCTGCTCGCGCTCGTAGCGCTCGGCCGCCTTCTCCAGCCGCTGCGCGTCGCGCTCCAGGATGGCGAGCTTGAGCTGCTCGTCGAGCCGCTCCTGGGACACCTCGTCCTGCGCCCCGCGCCGCAGCTCCTCGATGACGGCGATGGCGTCCTCGGGAGAGCCGCTCTTCGCGGCGAGCGCGACCGCGAGGTGGCTCACGTTGCGGGAGGCGCCGGGCCGTTTCGCCGCGATCTCCGCCCAGTGGGCCGCGGCGGGGTAGTCCCCGCGGTAGAACCAGGCGTTGAAGGCGAGGTAGTAGGGGTAGGTCCACCAGAACGGCCCCTTCTCGATCCCCTTCCGCAGGATCTGGTCGCTCTCGTCGAGCCGCCCGGCCGCCGAGAGCACGAGCCCGGCGGTCTGGTAGACGTAGCCGTGCCGCGGATCGAGGTCGGTGACGAGCTCGGCCAGCGGAAGGAGCTGGCTCCAGCCGCGCTCCTGGGCCCTCGGCTCGCCCACGTACTGCACGAGCATCAGCCAGTAGAGGTCGGCGACGAGGCCGCGCTGGCCGAGTGATGCCGTTCGGGCCACCGCGCCGCGCGGCACGTGGGCCACGTCGTACGGCCGGTTCTGCGTCGTGGTCGCGAGCCGGAAGTCGAGGGCGGCCGAGGCGGCGAGGAGCAGGCAGCCGAGGAGGATGGTGCGGAGGGCGCCGGTCATGGGCGGAGGCGGGCGGAAGGATAGCGCGGATCCCGGCCGGGTAGAAGCCGGGCCGCGCGGTCACCAGCAGAAACGCAAAGGGCCGCCCGAGCTTCCTCGGGCGGCCCTCGACGTCACTTGAGACGAGCTGATCCTAGAAGACGTTGTCAGCGGAGCAGTTGGTGACCTGGCCGTTGCCGACCGTGCCGGGCTGCAGCTGACCGCTGCAGTTGTCGGTGTTGGAGCCCGAGGGGTACGGGGCCTTGGGGGCGGCGGTCGCCACGCTGCCGCTCGCGTTGAGCAGCGGCTGGAAGGCGGCCACGGCCGAGGTCACGCTGTCGCCGTCGATGTCCGACCAGGCGCCGATCGACATCGCGCCGCCGAGGTTGCCGAGCGAGCCGCTGCACTTGTTCTGCAGGCTGCCGGCGACGGCGGGCTGGGCGTCGGTAGCGACCTGGTAGGCGCCGTAGGTCGCGCCCTGGACCACCCAGTCGATCGAGTTGGCGGCCGCGATGTCGGTCGCCGCCCAGACCATCTTGGTCGGGCCGGGCGTGCCGCTCGGCACCTGGGTGAGGGCCACGTAGTAGCCGCTCATGGCGCTCGGGCAGGCCTGCCGCTCGGACTGACGCAGCGACTCCTCCGACTGGTAGATGGCCTGCACGTTGGACTTGAGCTCGCCGAACTTGGAGCGGAGCTGGTAGCGCAGGAAGTTGGGGATGGCGATGGCGGCGAGGATGCCGATGATGGCCACGACGATCATGAGCTCGATCAGCGTGAAGCCCTTGGCCTTCTTGAACATGTGAAACCTCCGGTAGTGGGGCCGCTCGGGCAGCTTCCTGCCGCGGCGACGTTCGGGGTCCGCGACGCGATCCCGGCGTCGGTGAGCGGTAAAGCACGTGCGATGCCAGCCAGGGCGAGAGGGTAAGCGGGCGAAAGGACGGCGTGAAGTTTTTGGGCGCACATGACGGTTCGCGGCAGCCGGGCGGTTCGCGTGACGTTATTTGTCACCAGTCCTCGTTTGACAGCCCGGAGCGCCCCGCCGATCATCCGGCCGTGATCTTGAAGACCGAGGGGCTGAGCAAGACGTTCGAGGTCGGCTTCTGGCGCCGCCGCGTCGAGGCCGTGAAGGACGTCACCTTCCAGGTGGAGGAGGGTGAGATCTTCGGCTTCGTCGGCCCGAACGGCGCCGGCAAGACCACCACCATCAAGATGCTGATGGGGCTCATCCACCCGACGCGCGGGCGCGCCTTCATCTTCGACGCGCCCATCCCCAGCCACTCCGCCAAGGCGCGCATCGGCTACCTGCCCGAGCACCCCACCTATTACGAGTTCCTCACCGGCGGCGAGGCCTTGCGGCTCTTCGCCACCCTGGCCGAGGTGCCGCGCGCGGAGCAGGGGCGGCGCTGCGAGGAGCTGCTCGAGCTCGTCGGGCTCACGCAGGCCGCCGACCGGCAGATCCGGAAGTACTCGAAGGGCATGCAGCAGCGGCTCGGCATCGCGCAGGCCCTGGTGGCCGATCCGGCCTTCGTGGTGCTCGACGAGCCCATGAGCGGGCTCGACCCGAACGGCCGCAAGGAGATGCGCGACGTCATCCTGGAGCTGAAGCGGCGCGGCAAGACGGTCTTCTTCTCGACCCACATCCTGCCCGACGTCGAGTCGCTCTGCGACCGCGTCGGGGTGATCGTGGGCGGCGTGCTGCGCGACGTGGGCCGCCTCGGGGAGCTGCTCTCGCCGCGCGTCGGCAGCGTGGAGCTCACCGCCGAAGCCACCGGCGCGGCGCGCGCGGCGCTCTCCCGAGCGCGCGTGCTGTCGGAGGAGGGGAGCCGGGTGACGGTGCGCTTCGAGGGCGAGTCCGCCTCGAAGGAGGCCGACGACGCCGTCCGCGCGCTCGGCGCGGCCGGCGGGCGGCTCGTCTCGCTCACCCCGCACCGCGAGACGCTCGAGGACTTCTTCATGCGCCGCATCGCCGAGAACGGGGCGGGCGCGGCGCCGATGCGGCGCGCCGGCTAGCCCCGCCCGCCCGTGCCCATCGAAGAAGGACAGATCGCCGAGCTCCTCGCCGCGCTGTGGGTCGTCGCCCTCGGCGCCGTGGTGGGCAGCTTCCTCAACGTGGTGATCGCCCGCGTGCCGGCCGGCGAGTCGATCGTCCGCCCCCGCTCCCGCTGCCCGCGCTGCGGCGCCGGCATCGCCTGGTACGACAACGTGCCGGTGCTGTCGTGGCTCCTCCTGCGGGCCCGCTGCCGCCGCTGCCGCGCGCCGATCTCGATCCGCTACCCGGTCGTGGAGGCGCTCGGGGCCGGCCTCGCCTGGCTCGCCTTCTACCGCCACGGGCTCTCGGCCGAGGCCGCCGCCGAGTTCGCCTACGCCGCGGTGCTCCTCTCGCTCGCCTTCATCGACCTCGACACCTGGCTCCTGCCGAACGCGCTCACCTGGCCGCTCATCCTCCTCGGGCTCGCCGCGGCGGGCCTGGGGCTCTCGGCGGCGCCGTCGTTCCGCTCGGCGGCGATGGGCGCGGCCGCCGGCTTCGTCGCCTTCGGGGCGGTGTCGGTGATCGGGGAGAAGGTGTTCCACAAGGAGGCGATGGGCTTCGGCGACGTCTGGCTGCTCGCGGGGCTCGGCGCGTGGCACGGGCTCGCCGCGCTCCTGCCCGTCGTGCTGCTCGCGTCGCTGCAGGGCTCGGTGGTCGGGCTCGCGCTCATCGCGCTCGGCAAGGGGCAGCCGGGGCCGAAGCCGCGCGAGGCGGCGGGCGGCGAGGGCGCGCTGGCGGCCCCTCCCCAGCCCTCCCCGCCCGGCGGGGAGGGGGAGCTTCACGGCCCGCCTGCCGGCGACGCCGTCGCGGCGTCCCCGCCCGGCTGTGAGAGGGAAGCTCCACTGACCAGCGAGGCTCCGCTGCCCGGCGGGGATGAGCCGCTCTTCCCCCCTCCCGCGGAGCGGGGGAGGGTCGGGGACGGGGCCGAGCCCGACGCCGAGCCCGACGCGGTCGACCCCGACGCCGACTGGGTGCCTCCCAAGAACGCGGTCCCCTTCGGCCCGTTCTTGGTGCTCGCCGCGTTCGAGTGGCTCTACCTCTCCCAGCCCCTGTCGCGGCTCGTCCCGGCGCTCGGCCTCTTCCGCTGACCATGCCGACCCGCGGCGCGCGCCCCCTGCTCGCCCTGCAGCTCGTGGCCCTCGCCGCGGTCGGGCCCACGGTGCTCCTCGCGGCCGGGCTCCCGCTCCTCTCGACCCGGGCGCTCGGTCCGGCCGCCTTCACCGCGCTCGCGCTCGGCGCCGGGATCGCCACGCTCGCCGCGGGCTCGCTCCTGCTCTCGCGCGCCGTGGCCCGCCCGGTGGACCGGCTCCTCGCCGCCGCCGAGCGGCTCGGCGATCTCCCCGGCGCCCCGGGGCTGCCGCTCCTGGGCGAGCCGGGCGGCCACGGCCTCTCGCGCGCCGCGGTGGCCTTCGAGCGGCTCGCCGCCGCGCTCGCCGAGGAGCGGGCGCAGCTCGCCGCCAAGGTGGCGGAGCTGACCGCCGCCAACCGCTCGCTCGAGGAGGCGCGCGAGTCGCTCCTCCGCTCGGAGCGGCTCGCCACCGTCGGCCGGCTCGCCGCCGGGCTGGCCCACGAGGTCGGGAACCCGCTCGGCGCGGTCACCGGCTACGTCGAGCTCGCCCGCACGCGGCTGCCGCCCGGCGCCGACCCGGAGCTCGCGGGCGCCCTCGACCGGATCGCCGCGGCGGCGGAGCGGATCGACCGGACCGTCCGCGAGCTCCTCGACTTCGCCCGGCCCTCGGCGCCGCTGCTCGTCCCGGTGCCGCTCGCGCCGGCGGTGGACTCGGCCCTGCGGCTCGCCCGCGTGCAGTCCCGCTTCAAGGAGGTCGAGGTGACCGTCGATCTCCCGCCCGGCCTGCCGCCGGTCCGCGCCGATCCGCACCAGCTCTCGCAGGTGCTCCTCAACCTCCTCCTCAACGCCGGCGACGCGATGCAGGGGCGCGGCGCGCTCCGGATCGAGGGGCGCCTCGGGCCGGACGGCACGGTCGCGCTCGCCCTCGCCGACGCCGGGCCGGGCATCCCGCCGCAGGACCTGGAGCGGATCTTCGACCCCTTCTTCACCACCAAGGAGCCGGGGCGGGGGACCGGGCTGGGGCTCGCCATCAGCCACCGCATCATGGAGGGCTTCGGCGGCGCCATCTCGGCCGGCAACGGGCCGGGCGGCGGGGCGCGCTTCGTGCTCCGCTTCGCGTGCTAGAGTCGGGCTCTCGTGGCCCTGCGCGACGTCCTCATCGCCGACGACGAAGAGTCGATGCGGCACCTCCTCTCGGTCTTCCTCACCGACCAGGGCTACCAGGTGCGCGCCGTGGCCAACGGCGAGGAGGCGCTGAAGGAGCTCGCCGCCCGCGACTACGACGTGGTCCTCTCCGACGTCCGCATGCCGCGCATGGACGGGCTGGCGCTGCTCGGGGAGGTGCAGCGGCTCCACCCGGAGCTGACGTTCATCGTCATGAGCGCCTACGGCTCGCACGACGCCGCCATCCAGGCCATGAAGGCCGGCGCCTACGACTACGTCTCGAAGCCCTTCCGGCCGGACGAGGTGCTGCTGGTCCTCAAGAAGGCCGAGGAGCGCGAGCGGCTCTGGCGCGAGAACCGGCGGCTCCGGAGCGAGCTCGCCCAGGGCTACCGGCTCGACCGGATCGTGGGCGGCTCGGAGGCCATGGCCGAGGTGCTGCGCCAGGTGCGCAAGGTGGCGCCGCTCAAGACGACGGTGCTCCTCACCGGCGAGTCGGGCACCGGCAAGGAGCTGGTGGCCCGGGCGCTCCACGAGCTCTCGCCGCGGGCGAGCCTGCCCTTCGTGGCGGTGAACTGCGGCGCCATCCCCGCCGAGCTGGTCGAGTCGGAGCTCTTCGGCCACGTGAAGGGCGCCTTCACCGACGCCTCCCGCAACAAGAAGGGGCTGGTGGCGGAGGCCGACGGCGGCACGCTCTTCCTCGACGAGATCGGCGAGCTGCCGCAGGGGCTCCAGGTGAAGCTCCTCCGGTTCCTCCAGGAGGGCGAGGTCCGGCGCGTCGGCGACGTCCGCTCCGAGCCGGTGGACGTCCGCGTGGTGGCGGCCACGGCGCGCGACCTCGGCCGCGCGGTGGAGCAGGGGCAGTTCCGCGAGGACCTCTTCTACCGGCTCAACGTGATCGGCGTGCGGCTGCCGCCGCTGCGCGAGCGCCCCGGGGACATCGACGAGCTGGCGCGCCACTTCCTCGCCCGCTACGCGCGGCTGCGCCCCGAGGCGCCGGTGGCCGGCTTCGCCCCCGAGGCCCTGGAGGCGATCCGCGCCTGGCGCTGGCCCGGCAACGTCCGCGAGCTCGAGCACGCCGTCGAGCGCGCGGTCGTGCTCTGCGAGGGCGGCCTGATCCGCGAGGAGGACCTGCCGGAGCGGCTGCGCGAGGCGCCCCGCTCCCCGGCCGCGCTCCCGCCGGCCGACGGGGCCGAGGAGCTCTCGGTCAAGAAGGCCACGCTCGCGCTCGAGGAGCGGCTGATCCGGCGGGCGCTCGAGCGCACCGGCGGCAACCGCACCCGCGCCGCCGAGCTGCTCGACCTCTCGTACCGGGCGCTCCTCTACAAGATCAAGGAGTACGGGATCGACGCCTGACGCCGCGCCGGGCGCTCGCGCCGCGGCCGCTCGCCGGCCTCGCCGGCGGGGTGGGGCGCGATATCGGATCGGGCGGGTTTCTTGCGCCCCGGCACCCACAGGGTAGCGTCAACGGCGGATGCTCGAACCGGGGGGAGCACGGCCGAGGGGACTGCGCCAGCGGGGCGATCCGCGGCAGCCGTCGCGCCGCGCGGCCCGTGTCGAGGGGGGGAGCCGGGCCCCTGCAGCAGGTAACCCCGCCGTACCTCGAATGTGGGACGTTTCGTGCGGGCCGGTGGCCCTGCGATTGCAGCCCCGGCGAGGGCTCGTCCGGCGATCGGCCGGGCGGAAGGTGGCGGAAGTGGCGGACTTTGTGGCGCGGGGTTGCTCGGCTATAGTGGGCCCCGCCGGGTTGCACGGGAAGTATTCGACGCAGTCGGGGTGCCTCTCGTGCCCCCGCACGCACTGAAGGGAGCGCGATGGGGAAGACCAAGCTGGCCGTGGGTCTCGACATCGGCTCCAGCAGCGTCAAGCTGGTGCAGCTGAAGCCGCGGAAGGGCGGGTACACGCTGACCGCCTTCGGCTCCGCGCCGCTGCCGCCCGAGGCCATCGTCGACGGCGCGCTGATGAACTCCTCGGCGATCGTCGAGGCCATCCAGCAGGTGATGAACGAGCAGCACGTCCGCGCCAAGAACGTCGCCATCGGCGTCCGCGGCCACTCGGTCATCATCAAGAAGATCTCCCTCCCGCGCATGTCGCAGGAGGAGGTGGACGAGTCCATCCAGTGGGAGGCGGAGCAGTACATCCCCTTCGACGTGAAGGACGTGAACATCGACACCCAGATCCTCTCGGATCAGGGCGACGCCGCCGGGCAGATGGACGTCCTCCTCGTCGCCGCCAAGAAGGACATGATCAACGACTACACCGCCGTCTGCGCCGAGGCCGGCCTCACGGTGTCGGTCGTGGACGTGGACGCCTTCGCGGTGCAGAACGCCTTCGAGGCCAACTACGAGCTGCCGCCGAAGGACACGGTGGTGCTCATCAACGTCGGCGCCTCGGTCACCAACATCAACATCCTCTCCGGCGGGACCACCACCTTCACCCGCGACGTCACCATGGGCGGCAACGCCTTCACGGAGGAGATCCAGAAGCAGCTCAACATCTCCTACGAGGAGGCCGAGGCGCTGAAGGTGGGCGGCCAGGGGGAGATGGACGCCGTGGTCCCGCAGGAGGTCGAGCGGGTCATCCAGGGCGTGGCCGACCAGCTCGGCAGCGAGATCCAGCGCTCCCTCGACTTCTTCGCCTCCACCGCGCCCGACAGCCGCATCGCCCGCGTCTACCTGTCCGGCGGGGCGGCCCGCATCGCCGCCCTCTTCAAGACCATCGAGCAGCGCGCCGCAGTGCCCGTCGAGATCCTGAACCCCTTCAAGAACATCGACATCGACAACCGCCAGTTCGACCCCAACGTGATGATGGGCGTCGCGCCGAGCGCTGCGGTGGCGGTGGGCCTGGCCCTGCGCGGCCCCGGGGACAAGTAGCCATGGTCCGGATCAACCTGCTCGCGGTTCGGGTCTCGAAGAAGAAGGAGGCCGGCAAGCAGCAGCTGGCCCTCGCGGCCGCGGTGCTGGTGGTGGCCCTCGCCGGCAACTACGCCTGGGACCACGCCCGCTCCGCCGATCTCGCCGCCCGCCAGTCGAAGCTCGCCCACACCAAGGCCGAGATCGCGCAGCTCGAGAAGATCATCGGCGAGGTGAAGAACATCAAGGCCGAGCAGGCGGCGCTCAAGGAGAAGCTCGACGTCCTCGACAAGCTGAAGCAGGGGCGCACCGGCCCGGTGAAGCTGCTCGACGAGCTCGCCACCCTCACGCCGAAGCGGCTCTGGTTCAAGAAGATCGAGGAGAAGGGCGGGGCGATGGTGTTCGACGGCAGCGCCGCCACCATCGACGACGTCTCGGCGCTCATGAGCGCCCTCAAGCAGTCCCGCTTCTTCACCAAGGTGGAGCTGAAGAAGACCACGGCCCGCACCGAGGGGCGCTACAAGCTCGTGGACTTCACGCTCGACACGGCCTGCACCTACACGCCCGCGGCGGCGCCCGGGGTCCCCGCCGCCTCCTCCGGTGCCGCGGCCGCCGCGGCCCCCGTCGCCCGGTAACCCGCCATGGCCATCGACACCAAGTTCCTGGAGCGCGTCGTCAAGGCCCCCCTGGCGGCCAAGCTGGGCGTGGCGGCCGGCGTGGCGGTGCTGCTCACCGCCGCCAACTACTTCGCCATCGGCGTGCCGGCCTTCGGCGACAGCATCACCGAGACCGAGGCCAAGATCCGGAAGGTGGAGGGCGAGCAGAAGAAGCTCGACGCCGACCTGATCGAGAAGACGGCGATCGCCAACAACCTGAACCAGTTCCGGCGCGAGAAGGAGCTGCTCGAGCAGAAGCTGGCCGAGGCGCTCGCCGAGCTCCCCGACCAGAAGAACCTCGACGAGCTCCTGCAGCTCTTCCAGGACCGCGCGGTCAAGGCCGGCCTCGAGATCGGCACCATCGAGCCGCAGGCCGAGCAGTCGAGCGGCTTCTACGCGCGCATCCCGGTGCCGATGACCGCCAGCGGCAACTACCACGAGATCGCCACCTTCTTCGACGCCCTGGGCCGGCTGCGCCGGATCGTGAACATCAGCGACATCGTGCTCGCCGATCCCAAGGTCGTGAACGGCAAGGTGACGGTCAACGCCAGGTTCCTGGTGACCACCTTCATGTTCACCGAGAAGAAGAGCGGCCCGGCGGTGGCGAGGAGCGGGAAATGAGGCCCCAGGCTCGGATGGCGCTCCTCTGCGCCGTGGCGCTCGTCGCCGGGTGCAAGGAGCAGAAGAAGGCCCCGGCGGCGAAGCCGGCCGCCCCGGCGCAGGCCGCCCCGGCGGCCGCGGCGGCGCAGGCCCCCGCCGCCGCGCAGCCCGCGGCGGCCCAGTGGTCCTACTCCGGCGCCGGCAAGCGCGACCCCTTCCGCAGCTTCCTCTCGGAGCTCGAGACCACGCACGCCGCCGGCTCGGCCCGCTGCACCACGCCGCTCGGCCGCTACGAGCTCGAGCAGCTCAAGCTCGTCGCGGTGGTCACCGGCCTCGCCGACCCCGTCGCCATGCTCGAGACCCCCGGCGGCGTCGGCTACAGCGTCCGGCCGGGCATGTGCATCGGCAAGAACGGCGGCACGGTGGCCGCGGTGCGCTCGGGCGAGCTGGTGGTCTCGGAGTGGACCGTCCGCGCCGACGGCACCCGCGACAAGTCCCAGACCGTCCTGCGGCTGCCCAAGGAAGCTTCGCTGAACCTCGAGGAGCAGGTGCCATGAAGACCACGACCATCCGCCTCGCGGGCCTGACGTTCCTGGCGCTCGCCGCGGGCAGCGCCCGCGCCGCAAGCGCCCCGAATGCCATCCGCGCGATCGACGTGGCCGAGCGGGGCGGCGCGGTGGAGATCGACATCCGCGGCACGCGGGCGCCGAGCTACACCGTGTTCAAGCTGCAGGACCCGCCGCGGCTCGTGCTCGACCTCGCCGGCGCCGACGTGTCGCAGCTCGCCTCGCCCATCCAGGTGGGCAAGGACGGCGTCCTCGCCATCAGCACCGCCCAGTACAAGGACGACAAGAGCAGCGTGGGCCGGGTGGTGGTCGCGCTCGAGCCGGGCGCCCGCTACGAGGTCGGCCCGCGGGGCGACGCGGTCGCGGTCAAGGTGACCCGCGGCGCCGCCCAGGCCGCCGCCCCGGCCCCCGCGCCCGCTCCGGTGGCGGTCGCCACCGCCCCGGCCGCGCCGGCCGACAACGTCGTCTCCCGCCGCGCCGACGAGGCGCCGGTCTCGCGCGCCGCCACCGCCGTCACCGGCGTGCGGGTGAGCCCCGACCGCGTCTCCCTCGCCGTGGACGGCGACGTGGGCCGGATCGAGGTGATCGAGCTCGCCAACCCGCCGCGCCTCGCGCTCGACCTCTTCGGCGTGAGCCGCGCCCCGCGCGCCGCCGTCCCGGGCGCCGGCCCGTTCCGCCAGGTCCGCTTCGGCCGCGACCAGGGCAAGGTGCGGGTGGTGCTCGACGCCGCCGCCGGCCTGCCGAGCTTCCAGCTGAAGCGGGTCCCGGGCGCGGTCGTCGTCGCGCTCGGCGAGGCCGCCCCGGCCGTGGCCCAGCCCGCCGCGCCCGCCCGCGCCGCTGCGCCGGCGCTGGTGGCCCGCGCCGCGCCCGAGCCGGCCGCGGCCCCCGCGCCGTCCGCCGCCGCGCCGGTCGCCCCGGTCTCGATGCGCGTCCACGCCGAGGCCGCCGCCGCGGCCGCCGAGCCGTCCGCCGCGCCGCACCGCAAGGACGACTACGCCGGCCGCCGCATCACCCTCGACTTCCACGACATCGACATCCGCAACCTGCTGCGGCTCATCGCCGACGTCTCGAAGAAGAACATCGTGGTGGCCGACGACGTGACCGGCAAGGTCACCGTCTCGCTGCGCAACGTGCCCTGGGACCAGGCCCTCGACCTCGTGCTCCGCACCAAGGGGCTCGACAAGGAGGAGCTCGGCAACGTCATCCGCGTCGCCAAGTACGAGCAGATCGCGAAGGAGCGCCAGGCGCGGCTCGACGCCATCAAGTCGCAGGCGCCGCTGCTCCCGCTCAAGGTCCGGCTCATCCCGGTCAACTTCACCCGCGCCAACGAGGTCTCGGCGCGCGTGAAGGACCTGCTCTCCGAGCGCGGCACCGTCTCCACCGACGACCGCACCAACGTCCTCATCGTGAAGGACGTGGCGGAGAACCTCGAGAAGGCCGAGAAGCTGGTGCGGAACCTCGACACCGAGATCCCGCAGGTGCTCATCGAGAGCCGCATCGTCGAGGCCTCCTCCAACTTCAGCCGCGCGGTGGGCGTGCAGTGGGGCGGCAACGCCAGCTTCAGCCCGGCCACCGGCAACTCCACCGGCCTCTCCTTCCCGAACACCGTCGGCGCGACCGGCGCCTCGGGCGGCGGCCCCACCACCGGTACCGCGAGCGCGCCGAACTACGCGGTGAACCTGCCGGCGGCCATCGGCCAGGGCTCGGGCGGCGGCATCGGCCTCGTGTTCGGCTCGGCCAGCGGCGCCTTCAACCTGAACCTCCGCCTCTCGGCCCTCGAGAGCACGGGCGTCGTGAAGACCATCTCGGCGCCGAAGATCGCCACCATCGACAACAAGGAGGCGACCATCGGGCAGGGGCTCAGCATCCCCTTCTCGCAGACCTCCGCGGCCGGCGTGAACACCACCTTCATCGAGGCCAAGCTCGAGCTGAAGGTCAC
The DNA here is from genome assembly GCF_023169965.1 of Anaeromyxobacter paludicola. Lineage (NCBI taxonomy): Bacteria > Pseudomonadati > Myxococcota > Myxococcia > Myxococcales > Anaeromyxobacteraceae > Anaeromyxobacter > Anaeromyxobacter paludicola. The sequence continues at coordinate 2,402,355 of NZ_AP025592.1, read as the reverse complement.
GCCGCACGTCTCCGCCGACGGCTCGATCCTCCTCAAGATCAAGGCCACCAACAACTCGCCCAACTCGTCGCTGACCGGCGCCAACGGCCAGCCGTCGATCTCCAAGCGCGAGGCCGAGACCGAGGTGCTCGTCAAGGACGGCGACACCACCGTCATCGGCGGCATCTACACCCGGTCCACGGCCCGGCACGAGTCGGACGTGCCCTGGCTCAGCAAGATCCCGGTGCTCGGCTTCTTCTTCCGCGGCCGGTCCGAGTCGGACGATCACACCGAGCTCCTCATCTTCATCACGCCGCGCATCCTGAACCGGCAGCCGCTGGCGCAGAACGCCGTCGCCGGCGGGTAACCGGAGGCCTCCCATGAACGCCAAGCGGATCCTCGCGCTCCTCTGCCTCGCCGCCGCCGGCTGCGGCGCCAACGACGGCTCCTCCATCCAGGTGGTCGGGCGCGTCGCCACCCCGACCGCCAGCGCCAACACCGCGTGCACGTTCGCCACGGGCACCTACACGAGCGGCGGCATCCTCGACCTGCAGGGTGCGCTCACCTACCTGCTCCCGGTCGAGGTGGACAACAACATGGCGGACCCGGGGACCAACGGCACCGGCAGCCCCGCCGCGCTCACCTGGACCGCCGAGAAGGTGCGCACCCGCATCGTCTCCACCGGCTTCACGCCGCAGCTCCTCACGGTGCCGGCGGAGAGCATCATGCCGGCCGACACCACGAGCGTGAAGGAGGGCACGAAGCAGGTGCTCTTCGTCCCGCTCGTCCAGCCGGCCTTGGGCGCCCAGATCAAGGCCGCCGCCGGCTCGTTCTCGGGCTTCAAGACGGTGGAGATCGGGTACCAGCTCCTCGGCCGGACCGCCGACGACGGCACGCACGACACGGCCGAGAAGTTCTATTCGATCGAGATCTGCGACGGCTGCCTCCTCGCCCAGCCCACCTGCGCCACCGGCAAGACGCTCACGCGCGCGCCGAGCTGCTTCGACCCGGGCCAGGATCAGTCGCTCTACGTCTGCCAGTAGCGCGCCGCGTCAGGCCGGCGCGGTCGGGGCCGCGTCGGCTCCGTGCTTGACCCGCGGCTCCGGAGCGGGCTAATAGCGTCCATCCCCCGAGGCCCCGCCGCACGGCCGGAGGGCGGGGGAGGGACCACCATGAGCTTCCGCGAGCACCTGCAGGGCCTCTGCAAGAACGTCGACGGCGCGGTCGGTTGCGCCCTCATGGCCACCGACGGCATCGAGGTGGAGACCCACCTCGAGGAGGAGGGCGGGCAGCCCGACCTCCGCTCGCTGCTCATCGAGTACGCCACGCTGTTCCGGGGCGCCGCCGAGGCGTCGCGGACGCACGGGGCGGGCGAGGTCTCGGAGCTGTCCATCGCCACCGACCAGATGCTCACGGTGGCTCGGATGGTCTCCCCCGAGTACTTCATGGTCGTTGCCCTCCGCCCGGACGGGAACTTCGGCAAGGCGCGCTACCTGTTGAGGCTGCTCGCCCCCAAGCTGAGAACCGAGCTGTAGGGGGTCGCGGCCGGCGCGGCGGAGAGCCGCCTGGCAGCCGCGTCCCCATCGAAACCCTTTATTCACGAGGAGTGACACAGATGGCCGATACCCTGGACACCTCGGCGTTCCGCCGCGGGCTCAAGATCGAGATCGACGGCGAGCCCTGGGAGATCGTGGAGTTCCAGCACGTCAAGCCGGGCAAGGGCTCGGCCTTCGTGCGCACCCGCATCAAGAACCTGCTGACCGGCCGCACCATCGACAAGACGTTCAAGTCCGGCGACGTGGTGGGCAAGCCCGACGTGGAGGAGAAGGAGATGCAGTTCCTCTACAAGGAGGGCGACCACTACAACTTCATGGACAACAAGACGTTCGAGCAGACGTTCCTGTCCGTGGAGCAGATGGGCGACGCGGCCAAGTTCATCAAGGACAACACCACCACCCACATCATGTTCTTCAACGGGAAGGCCATCGGGGTGACGCTGCCCAACTCGATGGACCTCAAGGTGGTGAAGTGCGATCCGGGCGTCCGGGGCGACACCGTCTCCGGCGCCACCAAGCCCGCCACCCTCGAGACCGGCTACGTCGTCAACGTGCCGCTCTTCATCAACGAGGGCGAGATCCTGCGCATCGACACGCGCACCGGCGAGTACCTCACCCGCGTGGCCGGCTAGCCGCGCCCTCCAGGAGAGCCCCATGGCGAGACGAGTCGAGCGGGTGCAGCAGGCGGAGCAGGAGAAGCCGGTCGTGGAGGCGGGGCCGTTCACGCTCTCCGACGTGAAGCAGCTCGTCGAGGCCCTCGAGGGCACCGACGTGACGAGCTTCGTGTGGAGCCGGAGCGGCGACAAGGTGGTCATCCGCCGCGGCGAGAAGCCCGCGACCGTCGCCGTGGCCTACCCGTCGCCCGCGGCCGCCGTGGCGCCGCTCGCGCCGCTGCCGCCCGTGTCCGCGCCGGCGGCCGCGGCCGCCGCGCCGGCCGCCGCCCCCGCCCCGGCCCCCAAGGCCGAGAGCAAGCCGGGCGTCATCGTGACCTCGCCGTTCGTCGGGACCTTCTACCGGGCGCCCTCGCCCGAGTCGCCGCCGTTCGTGGACGTGGGCGCCGTGGTCAAGAAGGGCCAGGTGCTCTGCATCGTCGAGGCGATGAAGCTCATGAACGAGATCGAGGCCGAGGTCCCGGGCAAGATCGCCGAGATCCTGGTCGAGAACGCCACCCCGGTGGAGTTCGGCGAGCCGCTCTTCCGCATCGAGCCGGCGTAGCGCCAAAGCCTCAGGCGGCCACATGTTCAAGAAAGTCCTCATCGCCAACCGGGGCGAGATCGCCCTGCGCGTCATCCGTGCCTGCCGCGAGCTCGGCATGGAGACGGTGGCCGTCCACTCCACCGCCGACGCCGACTCGCTCCACGTGCGCTTCGCCGACGAGGCCGTCTGCATCGGCCCGCCGGCGTCGAAGGACAGCTACCTCAACGTCCGCGCGCTGCTCTCCGCCGCCGAGATGACCGGCGCGGACGCCATCCACCCCGGCTACGGCTTCCTCTCCGAGAACGCCGAGTTCGCCGAGATGTGCGAGAAGGTCGGCCTCAAGTTCATCGGGCCCCGGCCGGAGATGCTGCGGCTCATGGGCAACAAGGTGGCCGCCCGCGCGGCCATGGAGAAGGCCGGCCTGCCCCTGCTCCCCGGCGCCCGGGGCGTGCTCCAGGACTCCACCGAGGCCGAGAAGATCGCGAAGGAGATCGGCTACCCGGTGATCCTCAAGGCGGCCGCCGGCGGCGGCGGCCGCGGGATGAAGATCGTCCGCGAGGGCCAGGACGTCCGCAAGGCGTTCGAGACCGCCTCCAACGAGGCGCTGGCCGCCTTCGGCAACGGCGACATGTACCTCGAGCGGTACGTCGAGGAGCCCCGCCACATCGAGCTGCAGATCGTCGCCGACGAGCACGGCAACGTGATCCACCTCGGCGAGCGCGAGTGCTCGGTCCAGCGCCGGCACCAGAAGATCATCGAGGAGGCGCCGAGCCCCGCGGTGACGCCCGCGCTGCGCAAGGAGATGGGCGAGGTGGCGATCGCCGCCATGAAGAAGGTGGCCTACAACAACGTGGGGACCATCGAGTTCCTCATGGACGAGAAGGGCCGCTACTACTTCATGGAGATGAACACCCGCATCCAGGTGGAGCACCCGGTCACCGAGCAGGTGTACGGCCTCGACCTGCTGCGGCTGCAGCTCCGGCTCGCGGCGGGCGAGAAGCTCGACCGGACGCAGGACGAGGTGGTGCCGCGGTTCCACGCCATCGAGTGCCGCGTCAACGCCGAGGACCCGGTGAGCTTCGCCCCGTCCCCGGGGCTCATCACCGGCTACCACCAGCCGGGCGGCTACGGCGTCCGCGTGGACACCATGGCGTTCGAGCACTACAAGGTGCAGCCCTTCTACGACTCGCTCGTGGCCAAGCTCATCTGCTGGGGCGATTCGCGCGAGGTGGCCCTGTCGCGCATGCAGCGCGCGCTCGACGAGTACGTGGTCGAGGGCATCAAGACCAACATCCCCTTCCACAAGCGGATCCTGCAGCACGGCAGCTTCCGCGCCGGCAAGTACGACACCCGGCTGGTGGAGCAGGTCCTCGCCACCGCGCACGCCGAGAAGGCGCCTGCTCCCAAGGCAGGTCAGGGCTGACTCGACCGGGGGGCCGAAAGCGGAAATTCCTGCGTAGGTTCGCGGGATTCCGCCGGCCGTCCGCTTGACCCTGTCCTGGGGTTCCACTACGCTCGACAGGCTTGGCCCTCGACAAGAACAAGATCGTCGCAGAGGCGAGCAAGTACGCCCAGAAGGGGCAGTACGACAAGGCGATCAAGCTCTACGAGAAGATCCTCTCCGAGGATCCGAAGGACGTCCGCGTCCGGCTGAAGATCGGCGAGACCCAGCAGAAGAAGAACGACCTCTCCGGCGCCGCCGAGACTTTCCACCTCTGCGCGCAGGCGTACGGCGAGCAGGGCTTCGCGCTCAAGGCGGTCGCGGTCTACAAGCAGATCGCCCGGCTCACCCCCGACGACCCGCGCGTCCCGGAGAAGCTCGCCGCGCTCTACCAGCAGCTCGGCCTCCTCTCCGACGCGATGGGGCAGATGCACGCGCTGGCGCAGTCCTGGGAGCGGGCGGGGGACGAGGCCAAGGTGATGGACGCGCTCCGCCGCATGGCGGAGCTCGATCCCGACAACGTCGCCACCGCCGTGAAGCTCGGCGAGCTCTACGTGCGCGGCGGCCAGCCGGGGCCGGCCCTGGAGCAGTTCCGGCGCGCCGCCGCCGCGCTCAAGAAGACGGCGCGGGTGGACGAGTACCTCAAGGTCGCCGAGCGGGTCGCCTCGCTCGCGCCGCAGGACCTCCAGCTCACCCGCGAGCTCGCCAACGTCTACCTCGCGCGCGGCGACACCAAGCGCGCCCTCGCGAAGCTGCAGCTCTGCTTCAAGGCCGACCCGAAGGACGTGGAGACGCTCACGCTGCTGGCGCAGGCGTTCCGCGATCTCGGGCAGCTCTCGAAGACGCTCTCGGTCTACAAGGAGCTCGCCCACGTCTACGCGGAGCGGGGCCGCGCCGAGGACGCCCGCGCCACCTTCCGCAAGGTGCTCGAGCTCGCGCCCGACGACGCCGAGGCGCAGGAGGGGGCCGGCGTGCGCCGCGCGCCCGAGCCGGCCCGGGCCCCGGCCTGGCCGCCGGCGAGCGCGACCCCGGCGCCGGCCCCGGCCGCCGCCCCGCCGAGCGCCGCCCCCGCTCCGGCCTCGGCGGCGCAGCCCGGCCCCGCGGCGCCGGGCGTGGACGCCATCCCGCGGCTGCTCACCGAGCTCGACGTCTACCTGAAGTACGGCCTCACCGCCCGGGCGCTCGAGCACGTCAACAAGGTGCTCGCGCTCGACCCGGGCCACGCCGAGGCCCACGAGCGGGCGCGGGAGATCCACGTCCGCGCCGGCGACCCGGCCTCGGCGGCGCGCGAGGGGGCGCTCGCGGTGCGCGGTCACCTCGCGAAGGGCCGCCCGCTCGAGGCCGAGGCCGCCCTGGCGCGCCTGCGCGAGCTCGCGCCCGGGCACCCCGAGCTCCCGGAGCTCGAGGCCGCCTGCGGCCCGGCGACCCCGCCCGCAACGCCCGCGGGAGGCGAGGAGGTCGTCGCCTTCGAGGGTGGCGGCGAGGAGGTGGTCGCGTTCGAGGGCGGCGGCGAGACCGTCGCGTTCGAGGGCGGGGGCGAGGAGCGCGTCGCGTTCGACGACGGCGAGGCGCTGGTGGTCGGCGAGGAGGACATCGAGCCGGTGGACGAGGACGCCCTCGCGCTCTCGATGGCCGCCGAGGAGGGGCAGGAGGTCGTCCCGGACGACGAGCCGCCTTACGGCGCGGCGACGGCCGGGGCCGCGCCGGCGCGCGCCGGCGCGAGCGCCCCGTCCCGCGAGCCGGCCGCCGACGTGGCCGAGGTCACGGTGGACGTGCTCGCCGTCGCGGCCCCCGCGGCCGGGCCGGCCCCCTCCCCGACCCTCCCCCGCGGAGCGGGGGAGGGAGACGGCGCCGCCGCCGCTGCGCCCGGCCCCCGGGCGGGCGGCCCTGCCGCGCCCGGCCTCGCTGCGCCCATCTCCTCCGCGGCCGGCCCCGCTGCGCCCATCTCCTCCGCGCCCGGCCGCCTCGAAGCCGCTCCCTCCCCGCCGGGCGGGGAGGGCAGGGGAGGGGCCGCCACGAGCGCCCCGCTGGATGGCCAGGCCCCGGGAGCCTTCGCCGCCCCCGACCCCGAGGCCCTCGGCGAGCTCGACTTCTTCATCCAGCAAGGGCTCCTCGAGGAGGCCCGCGAGCTCCTCGAGCAGCTCGCGAGCGCGCACCCCGGCGACCCGGAGGTCGCCGCGCGGCTCGCCGCCCTCGCCGCGGCCGGCGCCGAGCAGCCGGAAGCGCCGGCCGCCCCGGAGGCGCCGCCCGCCGCCGCCCCGCCCTCCGAGCTCGCCCCGCACGCCGTCGCCCCGCTGGCGGTCTCGGGCGACGACACCTTCGACCTCGGCAAGGAGCTCGCCTCCGAGCTCGCCGAGGACCCTCCGGCACCGCCGTCCCCGGGCGACTTCCAGTACTCGGTGGACGACGTCTTCTCCCAGTTCAAGAAGGGCGTCGAGCAGACGGTCCGCCCCGAGGACGGCGCGACCCACTACGACCTCGGCATCGCCTACAAGGAGATGGGGCTCCTCGACGACGCCGTCCAGGAGTTCGAGGTCGCCCTCGCCGCCGGGGGCCACCCCGAGCTCGACTGCCTCAACATGATCGGCCTCTGCCGCATGGCGCAGGGCGCGCCCCTGCAGGCGGCGGACGCCTTCCGGCGCGCGCTCGGCTCCGACGGCGTCGGGGTGGAGCAGGCCAAGGCGCTCCACTACGAGCTCGGCCTCGCCTACGAGGGGGCCGGCGACCCGCAGGCGGCCCTCTTCTACCTGCAGAAGATCGTCCGGATCGACCCGCGCTATCGCGAGGTGGCGGGGGTGGTCGCCCGCCTCGGCGGCGGCCCCGGCCGCCCCCCGGCTCCGCTCGTCGGCGGCCCCGCCGCGCCGAGCGCCCCCCCGGCCCCCGCCGCGACCCGGCCCGCCCCCGCGGCGCCGCCTCCGCCGGAGCCGCCCGCCGAGCCGGAGCCCACCCCGGTGGCCGCGGCCGCCGGCCGGCCCGGACCTCGCAAGAAAATCGGATACGTGTAGGATTCGGCTCCAGAGGGCCCATCCCGTGAACTACCTCGAATTCTACGAGCTCGAGCAGGAGCCCTTCTCGAACGCTCCGGTCTCGCGCTTCTACTACGACTCCGAGCAGCACGCGCAGGCCCTGGCCCGGCTCGAGCACGCCGTGTCCAACATGAAGGGGCTCGCGCTGCTCGTCGGCGACATCGGCGCGGGCAAGACCACCCTGGCGCGCCGGCTCCTCGACTCGCTGCCCGAGGATCAGTACGAGGCGGCCCTCCTCGTCATCATCCACTCCGGCATCACCGCCGGCTGGCTCCTCAAGCGCATCGCCCTGCAGCTCGGCGTGGAGCAGCCGGCCGAGGACAAGCTCGCGCTCCTGTCGCAGCTCTACCAGCAGCTCGTGAAGATCTACGAGGAGGGGCGCAAGGCCGTCGTGCTCATCGACGAGGCCCAGATGCTCACCTCGCGCGAGATCATGGAGGAGTTCCGCGGGCTCCTGAACCTCGAGGTCCCGGAGCGGAAGCTCATCTCCTTCGTCTTCTTCGGCCTGCCGGAGCTCGAGGAGAACCTGCGGCTCGACCCGCCGCTCGCGCAGCGGGTGGCGATGCGCTACCGGCTGCAGCCGCTCTCGGAGGCCTCCACCGACGCCTACCTGCGCCACCGGCTCAAGCTGGCCGGCGCGCCGCGGGTGCCCTTCACCCCCGAGGCCGTCGCCCTCGTGCACGAGTTCAGCGGCGGCACGCCGCGGCTCGTGAACACGCTCTGCGACAACGCGCTGTTCGAGGGCTTCCTGGCCCGGGCCCGCGAGATCGACGCCGCCATCGTGGAGCGGACCGCGCACGACCTGGGGCTCGACGCCGAGCCGCCGCCGCCTCCTCCGGCCCTGCCGCGCCCCGCCGCCGGGGCCGGCGTGGACTTCGAGGCGATCGACCGCTACCTGGACGCGCTCGGCAAGTGAGCCGCGGTGGAGGTGCGGCCCCGCGCCGCGCCGGACGCCAGGGAGCCGCGTGAAGCGCAAGCTCGCCATCGCCTTCCTGACCGGGGTCCTCGGCGTGGCCGCGGCCGCCCTGCTCGCGCTCCGCTCGCCGCTCGTCGGCCGGCGGGTCTGCGCGCTCGCCGAGGCGCGCGCCGGCGCCGCGCTGGGCCTGCCCCTCGCGATCGACTCCTGCCAGCTCGACCCGCTCCGCCTGGAGGCGCGCCTCGACGGCGTGCGGCTCGGCGCGCCGGAGGCGCCGGTCTTCACCGCCGAGCGGCTCAGGATCCGGCTGGCCGCGCTCCAGCCCATCGGCGGCCGGCTGCACCTCGCCGAGGTGGAGGTGCTCGCGCCGCGGCTGCGCGCCACGGTGCCCGCGAGCTCCGGCGGCGGCGCCCCCGCGGCCTGCCCGCCGCCGGCCCTGTCCAAGGTGGACGTCCGGGCGCTCCGCATCGAGCGGGGCGCGCTGGAGCTGTCGCTCCCCGGCGGCGCCCGGATCTCGGCCGGCCGGATCGACCTCGCCACCGGCCGGGAGCGGCTCGCCGACGAGCTCCGCACGCTCGCCGGCCGCACGCCGCGCGCCCGGGTGCAGCTCGACGCCCGCGCGCTCGCCTACGAGGACGGGCCGCGGCAGGTCCGGCTCGACGCGGTGCGCGTCGCCTCGGAGCTGGCGCTCGATCTCTCCTCGGCGAGGATCCTCGACGCCCGCGCCGAGGGCCCGGGGCTCTCCGGGAGCGTCACCGGCTCGATCGAGGACCTCTGCCGCCCCCGCCTCGACCTCCAGGCGCAGCTCTCCGGCTCCCTGCCCACCCTGCTCGGCGCGGCCGGCGCGAGCCCGCCCGGCGCGGCCGGCCGGCTCGACCTCTCGGCCCGGGCGCGCGGCCCGCTCGCGCGGCTGGAGGCCCGGGGCGAGGTCGCGCTCGCCGGGGCGAGGCTCGACGGCTGGGAGCCGGGGGACGCCCGCGCCAGCTTCCGGCTCGCCGGCCGCGAGGTGAAGGTGGAGCGGCTCGAGATCCCGCTCGCCACCGGCGGGCGCGTGTCGGCGAGCGGCAAGGTGACGCTCGGGGCGCAGGTGGGGCTCGAGGCCGAGGCGGACCTCGACCGGGTGGAGCTCGCCGAGGTGCTGCAGCGGCTGCAGGTGCCCGGCGCCTGGGTGATGGCCCGCGTGGGCGGGAAGCTCCGGGTGCGCGGCACCGCGAGCCCGCTCGCCCTCACCGGCGACGGCGGGCTCGACGTGAGCGAGTTCCGGGTGCTCGACCACTCTTGGAGCCGCTACCGCCCGGGCGAGCCGACCGTGCTCGACCTCTCCCGCGCCCGCGTGGACGCGCCGCTCCGGATCGACCGCGACGGCGTCCACATCGACGGCGGGCGGCTCCGCTCGGGCCAGGCCGCGCTGGACGTGAGCGCGGTGCTCCACTTCGAGGACGCGCGGGGCTTCCGGATCGGGGTGGCCGGGCCGATCGACCTCGGCCTGCTGCGCCACGTGGCCTCGGTCCCGCTCGACGGCCACGGGCCGATCCAGGCCACGCTCGCCGCCGCCCCCTACGGCAACCCGCGGGTGAGCGGGCGGGCGCACCTCTCCCGCTTCCGGATCCTCGACCTCGCGCTCGGGGAGGTGGACGGGCGCGTCGAGTACCAGGGCTTCGTGCTCCGCGCCGAGGAGGTGTCGGGGCGCGTCGGCGAGACCCGCTACGGCGGCGGCCTGGCGCTCGACCTCGGCGCCACGCCGGTCGCCATCCGCGACGCCCGCTTCGCGGCCCACGGCCGCGTGCGCGACCTCCTCGAGGCCGCCGAGGGCTGGCAGCCCGGGGCGCGGCGGCTGGGCGAGCTGCTCGACGCCGAGCTGGAGGGGGAGGGGAGCTTCTCCGGCCCCGCCGCCGCGCTCGACGCCACCTTCTCCGCCCGCCTCGGGCGCGGCGCGCTCGCGGGCCGGCCCTTCGAGGGCGGCCTCCTCGCCGGGCGCGTGGAGCGGGCCGAGCGCGTGGTGCTCCAGCGGGCCGAGCTGCGGCAGGCCGGCGGCGGCGCCGTGCGCGGCGAGGCGACGCTCGGGCTCCTCGCCCCGTACCCGGTGGAGGTGGCGCTCTCCGCCGCCGGGCTCCGCCTCGACGACCTCGGCCTGCCGGACGCCTTCGCCGGCACCGTGCGCGGGGAGGGGACGCTGCGGGGACCGCGAGACGCCCTCCGCGGCCGGTTCGCGCTCGCGGGCGAGAGGGTCGCCATCGGCCCGGTGGCGGTCGGCGCGACGCAGCTCGAGGGCACGGTGGCGGGGCGCGACGTCGCCTTCTCGGCCAGCGCCGAGGGGGCCCGGCTCGCCGGGACCGCCCGCCTCGAGGGCGGCCTCCCCTACCAGGCTCGCGGCACGCTCGACCTGCCCGACGCGGCCCGCCGGGTGCCGGCGCTCGCGCAGAAGGGCGTGAAGGTGCGGCTCCAGGCCGAGGCCGAGGCGCGCGGCGAGCTCTCGGACCTCCCGGCGAGCCGGGCTTCGGTGCGCTTCGGCACGGTGGCGGTCTCGCTCGGCGAGCTGCGGCTCGAGAACGACGCGCCGGCCACCCTCACGCTCGAGCGCGGCGGGCTGGCGGTGGACGCGCTCTCGCTCAAGGGCCAGAGCACCCGGCTCGCGCTCTCCGGCTCGCTGGCGGCCTCCGGCGCCCTCTCGCTCGAGGGGCAGCTCGCGCTCGACCTGCGGCTGCTCGCCGGCGCCATCCCGGGCGTGGTGTCGCCGCGCGGCCAGCTCAGCGCCGAGGCGCGGGTGGGCGGCACCCTCGCCGAGCCGTCGCTGGTCGGCGCGGGCTCGCTGCGCGACGGCGGCTTCCAGCTCGAGCGGGTGCCCGTCGGGTTCGCCGGCCTGGCCGGCGAGCTCGCCTTCTCGCAGAACCGGATCCTGCTGCCCGCGGTGACCGGCACGGTGAACGGCGGCAAGGCCGCGCTCTCCGCGGAGGTCGAGCTGGCGCGGCTCTGGCCGTCGCGCCTGCGGGTCCACGGCGCGCTCGAGGACGTGCCGGTCCGGATCCCGGACTGGATCCCGTCGCAGGTCTCGGGCGACCTCGACCTGGAGGGGAGCTTCGAGGCGGTCACGCTCTCGGGCCGGCTGCACGTGCTGCGCGCCCGCTACACCGAGAACGTGGACCTCGAGAAGCGGGTGCTGGCGCTGCGCCGGCGCGCCGCCGAGGCCCCCCGCCCGTTCGACCGCTCCGGCGAGTGGCTCCACTTCGACGTGGGCCTCCTGCTCGACGGCGACGCGCGGGTCGAGAACGACCTCCTGCGCGGGCCGGTCACCGGGGCGCTCACGCTCACCGGCACCCCCTCCGCCTTCGGCCTCGTCGGCTCGCTGTCGATGGCCGAGGGCAGCCGCGCCACCTTCCGCGGCAACGAGTTCATCCTCTCCCACGCGGTGATGGACTTCTCCGACCGGAGCCGGCTCCGGGCCGGCCTCGACGCGCAGGGCGAGGCGCAGGTGAAGGAGTACCGGGTGTTCATGAGCGTGACCGGCCCCTACGAGTCGCCGCGCCTCCAGCTCACCAGCACGCCGGCGCTGACGCAGGAGGACCTCATCACCCTCCTGTCGCTCGGCTACACCGCGCGCGACGCGGCCGCCGCCGGCGGGGTGGGCGGCGTGGCGACCGCGGCCGCGGCGCAGGCCCTCATCAGCGCCTCGGGGCTCGACGCGCAGGTGCGGCGCTTCCTGCCGCGCGGCCGGGTGCTGTCCGACTTCGGCATGCGCGTCACCAGCGCCTACTCCGAGGCCACCGGCCAGGTGGAGCCGCGGGCGGAGCTCGAGTCGCGCGCGCTCGAGGACCGGCTCTGGCTGCGCTACCAGGCGCCGATGTCGGGCGGCCGCGGGCAGCGCGCCCAGGCCGAGGTCCGGCTGGGCGATCACACCTCGCTCCAGTACCAGTGGGACAACGAGACGCCCGACGTGGTGACCGAGTACGGCGGCGACCACGGCCTCGACCTCAAGTTGCGCTGGGAGTGGCAGGAGTGACGCGGGCCTCCCTGGCCGCCGGCGCGGCCCTGCTGCTCGCCCTCGCCGGACCGGCGGGCGCCCGCCCGGCGCCGCCGCAGGCCCGGGCCGCCGACGCGGTCGGTCCGGCGACGGCGCCGGCGCGGCCGCGGGTGTCGCGGGTGGACCTGATCGTCCCGCCCGGCGAGGACCCAGCGGCGCTCCGGCCGCTCCTGGCCGTAGCGGCGGGGGAGCCGCTCTCGCCGCGCGCGCTCCGCCGCACCGTCCAGGCGCTCTACGGCGTGGGCCGCTTCGGGAACGTGGTGGTCACGAGCGCGCCCGACCCGGCCGCGCCCGGCAGCGTGGCGCTCACCGTGCGCTGCCTGCCGCGCCGCGTGGTGGCGGCGGTGCGGTTCAGCGGCCAGGCCCCGCCGGGCTTCCCCGAGTCGCGCCTGCTCCGCGCCACCGATCTCGCCCCCGGCGCCGAGTTCGACCCGGCGCGGCTCGACCGCGGGCTGCGCCGGCTCGAGGCCGCCCTGGGCCGCGCCGGGTGGCGGCAGGCCCGCGCCCGCGCGCAGGTCGAGGGCGACGCCCGGGTGACGGTCTCGGTGGAGGTGCTCGCGCGCGCCCCCACCCTGGTGGCCGGCCTCGCGCTCGCCGGCGTGCCGCCCGAGGCGCAGCGCCCGCTCCTCGCCGGCCTGCGCACGCACCCCGGCGCGCCGCTCGACCTCGACGCGCTCGAGGAGGACGGTCGCGCGGTGCTCGCCCGGCTCCGGGCCGAGGGGCGGCTGCGCGCGCGGGTGGGCGCGGCCCGGCTCCACCTCACCGCCGACGAGGACGGGCCCCGCGCCGACGTGGAGCTCCCGGTCGAGCCCGGCCCGCGGCTCGCGTTCCGCTTCCCCGGCGCCGCGGCCTTCGGGCCGTCCGAGCTGCGCGAGCGGCTCGGGCTCGATCCCGACGAGCCGCTCGACGGGCCCGCCGCCGACGCCGCGGCGGCGCGGCTGCAGGCCTTCTACGTCTCGCAGGGCCACCTCTTCGCGCGGGTCACGGCGCGCGAGGAGGCCGAGGGCGCCGGGCGGGCGCTGGTCTTCCACGTGGACGAGGGGCGGCGCTACCGGGTCGGGCGGGTCCGCTTCCTGGGCGCCGCGCACCACGCCGAGCCCTGGCTCCGGGAGAGGCTGCGGGAGTGGCTCGACGAGCAGGCTCCGGAGGATCAGGACCCGGTCGCGGTGTCTCGCGAGCGGCTGGAGCGGGCCGCGGGGACGCCGGTGTCGCGGCCGGCCCGGGCCCCGGCCGCGCCGAGCGAGGTCTACGACGAGCCCTCGTGGGACCGCGCGCTCTCGCAACTCCTGGACCTCTACCACGGCGAGGGCTTCCTCGACGCCGCCGTCGAGGGCGCGCGGCTCGACGCCGACGCCCGCCAGGGCGTGGTGGACGTGGAGATCCGGCTCCTCGAGGGCGCCCGCACCGTGGTGGAGTCGATCGCCTTCGAGGGGAACCGCGCGGTGGGGCTCACCGAACTCGCCCGCACGGCCCGGCTCGCCCCCGGCGCCCCGCTCTCGGGCGAGGAGGTGGCGCAGACCCGCGACGCCATCCTCGGGCTCTACGCGCGGCAGGGCTACGTCTACGCGAAGGTGGAGTCGCAGGAGGAGCTGTCGGCCGACCGGCGCACCGCCCTGGTGCGGTTCCGGGTCAGCGAGGGGCCGCAGGTCCGGATCGCCAACGTGGTCGTCTCGGGCAACCGGCGCACGCGCGAGGACGTGGTGAAGGGCGCGCTCGCCCTCAAGCCGGGCGACGTCTACGACCCGGAGGCGGTGGCGCGGAGCCAGACCAGCCTCTTGCGGATGGGGGCGTTCCGCTCGGTGGGGCTGCGGCTCGGCGATCCGGACGTCCCGGAGGAGCACAAGGACCTCGCGGTGGAGCTCTCGGAGCGGCCCTGGGCCACGCTCGCGCCCGGCGTCGGCTTCTCGCTCGCCGACGGGCCGCGCGCCTTCCTCGAGTGGAACCAGCCCAACCTGCTCGGCCGCGCGCTCGACTTCACCGCCCGCGGCAAGGTGAACTACCCGCTCCCCGAGTTCCGCAAGAACCTCTCGAGCGACCCGGCGGAGCGGATCGAGGGGCGCGGCGACGTCGGGCTGCACTACCCCCGCGTGCACTTCCTGCCCTTCGCCGCCGCCGCCCGCTTCGACGCCATCGTGGAGCGGCTGCACCGGAGCGCCTACGACCTCGCCCGCGGCTCCTTCGTGCCGGGCCTCGACGTGCCGCTCTCCGACCGGATCACCCTCGCGCTCTCGTACGAGCTCGAGCTCGACCACATGGTGACCCGCAGCACCACCGAGACGCTCACCCGCGCCGACCTCGAGCGGCTGCGGCTGCCGGAGGGCATCACCACCCTGCAGTCCTTCCGGCCCACGCTCACCTTCGACTTCCGCGACAACGCCGTCCACCCGCGCCACGGCTTCCTGGCGACCGGCACCGCCGACCTCGCCCACTCGATCTCGACCGCGCTCCTCTTCGGCGCGGTGCCCGCCTCCGACGCCGCCAACTTCACGAGCATGCTGAAGCTCTCGGGAAGCCTGACCGGCTACCTGCCGGTCGGCGCCCAGAGCGTGTTCGCGCTGTCGGTGCGCGGCGGCCGGATCCTGTCGCTCGAGGCCAACTCGCGCACCATCGGCCCGAAGCGCTTCTTCCTCGGCGGCGCGGCCTCCATGCGCGGCTACGGCGAGGACGAGATGCTCCCCTCCGACTACCGCTCCCTCGTTGCCTCGCAGGTGGCGGCCTGCCGCGCCGGCGGGGGCACGAGCTGCGTGCCCGCCACGCCCACCTCGGAAGGCGGACAGGCCTTCGCGCTCGTGAAGGCGGAGCTGCGCGTGCCGCTCTCCCGGTCCACCGAGCTGGGCCTCTTCAGCGACCTCGGGAACCTCTGGCTCGACCCGGTCAACGCCGACTACCTCGACCTGCGGGTGAACGTCGGCGCCGGGCTCCGGTTCCTCACGCCCATCGGCCCGGCGGCGCTCGACGTCGGCTTCAACCTCTCGCCGGACCCGCTCGTGGGAGAGCGCGTGGTGGCGCCACACTTCTCGATCGGGTTGTTCTGATCTGACGGGACATGCTGTCCCGCCCCGCCGGCGGAGCCGTCGGGGCCCCACCCTCCGCTCGCCGGGTCCCTTGCGTTTCGCTTCGCGAAGCTCGCCCGGCCCGAGGGGCTGCGCCCCTCCCCCGCTTCGCGGGGCCCCCTCCTGCGATCACCGCGCCTGCTGCTGCGCTGCGCTCCCTCCCCGCTCGGGCGGGGAGGGCTGGGGAGGGGCGACCAGTCAGCCCGGCGGGAACCGCGCCAGCACCTCGTCGAACGTCTCGAAGGGGATGCAGGGGATCCTCTCCGCGCCGCAGTACCGCACCAGCTTCCCGCGCGCGAACACGAGGTCGGCGGCGGCCGCGGCGCAGCGATCGGCGGTGCCGTCGCCGCAGAGCACCACCCGGTAGCCCTCCGCCTGGAGCGCCCGCGCCACCGCGCCCTTGCAGAAGCCGCAGCGCCCGCACCCCTCGAAGCCGGCGTGGAAGGAGATCTTCATCCCCTCCGGCGAGCAGGTGGCGTGGTTGGAGCGGAGCTTCAGGTACTCCCGCAGCTCGGGGGCGAGCCGCTCCAGCACCGGGCCGATGTAGACGTCGAGCCCGGCCGAGCAGACGATGAAGGGCCGCCCGGCGTCGCGCGCCGCGGCGACGAAGCGCTCGAAGCCGGGCCGCAGCACGGCCACCTGGCGGGCGAAGGCGGCGATCTCCTCGGCGCTCGCGGTGATGGGCTCGAAGATCCGGCCGAGGAGCGCGGAGAAGCTGAACGCGCCGGCCAGGTAGGCGTCGCACTCGCGGCGCCAGAGGTCGTGGCCGGCGAAGCGGATGGCCACCCGGTCGCCGATGTCCTCCATGACGGCGGTGCCGTCGAAGTCGCAGAGGATGGCCCACCGGTCGGGGCGCGCGGGGGTGGGCTCGGTCATGCCCGTTTGTACGGGGCGCGTCCGGGCGGGTCAACCCGCGGGCGGCGCGGCGCCGGTCGCCACCACGCCGAAGCCGCGCAGCACCGGCCGCGCCGAGACCTCGACGAACCCGGCCTCGGCGAGCAGCCGCTCGAGCGCCGCCTCGGCGTAGCGCCCGTGGAGGCCGGACATGACGCGCCAGAGCGCCATCGACGCGCCGAACCGCAGCCCGTCGCGGCCGGCCGCGAGGAGGTCGCCGCGCGTCGCGCGCGGCTCGAGCAGCGCCAGCCGCCCGCCCGGGCGCAGCACCCGGCGCAGCTCGGCGAGCGCCCGCGCCGCGTCGGGGAGGAGGTAGAGCACGCTGTGGCCGGCGGCGCCGTCGAAGCTCGCCGCGCGGAAGGGGAGGGCGAGGGCGTCGGCGCGCAGGAGCGGCAGGACCACCCCGGCCCGCGCGGCGCGGCGCCGGGCGCGGGGGAGCATCTCGAAGGCCCGGTCGAGGCCGACGAAGCGCCGGCCGGGCGCGGCCCGGGCCATCTCCACCGCGGAGGTGCCGGGGCCGACGCCGAGGTCGAGGATCCGGCCCGGCGGCAGGAGCGCCGCCAGGGCGCGGCAGTCGGCGCGCCAGGGGGCGCTGTCGGTGAGGCGCTCGTAGATCGGCGCCGCCGGCCCGAAGGCGACGCGGCGGGCCAGGGCCCGCGCCGCGCCGAGCGCGCTAGCCGCGATCCGCCCGGTCGTAGAGCAGCCCCCAGCGCACGCCGCGATCCGAGACGGTGAGCCGGTCGAAGCCGAGCGCCCGCATCGACTCGGCCACCACCGCGCACCCGCCCACGATCACGTCGGCCCGCTTCGGCTCCATGCCCGGGAGCCGCGCCCGCTCGGCCACGGTGAGGCCGGCGAGGAGCGCGTAGAGCCGCTCCACCTCGGCGAGCGAGAGGGCCGCGCCGTGCACGCGCCCGGCGTCGTACTGGGCGATCCCCTGCGAGACCGCCGACAGCGTGGTGACCGTGCCGGCGACGCCGACGAGCCGCGCGCCGGGCGCCGCGCCCACGCCGCGCCAGGGCGCGAGCGGCCGCATCGCCTCCGCCGCGGCCTCCCGGAGCGCCCGAGCCTCCGCCGGCGGGAGCGGGTCGGCGCGCACGTGCCGCTCGGTGAGCCGGACCGCGCCCACCTGCAGGCTCTGGCGCCCGCGCGGGAGCGGGCCGTCGCCGAAGGTGACCTCGGTGGAGCCGCCGCCCACGTCCACCACCGCGAGCGGGCCGGGCGCGGCGCCCGGGAGGATCCCGAAGTCGCGCCAGGCGCTCGCGTAGACGAGCCGCGCCTCCTCGTCGCCGCTGATCACCTCCGGCACGAGGCCGGCCTGGTCGCGGGCGGCGTCGAAGAACTCGGCGCTGTTGGCGGCGTCGCGGGCCGCGCTGGTGGCCACGCAGGCGATGCGCGCGGCCCCGAGCGCGCGCGCCTCGGCGGCGTAGGCCGCGACCACCGTCACGGTGTCGCGGATGGCGGCCGGGTCGAGCCGGCCGGTCCGGTCCACGCCGCGCCCGAGCCGCGTGATCTCGGCCCGCTCCACCAGCGGCGCGAAGGTGCCGTCCTCCCGCCGCTCGGCGACGAGGAGCAGGACGGTGTTGGTCCCGACGTCGATGGCGGCGGCGCGGTCGCTCACGGCAGCGGGCCCCAGGCCGGCGTCTGCAGCTCGCCCGGATCGGCCGTGACCACCTTCTGGTGGTTCCCGTCGGCGGTGGAGATCACCAGCTGCGGCCGGCCGTTCCGGTCGCTGGTGAACGCGAGCATCCGCCCGCTGGGCGCCCAGGTCGGCTCCTCGTTGGTGAAGCCCTGGTCCTGGGTGACGCGGCGGATGTCGTTGCCGTCGTCGGGGTTCACCAGGAACACGTCGAAGACCTTGCGCTCGTCGCGGCCGGTGAAGGCGATGAGGTCGCCGCGCGGGCTCCAGCGCGGGGTCTGGTTGTAGGTGCCCTTGAAGGTGAGGCGGCGCTGGCCGGAGCCGTCGGCGTTCATCACGTACAGGTGCGGGTTTCCGGCGCGGGTGGAGACGAAGGCGATGCGGCGGCCGTCGGGCGACCAGGTGGGCGAGGTGTCGGTGGCGGGGTCGTGGGTGAGCCGGCGCGGGTTCGAGCCGTCGGCGTTCGCCACCCAGATGTCGGAGTTGCCGGCCTCGGACGCGGCGAAGGCGAGGAGGCGGCCGTCGGGGGAGAAGGCGCCCCCGGTGGCGAGCTCGCCCACCGAGGCGACGCGCTTCACCGCGCGGGTGGAGACGTCCACCGTCCAGAGCTCGGGCTTGCCGCCCCGGTAGCTCGTGAAGAGGAGGGCGCGCCCGTCGGGGCGCCAGGCGGGGAGCATCGCCAGCGAGGGATCGCGCAGCAGCACCTGCGGGTCCTTGCCGTCCACGTCGAAGAGGACCAGCTCCCGGGCGCCCTTCACCTTGCGGATGGCGGCGATGCGGGTGCCGAACACGCCCGGCTCGCCGGTGTAGTACCGCACGATCTCGTCGGCGAGCAGGTGGGCCAGGGCGCGCGGGCCCGGCGCGGTGCGCGTGACCGACAGCCCCTCGCGGCCGCCCCGGACCTCGAAGAGGTGGAGCTCGCCCGAGACCTGGCCGCCCGCGGCGCGCACGGCGCCCTTCACGAGGCCGTCGGCGCCGACGTCGATCCAGCGCTGGAACCGGATGCTCGGGGCGGTGAGCCCCTCCGACGGATCGGCGAGGAAGCTCCTCGGGTCGAGGAGCTCGAAGAGCCCGGTCAGGCCGAGGTCGCCGCGCAGCGTGGCGTTCACCTCGGTCGCGGCGGCGAGGGCGTCGGTGTCGGCCTTGAAGGGCGCCACCGCGAGCGGCAGCGGCTTGAAGTCGGGCCGGTCGATCTCGATGTGCGGCCGCTGCTGCGGGGGCTGCGCGAGGGCGACGGCGGGGAGGAGCGCCAGGAGGAGCGACAGTCGGGTCATGCGGGCTCTTTCGCGTGGGCGCGCGGGTCAGTGCGCGCGGAAGGTGACGGCGAGGCCGACGGTCTGGTACTCGCGCCGCTGCTCGACCGGCGGCGCGGGGAGGCGGGCGTTGCCGATGGCGCGCTGGAGCGCGTCGTCGAAGCTCGAGTTGCCGCTGCGCTGCTCGAAGGCGTAGCGCAGGATCCGCCCGTCGGGCTGGATGTAGAGGACCACGGTGGCGAAGAGGTGGAGCCGGTCGCGCTCCGAGATGGTGCTCGGCAGGTGGTAGACCTCCCGGAGCCGCTGCTCCACCAGCCCGGCGTAGAGGTCGCCCTCCTGGCCGGTGTCGGAGGTGCCCTCGTCGCTGCCGTTGGGGTTGCCCCAGGCCGGCTCGTCCCGCCGCTCGGCGATGAGGCCGCGCCGCATCCGGTCCATCACCCCGCCGATCCCGGCGGCGCCACCGCCGGCCGCCGGCGCGGTGCGCCCGGGCGCGGGGCGCGAGGGTTGGGCCTGCGCCACGCGCGGCGGCGGCTTCTGGCCGGGGACCGGCCGGGCCGGGGGCGGCGGCGCGGGGGCGGGCGGCGCCGGCTTGGCGTGGGCCTGCGCCGGCGGCGCGGCCGGGGCGGGCGCCGGGCTCGGCGGGGCGGGGGCGGGGGCGGGCGCGGCGGCCCGCGACTCGGTCGGCTTCGAGGGCAGCCAGTTCTTGGGGCGCTCCGGACCGCGGCGCACGAGCTTGGCGGCGATGACCTGCCGGCGCACGTCGAGCACCGGCGCGGGCCGGTGGTAGAGGGCCCAGGTGATGAGCCCGGCGTGCACGGCGAGCGAAAGGAGCAGGACGCCCCCGAGCTTCTCGCGCCGGACCAGCAGCGGTGTGGCCGCGTGCTCCATCTACGGCGCCGCCCCCGAGCCCCCGGCCTCCTCGCCCGGCGCGGGGCTCGTGATCATGCCGAGGTTCTGCACGCCGGCGCGCTGCACCGCCGCCATCACCTCGACCACGAAGCCGTACGGGAGCCCGCGATCGGCCATGAGGTAGAGCTCCTTCTCGCGCGCCACGCGGGAGTTGGCGGAGAGCTTCTCCTCGAGCGTGGGGAGCGTGAGCTGCACGGCGTCCTTCCCCTCGCCGAGCCAGATGCTCTTGTCGGACCGCACCGAGAGCACCAGCGCCGCCTCGTCGGCCTTGACCGGCGGGGCCTTCGCCTGCGGCAGCTTCACCTCGACGCCCTGCTGGATGAGCGGCGCGGTGACCATGAAGATGATGAGGAGCACCAGCATCACGTCCACGAGCGGCGTGACGTTGATCTCCGTGAGCGTCTGTCGGCCGGAGCCGCTGGTTCCGAGGGCCATGGCTGTTCGTGAAGGAGGGAGGCCCGGGCGCTACGCAAAGAAGGTGCGGCGAACGATGTTCAGGAAGTCGTTCGAGAAGTTGGTCATCTCGCTGTCGAGCACCCGGATCCGCGAGACGAAGTAGTTGTAGAAGACCACCGCCGGGATGGCCGCGAAGAGGCCGAAGGCGGTGGCGATGAGCGCCTCGGAGATCGGCTTCGCCACGGTGGCGAGGTTGGCGTTGCCCATCTGGTAGATGTCGTTGAAGGCCCGCATGATCCCCCAGACCGTGCCGAAGAGCCCGATGAACGGGGCGGCCGACGCGGTGGTGCCGAGGAAGGGGATGGTGGCCTCGAGCGCGGTCACCTCGGACATCGCCGCCCGCTTGAGCGCGCGCTCGACGTTCTCGATGCCGCCCATCTGATCGACGAGCGGGCTCTCGCCCTCGCCGCCCTTCTTGGCGGTCACCTTGGAGAGCTCGACGTAGCCGGCCCGGAAGACCTGGCTCACCGGGCTCGCCGAGAGGTTCTCGGCCTTCTGGTAGATCGAGTCGAGCCGCCGCGACTGCCAGAAGGCGTCCAGGAACTCGAGCGACTGCACCTGCGCCTGCCGCAGCCGGAGCCACTTCTTGAAGATGATGGCCCAGGAGACGACGGAGGCGGCCAGCAGGACGAGGAGCACGGCCATGACCACCGGCCCGGAGTTGCGGATGATCTCGACGTAGTCGAGGTCGCCCGCGCGGGCGGCGGCACCGAAGACAGGACGCAGTGCGGCGAAGGGGGGTCCGAAAGGGCTCATGTCACGCAAGGGGTTGAAGAAGTTGATTTTTTAGCACGCGACCCAGGGGGCGTCCATTTTGGTGCAGGCGGGCGAGCCCCCCACTCCTATTCGTCCGGCGAGGGCTTTTCTCTCGGATCGTGGGGCCGTGCGCGGGAGCCACGGCGTGGCGGGCGAGCGACATCCGGGCGCTCGCCGGGTTGAACAAATGCGAGGGCCGGCCGTCTTCCCCGCGTGGCACGGCCGTTGCTCACCAGTGAGGACGACATGAAGACCACCGCCCTGCTCGCCGCCTCCCTCGTCGTCCTCGCCGGGTGCTCCAGCAGCGCCAGTTACGGGGACGTCACCTTCTACTGGAACTTCCGCGACGCCTCCGGCACGCAGCACGGCGACTTCGGCCGGACCAACACCGGCTGCTCCGACGCGGTCGTGGACGAGGTGGACGTCACCTTCGCGGGTCACGTGTTCCAGGTGCAGGACGCGAGCGGGAACCCCTCCTGCGAGGCCGGGTCGCAGCGGGTGCCGGGCATCACGGTCTCGAACTTCCGCGCGGGGACCTACGACTTCACCATCCGCGGCTACCGGAGCGGCGCGCTGGTGTACGAGCAGACCGGGACCATCGGCGTCCACGGCGGGCCCGACAACTCGCGCGACGTGACCCTCGACGCGCTCTCGCCGCAGAGCATCCCGATCTACTACACGCTCGACGGCGTGCAGCGCTGCGTCGCCGCCGACGGCACCCCGATCACCGGCATCAACTACGCCATCTACGACGCCAACAACGTGCAGGTCGACGCGACGGCCGCGACCGGCGTCGCCTGCGACCCGAACAGCTTCGGCCTGCTCACGCGCGACCTGCCGCTCGGCAACTACACCCTCGGGCACCTGCAGGCGGTGACGCTCGTGGGCGGGGCGCCGCAGTCGGTCTATGAGGTCTGCGAGCAGCCGCTCTCGCACCTCGGGGTGGCCCTGGACTTCAACTTGCTGCCGTCGGCGAGCGGCTGCGTGCGCTGAGCCCGAACGGACGGCCGCACCGGTCCGTAGCCCTTGGAGTAGGATGCGCGACTCCCATGGCACGCATCGGCATCTTCGACTCCGGCGTGGGCGGCCTCACGGTCCACCGCGCCATCCTCGAGCGGCTCCCCGGGCTCGACACCGTCTACCTCGGCGACACGGCCCGGCTGCCGTACGGCACCAAGTCGGGCGACGTGGTGACGCACTACTCGCTCCGGAACGCCCGGTTCCTCGCGTCGCGCGGCATCGACCTGCTCGTGGTCGCCTGCAACACCGCCTCGGCGCTGGCGCTGCCGGCGCTGCGCGAGTCGCTGCACCTCCCCGTGCTCGGGGTGGTCGAGCCGGGCGCGCGGGCGGCGGCGCGGGCCACCCGCGGCGGCCGCATCGGCGTCATCGGGACGCAGAGCACCATCGCGAGCGGCGCCTACCAGCAGGCCATCGCCCAGGCGAGCCCCGGCTCGACCGTGACCGCGCGCGCCTGCCCGCTCTTCGTGCCGCTCGCCGAGGAGGGCTGGACCGACCCGGAGGACGAGGTGGTGCGGCTCGTGGCCCGTCGCTACCTCGCGCCGCTCGCGGAGGCCGGCGTGGACACGCTCGTGCTCGGCTGCACCCACTACCCGCTGCTCCGGGGAGCCATCGCCCGGGAGCTGCCCGGGGTGGCGCTCGTGGACAGCGCCGAGGCGATCGCCGCCGAGGTGGGGGCGCTCGTCGGCGCCACCGACCCGGCCCGCCCGGCCGACCACCAGTTCTTCGTCACCGACACCCCGGAGCGCTTCCTCGGGGTCGCCGGGCGCTTCCTCGGCCGGACGGTCAGCCGGGCCGAACACGTGGACGTCTAGGCGCTTTTCCGGCCGGCCGGCGTCTGGACGGCACCCCGGGCGGCCCGTTACTCTTCCCGTCTCGAGCGGGGCGAGGGCGGATGGTCACCGGCTTCAATCACACGGTGCAGCACCAGGGCAGGGCGTTCCACGTCCAGACGGAGGACTGTGGCGCGTCCAACCCGGTCGTGGTGACCCACCTGTTCCTCGGCGGCAACGTGGTCGCCAGCAAGCGGACCGGCTACGCCGACCTCGCGCCGGGCGACGACCTGGAGCAGCGGGTGCGCGCGCTCATGGAGGCGCAGCACAAGGAGCTCCTCCGCGGCCTCGTGAAGGGCGCCTACGACGCGCTGGTCGAGCGGATGACCCGGCAGGCCGTCGTGTTCCAGCCCGGCGAGCTCCATCCCGAGGCGGCTGACACCGCGCCGGCCGCCGAGCCGACCCCGGAAGCTCCAGCCCTGGCGGCGGCCGCCCGGCCAGCCCCGGAAGCCGCCCCTGCCGAGCCGGTCCACGAGGCGCCGCCCGCGCCGAAGCTCCCCGCCGCGAGCCCGGCCGCGTTCCCGACCGCCGCCGCGGCCGCGGCCGCCGTCGCGAGCGCCAGGCACCCCGCGGCGCCGCCCCGGGCGGCGGCCCCGCCTCCTCCCGCTGCGCGCCCCGCGCCCCCCGCTGCGCGCGCGCCGCCCCTCGCGCCCCGCGCCGCGCCGCCCACCCCGCCGGGCGGGCAGCCCCGGAACGTCGCGCGCCCCCCGCCGCGTCCCGCTCCCCCGGGCCGCCCCGCCCGCGCCGCCGCGCCGCCGCCGGTCGCGCCCCGCGTCGCCCCGCCGCCTCGACCCGCCCCGCGCCCGGCGCCGCCGCCCCCTCCGCGCGCGCCGGCCGCTCCGCCACCCCCCTCGCCGCCGCGCAGCACGAGCCTCTTCGGCGAGGACCTCATCAGCGAGAAGAGCCTCGACGAGGTGATCCTCTCGTACCTGGCCGAGGACCTGAAGAAGGCCCCCTGACCGATGATCCAGCTCTTCCACGTCTACAAGCAGTACGCCGGCGAGGCGCCGGCGCTGGCCGACGTGAGCCTCGACATCGACAAGGGCGAGTTCGTCTTCCTCACCGGCCCCTCCGGCGCGGGCAAGTCCACGCTCCTCAAGCTCGTGCTCTGCGCCGAGCAGATCACGAGCGGGCAGCTCCTCATCTTCGGCCGGAACGTGGCGCGCATCCGCGACACCTCCGTCCCGGTGATCCGGCGGAACATGGGGTTCGTGTTCCAGGACTTCAAGCTGCTCCCGCAGCGGACGGTGCTCGAGAACGTCGGGTTCCCGCTGGAGGTGCGCGCCTTCTCGCCGCGGGAGGTGCGGCGCCGCTCGCTCGCGGTGCTGGAGCAGGTGGGGCTCGCCGGGAAGGCCGACAAGTTCCCGCTCTCGCTCTCCGGCGGCGAGCAGCAGCGGGTCGCGGTGGCCCGCGCGCTCGTCGCCGATCCGCCCATGCTCCTCGCCGACGAGCCGACCGGCAACCTCGACCCCGACATGACGCTCGAGGTGATGGACC
Organism: Anaeromyxobacter paludicola; assembly: GCF_023169965.1. Lineage (NCBI taxonomy): Bacteria > Pseudomonadati > Myxococcota > Myxococcia > Myxococcales > Anaeromyxobacteraceae > Anaeromyxobacter > Anaeromyxobacter paludicola. The sequence continues at coordinate 2,377,915 of NZ_AP025592.1, read as the reverse complement.
TGCTCTCGGGCGCCAACCGGCGCGGCACGACCGTGCTCGTCGCCACCCACGACCGGAGCCTGCTCGAGCGCTACCGGCACCGGGTGGTGGCCCTCGAGGCGGGCCGGGTGGCCTTCGACGGCGAGCTCGCGCCGAAGGCGGCGGCCCGCTGATGTACCCGCTCCTCTACTTCTTCCGGCGCGCGCTCGACGCCATGCGGCGGACGCCCTTCGTCACGCTGGTGGCCACCGCGACCATCTTCGTGGCCGTGTTCCTGACCGGCCTGTTCGCGGGCGCCCTGCAGAGCGCGGAGCGGCTCCTCACCGCCTGGGGCGGCGACGTGCAGGTGAGCGTGTACCTGCAGCCGGGGGCCGACCTCGACCAGGCGGCGGCCGCCGCCGGGCGGCTCGCGCCGGGCGCCCAGATCGAGGCGGTCACCTCGCGCGAGGCGCTGGAGCGGCTCGCGGGCTCGCTCGGCGACGAGCGCAAGCTCCTCGACGGCGTGGGCGAGGCGACGCTCCCGGCGTCCATCGAGGTGCGCGCGCCGGGCGCGAGCGTGGACCAGGCCGAGCAGCTCGCGGCGCGGCTCAAGGCGGTGCCCGGCGCGACCGACGTGGACTTCGGGAACGCCTGGCTCGACCGGCTCGAGAAGCTGCTCCGGCGGCTGCGCCAGGTGGGCGCGGTGCTCTTCGGCGTGCTCTCGGTGGCGGCGGCGGTGCTCGTCGCCAACACGCTGCGGCTCGGCGTGTACGCCCGGCGCGACGAGATCGAGATCATGAAGCTCGTGGGCGCCACCAACGCCTTCGTGGAGCTGCCCTTCCTCATCGAGGGGCTCTTGCAGGGGCTCATCGGCGCCGGGCTCGCCACGCTCTCGCTCCTCGCGCTCTACGCCGCGCTCGCGCCCCGGCTGCACGGCGCGGTCGCGCTCGCGGCGCACCTGCGCCGCGCCGACGTGCTGCCGCTGTCGCTGCTCGCCGGGCTCTGGCTCGGCGGCGCGCTCCTCGGGCTCGTGGCCAGCGCCGTGGCGGTGAGCCGCTTCCTCCGGCGGATGGAATGATCGCCGCGCTCCTCGCCCTCGCGCTCGCCGCCGGGCAGGGCGGCCCGAGCGACCTCGACGCCGCCCGCGCCCGCAAGGCGGCCGAGGAGGCCGCGGCGCGCCGGCTGCGGGGGGAGGAGCGGAGCGCGCGCGCCTCGCTCGCCGCCGCCGACGCGGCGCTGGAGCGGGCCGAGGCCGAGGCGGCCCGGCTGGAGGCGGCCCGCGCGGCGGCCGAGCCGGCGCTGGCGCGCGCCCGCGCCGAGCAGGCCGGGGCCGAGCGCGCCCTCTCCGCCCAGGTGGAGGGGCTCCGCCCCCGGCTCGCGGCCCGGGCGCGGATGGGCCGGATGGGCGAGCTGCGCGTGCTCGCCGCCGCCCCGTCGCTCGCGGAGCTGGTGAAGCGCCGCTACCTGTTCGAGCGGATCCTGGCCGGCGACCTCGCCCTGCTGCGCGCCTCGCACGACGCCGTGGCCGCGGCCGAGGCCTCGCGGCGGCGCAGCGAGGCGGAGTCCTCGCGGCTCGGGGCGCTCTCCGCGGAGGTGGCGGCCCGGCGCGCCGAGGCGGAGCGGCTCCGCGCCGAGCGGCAGACGCTGCTCGCCAGCCTCTCGCAGGAGCGCGCCCGGCACGAGCAGGCCGCCCGGGAGGCCGCCGAGCAGGAGGCCCGGCTGGCCCGCTTCATCGGCGCCCTGCCGGCGCGGGCCGGCGCCGGGGCCCGCGGGTTCCGCGCCCTCCGGGGGCGGCTCCCTCCGCCGGTGGACGGGACCCTGGCCCTCGGTTACGGCAAGGTGGTGGAGCCCACCTTCAACACCGTGACGCTGCACAAGGGCGTGGACCTGCGCGCGCCCGCCGGGGCTCCGGTGCGGGCGGTCGCCGCCGGCCGGGTGGCCTGGGCCGGCTGGTTCAAGGGCTACGGCAACCTCGTCATCGTCGATCACGGCGAGGGGTACCACACGCTCGTGGCCCACCTCGCCTCCATGAGCACCGCCACCGGCGAGGAGGTCGCCCAGGGGGCGCTCCTCGGCACGGTCGGCGACACCGAGTCCAACCAGGGCCCCTTCCTGTACTTCGAGGTCCGCGAGCGCGGCCGGCCGGTCGACCCGCGCGCCTGGATCTCCCTCCCGTAGAGAGCGCGCATGCACCGCACGACCGTCCGCACCCTCCTCACCGCCGCGCTGCTCGCGGTCGCCTTCGTCGCCGGGCTCGGCTTCGACCACGCCGCCCGCGCGGCTCGGAAGGACGGCTACCGGCCGCTCGACGTCTTCTCCGAGGCGCTCGCCTACATCGAGAACAACTACGTGGAGCCGGTGCCGGAGAAGGAGCTCGCCTACGCCGCCATCGACGGGATGATGGGGCGGCTCGATCCGCACTCGCAGTTCATGCGGCCCGAGGTGGTGAAGCTCATGAAGGACGAGACCACCGGCGAGTTCGACGGGCTCGGGATCGAGCTCACCATCCAGGGCGAGCAGCTCACCGTGATCGCCCCCATGTCCGACTCCCCCGGCGAGCGCGCCGGCATCAAGCCGGGCGACCGGATCGTCAAGATCGACGGCGCCCCCACCCGCGACCTGCAGCTGATGGAGGCGATCCGCCGCCTCAAGGGGCCGGCCGGCAGCAAGGTGACCCTCGACATCATGCGGGACGGCTTCCAGGCGCCCCAGAGCCTCACGCTCCTGCGCGACCACGTGCGCACCCAGAGCGTGGAGTGGAAGGTGATCGACGCGGCGCGCGGCGTGGTGCACGTGCGGGTGAAGCAGTTCCAGGACCGGACCGACCGCGCGCTCAAGAAGGCGCTCGACGACGCCCGGGCCGAGCTGAAGGGCGAGATCCGCGGCCTGGTGCTCGACCTGCGCAACGACCCGGGCGGCCTGCTCGACCAGGCGGTGAAGGTGGCCGACCGGTTCCTCGCCTCCGGCGTCATCGTGAGCACCGAGGGGCGCGACAAGCGCAGCGCCGAGGTGGAGCGGGCCCACGAGAAGGGGACCGAGCCGCCCTACCCGATGATCGTCCTCGTCAACAAGGGCTCGGCGAGCGCGAGCGAGGTGGTGGCCGGGGCGCTGCAGGACCACGGCCGGGCGGTCATCATGGGCACCCAGACCTTCGGGAAGGGCTCGGTGCAGACCATCATCGACCTCGAGGACGGCTCGGGCATCAAGCTCACCATCGCCCGCTACTTCACGCCCAAGCACCGCTCGATCCAGGAGCTCGGCATCACCCCCGACGTGGTGGTCCCGGAGACCGCCCCGGCGGCGCGCGCCGAGGAGCTCCCGGGCGAGCGCGACCTCAAGGGCCACTTCAAGAACGACGCCGCCGTGACGCCGCCGCCCGGGGCGGGCTCGCCCGAGCAGGACAACCAGCTGCGCACCGCGCTCGACTACCTGCGCGCGGTGGAGATCTTCAAGGCCGCGGCCCCGGCCCGGCAGCGCCCCGTCGCGGCGCGTCAGTAGCGGGCCGCGCGGGCCCGCCGCGCGATATCACCGACCGTCCCGACCCAGTTCACTCGAACTGGTCAGGTCGCGTCGATTGAGCCTTTTCTTCAATGATTCCGGCCTCCCAGGAGGGCTGTTTCCTCTCGCAGTGGGGGCGTTTTGCTTTGACTTCAACGTCGGAATGGCTATAGTCCGCCCGGCTCTTGGCCGGGGAGGGGGGTGAGCCCCCGGCCGTACGGGAGACGCGGAAAATTGGTGTCGGTGAGCGCCCATACGCGCTCCCGTCAGCCGGCGGACAACCCCACGATGGACCCACTCGAGATTGCTGTCGTCGTCGCCTATGTCGCGGTGCTGCTCGTGCTCTCACTGTACGGCTCGCACCGGTACGTCATGGCGTACCTGTACTACCGGCACAAGTACAAGCTGCCGACGCCCCAGGGACGGTTCCAGGCCCTTCCCCGGGTGACCATCCAGCTCCCCATCTTCAACGAGATGTACGTGGTGGAGCGGCTGGTCGAGGCGGTCTGCAAGATCGCCTATCCCCGCGACCTCCTCGAGATCCAGGTCCTCGACGACTCCATCGACGAGACCCGCGAGATCGCCCGCCGCTGCGTCGAGCGCTGGCGCGAGCAGGGCATCGACATCGCCTACATCCACCGGACCAACCGGCAGGGGTTCAAGGCGGGCGCCCTCGAGAACGGGCTGAAGCTCGCCAAGGGCGAGTTCGTGGCGGTCTTCGACGCCGACTTCGTGCCCGAGCCCGACTTCCTCGAGAAGACGGTCCACTTCTTCACCGACCCCGGCATCGGGATGGTGCAGGTCCGCTGGGAGCACCTGAACCGCTCCTACTCGGCCCTGACCCAGGCCCAGAGCATCTTCCTCGACGGCCACTTCGTCATCGAGCACACGGCGCGCAACCGCTCCGGCTGCTTCTTCAACTTCAACGGCACCGCCGGCGTCTGGCGGCGCGAGACCATCGCGAGCGCGGGCGGCTGGCAGCACGACACGCTCACCGAGGACCTCGACCTCTCCTACCGGGCGCAGCTCGCCGGCTGGCGCTTCGTGTTCCTGCCGCAGGTGGTGGCGCCGGCCGAGATCCCGGTCGAGATGAACGCCTTCAAGAGCCAGCAGCACCGCTGGGCCAAGGGCTCCATCCAGACCGCGCTCAAGCTCCTGCCGCGCATCTTCGCGAGCGACCTGCCGTTCCAGGTGAAGAAGGAGGCCTTCTTCCACCTGACCGCCAACTTCGCCTACCTGCTCATGATCCCCCTCGCGGTGCTGATGCCCATCTCGGTCATCGTCCGCGTGTCGCACGGCTGGTTCGAGGTGCTGCTCCTCGACATCCCGTTCTTCGCCGCCGCCACCCTGTCGGTCTGCTCGTTCTACGTGGCGAGCCAGCGCGAGATCGGCGCCTCCCGGTGGCAGCAGCTCAAGTACCTGCCGTTCCTCATGGCGCTCGGCATCGGCCTCTCGGTCAACAACGCCCGCGCCGTCGTGGAGGCGCTCCTCGGCCACCAGACCGGCTTCACCCGCACGCCCAAGCTCGGCGTGAGGAAGGCCGGCGAGCCGGTCGCGAAGAAGCGCTACAAGGCCGCCATCACCTGGCAGCCGGTGGTCGAGCTCTCGCTCGCCATCTACATGACCTACGGCATCCTGTTCGTGATCGACCGGGGCGTGTACTACTCGCTGCCCTTCCTGTTCCTGTTCCAGGCCGGGTACGGCTACGTCGGCCTGAAGAGCCTGCTCGAGGGCACCCGCGACCTCTGGGCGCGGCTCGGCCTCATGCAGGCGCAGCCGGACGTCGAGCCGGGGGCGTGAGCCGGAGCGGCTCCTAGTCGGCCTGGAGCCGCTTCTCGTAGACCGTCACGCCGCGGTCGAGGCGGCCCGCCTCGCCGAACCCGAGCCGCTCCCAGAACGCCTTCGCCTCCACGTTCTCGTCCACCACCGAGAGCCGGAGCGCGTCGAAGCCGGCCTCGGCCAGGGCCTGCTCCGCGGCGGCGACGGTCTCCTTGCCGTAGCCGAGCCCCTGGCAGGACTCGCGGAAGAGGAGCAGCCCGACGTGGGCCGTGCCGGGCTCGGGGTAGTGCAGGTGCAGGTCGAGCACGCCCACCGCCGGCCCGCCGACGCGCGGCACGAGCAGGTAGACGCGCCGGTTCGCGTCGGCCTCGGCGTCCTCGAGCAGGTGCTCCGCCGCGCCGCCGCCCGGGGGCTGGCCCTCGGTGAGCGAGAAGTAGTCGGGCGCGCCCTCGAAGCAGGCCTGGATCTGGCTCGCGTGCGATCGCCCGGCCGGCACGGCGTGCAGCCGGGGGCACTCGAGGGGCAGTCCGCCTTCCACCTGCTCCGCGCCTTCGCTCAGGTTCATGGTTTCTCCATTATGCCGCAGGAGCGCCGCGGGTTCAGCCCTCTGGCCGGGTCTGGCCGGGTCTGGCGGGGTCGGGCGGGGTCGGGCCGGGGCGCCGGGCCCTCAGTCGCAGAGCAGGATCCGGAGCGCCTCGGGCGCGTCGAGGCTCGCCACCGCGTGCGCCGCCCCCGCCTCGAGCAGCTCCGCCGCGGTGAACCGCCCGGTGGCCACCGCCAGCGTGGCGACGCCGCAGGCGCGCGCGGCGGTGACGTCGCGGGGCGTGTCGCCCACCACCAGCGCCTCCTCCGGGCGCACCGTCCGGCCGAGCCGCGCCGAGGCCCGCCGGAGCGCCGCCGCGACGATCTCCTCGCGCGCCTCGGCGTCCTCGGCGAACCCGTAGACGCCGGGCGGCTCGAAGCCGAAGTGGTGGTCGAGCGCGCCGCGGGCGAGCTTCACGCGCGCTCCCTCGGCCAGGTTCCCGGTGCAGAGCCCGACGAGCGCGCCGGCCGCCGCGAGCCGCGGCAGGAGCGCCGCGACGCCCGGGAGGACGCGGTAGCCGGGGCCCTGGATCTCCTCGCGCAGGTGGGCCACGTAGCCCGCGAGCACCCGGGCGCAGAGCGCCGCGTCGTACGCGAGCCCGAGCGCCAGGAGCGCCTCCCGGACGATGAGCCGGTCGGTCATGCCGTCGAGCCGCATCCCCGCGAGCCAGGTCTCGCCGGGCGCGAGCGCCCGCGCCGCCCCGAGGTGATCCCCGAGCGAGCGCTCCAGCGCGCGGCGGCCGGCGCCGGTCGAGACGAGCGTCCCGTCGATGTCGAAGAGCAGCACCCGCTTCACGGCGTCCCCTCCGCCGGCTGCTGCCGCCGCTCCACCACCGCCTGGGCCAGGTTCCCCACGAGCCCGTTGATGCGCCGCAGGAAGGAGAGCAGGTCGAGGTGCATGCTCGAGGTCTCGATGGACTCCCGGAGCCCCTGGGCGAGCCGGCCGATGTGCTGCTCCTTGAGCTGGGCCTCGATCTCCACGATCGCCAGCCGGTGGCGGAGGACCTTGCGCGCGAGCTCCTCGTCCCCGGCGGAGAAGGCCACCGTGGCGAGGTCGTAGTTCTCGCAGACCTTCTCGTGGAAGCCGCGGATCTCCGCCCAGCCGGGCTGGCTGAAGGCGAGCCCGTGGGCCGCCTTCCTGCGGGCCAGCGCGAGGATGTTCCGGTTCACCACGTCCCCCACGTTCTCGAGGTCGCTCGAGAGGCTGATGAGCTCGAGCTGGCGCTGCGTCTGCTCGGGGGTCATCGCCTCCTCGGCGCCGAGCTTCGCGAGGTAGAAGCGGATCTCGCGATCGAGGATGTCCACCTGGTCGTCGCGCGCCTCGATCTCGGCCGCGAGGTCGAGGTCGTTCTGCTCGAACGGCCGCAGGCAGTCCTTCACCATGTCGCCGACGAGGTCCGCCATGCGCAGGAACTCGCGCTGCGCGTTGCCGAAGGCGAGCGCCGGGCTCTCGAGGGCGCGCGGGTCGAGGTAGCGCGGCCGGAACGGCGCCCGCTCCTCCTCCGGGCGGTAGTAGCGGGTGATGAGCGCCGCGCCGGCCCCGACGAAGGGGAGGAAGAGCAGCGCGTTCACCACGTTGAAGAGCGTGTGGGCGTTCGCGATCTGGCGCGCCTCGGGGCCGCCCAGGAGCGCCACCAGCCGCTGCAGGGGCCCGAGGAAGGGGAGCCAGAGCGCCACGCCGACCACCTTGAACACGCCGTGCGCGAAGGCGACGCGCTTCCCCTCGGCGGGCGCGCCGGCGGCGGCGACGATGGGGGTGAGGGTGGTGCCGACGTTGGCCCCGAGCACCATCGGCAGGGCCGCGGTCACGTGCATGCTGCCCGCGCCGGCCATGGCGATGAGGAGCCCGATGGTGGGGGCGGAGCCCTGCATCATCACCGTGACCACCGCCGCCGCGGCGAGGCCGGCGAAGGGGCGCCCGGCGAGGTACTGGAGCGCCTCGGCGAAGGCGGGGGAGGCGCGCAGGGGCAGCGTGGCGTCGCCCATGAGCTTCATGCCGTAGAAGAGGAGCCCGAGCCCGAGCAGCGCCTGCCCCATGTAGCGGTTCCGCCGCTTCCGGGAGGTGAAGCGGATCCCGAAGCCGGCCGCCACGAGCGCGAGCGACCAGGTGGCGACGCGGAAGCTGAGGAGCTGCACGGTGAGGGTGGTGCCGACGTCGGCGCCGAGCACCACCGCCATCGCCTGGGGGAGGGTGAGGAGCGCGCTGCCGGCGAACCCCACCAGCATCGCGGTGGTCGCCGTGGACGACTGCACCACGGTGGTGACCATGGCGCCGGAGACGAGGCCGAGGAGCCGGTTGCGCGTGAGCGCGAAGAGCACCGTCCGCAGCTTCTCGCCGGCCATGATCTGCAGCCCCTCGCGGGTGAGCGCGAGGCCGTGGAGGAAGACGGCGAGGCCGCCCAGCAGGACGCTGACGTCGAGGAGGCTCACGCGCCTCCCTTCCGGGCCGGTCCGCCCGCGGCGGGCGGGGGGCGGGCCGTCACGCGAACAGCGCCTCCACGAACTCGCGGGGCGAGAACGGCCGCAGGTCGGCGACCTTCTCGCCGACGCCGACGTACCGGACCGGCAGCCCCAGCTCGTCGCAGATCCCGATCACCACGCCGCCCTTGGCGGTGCCGTCGAGCTTGGTGAGGACGATGCCGGTCACGCCGAGCGCCTCGTGGAACTGGCGGGCCTGGGCGATGGCGTTCTGCCCGTTGGTGGCGTCGAGCACGAGGAGCACCTCGTGCGGCGCGCCGGGCACCGCCTTGTCGATCACCCGCTTCACCTTCTTCAGCTCCTCCATGAGCGGCGCCTTGGTGTGGAGCCGGCCGGCGGTGTCGCAGATGACCACGTCCACGCCGCCCTCGGCCCCCTTCTTCGCCGCCTCGAAGCAGACGCTGGCCGGATCGGAGCCCTCCTTGCCGCGCACCACCGGGGCGCCCACGCGCTCGGCCCAGATCTCGAGCTGCTCGCCGGCCGCGGCGCGGAAGGTGTCGCCGGCCCCGAGCAGCACGGAGTGGCCGCGCGCCTGGACCTTGGCGGCGAGCTTGCCGATGGTGGTGGTCTTGCCGGCGCCGTTGACGCCGACCACCATCACCACGAACGGCCGCTGCGCCCCGATGGCGAGCTCCTCGCCCGCGTCGAGCCGGCCGTCGAGCGAGACGATGCGGGCGATCTCCTCGCGCAGGGCGGCCTTGAGCTTCGCCGGGTCGGAGAGCTCCTTCTTGCGCACCCGCTCGCGCGCCGTCTCGAGGAGCCGGGTGGCGGTCTTCACGCCGATGTCGGCGGTGAAGAGCACCTCCTCGAGGTCGGCGAGCACGCCGTCGTCCACCGGCCGCTCGCCGCCGAAGAGGGCGTTGAGGCGGGACATGAAGCCGCCGCGGGTCTTCTCGAGCCCGGCGGCGAGGGTCTTGCCGGCCTCGGCCTCGACGCGGCGCCGCTCCTCCTCGGCGGCGCGGGCCTTCGCCTCCTCCGCCTCGCGCAGGAGCCGCTGCCGCTCCTCCTCGGCGCGCCGGGCCTCCTCCTCGCGGGCGAGCCGCCGCCGCTCCTTCTCGGCCCGCTCCTCCTCCTTGCGCCGCCGGTACTCCTCCTTGCGCCGCGCCTCCTCGGCGGCGCGCTCCTCCGGCGAGAGCCGCTTGAGCTCGGGCCGGGCCTTCTCGGCCGGCCGGACCTTCTCGGCGGGGCGGGGAGGCGCGGGGACGGGCGGGGTGGTCCGGGGCGGCAGCTCGCCGCCGCGGGCGGCCGGCGGCGCCGCCTCGCGCTTCTTGCGCGCCAGCCGGATCGCGGCGAGGACGATGAGGGCGACCAGCGCGACGAGGACGGCGATGCCGGCCGCGTCGGCGGTGGTGAGGGCGAGGACGGGATGTGCGCGCAGGGGGATCACCCGGGAGAACCTCCGGAAAACGGCAGGATATAGGGTTTGGCGCGGGGAGGTGTCAACGAAGGAGGGCGCCGTCCCTTGCGCGGCGGGGGGCGTTTTGCGACCCTGCGCGGCCGCATGAAGAACTCCCTCGCCTCGCCCCGCCTCTCGCGCGAGCTCCGGACCATCGAGAAGATGTTCGAGCTCTGGTGCGCCGCGCACCACGCCCCCGGCGCCGGAGGGCCGTGCGGCGCGTGCCGCGAGCTCCTCGACTACGCCGCGGCCCGGCTCGGCAACTGCCCCTACGGCGACGAGAAGCCCGCCTGCGCCAAGTGCCCCATCCACTGCTACAAGCCCGAGACCCGCGAGAAGGTCCGCGAGGTGATGCGCTGGGCGGGGCCGCGGATGCTCACGCGCCACCCCTGGCTCGCGGTGCGTCACCTCCTCGACGGCCGCCGCGAGGCACCGGAGCGGAAGAAGAAGGGGTAGCCGCTCGCGGGCCCCGCGTCTCACCGCCTCCTCCGCTCCGAGGGAGAGGGGAACCCCGAGTCACCCGCTGCACTCCCTCCCCGCTCGGGCGGGGAGGGCGGGGGAGGGGCGGCCAGGAGCTCCCCGCGGCCTCCCGACTCTCCCGCTGGCGCTGCGGCCGCGCGCCGCACATGAGCAGGGGCGGGCGGCGACGCATGCCGCCGCGAGGGAGGGGGGCGCGATGCGCGGGCGAGCTCTGGGAACCCTGTTGCTGCTGGCCGCCTGCGGCCATGCCGGTGGCCCCGCGCCCGGGTCGGGTGACCAGCCCCCCTCGGCCGCGGTGCTGCCGCGGCCGATCGGCGGCTCGCCCGATCAGCCGCCGGTCGCTCCCGTGATCCCCGGCTCGACCTGGCGCGGCGAGCGGGCGCGTTGCCTCGACCTCGAGCTGGCGCGGCGCGGCCTCAACGAGTTCGGGGACCCGGTGGGCACGCCGTACGCCGGCGGCTCGCCCCTGTACGACGGGGTCACCGGGACCACGGCCGAGCGGTACGACTACGTGGCCCGGCGCCACCCCGACATCGGCACCCGCTGCAGCATGGCGCCGCTCGAGGGGCCGGTGCGGTGAGGCGGGCGGGGGGAGGCCGAACGTCGGCGGCGTTTCTCGAGAACGCTCGGCGGCGCTCTCATGGCGGCCGGGCCGCGGAGTGCCTCACGCCTGAGTTCGCAGCAACCACGTCCGCGGCGGCGCCACCAGCCGCTCGAGGCCGCCGAACCAGCGCGGTGGGCCCCAGGCCGCTCCCGCCGCGTCCTCCTCGCCACAGCACCGGAACGCCGCCGACGAGAACGGGTCCACGAACCCGGGCGGCAGCGGCTCGCCCCGGCGCCGCGCGTGCGAGGCGAAGTTGCCGAGGACGTAGGCGAGGGCGCGCTTCACCTCCGCCGGCGTCCGGAGCACGTGGGCGTGGTAGCGGTCGTCGAAGACCTGGCCGCGGGTGCCCATGAGCCGGTTCAGGCCCATGGCGAGCCGGACCGCGAGCGAGCGCGCGCCCTCGGTGAGCGCCGACTTGCCCTGGACCTCCGCGAGGAGGTGCAGGTGATTTCCCTGGACCGAGAAGTGGACCACCCGGAAGTCGCGCCGTGCCGAGGCGAGCCCGAGCAGCGCGCGACCGATGACGCGGAAGGCCCGGCGGCTGCGCAGGTTCCAGACGCCGGCTCTCGGCCGGAGCGTCAGGTGGACGGGGTGGCGCGGGGAGAGCTCGGCGCGCACGGCGTGGGAGGCACCCGCCTTCACCCCGTTCTTCGGCTTGCGCCCGGCGCCGCGCCGCGCGCCGCCGTGGGAGCGAAAGGCGAGCTCGGCCTGGCGGGAACGGCGGGTGCGGTGCGAGCGCGAGGGCATGAGTGCATCATGCCACAAACACGGAACAGACGTTCAGGTTCACTTGGGGCGGTCCGTCGAATCTTGCTCTTGAATTGGCGGACCCTCGCGCTGGAGGCGGCCAGCGGTTCCTGGTGCGGAACTCGTGGGGCGAGCGGGGGTCCTCGCGCGCACGGCTTCCTCCTACGAACGATCCAGGACCGCGTTCCCCCCGACTTGAAACGGCGGACCCTCACCTTTGGACTCTGCCGGTCCTCTCCTCGCGCGGATGGCCGCCCACGCTAGAACGTCGCCGGGACCGGCGGCCTCCGGGCCTTTGTCCGACCCGCGCCGCGCGCTCCACCGCCCTGGCCCGCAATCGACACCGGCGCTGCGGAACGCCCCCGTCGCCGCCCGCCGCCGCGGTCGAGCCCCGCCCGCCATCACGGCTGCGGAGCGAAGCGCCGGGGTGGGCGGAGGGCGCCTTGCGGAGCGCCGCCATGAGTCCCTCGTGTGCCGGGCCGCGCCAGTCGTGCCTCGTGAGCGCGCCGAGGACTGCCCGACGACGACCGGCGCAAGGCGCCGGGCGGCGGAGTTCCGCAGGCGCGCCCTCGCTCGACCCCAGCCTGCGCGGACCGGCCGTGTCGAGCCCAGCCGGCGCGGAGCCCAGCGCCCGGAGCACACCCCGGCGCGGGAGCGCAGCCGGTCGATGGTCAGCGACTCGCCGGCGGCGAGCGCAGCCGATCGTGCCACGCAGCCCCTCGGCGCCCGCGCCCGCCCCCCCGCTACGCCGCCGCGACCTCCTTCGCCTTCTGCGACAGCTTCACCGAGACGAGCTTCGACACGCCCGGCTCCTGCATGGTCACGCCGTAGAGCGTGTCCACCATCTCCATCGTCCGCTTGTTGTGGGTGATGAGGATGAACTGGGACGTCTTGCTCATCTCCTTCACCATCTCGTTGTAGCGGCCGACGTTGGCCTCGTCGAGCGGCGCGTCCACCTCGTCGAGGAGGCAGAACGGCGTCGGCTTGATGAGGAAGATGGCGAAGATCAGCGAGACGGCGGTGAGCGCCTTCTCGCCGCCGGAGAGCAGGTTCACGCTCTGCAGCTTCTTGCCGGGGGGCTGCGCGAAGATCTCGACGCCGGCGTCGAGCTCGCTGCCCGACTCGGGCTGGGTGAGGACCAGGCCGGCCCGGCCGCCGTTGAAGAGGCGCGGGAAGACCGCCTGGAACTTCTCGTTCACCCGGTCGAAGGTCTCGCGGAACCGCTCGCGGCTGGCCCGGTTGATCTTCACGATGGCGCTCTTGAGGTCGGCGAGCGACGCCTCGAGGTCGGCCTTCTGGGCGGCCATGAACTCGTGCCGCTTGGAGAGGTCGTCGTACTCCTCGATGGCGGTGAGGTTGATGGCGCCCATGCGCTCGGCCTGGGCCTTGAGCTCGTCGAGCCGCTCGCGGTCCGCGTCGGTCGGCGGCTTCTCGAGGTGGAAGCGGGCCACCTCCCACTTGAGCTCCGCCTGGCACCGCTCGCGGGTCTGCTCCTCGAGGTGGGTGAGGGCGAGCGCGTTCTCGCGGGCGGTCAGGGCCGACTCGTTGGCGTGCTGCGAGATGAGCTCGGCGCGCCGGCGCAGGTCGCGCACCTCCTGGTCGCGCGTGCGCACCTGCTCGGACGAGGCGTCGTGGGCCCCGCGGGCGCGGGCCAGCTCGTCGCGGACCTCCGCCAGCTCGGCGGTGACCCGGCCCATGTCCACCGTGGTCCCCTCGATGCGCCCCTTGAGCTCGGTGGCCCGGGCGTTCCCCTCGGAGAGGGCGGCGAAGAGCCGGCCGCGCCGCTCCTCCACCTCGCGGCGGGCCTCCTCGATCCGCTTCAGCGAGGCGCCGATCGACTCGCGCCGCTCGCCGTCGGCCGCCACCTTCACCTTCAGGTTCATGAGCTGCGCGGTGAGCGCGTCCGACTGCTGGCGGAGCTGCTCCAGCCGCTGCTGCGCCTCGCGGGCCCGCTCCTCGGCGCGGCTCTGCTCGGCCTCGGCGGTGGCGCCCGCCACCCGGTGCTCCTCCTCCTCCGACTCGAGGGCGCGCAGGGCGTCGTCGAGCTGCCCCTTCTCGGCCTCGAGCTGGCCGAGGCGGCCGGCGATCCGCTCCAGCTCCTCGCCGACGCGGACGAGGTCCTTCTCCTGCTCGAGGAGCGCCAGCTCCTTCTCGCGGCCGTCCTTGTCGAGGTTCTTGAGGGCCGCCTCGAGCTGCAGCAGGCGGGCCTGCAGCATGCGGTGGCGCTCCTGCGCCATCGAGAACTCGGCCTCGAACTGGCGGACCGTCTCCTCGAGCTCCGCCACCTCGCGCCGCCGCTGCAGGGCGCCGTGCCCCTCGCCCTCGAGGGGGCCGCCGGTGACGACGCCGTAGGGGTCGAGCACCTCGCCGTCGAGGGTGACGAGGGTCTTCTTCACCGCCGAGGACTGCCAGAGGTCGAGCGCGGCCGGGAGGTCGCGCACCACCACCGCGTCGCCGAGGAGGAAGCGGACCACCTTCTCGTACGAGGGCTCGTACTTGACCACGTCGAGGCAGGAGGCCACGAAGCCGGGGTGGCTCCGCTCGGCCTCGGCGCCGCCCGCGTCGTGCTCGCGCAGGCGGGCCACCGGGATGAGCGAGGCGCGCCCCTCGGCGGCGGTCTTGAGGTAGTCGATGGCCTCGACGCCCTGGCTGTGGCTCTCGACGATGACGTACTGCAGCCGCTCGCCGAGCACCGCCTCGACCGCGTTCTCGTACTCCGGCGGGGCGGAGACCACGTCGGCCACGAGGCCGAAGATGCCCTTGTCGCGGGCCGGCTGCTCGCCCTGGCCGGCGCGGGTCATGAGGCTGCGGACGCCCCGGCCGTACCCCTCGTAGTTCCGCAGCACCTCGGTGAGCGAGTTGAGGCGGGCGCGCTTGTCGCCGAGCTCCTCGCGCAGGGTGATGAGCTTGGCCTCGTTCTGGATGAACTCGGCCCGCGTGCGCTCGAGCAGCTCCTCCTGCGCCCCGCGCTGCTCCTCAAGGCGGAGCTTCATCTGCCGCGTCTTGCCGAGCTTCTCGGTGTGCGCCGAGCGGGAGCCGTCGAGCTCGGCCGCCTTCTTCGCGAGCTGCTCGTTCTCGCCGCGGTTGCGCGAGAGCCGCTCCTTGAGGTCGGCGCGGCGGCGCTCCACCTGGGCGAGCTCGCTCTTGTGGCCCGAGGCGCGCCCCAGGGCGGCCCCGGCCTCGCCGCGGGACACCTCGAGGGCCTGCGCCGCGCGCCCCTGCTCGATGCCGAGCTCGCGCAGCGTGACCTCGGCCTCGGAGAGCCGCTGCTCGTCGGTGCCGGTGAGGGTGGAGAGCTGGGAGCGCTGCTCCTCGAGCTGCTCGCGCTCGGCGGCGAGCGCCTCGGCCTGCGCCTTGAGCGCCTCGACCTCGGCCGCCTGGGCGCGGGTGCGCTCGGCGATCTGCTCCAGCTCGCGGGCGGCGGCCTCGGTGGAGACCTGCGACACCCGCTCCTGGCTCGCGAGCTCGTGCTCGCGCTCGGCGAGCCCCTGGAGCTGCTTCTCGCCCTCGGCGAGGCGGGCCCGGTCGGCCTCGATCGACTGCTCGAGCTCGGCGAGGCGGGCCGCCACCTCGGCCTCCTCGGCCTTCACCTCGAGGTGCCGCTGCTCGGCGGCGCGGCGGGTGGCGGTGAGCTCGAGGTAGCGGGCGGCGGCCTGCGCCAGCTCGAGCTCGCGGACCTGCGCCTTCACGGCCTTGTACTTCTCGGCCTTGCGCGCCTGGCGGTTGAGGCTCTCGAGCTGCTTTCCGAGCTCCTGCACGATGTCGGCGACGCGGAGCAGGTTCTGCTCGGTGGCCTCCATCTTCCGCTCGGCCGCCTCGCGCCGCTTCTTGTACTTGGTGATGCCGGCGGCCTCCTCGATGATGGAGCGCCGGTCCTCCGGGCGGGCGGAGACGATCTGGCCGATGCGGCCCTGCTCGATGATCGAGTAGGCGGTGCGCCCGACGCCCGACCCCATGAAGAGGTCGTTCACGTCCATGAGCCGCGCCTGGGCCTTGTTGATGTAGTACTCGGACTCGCCGGTCCGGAACAGGCGGCGCCCGACCGTGATCTCCGAGAAGCCCTGGAACTGCGCGGGCACCTCCGCCGGCCGGTCGTTCTCGAAGGTGATCATCACCTCCGCCATCGAGAGCGGCGCCTTCGACTCGGAGCCGTTGAAGATGATGTCCTCCATCGAGCGGCCGCGGAGCTGGCGGGCGGACTGCTCGCCGAGCACCCAGCGGATGGAGTCGGCCACGTTCGACTTGCCGCAGCCGTTGGGCCCGACCACGCCGGTGACGCCCTCGTCGAAGGCGACCACGGTGCGGTCCATGAAGGACTTGAAGCCGGTGATGTCGAGGCGCTTGATGCGCATGCGGTCTGGTAGCACACTCCCATGGGTCGTTTCAAGGCAAGTCCCGATAAGTCTTGACCTTTCCAGCCGTCGGGGCGAGGCCGTCCGGCCAGCCGGGCGGTCGGAAAGCGCCCGGAAATTGGCGCCTTACGTGGCGAGTCATGTATGGTCACCGTCACGGGTGGAGAAGGCCTCCCGCCTAGGCGGGAGGCAAACTGCCCCTCGCGCCCCTCCCGGGATAGACTGCCCCGGATGGCCTTCGCGCGCCGCCTCCTGCTCCAGCTCACCGTCCTGCTCGCCATCCCCGGGCTCGTCGCCTGGTACGTCCTCGCGAGCTTCTTCCCGCTGACGCCGGGCCAGCTCGACCTGCTGCGCGTGGCCGTCCCGCTCGCCCTGGCGGTCGCCGAGGGGCTCACCTTCTTCACGGTCTGGAGCTACCTCGCGCCGCTGCGGACGGCGGTGGCCGCCCGGCTCGGCGGCGGTGAGCTCGCCGCCCGCGACGCGCAGGGCGGGGCGCTCTGCGGCCACCGGCTCCCCGGCCGCGCGGCGGCGGTGATCGTGGTGCTGACGGGCGTGAGCGCGGCCGCGCTGCTCCTCGCCGCGAGCGGGCAGGGCTTCGCGCTCGACCTCGCGCTCAGCGCGGTCGCCGTCACCTCCTCCGCCGGCATCATGGCCGCCATGCTCGCCTACTCGGTCTGCGCGATCGAGGTGGCGCCGGCCCTCGAGGTCCTGGGCGCGGTCGAGCTGCGCGAGAAGGGGACCCTCCGCGGCAAGATCCTGTTCGTCTGCTACGGCCTGCTCAGCATCGTGACCCTGCTCGTCACCGCCACGAGCTACGTGCGCTTCCGGGTGGACGCCGACGAGAGCTACGTGGCGGCGGCGCGCCGGGCGCAGGAGAAGGCCGCCGGCTGGGCCGAGCTGCGCGGCCCGCAGGGCGCGGCCGAGGCGGTCTGGCTCACCGTGGGCGCGCCCACGGCGGTGCTCGGCGCGGGCGGCGAGGTGCTCGCCCGCTACGGCAACGCCGACGCGCCGCTGCTCTCCGGGCTGCCCGAGGGGGCCGGCGTGGAGAAGATCGCCGCGGGCTGGCGGGTGCACCGGCCCATCGCCGGCGGGGCGCGGCTCGTGACGCTCCTCCCCGAGGCGGAGCTCACCGAGCGGCGCGAGGGCTTCTGGAGCTCGGCGCTGCTGCTCGGGGTGGTGGTCTACGCCGCGGTGGCGCTGCTCGTCTGGATCGCCTCCCGCACCCTCACCGTGCCCATCAACGCCCTCGAGACCGCCGCGGTCCAGCTCGCCGCCGGCGACCTCACGGTGGCGCCGCCCAGCCTGTCGCGCGACGAGATGGGGCAGCTCGCCGCCACCTTCCGCCGCACCATCGGCGGCCTCACCAGCCTCGTCGGCGACGTCGCCGCCGCGAGCCGCAGCGTGGGCGAGGGCACGCACGAGATCGGCGAGATCGGCGAGCGCGTGAAGAGCGGCGCCCTCCAGGAGCACGAGCGGGTGGTCGCCGTGCAGGCCGCCGTGGAGGCCATGCACGGCTCGGTCACGCAGGTGGGCCGGGGCGTGGAGGGGCTCTCGGACTACGTCGCCTCGACCAGCGCCGCGGTGGGCGAGATGGCGGCGGCGCTCGAGGAGGTGCGGCGCCAGGGCGCGGAGATGGAGCGCGCCATGGAGACCGCCATGCACGACGTGGACGGCCTCTCCGACGCCGGCCGCCGGGCCCAGCAGGCCATCTCCACCCTCGACGCCCTCGCCGGGCAGGCCGCGACCAGCCTCGCCGGCGTGAACGCCTCGCTGTCCGGGCTCGAGGTCTCCGCCGAGGAGAGCCAGGTCACCGCGGTGCAGGTGGCCGAGATGGCCGAGCGCTCCGGCGGCGTGGTGGAGGAGGCGGTGCAGGGGATCGAGCGGCTGCGCGAGGCGGTGGGCGACGCCCAGCGCAAGGTGACCGCGCTGGGCCGCCGCTCCGACGACATCGACCAGATCGTCGACTTCATCGCCGAGGTGGCCGGCCGGACCAACCTCCTCTCGCTCAACGCCTCGATCATCGCCGCGCAGGCGGGCGAGCACGGCAAGGCCTTCGCCGTGGTCGCCGACCAGATCCGCGATCTCGCCTCGCAGATCGCCAGCTCCACCAAGTCGATCGGCGCCATCATCGGCGCCGTGCGCGACGACGTGCAGGGCACCGCCGCCCTGATCGAGCGCGGCGACCGGCTCGCTGGCGACGGCGTCGGGCTCGCGCGCAAGTCCCTCGACGCCCTCGAGGAGATCCGGGTCGCCACCGCCCGCGGCCGGGAGGTGGCCGAGACCATCGGGCAGGCGGTGAAGAGCCACGTGCAGTCGAGCCGCGACGTCTCGGCGCTGGTCGGCTCGGTCGCCGACGGCTCGAAGACCCTCTCCGAGGCCGTGCAGCTGGTGGGCCGCAGCGTGAGCGCGGTCGGCACCGTCAGCCGCGGCGTGGGCGACATGGCCGACCGGATCAGCCGGGCCCTCGAGGAGCAGACCGGCCTCGGCCGCCAGCAGCTCGAGAGCCTGGAGCGGATCAACGGCATGATCGGCGACATCACCCTGGCGGTGGAGAACCACGACCAGGCCACCCGCCGGGTGCGCGACTCGCTGCGGCACCTCACCCGGACCGCCGAGCTGCACGAGCAGGCGGTCGGTGAGCTCTCCGGGGTCGCCGAGCGGCTCGACGGGCGCTCCCGGGCCCTGGCGGAACGGGTCGGGAGGTTCAAGGTTTAGCCCAGCGAGGCGGGGCGCGGTCGGGTCCCCGCCTCGGTGGGACCATGCTCGAACTGCTCCAGAAGCTCCTCGCGCTCGGCTGGCGCCGCGACGGCGCGACCTTCCGCGAGCTCGACCTCGAGGGCGCGCGCGTCGGCTGGGCCGAGTTCGCGCCGCTCGACGAGGGAGCGGACCGCCCGACGCTCGTGCTCCTGCACGGCCTGGGCGCCTCCGGCCTGAGCTTCTATCCCCTCGCGCCGCTCCTGCGCCGCGGGTACCGGGTGGTGGTGCCCGATCTGCCCGGCTGCGGGGTCTCCACCTTGCCCGCCGGCCGGGAGTACCTGACGTTCGCCGAGCAGGTGCGGGCCGCCGAGTCCTTCGTGGACGCGGTGGCGCCGCGCGGGGCGTACGTCGCCGGCAACTCGATGGGCGGGTGGATGGCCGCCAAGCTCGCGGTCCGCCGGCCCGACCTGGTGCGGGGGCTCGCCCTCCTCAACCCGGGCGGCCCCGCCCTGCGCGCCGAGGACTGGGCCAGCTTCGTGGCCCTGGTCGCCGGCGAGCCGTCCGCGATGCGGCAGTACTTCTCGCGCGTGTTCCACCGGCCCCCGCTCGGCGCGCAGCTCCTCACCCGCGACTTCCGCCGCATCCTCACCGCTCCGCCCGTGGCGCAGATGCTGGCCCACCTCGAGGCCGAGGACTTCCTCAGCGCCGAGGAGGTGCAGCGGGTCCGCTGCCCGGTGGCGCTCATCTGGGGAGAGGCGGACGGCCTCATCCCGGAGGGCTGCCGCGCCTGGTTCCTGGAGCAGCTCCCGGGCGTGCGCTACGAGCCCGTGCCCGACTGCGGGCACTGCCCGCAGCTCGAGTGTCCGGGGCGCACCGCCGAGCTCCTGCTCGAGATGGCGGGCAGCGAGGGGCCGGCGCAGGCGGCGTAGCGGCGGCGGCCGCCGGGGCGGCGGCGCCTACTGCGCGCCCGGCCGCAGCTGCGGGTGGCCGACGGTCCCGTAGATCTGGAAGCCGTAAGCCCCGTCCTTGCGCTTCGCCTGCGCGAGCGCCAGCTCGAGCACGCTCTTGAAGCCCGACGAGCCGGGGCGCGAGAAGAAGGCGTCGCTCAGCTTCACGCGCGCCGTGCCGTAGAGCGGCGCGTACTCGAGGCGCGGCTGGACCACGAAGTAGAGGTTCTCGCTGGCGGCGTCGAGGTCCTCGCCCTTCACCTCCATCCGCTCGAAGACCCCCTTGCCGTCCTTGACGGTCATGCGGGCCGCGACCGTCCCCAGGCCGACGCGGGGCAGGGTGAGGCCACCGCCCATGCTCGGGAGCTGCAGCGTGCCGCCGTTCAGGACCGCCCGCTGCACGTCGAGGTCGGCGTGGCCGTTGCTCCGGGCGGCGTCCTTGGAGTCGATGGTGACGTCCACGTCGGCCGAGAGGGTGCCCGCGAGGTCGAGCCCCGAGACCTTCTTCACCGCCGCCGCCCGGGCGAGGTCGATGCCCGAGGCGGTGAGGGCGAGCCGGCTCGCGGTGCGCCCCTCCTCGGAGAGCCCCTTCACCCGGCCGTCGTACAGCTTCGCCTCGAAGGAGACCCCGCGCCGGCCGAGCAGGAGCGGCCAGAGCCGCAGCGTGGCGTCGAGCTCGTCCACGGGGATGCGCGTCCCCTCCGCCGACTCGAGCGTGACCCCCGTGGCGCGCACGCCGGGGAAGCCGCGCGGGCGGATGTCGTCCATCGAGAGCTGCCAGCCCTGCGCCGCCGCCGCCAGCACCAGCCGCTCCTTGACCGCGTCGGACGGGAAGGTGCGCTGGAGCGCGAAGAGGAAGGCGAGAACGGTGAAGGCGCCGTAGGCGAGCCGGCGCTGCCAGGGCTTGAGGGCGGGCAGTTCCACGGGGTTACCCCTTGAGCTGGTAGGTGGCGACGAGCAGGGTCACGTCCACCAGGTTGGGATCGTCGCTGCGGGTCGAGATGCGGAGCCGGCGGACCTTGACCACCCCGGGCCCCGCCTCCAGCGCGCGCAGGAGCTGCACCAGGCGCGGCGGGTCGATGCGGGCCAGGTTCACCTCGACGCTGTCCTCGAGCACCTGGTCGCTGCCGGTCCCGCTGGTGCTCTGCCCCGGGCGCAGGTCGTTGACCTCGATCCCGAGCCGCGAGCCCGCCTGCGAGACGTAGCTCATGAGCTGGATGGGCGGCCCCTTGAGCCGCGACTCCATCGCCTGGCGCTCGGCCTGCGCCGACCGGTAGCCCTGGGCCAGACGGCCGATCTCCGACAGGACCCGGGTCTTGTCGTCGATGCGCGACTCGCGGGCGCGGATCGAGCGCGAGACGGAGGTGGAGACCATGAGGAGGACGAAGAGCACCACCGCGGCGGCGGCGGCGGCCACCATCACCCGCTCGCGCGGGGAGAGGCGGGAGAGGGCGTTCTCGAGATCGCTGCGCAGCTTCCGGAGGTATTCCACGGCTAGCCCTTCCCGCCCTGGGCGGCGGCGGTGACGTCGCAGGTGAGGTCCGAGTCCACGCTGAACTCGAACTTGCCGTCGCTGGCGCGCTTGCGGGCGCCGCCCGAGCGCGCGTCGCCGAAGCAGCGCGAGCCGCGCAGGCTGGTCACGATCCGGTCCACGTTCTCGGCCGCCTCGGTGGTGCCCTGGAGGTGCAGCTTCTCGCGGGTGATCTCGATCCGCTCGAGCTTCATCGGGACGTCCGGGGCGCGCTGCTCGAGCTCGGCCAGCACGTCCACCGACGAGATCCGGGGGATGGCCGCCGACGGCGTGCCGCGCCCCTTGAGCACCGCCTCGGCGGTCTCGAAGTTGTCGAGGCAGCGCCCGACGACCTTCTTGGTGGTCTCGCAGAGCGCCCCGTCGAGGAGCGACTCCTGGTGCGAGAGCGCCACCACCCGCACCACCGCGCTCGTGAGGGCGAGCGCCAGCACCAGGGCCGCGTAGACGGCGAGCCGCGCCACCTTGCCGCGCAGGTGCTCGAAGTCGCGGGTGAAGGCGAGGTCGCGGCGCCGCAGGTTGAGCCGGCCGGCGCGGGCGCCCTGCTGGCCCCGGAGCGCCAGCGCCAGGGCGAGCGCGTAGTCCGGGCCGGCCCCGTCCGGCAGCCGCGACGCCGCCCAGGGCGCGAGCGCGAGCGGCGCGACCGGCCCCTCGAGCTCCGGCGCCAGCGCCTCCGGCAGCCCCGGGAGCCGGGCCGCCTCGCCCGCGAGGTGGAGCCGCGCCACCGGGTGGTGCCCCGGGCCGAGCCGGGCGCGCCAGGCGCGCAGCGTGGCGCGCAGCTCGCGGGAGAGCGCGCGGACCGGATCGCCGGCGCCGAGCCCGAAGGTGCGGCCCGCCTGCAGCTCGGTGCCGCGCACGAGCGCGAGGCTGGCCCGACCGGCGCGCAGATCGAGCACCCCCTCCACCGGCGCGCACGGCGCCGGAGCGGCCGGGGGCGAGGCCGGCTCGCCCGCGCCGGCTTCGGGAGCGGCGGCGTCGCTCGCGGCCGGCGCCGGGGCCGGGGCAGAGGTCGCCACCGCGCCCGCGAAGAGCGAGGCGTAGGCCACCGCCGGGGGCACCACCGCTCGCGGGTCGAGCCCCGCCCCGGCGAGCGCCGCCAGGAGCGCCGCGAGCTCCTCCTTGCGGGTGACCGCGACGAGCAGGTCGGTCCGGCCCTCGCGCTGCCCGAGCGGCTGCCAGTCCCAGGCCGCCTGGTCGAGGTCGAACGGGATCTGCCCCTCCACCTCGAAGCCGACGGTCTGCTCGATCCGGCGCAGGTCGGTGAAGGGGAGGGTGACCGCGAGGGCGGCCGCCGAGGCGCCCGGCAGCGCCACGATGGCCACGTCCCACGCCCACCCCTGGCCCGCGAGCAGCGCCTGCGCCGCCGCCGCCTGGCGCGAGAGCAGGTCCGGCGCCTCCTCGCCCTCGGCCGGCGGGGCGACCGGGGCGGAGGCCGCCGCCGTCACCTGCTGCCCGCGAAAGCTCCCCTCGAGGAGCACGCCCCTCACCTCGTCCGCGCCGAGGTCCAGCCCCAGGATCTGCTGCGCCATGCGCTACTCCTCGCTCCAGTGGAGGACGCGCCCGAGGTCCTGCGCCAGCGCGCCGGCCCGGGTGTCGAGCGTCACCACCGCGTCGATCGTCTTCTGCACGCCGCCGGCCCGGCCGGTGGCGTGGATGTGGAAGGTGCTCGAGTGGTCGGAGAAGACCGCCCGGTTGTCGCTGTTCTGCGCCTGGAGGTAGACCGCCTGGATCTTGACCCCGAGCGCCTGGGCCACGGTCGCGAACTGCTGCGGGCTCACCGAGAGGAACGGCAGGGGCTTGAGCTGCGCCAGCGCGGCCTGGAAGCGCTGCGGGAAGCCGGGGTCGAGCAGCGGCCCCTGCAGCACGCCCGGCGGGTCGGACATCACGAGCAGGTTGGTGAGGATCTGCATCGGGTCGTCGGTGTTCACGTTCACCTGCCCGTTCACGTCGGGGTAGACCGTGAGCCGGTCGGCGAAGGCGGCCATGAAGGCGTCGGAGATGCCGGCCACGAGGAACAGCTCCTCGAGCGAGTCGAAGCGCGCGTTCTTGGCCTTGTAGCGGTCGGGGAGCCGGTCGTACACGGCGTTCTCGTCGGAGAAGCCCTGCTCGAAGGGGGTGAGCGGGTTGCCGGTCACCGCCGACGAGACCTCGTCCTCGTCCACCCAGTCCTTGATGGCCGCGGCGGTGTCGTTCCGGTTGACCCGGATCCCGTTGGCGTCGTCCTGGTCGAAGAGGAAGTCGTACTTCGGATCCTTCACGAGCTGGAGGAAGCGCTGCAGCTGCGCCGCCGGGAGGGCCCCGAGGCCGTTGAACTGCGGCAGGTTGATCTTCCGGTCCTCGTCCTCGATCCGGGCGTGGAAGGAGCCCTCGAAGTCGCCGAAGCCGCGGGCCGTGCCGGCCGCCGCGGCCGCGCCCTCGCGCGGCGGGGCGGCGGCGCTCCGGGCGCCGCGAGAGAGGAAGAGCGAGGTCATCGAGGAGTCCACCGGCACGAGCTCCCAGAGCCGGATGGAGAGCGTGCCGCCTCCCGCGCCGCCCCCGAGGGTCCCCTGGAGCTGCTGCGCGAGCTGCGCCGGGAGCCCGCTGGCCTGCGCCACCTGCCCGAGCTGCCCGACCGCGGCCGACGCCTGCCCGAGCTGCTGCTGGAAGTGGAGCACGAGGCGCGAGAACCCGACCGCGCTCTTCGCGAGGTAGGTGGCGCGCAGCTCGTCGCGCGCGCCCGCCGCCGCCTCGATCGAGACCCGGGACTCGTAGGCGAGGTCCACCGAGATCGCCGTCAGGATGGCGATGGCGGTGATGACCAGCAGGAGGGCGGCGCCGCGCGATCTCATCAGAAGTCCAAGGGCCGGATGATCGCCACCCGGGCCTGCGTCTCGAAGTTCTCTTCCTTGCCGTCGGGCATCTCGAGGGTGAGCCGGACCTTCACGCGGGTGGGCAGGGTCCCCTGCCGCTCCACCGACGAGGAGACCCAGTCGTTCACCCACTCCTGCTTCTTCCAGTCCCAGAACTGCGCGTCGAAGCCGGCGACGTTCTGCAGGACCAGCTGCTTGTCGCCCCCGCGGTCCGGATCCTCGTCGAGGTGGACCTTCTCGCGCCGGAACAGCGCCAGCTTCCCCGGCCGCTCGGGATCGGAGTCCACGGTGTACTCGAGCAGCGCCTGGTCCGACTCCTTCGCGTCGCGGACCAGCCGCTGGTGCGAGAAGCTCGTGAAGAGCAGGGCGTCGCGCCGGCCGCCGTCCTTGCCGCGGAAGAGGGTGGGGCGCTCGCGGAAGCGCTTGTGGTCGTAGTGCTCCGACAGGTAGGCCATGGAGAGCTCGCGGGCCATGCGGGTGAGCGTGCGCCGCGCGCCGCCGAACCGCTCCTCCTGGGCCTGCGTGAGCTCGCGCGCGGCGTGGGCGCGCTGGAACGAGCCGAGCGCCATCACGCCGATCACGGCCGAGATGCCGATGGCGATCATCACCTCGATGAGCGTGAACCCGCGCCTCATCGGACCACCGTCGCGCCGGTGCGGGTGCCGCTCGTGCCGGTGCCGGTCGTCGTGCCGGTCCCGGTGGTCGCGCCGGTGCCCTGCCCCGTGGCGCCGGGGAGGCCGGCGGCGGGGGCGACGTTGGGCGGGACGTCCGGGCTGTCGCCGCGGGCGCCGCCGGGGGCGCGGGGGTTCAGCACCACGAGGTGGGAGGTGACCGTGAACTGGCGGTCCTTCTTGCCCTCCTTCCACGCCACGGTGAAGCGGAGCTCCCGCAGCGACTTCTTGAGCTGCTCGCCGAAGGTCTGCAGCTGGGTCTGCAGCATGCCGCCCATGGCCGCGCCCATCGGGCTCGCGCCCTGGGTGGGCCCGCTGCCCTGCTGGGACTGCTGGCCCTGCTTCCCCCCGAAGAGCTGGTCCATGAGCCCCTGCGTGGCGCCCGCCTCGCCGCCCATGCCGGTGAGGAGCCCCATGAGCTGGTCCGGCCCGAGGTCGCCGTCCGGCTTCACCACCTCGGCGCGCCAGCGGATCTCCGGGTGGCCCTGCCCGTCGAAGGTGCCCTCCTCGCGCTCGTCGAAGTCCTTGAAGCCGTCGTCGTCGTACTTCTCCTCGAGCTCGGCGAGCTTGCCGCGGGCGAGGAGCGTGGCGGTCGAGAGCTGGCGCGCGTAGAGGTGGTTCTCGAGCGCGCTGCCGCCGAGGTCGGCCATGGCCATGAGCGCGGTGGCGAGGATGGCGAGCGCCACCATCACCTCGAGCAGCGTGAACCCGCGCCTCACGACCGCGGCACCTCCGGCTTGCCCGTGACCACGCGGGCGCGGCCGGTGAAGGGCTGCAGCACCACCGAGTAAACGTTGGAGCCGTCGGCCACCGGGATCCGCGCCGCCTCGGTCCGGCCGCCCGGGTAGAAGTAGACGTAGCTCATGCCGCGCGACCAGGGCTCGCGCTGGTGCTCGGTCCAGACCTCGGTGAACGCGGCGGCGCCGGGCAGCGCGCGCTTGGCCGCGAGCCGGTCCTTGAACTCGCCGAACCGGGCGCGGGCGAGGAGCTTGCGCCGCTCCGCGTCGCGCTCGTCCGGGATCCGCTCGGCGAGCTGGTCGTCGTCCTCCTCGCGCGCCTGGTCCTGCTGGCTCCGCGCCTCGCGGGAGGCGAGGTAGCGACCCTCGGTGCACTCGGCCCACCAGCGCTGGTGGTCGAGGTCGAGCGCGAGCCGGCAGGTCTGGTGGCGCAGCATGGCGAGGTCGTAGAGGTAGCGGGCCGCCGCCGAGAGCTCCCCGGCGGCGCCGCGCGCGTTCGCGCCGGTCACCGAGTCGAGCGCCGGGATGGCGGCCGCCGACACCATCGCCACGATGGCGATGACGATCAGGAGCTCGATGAGGGTGAAGCCCTGCTCGGCTCGGGCTCGTGTGCCTTGCGCGAGAATAAGCTTCCTCAGCGGTTCACGATGTCGGCGTTCTCGCCTTCTCCGCCCGGCGCGCCGTCGGCGCCGTAGCTCTTGAGGTCGAAGCCGTCGGGGTGGACCTGGCCCGGGTAGAGGTAGACGTAGTCGTGGCTCCACGGGTCCTTGAGCTGGTTCTTGCACTTGCCGGCGGCCACCACCGCCTGCAGCCCCTCCTCCGTCGTCGGGTACCGGCCCTTGTCGATCTTGTAGAGGTCGAGGCAGTTCTCGAGGGTGTGGAGGTCGGCCTTGGCCTGCTTGATGCGGGCGTCGGAGAGGTTGCTCACCACGTTCACCGCCACCGCGGCGGCGATGAGGCCGAGGATGGTGATCACCACCATGATCTCGATGAGGGTCATGCCGCGCTCGCGGCGTCGCTGGGTCTGCATGGGGGCTAGGCTCCTCCGGCCAGGTTGTTGATCTGCAGGATCGGCATCAGGATCGAGAAGACGATCAGCGCCACCACCACGCCCATGCCGACGATCATCACCGGCTCGAGCAGCGAGGTGAGCGCGCCGATCTTGGTCTCCACCTGCGAGTCGTAGGCGTCGGCGACGTTCTTGAGCATCTCCTCGAGCTGCCCGGAGCGCTCGCCGATGGCGACCATGTGGTAGACGAGCGGCGGGAACTCGCCGGACCGCTTCAGCGGCGCGGCGATGCTCTCGCCCTCGCGGATGGCGGCCGCCGACTCCTCGATCACCGACTGGAGCCGGACGTTGCCGACGATGTTCTTCACGATGTCCATGGCGGTGAGGAGCGGGACGCCGCTCTTCAGCAGGGTGGACAGCGTGCGCGAGAAGCGGGCGATGGCGATCTGCCGGATGAGCCCGCCGAAGATGGGCACGGTGAGGGCGCGGCGGTCCCAGGCGGCGCGGCCGGACGGGGTCTCCTTCCAGCGCGCGACGAGCACGCCGGCCACGATGGTGAGGAGCCCGCCCGCCCACCACCAGTCGTGGACGAAGGTGGAGAAGCCGATGAGGGCGCGGGTGGTGAGCGGCAGCGTCACCCGCGTCTCGTCGAAGATGCGGGTGATCTTGGGGATCACCACCGTGAACAGGATGGCCATGATCACCGTGCCGATGACGAGCATCGCCGCCGGGTAGGTGAGGGTGCCCACGATCTTGGAGCGCAGGCGGGCCTGGTTCTCGGTGAAGTCGGCGAGCCGGACGAGCACGATCTCGAGCGCGCCCGAGGACTCGCCGGCGCGGATCATGTTCACGTAGAGGTTGGTGAAGACGCGCGGGTGCGAGGCCAGGGCGTCGGCGAGCGAGCTGCCCTCGTTCACGCGCTGGCGCACGTCGGAGACGATCCGCTTGAGCCGCTCGTGCTCCACCTGGTCCACGAGCGCGGTGAGCGCCTCCACGAGCGGGACGCCCGCCCCCACCAGCACCGCGAGCTGGCGGGTCATGATGGCGAGGTCGTCGGCCTTGATCCGGCCGGTGAGCCAGCGCTTGCGGACGTCGCGCGCGGCCGCCTCGGCGGCCTGCTTCTGCCCCACCACCTCGGTGAGGAAGAGGCCGTCGCGGCGCAGCACGGTGCGGAGCGTGCGCGGCGAGTCGGCCTCCTTGAGGCCACCGACCGCCTTGCCGCCGGCGTCGAGCGCCTTGTACTCGAAGACGGGCATGGGCTACGCCTCCCCCCCGCCGCTGGCGGGCCGGGCGGTCAATGCAGGTCCTCCGCCGTCACCGACAGCACCTCGGCGGCGGTGGTGATCCCCATCGCGACCTTGTAGGCGCCGTGCTCGAGCAGCGAGAGCATCCCGTGCTCGGCCGCCTTGCGCTTGATGGTGGAGGAGTCCACGTTCCGCAGGATGAGCTGCCGCAGATCGTCGTCCACGAGCATGAGCTCGTAGATGCCGGTCCGGCCCTGGTACCCGGTCTGCTGGCAGGCCGGGCAGCCCACCGCCTTGTAGAGGTGGCTGGGGTTGCCGGCGCTGGCCAGGATCTTGGGGGTGATGCTGGCCTGGGCGAGCTCCTCCGCCGTCGGCACGTAGGCCCGCTTGCACTCGGGGCAGAGCACGCGCACGAGCCGCTGCGCCAGCACGCCCACCAGCGACGAGGCCACGAGGAACGGCTGCACGCCCATGTCGGCGAGGCGGGTGATCGCGCCGGCGGCGTCGTTGGTGTGGATGGTCGAGAACACCAGGTGGCCGGTGAGGGAGGCCTGGATGGCGATCTCGGCGGTCTCGAGGTCGCGGATCTCGCCCACCATCACCACGTCGGGGTCCTGGCGGAGGAAGGCGCGCAGGCCGGAGGCGAAGGTGAGGTCGATCTTCGGGTTCACCTGCACCTGGCCGACGCCCTTGAGCGGGATCTCGACCGGGTCCTCGATGGTGAGGATGTTGAGGTCGGGCGAGTTGATCTTCGAGAGGGCGGCGTAGAGCGTGGTGGTCTTGCCGGAGCCGGTGGGGCCGGTCACGAGCACGATGCCGTGGGACCGCGTGATGAGCTGGTCCATGATCCGGAGCTGCCAGTCCTCGAAGCCGATCTCGCCCAGGTCGAGCAGCACGTTCGACTTGTCGAGGAGGCGCATCACGATGCGCTCGCCGTAGGCGGTGGGCACCGTCGAGAGGCGGATGTCCACGTCCTTGCCGGCGATCTTGATGCGGATGCGGCCGTCCTGCGGGAGCCGCTTCTCGGCGATGTTGAGGCCGCCCATGATCTTGATGCGGCTCGCCATGGAGGCCTGGATCCGCTTCGGAGGGCGGATCACCTCGCGCAGCACGCCGTCGATGCGGTACCGCACCGAGAGGTCGCGCTCCTCGGGGTTGATGTGGATGTCGCTCGCCCGCTCCTTCACGGCGCGGAAGAGGAGCGAGTTCACGAGCCGGATGATCGGGGCCTCGTCGTCGGCCTCGAGCAGGTCGGTCGGCTCCTCGAGCTCGTGCGCCACGCTCTCGAGGTCCTCGGTCTCGAGGTCCTCCATGAGCCGGGCGTTCTCGTCGGCGGCGCGGTCGTAGACCTGGTTGATGGCGTCCACGATGACCTGCGGCGGGACCACCTCCGGCAGCACCGGCAGGCCGAGCAGGAGCGCGACGCTCTCCTGGCTGGCGGTGTCGAGCGGGTCGGCCACCGCGAGCCGGACGGCGCCGTCGAGCCGGCCGAGCGGCACCACCCGGGCCTGCTTCGCGAAGTTGATGGGCACCTTCGCCACCAGCTCGGGCGGCACCGACTCCGGGTCGATGCGCTCCGCGAACGGGAGGTCGAGCTGGATCGAGAGCGCGCGCAGCACCTCGTCCTCGCTCACCGCCTTCATGCGGAGCAGCACCTCTCCCAGGCGGCTGCCCGCCTCCGGGCCGCGCTGGGCGGCGAGGGCCTCCTCGAGCTTCTCGGGGGAGAGACCGGCGGTGGCGACGAGGATCTCCCCGATCAGGCGACCGGAGAGGGAGGCCTGCGGGGCGGCGGGGGCGGGGCTGACGAGATCGGGCATGGTCGAACCATCGAGAACACGCGGCGAGGGCGTTCTCTTTCAGCGCCCGGGAGCCGGAGCCTGCGGGCCGGGCGACGGCGCCGCCTGCCCTGCGGGCGGGCTCGCCGGCGCCGGAGCGGGCGCCGGGGCCTGGGGCTGAGCGGGCGCCGGCGCCTGGGTCGGAGCGGGTGCCGGCGCCTGGGTCGCGGGCGGGGTCGCGGGGGCCGGCCGCGCGGGCGCGCCAGCGCCGCCCGGGGCGGGCGCGCCCGCGCCAGGGGTCGCGGACGGCGGCAGGTTCCGCTCGTCGAGCTCCTGGTCCTGCGCCGGCGGCCGGACGGTGCGCTCGCCGGGCGAGCCGGGTCCGCCGTTCTCGAGCTTGAGGAGCTCGACGTCCATGTCCTTGTGGATGCGGGTGTAGGCGCCCGCCTTCCGGGCGTAGTCCACCGGGACGTCGTAGCGGGCGGTCTTGCCGTAGAACTGCTCGGTGAACTCCTGCTGCTCCCGCCGCTTCCGCTCGAGGATGCGCTTGTAGTCCGACTCGTCGCGGATGATGTACGGCGTGAGGAACAGCAGCAGGTTGGTCTTGGTCTTGGTGGTGACCTGGTCGCGGAAGAGCCAGCCCAGGATCGGGATGTCGCCGAGGACCGGGATCTTGTGGACGCCCTGGACCGTACGCTCCTGGATGAGGCCGCCGATCACGATGGTGTTCTGATCCTTGGCGACGATCTTGGTCTTCACGCTCCGCTTGGCGGTGGTGGGGCCGAGGGTCGGATCCTTGGAGGCGATCTCCTCGGTCTGCTCCTCGAGGTCGAGCCGCACGTTGTCGCCCTCGTTGATCTGCGGCTTGATGCGGAGCTTCAGCTCCACGTTCTGCCGCTGGATCGGGGCGTAGAGGCTGTTGAGGCCGCCCGAGAGCAGGCCGAGGGTGCCGAGGGTGGAGCCGGCGGCGGTGGTCCCGGTGGTGCTCGAGAGGCCGCTCAGCGCCGAGTAGCCGGCCTGGAACGGGACGTTCTGGCCGACGGTGATCTCCGACTCCTCGTTGTCCGAGGCGAGCAGGTGCGGCGTCGAGAGCACGTTCACGTCGGAGGAGGTCTGCAGGGCCTGCACGAGCAGCGACACGCTCGGGACGCCCGGCAGCACGTCCTTGAGCTGGGCCGAGGTCGGGCCGGCGAGGCCGGTGAGGAAGCCGCCGAGGGAGATGAGGCTCGAGACGTTGAACGAGTTCACGCGGCCCGTCTCGGAGCCGAGCGGGATGTAGCCCGTGCCGTCCGAGGTCTTGTACGGGATGACCCCGTGCATCGAGACGCCGAACTGGTTCTCGTTGTTGAGGTTGACCTCCATGATGACCGCCTCGACGAACACCTGGCGGCGCGGCCGGTCGAGCTTGTCGATGAGCCGCGTCATCACGGCGAAGTCGGTGGCGCTCGCCATCACCACGAGGGCGTTCTGGGTCTTGTCGGCGGTGACCTTCACCTCGCCGCTGAAGAGGTCGGCGCTGGTGGCCGGGCCGTGGCCGCCGGCGAGGGCGGCCTGCGCGGCCTGCTGGCCGGGAGCCGCGGCCGGCGTGACCGGGAGGCCCGCCGGCGCCCCGGTGGCGCCCTGCTGCTTGCGGGCGGAGGCCTGGCCCTGCGCCAGCGCCTGCAGCGTCTGCGCGAGGTCCTCGGCGTTGGCGTTCTTGAGGAACACCACGTGGATGGTCCCCTCGCCGCTCGTGGGCAGGTCGAGCTGCTTCACGAGGTCGAGGATGCGCTGGAAGCTCTTGTCGTCGGCGATGACGATGAGCTTGTTGGTCCGCTCGTCGGCGAGGACCTTGGAGATGGAGATCTCGGACGGCTCGGTCCCGCCGGCGGCGGGGGCGGCGGCGGGCGCGCCGGGCGTCGAGGGGGCCACGCCGCCGATGAGCGTGCGCCGGCCGGCGCCGGGGCGGCCGGGGGTGGCGGGCGACTGCTGGAAGACCTGGTTGACCTTCTCGGCGAGGTCGCGGGCCGAGGCGTACTGCACCTGCACCACGCGGATGAGGTCGCCGCCGCCCGGCCGGTCCACCGCCTCGATGAGCTTCTCGACGCGCCGGACGTTGAGGCCGATGTCGGTGACGATGAGGAGGTCCGGCGCCACCACCTGGATGTCGGCGCCCTGCGGGGAGGTGAAGTTGCCGAGGATGCCGCGCAGCTGGTCGGGATCCGAGTAGCGCAGCCGGATGATCTTGGTGACCGGCTGCTCCGTGGCCGGCGCCTCGGCGCCGTCGGTGAGCGTGGGGATGGGCGTCTTCTTGGCGTCGGCGATGCGGATGAGCTTGTGGTACTTGCCCGACGGGTAGACGGCGATGTTGTTGGCGGAGAGGGCGGCCAGGAACGCCGCGTAGGCCTCCTCCGCCGAGACCGGCGTCTTCGAGACGAGGGTGATCTTCCCGCGCGCGATCTCGTCGGTGTAGGCGAAATTGCGGCAGGTCCAGCGGCTGGCCTGCTCGAGCACGTCCACGATCTCGGCCTTGTTGAAGGCGAGGAGGAAGTGCCCCTCCATCGGCTGGCACTTGCCCTCGGAGCGCGAGATCACGGCGTCGCCGCCGGCCCCGCCCGCGGCCGGGGCGGGCGCGCCGGACGGCGGCACCCCGGCGGCGCCGGGCGGCAGCGGCTGGCGCGGGGGCGCCGGCTGCGGCGTCCCGGCGGGCTCCTGCGGGAGGTAGCGCGGGGGCCGGCCGGCGCGCTGCGGCGGCAGCGACTGCGAGGTGGCGAGGACCGGGAGGAGGAGCGTGAGGAGGAGGAGCTTGCGCATGGCGGTGCCGTCGGGGGCGCTACGGGCCGGTGACGTTGTACTCCTTGCGGATCGGCTGGCCGTTGCGCTCGAGCTCGAGGCTGATGTGGCTCGCCTCCTTGAGCTTCTGGTAGACCTCGAGCGCCTTGTCGGGCGAGTTGATCTCGTAGCCGTTGATCTTGGTGACCACGTCGCCGTTCTCGATGCCGACCGACGCGTAGAGCGAGTTGGGCTGGATCGAGAACAGCTTGAAGCCGTTGGCCACGCCGTTCTTGAAGTTGGGGACCATCCTCGCCTGCGTGGCGAGGCTCGACATGTTGGAGAGGCTCTGGTCGAGGACCGACCGCTTCACGTCGTAGCGGTTCTCGGCCACCGTCTTCACCCCGTCCGGCGGCAGGGCGGCCGCGGCGGCGCCCGGGGTCGGGGCGGTGGCGGCCTGGAAGGCGGGCGCGGCGGCCTCGCCGGGCTCGAAGTCGATGAACTCCTTGCGGCCGTCGTGGCAGACGACCGCGACCATCTTGTAGCCCTGGCCGGTGATGTCGTGCGGCTCCTTCATCCGCCCGATGGCCAGGATCTTCGCGCCCTGGAAGGAGTCGCCGACGCCGTAGATGCGGGTCTCGCGGCTCGCGAGGTCGGTGATGGAGGCGATCGACCACTGCGGCTTCTCGGCGATCACGCCGGCCACGAGCTGGGCGCGGAGCGTGGCCTTCACCGGCGCGGCCTTCGCGTCGTCGCAGGTCCGGGGCGGCGGGGGCGCGGCCTCGGCGGACTCGGCCGGCGCGGGCGCGGGTGGCTTCTGGCCGATGAGCGCGTAGATCTTGTCCGGCTCGACCTGCGCGGGAGCGACCGGGCGCGCGGGCGTCGGGGGGGCCGCCCGCAGGTCGATCTGCGGCGTGGGCCGGATGGCCGCGCCGACCACCGTGTTCACCGTCTTCGCGGAGAGCCACGCCGCGGCGAACAGCAGCAGGGCGTTCACCACCCAGACGTACTTGCGGAAGAAGAGGTCGAGCATCGAGAGGGAACCCAGCGGCCGGAGGAGCAAGGGCCGTGCCACGCCAAGGCCCTTGAGTAGCACATAACGACCTGGATTTCGGACCAATTTCTGACCCGAGCCCGTCCGATACCTTTCCGTCCGATCCGGGGCTGCCAATTTGGCAAAACCGGCCGGGCCGAGGACGGCTCGCCGCCAATTTGGCAGGCTACTCCGCGCCCCCCTCCGAGCCCTCGTCCACCAGCTTCCCGGACGCGTCGCGGTCGAGCTTCCGGTAGATGGTCCGGGGCGCGATGCCGAGGAGCTGCGCGGCGAGGGTCTTGTCGCCGCGGGTGTGGCGCAGGGTCTCGCGGATGGCGAGCCGCTCGATCTCCTCCATCGGCGTGCCCACCGGGATGACGAGCGCGTCGGCCGCGGCGCCCCCGCTCGCGCCGGCTCGCAGCGGCTCGGGCAGGTCGGAGACCTCGATCTCCTCGCCGGCGCAGAGCACCACCGCCCGCTCGACGGCGTGCTCGAGCTCGCGCACGTTGCCCGGCCAGTCCCAGGCCTCGAGCGCCCGCAGCGCCGAGGGGGAGAAGGCGAGGACCCGCTTGCCGTGCTTCTCGGCCGCCCGCCGCAGGAAGGCCCCGGCGAGCAGCGGCACGTCCTCGCGCCGCTCCCGCAGCGGGGGCAGCCGCACCGCCACCACGTTGAGCCGGTAGAAGAGGTCCTCCCGGAAGCGGCCGGCCTTCACCTCGGCCGCGAGGTCCTTGTTGGTGGCGGCCACGAGCCGCAGGTCGATGCGGGAGGGCTGGGTGCCGCCGAGCCGCTCCACCACGCCGTCCTGCAGCACGCGCAGGAGCTTCACCTGCAGCCCCGGCGACATCTCCCCGACCTCGTCGAGGAACAGGGTGCCGCCGTGGGCGCGCTCGAGCCGGCCCTCCTTGCGCCCGGCGGCCCCGGTGAAGGCCCCCCGCTCGTAGCCGAAGAGCTCCGACTCGAGGATGGTCTCCGGGATGGCGGCGCAGTTGATGGGCACGAAGGGGCCGGCGGCGCGGGGGGAGCGCTCGTGGACGAGCCGGGCCGCGAGCTCCTTGCCGGTGCCGCTCTCGCCGGTGAGGAGCACGGTGGCGCTCGTCGGGGCGGCCTGCCGCAGCACCTCGAGGGCGGCGCGGAAGCGGGGCGCATCGCCGAGCAGCTCGCTCCCCTGCGTGAGGTCGGCGAGCCGGGCCTTGAGGGCGCGGTTCTCGGCGACCAGCGAGGCCCGCTCGAGCGCCTGGCGCACGGTCTTCACGATGGCGTGGCGCTTCACGGGCTTGGTGAGGAAGTCGTAGGCCCCCTCCTTCATGGCCGAGACCGCCGCCTCGACGGTGCCGTAGGCGGTCATGAGGACCACCTCCGACTCGGGCGCGACGGTGCGGGCGGCGCGCAGGAGCGACTCGCCGCTCATGCCCGGCATCATGAGATCGGTGACGACGACGCTCGGGCGCTCGCGGCGGAGGGCGTCGAGGGCCTCGGGGCCGGACGAGGCGGTGAGCACCCGCCAGCCCTCGCGCTCGAAGATCCGCTGCAGGGACTCGAGGTTCGAGCGCTCGTCGTCCACGATGAGGATGAGCGGGGGCACGCGGGCATCCTAGCGCGGCGGGGCGCGCGCGTCGCAACCCGGCGCCGCTACCGCGCGGCCGCGGGGGCCACGGCGCCGACCCCGGCGCCGCCGTCGAGCGGCGCGACCGGGCCGGGCGCGGCGGGCGGCGCGGTCACGCCGCCGTCGAGGGCGCGCACACGGGGCGGGCGCAGGGCCGGCAGCGGCAGGGAGGGGGCCGCGTAGGCCGACGGGACGCCGGCGTCCGGGGCCGGGACGTAGCCGGCGTCGGGGGAGGGGATGAGCACCGCCGCCGGGCGCGGGATCGAGCTGGGAGTGACGCCCGCCCGCTGCTCCGGGCAGCCGGCGACGAGGACGCAGAGCGCGGTGAGGGCGGCGGCGGCGAGGAGGCGCATGGCGGAGGGCGGACCCCTGAAAAGGAAGGAGCGGCGCAAGCCTGGGGCTCGGGCCGCTCCGGAGAGACGCGCTGCTCGGGACGGCTAGGCCGTCTCGCCCTCGGGCTTCGCCTCGGCGGCGGGAGCCTCGGCCTGGGGCGCCGGCTTCGGCTTGCCGGCGTTGGCCTTGGCGCGCTTGGCGGCCCGGTTCTCCTTGGGCGCGGCGGCCTTCTTCGGGGCCTCGGCGGGCGCGGCGGCCTTGGGGGCGGCCTTCTCGGCCTTCTCCGGGGTCGCGGCGTAGCGGGTCTTGAACTTCTCGATGCGGCCGGCGGTGTCCATCAGCTTCTGCTTGCCCGTGAAGAACGGGTGGCAGGCGTTGCAGATGTCCACGTGGAAGTCGCCGCGCGTGCTGCGGGTCTCGATGACGTTCCCGCAGGCGCAGAGGACCTTCGCGGCCTTGTAGTCGGGGTGGATGGCTTCCTTCACTTGACGCTCCTAACGGCCGCTTGCACCGCCGCCCGCGCTGCGCGGAGATGGTCCGGGCCTCCGATGAAGGGGGCGTTTCTAATCTCTTCGCTCCGGCCGGTCAAGGCGGCTGATCTTCCGCCTACTTCCCGCCCCCGACCATCATCTTGAAGAACTCCTGGTGCGTCGGCACCTGGCGGAACTTGTCGAGGATGAACTTCATCGCCTCGACGTTGTCGAGCCCGTTCAGGATGGTCTGGCGCAGGATGTAGATCTTCGACAGCCAGTCGGCCGGGAGGAGCAGCTCCTCCTTGCGGGTGCCGCTCTTGGCGATGTCCATGCAGGGGAAGATGCGCTTCTCCATCAGCTTGCGGTCGAGCACGATCTCCGAGTTGCCGGTCCCCTTGAACTCCTCGAAGATCACCTCGTCCATGCGGCTGCCGGTGTCCACCAGCGCCGTGCCGATGATGGTGAGCGAGCCGCCCTCCTCGATGTTGCGCGCCGCCCCGAAGAAGCGCTTCGGCTTGTGCAGGGCGTTCGCGTCCACGCCGCCCGAGAGGATCTTGCCCGAGGGCGGGACGGTCGAGTTGTAGGCGCGGGCGAGGCGGGTGATCGAGTCGAGCAGGATCACCACGTCCTTCTTGTGCTCGGCGAGCCGCCGGGCCTTCTCGATCACCATCTCCGCCA
The DNA here is from genome assembly GCF_023169965.1 of Anaeromyxobacter paludicola. Lineage (NCBI taxonomy): Bacteria > Pseudomonadati > Myxococcota > Myxococcia > Myxococcales > Anaeromyxobacteraceae > Anaeromyxobacter > Anaeromyxobacter paludicola. The sequence continues at coordinate 2,341,713 of NZ_AP025592.1, read as the reverse complement.
CCTGGACGTGGCGGGAGGCCGGCTCGTCGAAGGTCGAGGAGACCACCTCGCCCTTCACCGTCCGCTCCATGTCGGTCACCTCCTCCGGCCGCTCGTCGATGAGCAGCACGATGAGGGTGACCTCGGGGTGGTTCTCGGTGATGGCGTGGGCGATGTTCTGGAGCAGCACCGTCTTGCCGGCGCGCGGCGGGGAGACGATGAGGCAGCGCTGGCCCTTGCCGACCGGGGCGAAGAGGTCCACCACGCGGGTGGTCATCTCCTCCGGGTCGTGCTCCAGGCTGAGCCGCTCGGTCGGGTAGAGCGGCGTGAGGTCGTCGAAGAGGACCTTGGCCTGGTTCTCCTCGGGCGAGGCGCCGTTGATGGTCTCGACCTCGAGCAGGGCGAAGTAGCGCTCGCCCTCGTTGGGCTGGCGCACGGTGCCGCGGACGGTGTCGCCGGTGCGGAGGTTGTAGCGGCGGATCTGCGAGGGCGAGACGTAGATGTCGTCCGGGCCGGGCAGGTAGCTGAAGTCGGGGCTGCGCAGGAAGCCGAAGCCGTCGGGGAGCACCTCCAGCGTCCCCTCTCCCGACACCTCCACCTCCTCCTGCTGCGCCTCGGCCGCCTTGGCCTGGGCCTGGAGGATCGCGAAGATGAGGTCCTGCTTCTTGAGCGAGCCGACTCCTTCGACCTGGAGCTCCTCGGCCATCTTGGCGAGCTCGGCGACCTTCTTCTGCTTGAGCTCGGTGAGGCTGCTGGCGGCAGGATGGGGCTCGGGCGCTGCGGCGGGCATGGAGGTCCTGGGGAGAGGGGCGCCGCGAGGGGGCGCGAGAGGCGTGAGGCCGTGCCGGGGACCCGGCGAGAGGCTCCTTTCCTAACTTCGGCGCACCGGGGCTGTCAACGGGTGGAGGTGCCGTGGCGGCGGCATCGCACAAGTGCCCACGTACTCTCGGTTTTCTTGGGCGCTGTGCCATGAATCAGGGGTGGCGCCCGATCGGGACTTCGCTCCACAATGCATCAGGGAGATTGCATGTCGAACGAGCAGACCTCGCGTTCGCCCGGCTCCGCTGTCGACGGAGCGGTCGAGCCGCACCTCGCGAGCCCCGCGCCGGGCGCCTCCGCCGCGCCAGTGCTGCAGCGCGCGCGGCCCGCGTCGGCCGCTCCTCCCGTGCTCTCTCGCGCGCCGGCCGGCCCGGCGCATCCGCCGGTGGTCGCGCCCGCGCCGGTCGCCCCGCATCCGGCTGCGGCGGCGCCCGCGCCCGTCGCGCCGCGTCCGCCGGTCGCTCCGCATCCCCCCGCGGCGGCGGCGCCCGCGCCCTCGGCCCTGCCCGAGCTTTCCCAGGCGGCCTCCCTGCGCGAGCGGCTCTCGGCCTGCGCGGAGGCCCTCGCCGCGGGGGGCGCCCATGATCAGCCGGCGGTGGACGCGCTGCTGGCCGAGGCGGACGGCTGCCTCGGGGCGCTCACCGCCCTCGCCGCGCGGCTGCCGCCCGAGGCCCGCGCCGAGGCGGCCGAGGCCCGCGCCGCGCTCCTCGACCAGGCCTTCGCGGTGACCAGCGCGGCCCAGCGGCTCGTCGCGCCGGAGGCGGCGCCCGTCGCGCCGGCGCCCAGGCCCGCCCCGGCGGCGCCGGCCGCCGGCAAGGTGATCGAGTACCAGCCGCACGCCGCGCCGGAGCGGCGCAAGGGGCGCGGGACCGCCGTCGCGTTCGCGCTCGCGCTGCTCGCCGCCGGCGGCTACCACGGCTACGGCTACTGGAGCGCGCGCCAGCGCCCGCCGATGGGCGCCGACCTGCCGGAGGGGTACCGCGCCTCGGCGCCGCCCGACAGCGACCTGCGCACCATCACCGCCGGCCCGGGCGCCGACCGGGCCCGCTTCGAGAAGTTCCGCGCCGACCAGGTGGCCCGCGGCAAGACGGTCCGGGAGATCGGCCCGGGCGTGTGGATGGTGATGTCGCCTTCCAACGGGCGCCGGGCCACGCCTCCCGGCGGAGGTGGGCCATGAGCGGTCGAATCCGCAGCGCACGCGGCTTCACGCTGGTCGAGTTGATGCTGGTGGTCGGGATCATCGGCCTCATGTCGTCGGTGGCGCTCCCGAGCTTCAACCGCTCGCTCCTGCGCACGCGCACGGCGGAGCGGCAGATGATCATGGAGAGCATCACCCGGTCGCTCTACGACTACGGCGCGCAGCACGGGTTCGGCCAGCCCGACTCGACCGGCGTCCCCGACCCGACCCAGGACGGGACCTGGACCAGCCCGCAGAACCCGCCGGGCGATCCCTCGCCGACCAAGCGGGTCTGGACGCAGGGGATGAGCGGCTTCAAGGAGCTGCCGCTGGTCGTGAACGGCGCCTGCTACTTCTCCTACTACTTCAGCGCGACGAAGAGCGGCACCACCTCCGACTTCTGGGTGGTGGCGAACGGCGATCTCGACGGCGACGGCGTCCAGACCGAGAAGCACATCCGGTACGTGAGCACCGGCGGCGCCTTCCAGAAGGATCGGGCCTCGGAGTACCCGCAGCCGGGCGCCGAGGACGACGTCACCTTCCACAGCTTCTAGCCGCGACGCGCCGGCGCCCGCGGGCTCCTCTCGGCGCTTGCCCCGCGGCCCCGGCCGCGCCATCCTCCCGCCGTGCCGACCCCTGGGAGCGCCGAGTCCCGCCGCGCCGCCGAGCTGAAGGAGCGCCTCCGCGCCGCGGACCACGCCTACTACGTCCTCGACCAGCCGGTCCTCTCGGACGCCGAGTACGATCGGCTCATGCGCGAGCTCGCCGCGCTCGAGGCGGAGCACCCGGAGCTGCGCGACCCCGACTCGCCCACGCAGCGCGTCTCCGGCGCGCCGTCCGCGAGGTTCGACCGGGTGGTGCACCGCGAGCCGATGCTCTCGCTCGGGAACGTGCAGACCGACGAGGAGCTCGACGAGCTCGACGCCCGCGTGCACCGGCTGCTCGAGCTGCCCGAGGGGGTGAAGGTCGCCTACGTCTGCGAGCCGAAGCTCGACGGGCTCTCGGCGGAGCTGGTCTACGAGGACGGGGTCTTCGTCTCCGGCTCCACCCGCGGCGACGGCGTGAACGGCGAGGACGTCACCCGCAACCTGCGCACCATCGGCGGCCTCGGCGCGAACCGGGGCGTGCCGCAGCGGCTCGAGGGGAGCCCGCCGCGCCGGCTCGAGGTGCGCGGCGAGGTGCTCCTCCAGAAGAAGCACTTCGAGGCGATGAACCAGCTCATCCTGCGGCAGGGGGGCGAGCCGTTCGCGAACCCGCGCAACGCCGCCGCGGGCTCGCTCCGGCAGCTCGACTGGCGCGTCACCGCCACCCGGCCGCTCTCCTTCATCGCCTACGAGGCGCTCACGCCGGAGACGGAGCCGGGCGGCTCCGCCGATCGGCGGGCGGAGGCGAAGCCGGAGCAGAAGATCGCGCCGTGGAGGACGCACTGGGACAAGCTCGCCGACCTGGCGCGCTTCGGCTTCGACACCAACCCCGAGAACGCGCGCTGCTCCGGGATCGAGGAGGTGAAGCGGTTCCGCGATCTCATGGAGCGGCGCCGCTTCGAGCTCCCCTACGACACCGACGGCGTGGTGGTGAAGGTGGACGACCTCGACTGGCGCCGGCGGCTCGGCGCGGCGAGCAAGTTCCCGCGCTGGGCGGCGGCCTTCAAGTACCCGCCGCAGGAGGAGGCCACGCGCGTCCGCACCATCTGGGCCTCGGTGGGGCGCACCGGCATCCTCACGCCGGTGGTGGAGGTGGACCCGGTGCAGCTCTCGGGCGCGACCGTCTCGCGCGCCACCCTCCACAACGAGGACGAGATGCGCCGCAAGGACATCCGCCAGGGCGACTGGGTGCTCATCCGGCGCGCCGGCGAGGTGATCCCGGAGGTGGTGAAGCCGCTCCCCGAGCGGCGCACCGGCGAGGAGACCTTCTTCGAGTTCCCGTCCCGCTGCCCGGTCTGCGGCGCGGCGGTGGTGCGCGAGGAGGGGGAGAAGGTGTACCGCTGCACCGGCGCCGCGTGCCCGGCGCAGCTCGTGGGCCGGCTGCGCCACTTCGCGCAGCGGCGCGCCATGGACGTGGACGGCCTCGGCGACAAGCTCTGCGCGCAGCTCGTGCAGTCGGGGCTGGTGAAGGACTTCGCCGACCTCTACGCCGTCACCCGCGAGCAGTGGCAGGGGCTCGAGCGGATGGCGGAGAAGAGCGCCCAGAACATCGTGGACGCGCTCGAGCGCTCGAAGCAGACCACGCTGCGCCGGCTGGTCTTCGGGCTCGGCATCCCGCAGGTCGGCGAGGCGACCGCGGCCACCCTGGCGCGCCACTTCGGCAGCCTCGAGCGGTTCCTGGCCGCCTCGGAGGAGGAGCTGCTCGGGGTCCGCGACATCGGCCCCGAGAGCGCGCGCGAGATCCGGGCCTGGACCGCCGAGCCCCAGAACGTGCGCGTCGTCGAGCGGCTCCTCGCCGCCGGCGTGGCGCCCGCGCCGGAGCAGGTGGACGCGCGCGGCCCGTTCGCCGGCAAGACGGTGGTGCTCACCGGCGGGCTCGCGAGCCTCTCGCGCGACGACGCCAAGGCGGAGATCGAGCGGCGCGGCGGCAAGGTGTCCGGCTCGGTCTCGAAGAAGACCCACCTGGTGGTGGCCGGCGAGGACGCGGGCTCGAAGCTCGAGAAGGCCCGTGGCCTCGGCGTGAAGGTGATCGGCGAGGAGGAGTTCCTCGCGCTCTTGAAGGAGTGACGGATGGCCCGCGCCCGCGTCCGCATGCTCGTCCGAGGCCTCGTGCAGGGGGTCTACTTCCGGCAGTCCACCGCCGACGAGGGGGAGCGGCTCGGACTGTCCGGCACCGCGCGCAACCTGCCCGGCGGCGAGGTCGAGGTGCAGGCCGAGGGAGAGCGCGAGGCGGTGGAGGCGCTGGTGCGCTGGTGCCACCGCGGCCCCCCGGCGGCCCGCGTCGAGGCGGTGGAGGTGGCCTGGGAGCCGCCCACCGGCGAGTCGGGCGGGTTCCGGGTGGCGCGGTAGGTTGCCGGACGCGGCTCCCGGGCAGGCTTCGGCAGGTCGTCGATTGTCAGCGACTCGCCCGAGACCGGGTGCGCAGCCGTTCACCTAGGTCCCGCCCGCCCCCGGCGGCGCCCCGAGCGCCTCGCTGATGGCGTCGGGCGGCGCCGGCTTGCCGAGGTGGGCGTCGAAGCCGGCCTCGAGCGCGCGCTCCCGATCCTCCGGCTGCGCGTAGCCGCTCAGCGCCACGAGCCGCATGCCGCGCAGGGCCGGATCGGCGCGCAGGGCGCGGGCGAGCTCGTAGCCGTCGAGGTCGGGCAGGCCGATGTCGCAGAGCACCACGTCCGGCCGCCAGGCCCGCGCCAGCGCGAGGCCGGCGCGGCCGTCGTGGGCCACCCGGACCGCGTGGCCGAGGAGCTCGAGGATCTGGAGCAGCGTCTCGGCCGAGTCCGGGTTGTCCTCCACGATGAGGACCTGGAGCGGGCGGGCCTCGACCGCCGCCGGCTCCGGCGGCCGCGCCGCCTCGGGCGGCCCCTCCGCGAGCGGCAAGGTCACCGTGAACTCCGCGCCCTGGCCCGGCCCCGGGCTCGCCGCCCGCACCGCGCCGCCGTGCTGCTCCGCGAGCCCCTTCACGAGCGCCAGGCCGAGGCCGAGCCCGCCCAGGGTCCGCGCCAGCCCGGTCTCGGCCTGCACGAAGGGCTCGAAGACGCGGGGGAGGAGATCGGGGGACAGCCCGACGCCGTCGTCCCGCACCCGGATCTCCGCCTCGCGGCGGCCGGCCGAGAGCGCCACCGCGATCCAGACGTGGCCGCGCTCGCCGGTGAACTTGGCCGCGTTCTGGAGCAGGTTCCCGACGATCTGCGCCAGGCGCGTCGCGTCGGCGTCCACCCAGACCGGCGCGGGCGGCAGCGACAGCTGGACCTCGATGCCGCGCTGCTCGAAGGCGGTCCGGTGATCCTCGCAGGTGCGCCGGACGAGGTCGCCGAGCTCCAGCCGCGCGCGGCGCAGCGCGATCTTCCCGCGCGAGATCCGGTTCACGTCGAGGAGGTCGTCCACGAGCCGGGTGAGGTGCTGTGTCTGGCGCTCGATGACCTCACGGGCGCGCACCGCCTGGTCGCTGCCCGGCGCGGCGTGCTGCAGGAGCCAGAGCGCGTTGCGGACGGGGGCGAGCGGGTTGCGCAGCTCGTGCGAGAGCGTGGCGAGGAACTCGCTCTTGCGCTGGTCGGACTCGCGCAGCGCCTCCTCGGCCCGCATCCGCTCGGTCACGTCCATCACGAAGCCGTGCCAGAGGATGCTCCCGTCCGGCTCGCGCCGCGGGACCGACCAGCCCTCGATCCAGCGCAGCCCCTTCTGCGGGTGCAGGTAGCGAAAGCAGTCGTGCCAGCGCGCGAAGTCCCGGGCCGCCTGGGCGAGGCGGTCGCCCACGCGCCCGGCATCGTCGGGGTGGATGCACGCGAGCACCACGCTGAAGTCGCGCGCCAGCTCCTCCCGCGAGAAGCCGTACAGCTCCTCGCCCGACCGGGCGGTGTAGGGCATCGTGACCCGCCCGTCCGCGTGGAGCTGGTACGAGCAGATGGTGCCCGGCACGCTCTCGGTGATCTTGGCGAGCTGATCCTGCAGGTCGAGGGGATCGCCGCCGGGCGGGTCGCTCGCGAAGTGCGCTGGGACGGTCATGGTGCCGTTCTCGATGGGGCCCGGTGGGCAGCGGTCGTCCGGCGCGTCCCCCCGGTTGCGCCGAAGGTGAAAGTGTCGCACGGATCGGGGACCGGGGCACGACCGGGATGTCACCCGCTCGGGTCCCCCCGCGGACGGCCTCCACCCGGCGTGCGGGTTCCCCTCCGGCCGGTCTCTCGGGTGGAGCGCGGCCGATCGTGTTACGTTTCCCGGCCCATGCACGTGCTCGTCACGGGAGCGACCGGCTTCATCGGGGCGAACGTCGCGCGGCTGCTGCTCGAGCGCGGCGACGACGTCCGGGTGCTGGCACGGCCCACCTCCGACCGGAGGAACCTGAAGGGCCTGCCGGTCGAGGTGGTCACGGGCGACCTGCGCGACGCCGGCTCGGTCCGCCGCGCGGTCCAGGGCTGCCGGCGCGTCTTCCACGTCGCGGCCGACTACCGGTTCTGGGCGCGCGACCCCGGCGAGCTCTACCGGAGCAACGTGGACGGCACGGTGAACGTGATGGAGGCCTGCCTGGCCGAGGGGGTGGAGCGGGTGGTCCACACCTCCACCGTCGGCACCATCGGCCTCTCGGCGCTCCCCGCGCCGTGCGACGAGCGCACGCCGCTCCTCGAGGGGCAGCTCACGAGCCACTACAAGCGCTCCAAGCTCGAGGCCGAGCGGGCGGCGCTCGCCTTCGTGGCGCGCGGGCTGCCGCTCGTGGTGGTGAACCCGAGCGCGCCCGTCGGCCCCTGGGACGCGAAGCCCACGCCCACCGGGCAGATCGTCGTGGACTTCGTCCGCCGCCGCCTGCCGGCGGTGGTGGACACCGGGCTCAACGTGGTGCACGTGCGGGACGTCGCCGAGGGGCACCTCGCCGCGGCGGAGCGCGGGCGGATCGGCGAGCGCTACATCCTCGGCCACCGCGACATGACGCTCGTCGAGATCCTGGGGGAGCTCTCGGCCCTCACCGGCATCCCGGCGCCGCGCCTGCGGCTCCCGTACGCGGTGGCCTGGGCCGCCGGCGCGGTGAGCACCGCGCTCTCCGACCTCGTCACCCACCGGCCCCCGGCCGTGGCGCTCGAGGCGGTGCGCATGGCGCGCCGGCGGATGTTCTTCGACCCGGGCAAGGCGATCCGCGAGCTCGGGCTGCCCCAAACGCCGGTGCGCGCCGCCTTCGAGGACGCCATCATCTGGTTCGAGCAGCACGGGTACATCCCGACGTCGAGGAGGAACGCCGCTTGGGCATCCCAATGAAGCAGGTCGTCGCGGTCGGCAGGTACATCGCCGGCCAGAAGCTCCGGCGCGTGAAGCGCTACCCGCTCGTGCTGATGCTCGAGCCGCTCTTCCGCTGCAACCTCGAGTGCATGGGGTGCGGCAAGATCCAGCACCCGGAGAGCGTGCTCGACCAGGCGCTCACGCCCGAGCAGTGCTGGGCCGCCGCGGAGGAGTGCGGCGCGCCCATGGTGAGCGTCTGCGGCGGGGAGCCGCTCATCCACAAGTCGATCGACCGCATCGTCGCGGGGCTGGTGGAGCGCGGGAAGTTCGTCTACCTGTGCACCAACGCCATCCTGCTCGAGCGCAAGCTCGACCTCTTCCGGCCCGACGACCACTTCAGCTTCAACATCCACCTCGACGGCGTCGCGGAGCGGCACGACGCCTCGGTCCAGCGCGAGGGCGTCTACCGCACCGCGGTGGCCGCCATCCGCGAGGCCAAGAAGCGCGGCTTCCGCGTCACCACCAACTCCACCATCTTCCTCGGCCACGACCCGGCCGACCTGCACCGCTTCTTCGACGAGATGACCGCGCTCGGCGTGGACGGGATGACCATCTCGCCCGGCTACGGCTACGAGAAGGCGCCGGTGCAGGACCAGTTCCTGCACAAGGAGCAGACGCGGGCCCTCTTCCGCGCCGTGCTCGGGCCGGCCGCCGGGCGGCCCTGGCACTTCAACCACTCGCCGCTCTACCTCGACTTCCTCAAGGGCGAGCGCGACTACCAGTGCACGCCCTGGGGGAGCCCGAACTTCAGCGTCCTCGGCTGGCAGCGCCCCTGCTACCTCTTCAGCGAGGGCGGCTACGCCCGGACCTTCCGCGAGCTGATGGAGACCACCGACTGGGACCGCTACGGGGCGGGCCGCCACCCCAAGTGCGAGGACTGCATGGTCCACAGCGGCTACGAGCCCTCGGCGGTGGAGGACTCGATGGCCAGCCTCGGCAACGTCGTCCGCTCCCTCCGGTCCACCTTCCGCTGATGGCCGAGCTCGATCGCAAGGACAGCCACCTCGCGCTGTGCCTCGAGGAGGAGGTCGAGTTCCCCGGGGCGAGCGGGTTCGCCGGGCTGCGCTTCGACCACGACGCGCTGCCGGAGCTCGATCGCGACGAGGTGGATACCGGGGTGGAGCTCTTCGGGAAGCGGCTCGCCGCCCCCATCGTCATCGCCTCGATGACCGGCGGGACGCCGCGGGCCGGCGAGCTGAACCGGCGCCTGGCGCTCGCGGCCGAGGCGTGCGGCGTGGGGATGGCCCTCGGCTCGCAGCGGAAGATGCTCGAGGATCCCTCCACCCGCGCCACCTTCGCGGTCCGCGACGCCGCCCCCGGGATCCCGCTCCTGTTCGGCAACGTGGGGGCGGTGCAGCTCAACTACGGGGTGGGCGCGCGCGAGGTGCGCGCGCTCGTGGAGGGGGCCGGCTGCGACGCCTTCTACTTCCACCTGAACCCGCTCCAGGAGGCGATCCAGCCGGGGGGCGACACGCGCTTCTCCGGGCTGCTGCCCAAGCTGCGCGAGGTGGTCCCGCAGGCCGGCGTGCCGGTGCTCCTGAAGGAGGTCGGCTCGGGGATCTCGCGCACCACCGCCGCCCGGATCCGCGACCTGCCGGTGGCCGGGGTCGAGACCTCGGGCGTGGGCGGCACCTCCTGGTCGAAGGTGGAGAGCCTGCGCACCGCCGACCCCGTGCAGCGCGGCACCGGCGAGCTCTTCGCGCGCTGGGGCGTCCCCACCGCGGAGAGCGTCGCCATCTGCCGCGAGGCGCTGCCGGACCGGGTGGTCATCGCCTCGGGCGGGATCCGCAACGGCATCGAGGCGGCGAAGGCCCTCGCGCTCGGCGCCGACGCGGTCTCCGTCGCGCTGCCGCTCCTGCGCGCCGCGGACCGCTCCGCGGAGGACGCGCTGCTCGCGCTCCGGCAGCTCGTGGAGGAGCTGCGCACGGCCATGTTCGTGACCGGGTGCCGGACGGTGGCGGAGCTCCGCCTCCGACCCCTCGCTCGCGCCCGCGACTACACGGCGGAGGGCTAGGGCGGTGGCGGGGATCGGGGGCCCGCCGGAGCCGCACCGGTACGACGCCGTCGTGGTCGGCGCCGGGATCGCGGGGCTCGTCGCCGCCACCGACCTCGAGCGGCGCGGCCACCGCGTCCTCGTCCTCGAGCACAACCACCAGGCCGGCGGGCTCCTCTCCGGCATCCGCCGGCAGGGGCTCTACTTCGACGCGGGCTGCCAGTCCTTCGAGGACATGGGCATCGTCTTCCCGCTCCTCGAGCAGTACGGGCTCGCCGACCTGGCGAGCTTCCGGCGGGCGCGCTACCGGCTGGTGATGCCGGGGCTCGACGCGGTGGTCGAGTCGCTCCCGCAGATCCGGCGCGCCTTCCAGGAGGCCTACCCGGAGCAGGCGGCGGGGCTGGGGCGCGTCTTCGACCAGCACGAGCGGACCTCGGCGCTCATCCGGCGGCTCTTCACGCCCGACCGCATCCCCTACGTGCGCGGCGAGCGCGCGCTCGCGCTGCCGCGCTGGGTGGCGCAGGCGCTCGCGGGGGCGGCGCTCGAATCGCCGCTCGGGCTCCCCCGGCTCATCGCCGAGCTCCGGCGGCTGCTGCTCGACGACTTCACCGCCTGGTACGAGCGCGAGCTCCCCGCCTCGGGCGTCCGCGACCTCCTCTCGCGCTGCGGCTACAGCCGGATGAACGTCTTCGTGGCCTCCGCGTTCTGGCACCTCTGGGCGCACGACTACTGGTACCCGGAGGGCGGGCTGCAGCCCTGGATCGACCGCTGGGTGGAGCGGCTGCGCGAGCGCGGGGTGCGCTTCCTCTTCAAGCGCACCGTCACCGCCCTCGACGCGGAGGGCGGCCGGGTGGCGGGCGTGGTCACCCACCGGGGCGAGCGGTTCGAGGCGCGCGAGGTGGTCTACTGCGGCGACTACCGGCAGCTCGTGCACCGGCTCGCCGGCCCGGCGCGCTACGGTCCCCGCGAGCTCTCGCGGCTCGACGCCGCGCGTCACTCCGACGCGCTCGTCTCGGCGTACGTCGGCCTCGACGTCCCGCCCGAGGAGCTCGGCCGCCAGCTCCGGGCCTCCCACGTCTTCTTCTTCCCCAGCCCCGGCTGCACCACCGACCTCGACCCGCGCGACCCCGGCGCGCACCGGCGCGCCTTCCTCGAGGTGACGGCGCACGGCGGCGAGGAGCCGGCGCTCCGGGGCGCCCCCCGCGCCGCGGTGGTGCTGCAGGCCTTCACGCGCCACGACTGGCTCGACGGCTGGGGGACGGGGCTCACCGGCGACACCGCCCGCGAGGGGCGCCCGCCGCCCCGCCCGCGGGCGTACCGGGAGCGGAAGCGCGCCGTGGGGGAGGAGCTCCTCGCCACCTTCGAGAAGCTCGCCCCGGGCGCGGCGTCGCTCGTCTCCTTCCTCGACGTGGGCGCGCCGCCCTCCACGGTCCGCTTCACCCGCAACGCCTTCGGCGGCAGCTGCGGGTTCGAGCTCAACTGGCGCAACTTCCCCTTCCTGAACCCGCTCGCGCACGTCGAGACGCCGCTCGCCAACCTCCACGCGGCGGGCCACTTCACCGTCTGGCCGGGCGCGGTCCCGACCGCGGCGCTGTCGGGCAAGATCGCGGCGCTGCGGGCCCACGAGGGGCTGCGGGCCCGGCGGCGCGCGCCGGCCGCCCCGGGATCTGGCAACATGAGGAGCGCTGCTGGCGCGGTGTCCGTCGCGCCGGGGAGGAGATGGCTCCGATGATCCTCGATCCCACGATGGGGCCGGCCGGGCGCCTGTCGAACGCCGAGGTGCTGCGCGGCTGGGCCGAGTGCTGGGACGTCCTGCGCGAGAACGGCAAGACGTTCCACCTCATGGCCCGCGCCCTCGGCCCCGAGCGCGGCAACGCCATCGCCGCCCTGTACCGCTTCGCCCGCGTCGCCGACGACCTGGTGGACGAGCCCGCCCCCGGCGACACGCCCGAGTCGATCCGCGCCAGGCTGCGCGAGATGCAGGCCGAGCTGCGCCGGGCCGTCGCCGGCGAGAGCCGCGATCCCCGCTTCGCCATCCTGGGCGAGACGGTGCTCCGCTACGACATCCCGCTCCAGCCCTTCGACGACCTCGTCGAGGGCGTGCTCATGGACCTCGAGCCGGTCCGCTACGAGACCTTCGCCGACCTCGAGCTCTACTGCTACCGGGTGGCCGGCACGGTGGGGCTCATGATCACGCCGGTGGCGGGGTACCGCGCCGGGAGCCGGGCCCTCGAGCACGCCAAGACGCTCGGGACGGCCATGCAGCTCACCAACATCCTGCGCGACGTCGGCGAGGACCTGGCGCGGGGGCGCCTCTACCTGCCCAAGGAGGACCTCGCCGCCTTCGGGCTCGTCGAGGCCGACCTGCTCGAGCACCGCGTGGACGCCCGCTTCCGCGCCCTGATGGAGTTCGAGATCGCCCGCGCCGAGCGGCTCTACGCCCAGGGGCTGGCGCTCATCCCGCTCCTCACCAGCAGCCGGGGACGGACCGCCTTCGAGTTCGCGGCGGAGGCCTACTCCGGGATCCTCGGGAAGATCCGCGACGCCGGCTACGACGTCTTCTCGCGCCGGGCCTACCTGTCGCTCCCGGAGAAGGTGGCGCTCCTGCCGTCGTCGCTCTGGCACGCCTGGACGGCGGCGCTCCTGCACGGAGGCGACCGCGAATGAGCCGCGCCGAGGTGCGGCCCCTCGAGGACGCGCTCCCCGCCCGCGCCCGCGCCGCCGCCGGCGCCGCCGGGGACTTCCTCTTCCGCGTCCAGCGCGGCGACCACTGGTGCGCCGAGCTCGAGTCGAACGCCACCATCACCGCGGAGTACGTGCTGCTCTGCCAGGCGCTCGGGATCGACCTCGGCGAGAGGCGGGGGGAGATCGCGCGCTGGCTCTCCTCGCGCCAGAAGCCGGACGGGAGCTGGGGGATCGCCTGGAACCTGCCGGGCGACGTCTCCACCACGGTCGAGACCTACCTCGCGCTCCTGCTGGTGGGCGTGCCGCGCGGGGACGCGCGGCTCTCGCGCGCGGAGCGGTTCATCCGGTCGGCGGGCGGGGTGGCGAAGGTGCGCGTCTTCACGCGCATCAACCTCGCCCTGTTCGGCCTCTTCCCGTGGGACGCGGTGCCGTGCGTGCCGCCGGAGGTGATCCTCCTCCCCGACGCGAGCCCCATCAACGTCTACCGGCTGTCGAGCTGGGCGCGCGGCACCATGGTCCCGCTCTTCATCGTGATGCACCACCGGCCGGTCTTCGCCCTCCCGGGCGCGGCGGCGGGCGAGAGCGGGCTGCTCGACCACCTCTGGCTCGACCCGGCCCGCAAGCACCTGCCGTACCGCGACTCGATCGTGGACACGCTGCGCGGCGACGGGCTCGGCTGGAAGAGCTTCTTCAACGCGAGCGACGCCCTCCTGCGCGCCTACGAGGGGGTGCGCGGCGCGCCGGTGGTCTCGCGGGTGCGCGAGCACGCGCTGCGCCGCTGCGAGCGCTGGGTGCTCGAGCACCAGGAGGAGAGCGGCGACTGGGCGGGCATCTTCCCGCCGATGCTCAACGGCGTGCTGGCGCTCCGCCTCGCCGGACACCCCCTCGACTCCGGCCCGGTGCGGCGCGGGCTCGAGGCGATCGAGCGGTTCGGCATCCAGGACGAGGAGGGCTTCCGGGTGGAGGCCTGCCAGTCGCCGGTCTGGGACTCGGCGCTCGCGCTCATCGGCCTCGCCGACGCCGGCCAGGACGGCGCCGATCCCCGCCTCGCGACGGTCCGGCGCTGGCTCGCGGGGAAGCAGATCCTCGACGACCACGGCGACTGGATGGTCTTCAACCGGCGCGGGCGGCCGGGCGGCTGGTCCTTCGAGCACGTCAACACCTGGTACCCCGACGTGGACGACACCGCCGCGGTGATCCTGGCCCTCCTCAAGACCGATCCCGCCTCGCGCGGCGGCGAGGTGGTGCGCCGGGGAGCGGCGTGGATGGTCTCGATGCAGAACCGGGACGGCGGCTGGGCCGCCTTCGACGTCGAGAACGACCGCGAGTTCCTGAACCGGATCCCGTTCTCCGACATGGACTCGCTCTGCGATCCCTCCACGCCGGACGTGGCGGGGCGCGTGCTCGAGGCGCTCGGCGCGCTCGGCGATCCGCGCCACCGGGCGGCGGCCGAGCGCGGGGTGGCGTACCTGCGCGGCTCGCAGGAGGAGGAGGGGAGCTGGTTCGGCCGCTGGGGCGTGAACTACGTCTACGGCACCTCCAACGTCCTGAACGGGCTGGCGCGCCAGGGCGTGACCGCTTCGGATCCCATGGTGGCCCGGGCGCTCCGCTGGCTCCTCTCGGTGCAGAACCCGGACGGCGGCTTCGGGGAGGGGCTCGAGTCCTACGCCGACCGGAGCGCGATGGGGCGCGGCCCGTCCACGGCGTCGCAGACGGCCTGGGGCGTGATGGGGCTGCTCGCGTACCTGCCGCCCTCCGACGAGGCGGTGCGGCGCGGCGTGGCCTGGCTCGTCGAGCGCCAGCTCGGGGAGGGCCGGGCGGTGGGCTCCTGGGCGGAGGAGGCGTTCACGGGGACCGGCTTCCCGCGCCACTTCTACCTGCGCTACCACCTCTACCGGCACTACTTCCCGCTCATGGCGCTGGGCCGGTACTGCGCCGCGGCCGGGGCCTGAGGCGGATGGCGCCGGGACTCCTCGCGGGGCTGGGCGCGCCACTCGCGGGCGCGCCGTCGCCGGCGGCCGGGCCGGGCTTCCTCGCGCTCCTCTGGGGCACGGTGGTCCACCGGCCCTACGTCTACGCCTTCTTCGCCTGCTTCCTCGCCTTCGCGGTGTACCAGCTCGGCGCCCGGCGCACCGCCACCTTCGCCGTCTCCACCTGGCTCGTCGCCTTCGCCGCCGAGTACAGCTCCACCCGGAACGGCTTCCCCTTCGGCCCCTACAGCTACTTCGACGAGACGCGGACCCGCGAGCTCTGGATCTCGAACGTGCCGTTCTGGGACTCGCTCTCCTTCGTCTTCCTCTCCTACTTCAGCCTGGTGCTGGCGGCGGCGCTGCTCTCCCCGCGCGAGGACCTCGCGCGCGGCCGCTGGCCGGGCCTGCGCCACCCGGCGGCGCCGCTCGTGGGCGGCGCGGTGATGATGCTGCTCGACGTGGTCATCGACCCGGTGGCGCTCCAGGGCGACAAGTGGTTCCTGGGGCGGATCTACGAGTACCCGTACCGCGGCTTCTGGTTCGGGGTCACCGCGGCCAACTTCCTGGGCTGGTTCGCGGTGGGGGCGGCGAGCCAGTGGCTGTTCCAGCTCGCGCTGCGGGTCCTGCCCTGGTGCCGGGGCGCGTGGCGCCCGGTGCACCCGCGGTTCGCCTGGGCGGTGTACGGGGTCTACGCGGGGGTGTTCGGCTTCAACCTGGCGATGACGCTCTTCATCCGGGACTGGGCGCTCGCGGCCGCGAGCGGCGCCGTGGTGGCGGTGACGCTCTCGTGGCTCGCCTGGCGGCTCCGGGCGCCGGGGCGGCTCGCGTGATCCTGGTCTGCGCGGCCACCGGCGCCGAGGCGGCGGCCTGCCGGGAGGGGCTCCTCGGCGCGGCCGGGTTCGAGGTCCTCGCGACGGGCGTCGGGCCGGCGCGCGCCGCGGCGGCGCTCCGGCGGCGGCTCCGGGAGGGCGCGCGGCCGGTCCGGGTGGTCTCCTCCGGCTTCTGCGGCGCCCTCTCGGCGGACCTGGCGCCGCTCGCGTGGGCGACGGCCACCTCGCTCCACCGGCTCGAGGCGGGGCGCGCGCGGCCGGTGGCGCTCCGGCCCGGCACGCTGGGCGCGCTCGACGGCGCCGTGCCCTGCGCCTTCCTCACGGCGGAGGCCGTGGTCGGCGGCGGGGACTTCGGGCTCCCGGCGCCCGCGGCGGTGGACATGGAGTCGGCGGCGCTGGCGGAGGCCGCCGAGGCGGCCGGGCTGCCCTTCGCCGTGCTGCGGCTCGTGACCGACGCGCCGGGGCGGCCCTTGCCGAGGCTGGCGGGGCTGCTCGGGGGCGCGCTCTCCGCCCGGGGCCTGGGCGAGCGCGCCGCCTTCGCCGCGCGGGCCGCCGTCGAGGCCGCGCGCGCGCCGGCGCGGGCCGCCGCCTTCCTGCGCGAGACCTCGGCCTGGCGGGAGCGGCTCCGGGAGGGCTGGCGGGAGCGGGCGGCGACCTGCTGTTCTCCCTCCCCGCTCGGGCGGGGAGGGTAGGGGAGGGGCGGTCGCGAGAGCCTCGCGTCTCACCCCCTCCCTTTCGCTCCCCCGCTCCGCGGGAGAGGGGAAGAGGAACTCGTGGTCGCATCACCGCGAGACCCCGCCCGCCCCGCCCGCTATTCCTTCGCTCCCCCCGGCCGCTCCCCCGAGGCGATCCAGAGCGCCGCCGGCAGCGCGGTGAAGTCGGCGACGAGCGCGAGCAGGAAGGCGGCGGAGGTCATGAGGCCGAACTGGCGCAGCGGCGGGAAGCTCGACACGGCGAGCCCCAGGAACCCGGCGGCGTTGATGAGCGTGGCGAAGACGATGGCGCCGCCGGAGACGCGCAGCGCGTGGCGCAGCCGCTCCTCCAGCGGCGCGCCGGCCCGCTCGTGCATGTGGTGGAAGAAGTGGATCTGGTCGTTCTCGGTCGTGCCGAGCACGGTGGTGGCGATGATGATCGTCGCGACGTTGAGCGAGCCGCCCAGGAGCCGCATCCCGAGGAAGGTGGCGAGGAGCGCGAAGAGCGACGGGATCATCGCCAGCAGCCGCTCGACGCCGCTGCGGAACAGGAAGAGGAAGACCGTGAAGATGAGGGCCACGGTGAGCAGGAAGCTCTCGGCCAGGGTGGGGACGAGGCTCGCGCCCACCTTGACCTGGAGGAGCGACTCGCCGACCACCCGCATCCGGGCCCCCTCGAGCGCGGGCGCGCCGGCGCGGGCGGCGTCCCAGGCCGCCTGCACGCGGCGGGAGAGGGCGGCGTAGCCCTGGGCGTCGCCGTTCCTGAAGAGCACGGTGAGCTGCAGGTCGGCGAGCCCCTTCACGTCGATGAAGCCGCGCAGGTCGGGCTCGGTGAGGAGGAGCTGCTCCACGTCGGCGGCGGCGCGGGCGAAGCCCTCCGGGTCGGTGGGCAGCCGCTCCCCCCTCCCGGCCAGGTAGCCGCGGATGCGCAGCGGCGTGGTGGGGCCGGTGACGCCGGTCACGTCGGTCGAGCCCTCGAGCGCGGTCTCGAACCGGTCCACGCCGCGCAGCACCTCGGGGTCGGCGGCGGCGGGCGCGGGCAGGTGGATCCAGATCCGCGCCACGTTGAGATCCATCACGTTCTCGCGGAACCAGCGCAGGTCGCGGTGGAGCGCGGTCGAGGGGTCGAGGTAGGCGAGCGTGTCCACGCCGACCGACATCCCCTTCGCGATCCCGGGCGCGCCGAAGAGCCCCACCAGCCCGGCGGCGCAGGCGGCGAGCGCCGCGCCCACGAGGGCGAAGCGGTGCCGGAAGGTGAACCCCGGGAGCACGCCGGCGAGCGCGTCGTAGAGCCCGCTCCGCACGCGGCGGCTGCGGCCGGTCGGGGTGCGGAGCACGGCCTGGAGGGCGGGGAAGAGCGTGTAGGCGACCACCCAGGCGATGACGAGGCCGGCGGCGGTCCAGATCCCCATCTCGCGGATGGGCCGGATGCGCGAGACCGCCAGCGCGGCGAACCCCATGGCGGCGGCGAGGGTGGAGGCGGTGACGGGGAGGAACTTGTTCCGCAGGGCGGCGAGGTGGTGCTCGGCGAGGGGCACGCCCTCGGGCTGGTCCACGAAGCGCGAGTGCAGGTAGACGAGCGTGGCGAGCGTGGTCACGAGGATCGTGAGCGGCACGAGCACCGAGACGATGGTGAAGGCGAAGCCGAGGAGCGCGCCGGCGGCCACCCCGAGCGCCACCGCGGCGCCGAGCGCGAGGACGAGGGCGAGGAGCGCCCGGAAGGAGCGGTAGAGGAAGAGGGCGATGCCGACGAGGAGCACCGCGAAGATGGGGAAGGAGCGGGCCGAGGCCTGCGAGGACTGGCGCTCCAGCCAGGAGCTGACGTAGGGCGCGCCCACGCGGCGCACCGGCCCCACCCCCGCCGCGTCGAGCGCGGCGTCCACGCCGGCGAGGGCGGCGTCGCGCTCCGCGGGGGTGCGGACGTCGAGGCTCGCCACCACGGCCAGGAAGCGATCGCCCACGAGGCCCTGGCCCCGGAAGAACGGCGTGCCGAGCGCGAGCCGGCGCAGCGCCTCGGGCGAGGCGCCCGGGCGGGCGCGGCGGAGCGCGTCGAGGAGCGAGAACGCGCCGGCGTGCGGCACGGCGCGCACCGCCGCCTCGGCGCGCGCCACCCGGTCGAGCGCCGCGGGCGACCAGGGATCGTCCGCCTCCACGAGGAGGAGCACCGTCTGCGCCTCGGGGAAGACGCGCTGGAAGGCGCGGGTGGTGACGTAGTCGGGGTCGCTCGGGACGATGAGCCGGTCGATCGCGCCCTCGTTCGGGATGCGGGCGGCGACGAGCGCCGCCCAGGGCACGAGGAGCGCGTAGGCGGCGAGGATGGGCCAGCGCAGGCGCAATACCGCCGCGAGCGCCCGCGCGATCCGGTCGCGGCCCGGCGCGCTCACGCCGCCGGCGCCGGCGCCGCGCGGCGCCGCTCCCAGGCGGTGACGGCCGCGAGCGCGAGCACCGCGTAGACCGCGCCCAGCACCGCGTCGATCACGTAGTGGTGCTGCAGGTAGACGGCGCTGAAGCACATGAGCGCGAAGAAGAGCACGGTAGGGATCCGGGCCCAGCGCAGCTCGGCGAGCCGGAAGGCGAGCAGGACCGCGATGAGCGGGTAGGCCACGTGCAGCGAGGGCAGGGCCCCGAACACGTCCACGCCGCGCGAGTACATCGAGTCGAAGAAGTGGGTCCCGAGGAGCGCGTCGAACCGGTGGGCCGCCGCGGCGGTGGGGTGCACGTCCATGCGGGCCGGGCCGAGCCCGTACTCCGAGACGTACCAGGGCGGCGCGGCCGGGTAGACGAAGTAGGTCACGTACCCCATCACGTTCACGAGCAGGAAGGCGCGCGCGAAGGTGCCGGCCCGGGCGAGCCGGCCGCGGAAGAAGAGGAAGAACGCGAGCGCCAGGTACTCGCCGACGTAGGCGAGGTAGGCGAAGCCGCACGCCAGGTCGGCGAGCGCCCAGTGGCGCTCCGCGAAGACCTCGTTGAGCGTGCGCCCGCCGACGCCGAACCAGGCCCGCTCGACGAGGTACGGCTCGGCCACGTGGACCCGGCCCGCGATGCCCTGCCAGTAGAAGTAGCGCATCGAGTCGAAGACCACGCCGGTGAGGATGAAGGGGAAGAACACCTTCAGGAACAGGCGCGACTTCTCGTTGTAGACGTCGAGGAACCCGAGGAGCCCGATGACGAGGTGGTCGCTCCGCAGCCCTCCGAGGAGCCCCACGGCCGCGATGTAGAGGAGCCCCACCGCCGGCGGCCAGAGCCGCCGGGTCATGGTGCGCGAGGGCAGGAGCCACTCGCGCGCGAGCCCGCGCGAAAACCCGAGCGCCCCCGCGACCGGCCCGGGTACACTTGGCTCAGAACTCGGCATGGTGCGCAGCAAGTTACGGCGATGGCTCCGCGAGTCAAGCGCTTCCGGGACGTCCGCACGCAGGCCCCGCCGCGGTCCTGCGCGGACCGCCGCGTGGATCCTCGGCGCGCTCGCGCTCGCCCTGGCCCGGCCGGCCCTGGCCGACTGCGCGCAGCCCCTCCGCACCGAGATCATCCCGCTCCCGGTCTGGGCCACCCTCCCGAACGAGGGCGACACCTGGGGCGCCATGCCCGTGTTCCTGCGGGTCTGCCCCGACGGCCAGCGGACCGAGTCGATCATCGCGCCGAGCGTCACCTGGAACTCGGTGATCCACTACACCGGCACCTTCCGCTGGTACTGGTACCCGACCGACGACGAGAGCCTCACCGTCATCGCCTCGGGCAGCACGCGCATCAACTACAACAACCTCGTGGTCTGGCAGCGGCTGCCCCAGGAGACGGGGCGCAGCACCGACGAGCTGACGCTCCGGCTGCAGCGCAGCGCCTTCTTCCGCTTCTTCGGGCTCGGCCCCGACACGCCGGCCTCCGCCGAGACGAGCTACACCGGCTTCCGCGCCCTGGCGCTGGCCCGCCGCGGCCTGAACCTCGCCCGGCACCTCAACGCCGGGCTCTCGCTCGGGATCGAGCGCGACGGGGTCGAGGACCAGGGCGTGCCCGGGCTGCCCCTCAGCCCCGAGGTGTTCCCGCGCGCCCCGGGCATGGGCGGCGCCACGCTCCTCTCGCAGGGCGCGAGCCTGCGGTACGACGATCGGCGCGGCGGCGACTACGCCGAGCGCGGCGTGCGCGCCGAGCTCGCGGGGGCGGTGGTGGAGGGGCTGGCCGGCTCGCCGACCTTCCTCCGCGGCAGCTTCCAGGCGAGCGCGGTCGTGCCCGAGCTCGAGTGGCTCTCCGGGGCGGCGCGCGCGGCCTGGACCGGCGTGAGCGCGGGCGGCGTGCCCTTCTACCAGCAGAGCCGGCTCGGCGGCGCCTTCCTCATGCGCGGCTTCACCGAGGACCGGTTCGTGGACCGGCAGGCGTGGGAGGTGGAGCTCGAGCAGCGCCTCCGCGTCTTCCAGACCCGGATCTTCGGCGTGGTCGCCGACTGGCGCGTGGACCCGTTCGTCGCCGCGGGGCAGGTGTTCGGGTCGTTCGACCAGGCGCTGTCGCGCCCGCAGCTCGCCGGCGGCCTCGGCCTGCGGGCCTTCGTCCACCCGAACGTGCTCGGGCGCATCGACCTCGCCACCGGCGGCGAGGGGCTCAAGGTGTACGTCGAGCTCGGCTACCCGTACTGACGGGCGTTACTTCTTGCGCGCCAGCACGAAGCGGGCGAGCGCGCGCAGCGGCTCGGCCGGCGCGCCGAGCGGCGCGAGCAGCGCCACCGCCTCGTCGCAGGCGGCCTGGGCGCGGCGCCGGGCCTCCTCGATGCCGACGATCGAGGGCAGGGTGGCCTTGCCCGCCGCCTGGTCCTTCCCCGCGCGCTTGCCGAGGGTGGCGGCGTCGCTCGTGAGGTCGAGCAGGTCGTCGGCGATCTGGAAGGCGAGCCCGAGCTTCTGCCCGACCCGGTCGAGCCCGCTCGGCGCGCCGGTCGCCGCGATGGCGCCGCCCGCGCAGGCGGCAGTGAGGAGCGCGCCGGTCTTCGCGGCCATGAGGGCCAGCACCTCGGCCTCGCCGAGCGCGCGGCCCTCCGCGCCGATGTCGAGCGCCTGGCCCTCCACCATCCGCCAGGCGCTCTCCGCGAGCAGCGCGGCGAGGGGCGCGGCGCGGGCGTCGCCGGTCGAGAGCAGGTGCCGGAAGGCGAGCGACTGCAGGCCGTCGCCGACCAGCATCGCCGTGGCCTCGTCGTAGGCCTTGTGGACCGTGGGCCGGCCGCGGCGCAGGTCGTCGTCGTCCATGCACGGCAGGTCGTCGTGCACGAGCGAGTAGGTGTGCACCATCTCGAGCGCGAGGGCGAACCGGAGCGCGAGCCCGTCGTCGCCCACGTCCCCGCCGAGGGCCTCGCAGGAGGCGAGCACGAGCGCGGGGCGGAGCCGCTTGCCCCCCGCGAGCAGCGCGTACTCGACCGCCTCGGTGAGGGGCTTGGGGCCGGTGCGCTTCCACTCGGCGGCGAGCAGCCGGAGCTGGTCGTTGACGCGCTCGGAGACGCCTCGGAGGTACTCCTCGATGTGGATGGGCGAGGGCACGACCGGGTCTTAGCACACTCGCCAACCGCGGGGGGTGACTCGACTGGGCGTCACCCTCCCTCGCCGCGGCCCCGCGACGCGAGGCGAACGCGCTAGATTTCCGGGGATGAAGCCCGCGCTCGCCGCCCTCCTCCTCGCCGCCGCGCCCGCCGCGCTCGCGGCGCCCCCCGCGAAGCACCTCCTGGTGGTCTGCTCGCCGGGCTCTCCGGGGACCACCGCCGAGGCGCAGCCGACCATGGACGCCTTCGCCGCCGCGCTGTCGGCCAGGGCCGGCGTCCCGGTCGCCGCGGTCTACGACGAGACCGAGGAGGCGGGCGTGTCCCGGCTGCGGGCGAAGGACGCCGACCTCGCCCTGGTGTCGCTGCCGTTCTTCCTGAAGCACGAGCGCGACCTCGCCCTTCACGCGCGGCTCCAGGCCGTCCAGAAGGGGCGTCCGGAGCTCGAGCGCTGGACCCTGGTCGCCAAGAAGGGGCGGGTGACCGGGCCGGCCGCGCTCGACGGCTACACGATCCCCTCCAACGCGGGATTCGCGCCCGCCTTCGTGCGCGGGCCGGCGCTGGGCGGCTTCGGGCCGCTCCCGGCGACGGCGCGCGTGACGTCCTCCACCGCGGTGCTCTCTTCCCTGCGGCGCGCGGCGGCGGGCGAGAAGGTGGCGGTGCTGCTCGACGGCGCCCAGGAGGCGGCGCTGCCGACCCTGCCGTTCGCGGCCGAGCTCGAGGCGGTGGCGCGGTCGGCGCCGCTCCCATCCGGCCTCGTGGTCACCGTCGGGAATCGGCTGCCGGCGAGGTCCTGGAGCGCGCTCGAGGGCGCCCTGCGCGGCCTGCCGTCCGATCCGTCCGGCGCGGCCGCGCTGGACGCCATCCAGACCACCCGCTTCGCCCCGCTCGACGAGAAGGCGCTCGCGGCGGCGCGCCGCGCCTTCGCGGAGGCGGCCCGGTGAGGCGGCGCTCCGCGCTCCTCGCGCTCGCGCTCCTCGGGGGCTGCGCCTCGGCGCTCCACGAGCCGCCGCCGGTCTCGGCGCTGGCGCCCGGCGCGGCGGGCGGGAGGAGCGCCGCGGAGCTCCTGCGCGAGGCCGACGCCGCCTGGGCGCGCCGCGCCGACCCCCGGGAGGCGACCGCGGCGCAGGC
The DNA here is from genome assembly GCF_023169965.1 of Anaeromyxobacter paludicola. Classification (NCBI taxonomy): domain Bacteria; kingdom Pseudomonadati; phylum Myxococcota; class Myxococcia; order Myxococcales; family Anaeromyxobacteraceae; genus Anaeromyxobacter; species Anaeromyxobacter paludicola. The sequence goes on along the minus strand of NZ_AP025592.1, from coordinate 2,319,028 downwards.
GCTCTACCTCGACGCGGCCGCCGCCGACGAGCGGAGCGCGGCCGGGCTGCTCGGGGCGATGCGCGCCATCACCTTCCGGCTCGAGCGGGAGCCGGACGCCGGCGCGCGCGGCCGGCTCGCCGCGGAGGGGGTCCAGCTCGGGCAGTGGTGCCAGCGGCGCGCGCCGCGGGAGGCGGCCTGCGACTACCGGCTCGCCATCGCGCTCGGCCAGCAGGCCCGGGAGCGGCCGTCCACCGGCAAGGACGCGCTCGGGATGATGGTGGAGCTGCTGAAGAAGACGATCGCCGCCGCCCCGTCGCTCGACGAGGGCGGCCCGCACCGCGTGCTCGCCATCGTCTACCTGCGCGCGCCGGGCTGGCCGCTCGGGCCGGGCGACCCGGAGGCCGCGCTGGAGGAGGCCCGGGCGGCCGCGGGGCTCTTCCCCGACGCCGCCGGGAACCAGGTGGCGCTCGGCGAGGCGCTCGGGAAGAACGGCGCCGCGGCCGAGTCGCGGGCCGCCTACGAGCGGGCGCTCGCCCTGGCGACCGCCGCGCAGTCCCGGGGCGACCCCGACGCGGGCCGCGCCCGCGAGGAGGCCGAGAAGGCGCTCGGCGAGTCGCCGGGCCGGTGAGCCCCGCGCGCGGCGGCAGGCCCGCCGCCCGGCTTGTGGCCCCGGCCCGGCTCTGTTAAATCCCTCGCCTTTTCCGGCGCCTCGCGCGCCCCCACGCCACTCGACATAGGACGGGCCACCGGCGGTTCGAACCCGCCGCCCGCATCCGCATGAACGCTCCCGAGACCCTGGACGAGCTCATCCTCCGGGCGCAGAAGCCCTCCCGCTACGTCGGCGAGGAGTTCGGCGCGGTGAAGAAGGACCTGTCCGCCGTCCGGCTCCGGTTCGGCCTCGCGTTCCCCGACACCTACGAGGTCGGGATGTCGAACCTCGGGTTCCGGCTCCTGTACCACACGCTCAACGACCGGCCGGAGATCGCCTGCGAGCGGCTCTTCCTGCCCTGGCCCGACCTCGAGGCGGCGCTCCGCGAGCGTGGCGAGCCGCTCTTCTCGCTCGAGTCCCGCCTCCCGGCGCGCGACTTCGACGTCCTCGGCATCACCCTGCAGTTCGAGCTCTGCTACACGAGCTGCCTCGCGCTGCTCGACCTCGCCGGCGTGCCGCTCCTCGCGAAGGACCGCGGCCCGGGCGACCCGCTCGTCGTCGGCGGCGGTCCGTGCGCCTACAACCCCGAGCCGGTGGCCGACTTCTTCGACTGCTTCGTGGTCGGCGAGGGCGAGGAGGCGGTGCACGAGCTCTCCCGGGCGGTGATGGACTGGAAGGGCTCCGGCGCCTCGCGCGGGGCGCTCCTCGAGGCGCTGGCGCGCATCCCGGGCGTCTACGTCCCGTCCTTCTTCCGGCCGCACTACCACCCGGAGACGAAGGTGCTCACCGGCCTGGAGCCGCTCCTGCCCGGGTACGAGAAGGTGGAGCGGCGGGTGATGCCCGACCTCGACGCGCTCTCCACCAGCGCCTACGAGCGGCCGGTGGTGCCGTTCATGCAGACCGTGCACGACCGGCTCCCCATCGAGCTGCAGCGCGGCTGCACCCGCGGCTGCCGCTTCTGCCAGGTCGGCATGATCACGCGCCCCACGCGCCAGCGCAGCCCGGGGGAGATCCTCCGGCTCGCGGAGCAGGGGCTCAAGGCCTCCGGCTACGAGGAGGTGGGGCTCCTCTCGCTCAGCTCCGGCGACTACGACTGCCTGAACCCGCTCCTCGACGACTTCCTGGCGCGCTGGGAGGGCGAGCGGATCTCGATGTCGCTCCCCTCGCTCCGCACCGAGACCATGAGCGAGTCGCTGGCGCAGAAGATCGGGCGGGTGCGCAAGACCGGCTTCACGCTCGCGCCCGAGGCGGCGACGGAGCGGATGCGGGCGGTCATCAACAAGGGCAACCGCGAGGAGGACCTGCTCCGCGCGGTGGAGTCGATCTTCAAGAACGGCTGGTCGCTCCTCAAGCTCTACTTCATGATCGGCCTCCCGGAGGAGCGGGACGAGGACGTGGTGGCGATCGCGCAGCTCGCGAAGAAGTGCCTCGCCGCCGCCCGCCGCGTGCTGCCGAAGGGGCAGGGCTCGGCCGCCATCAACCTCGGCGCCAGCACCTTCGTGCCGAAGCCGTTCACCCCCTTCCAGTGGGAGCCGATGATCCCGCCGGAGGAGACCCGCCGCCGCCAGGCGCTCGTCTCCGCCGAGCTGGGCGGCCGCCACGGCGCCATCTCCTTCAAGCCGCACGAGTCGCGCCAGTCGTCCATCGAGGGGGCGCTCGCGCTCGGCGACCGGCGCGCCGGCACCGCCGTGCTCCACGCCTTCAGGAAGGGGCAGCGGCTCGACGGCTGGACCGAGTGGTTCCGCGAGGACGCCTGGCTCGAGGCGTTCGCCGAGTGCGAGCGGGTGCACGGGGTGGGGATCGCCTTCTTCGCGCACCGGCGCCGCCGCTTCGACGAGGTCCTGCCCTGGGACCGGATCGACTGCGGCGTCACCAAGGCCTACCTCCAGAAGCAGCTCGCCGCGGCGCGGAACCTGGCCGAGGTGCCCGACTGCGTGCTCGCCCCGTGCACCGTCTGCGGGGCCTGCGACTACGAGGTGGTCAAGAACCGGGTCTACGAGGCGAAGGACTACGTGCCGGCCCCGCTGCCGCCCCCGCGCGCGCCGCTGCCCGAGGCGCGGAGCTTCGTGCGCGTCCGCTACGGCAAGCTCGGGCGGCTCGTGGCCCTCTCGCACCTCGAGATCATGCACGCCATCCTGCGCGCGGTCCGCCGGGCGGGGCTGCCGGTGGCCTGGTCACAGGGCTTCCACCCGAAGCCGCGGGTCTCCTTCGGCCCGGCCCTGCCGGTCGGGGTGGAGAGCCGCTGCGAGTACCTCGACCTCGAGCTGCACGGGGTCCACGAGCCCGCCGAGGTGGCGGGGAAGCTCGCACCCCAGCTCCCGCCGGGGCTGCCCCTCTACGAGGCCCGGGCCATCGACCCCCGCGAGCGCTCGATCAGCGACGCCCAGCTCGCCGTCCACTACCTGGCGTCGTTCCCGGAATCCTGGGACGTTACGGACCTTTCCGAGCGCGTCGCGACCTTCCAGGGCCAGGAGCGCTCGGTGGTGCACCGCGCCCCTCCGCCCCGGCCCCGCGGGAAAAGGAACGAGAAGATTGCGCGCGGGAAGCAAAGGGAGATAGACCTGAAGTGCATCGTGACCCACCTCTCCGTCGAAGTGGGAGGCCAGGTCACATTCAGCTTGAAGGCGGACCCGACCGGAAGCGCCAAGCCAGCGGAAGTGCTGGCGGCCATCTTCGGCGACGGCGCGCCGCCAAGGGGAGTGAAGGTCTTGAAGGAAGGCGTCAGCTTCGCGAGGGCAGAGGTCCCTCGGTCGCAGCCGGGGCAGCCCCGAACCCCGCGCTACTCCGACGCCTGAACCATTACGAACGTGCCCGGCATCGGGCCGCCTGCGCGGCGGCCGCCCGGCGCGGAGGATCGCGAATCTTGAGCGAAAGCTCGACATACGGCCCCGACGGTTGCGCTCCACCTGGAGCGCGGCCGCCGTGGCCGTGGCCCGAGGTGGGCCTCGCTGCCTCCGCATCCGGAGCGACGGGCGAGCGAGGTCCCAAATGGCAGGAAACAGCATCCTCGTGATCAACGCGGCCGGCGCCGAGACGCGCGTGGCCCTGGTCGAGAGCGGCACCATCCACGAGTTCTATCTCGAGCGGAAGCGCGAGAAGGGCATCGTCGGCAACATCTACAAGGGCCGGGTGGTCCGGGTCCTCCCGGGCATGCAGGCCGCCTTCGTGGACATCGGCCTCGAGAAGGCCGCCTTCCTCTACGTCGGCGACGTCTACGGCGACCCGGACTTCTCCGAGGAGTTCGAGCTCACCGAGGGCGAGCACGGCGCCGTGCTCGACCAGGTCCCGTCGGAGGAGGAGGCCGAGCAGCAGGAGGCGAAGGTCCGCGCCGACGCCGAGCGCGGGGCGGAGGAGCCCACCCCGGCGCCCGCCGCCGAGCCCGCGCCGGCCGAGGCCGAGGCCCAGGCCGAGGCGGCCCCGGCGCCGGAGGCCGTCCGCCGCGAGGCCGCGCAGCAGGAGTTCCCGGGCATCGCGAGCGCGCCGCCGGTCGCCGAGGGCGCGGCCGCCGAGCCGCAGCCGGCCGCCGAGGCGGCGCCGGTCGCGGCGGAGCCGGAGGCGCGGCCCGAGCCGGCCGCGGCGCCGGAGGCCGCGGCGGAGCAGCCCGCCCCCATCCCGCTCACGAACCCGGTCGAGGTGCCGCCCGCCGCGGAGGCCCCCGCGGCCGGCGCGCCCGAGCAGGCCACCGCGCCCGCGCCCGCCGAGGGCGCGCAGGCCGTCGCGGCCGAGCCGGCCGGCGCGCAGCACCTCCTGCCGGCCCAGACCGACACCACCCCCAAGGCCGGGCAGATCGCGGCCCGTCCGCAGGAGTCGGCGCGCGAGGCGCGCGAGGGGCGCGACCGCAACCGGCGCGACGAGCGCGGGCGGCGGGACGGCCGCGAGGGGCGCGACGGCCGCGACCGCGACCGCGGGCACGACCGGGGCCGCAACGGCGGGCGCCGCGACGAGGAGCGCCGGCCCAAGGAGTCGAAGAACATCCAGGACCTGCTCAAGGAAGGGCAGGAGGTGATCGTCCAGGTCGCCAAGGATCCGATCGGCACGAAGGGCGCCCGCATCACCAGCCACATCTCGCTCCCCGGCCGGCACCTCGTCTTCATGCCGACGGTGGATCACATCGGCATCAGCCGCCGCATCGAGAAGGAGGGCGAGCGGCGCCGCCTGCGCGAGATCGTGGACCGGATGCGCCCGGAGGGCACCGGCTTCATCGTCCGCACCGTGGCCGAGAACGTCGAGGCCGCCAAGCTCGAGGCCGACATCCGCTTCCTCATCCAGGTGTGGAACGAGATCATCCGCACCAAGGACAAGGTGGGCGCGCCGGCGCTGCTCCACCCCGACCTCGACCTCATCCTGCGCGCCACCCGCGACCTCTTCACCGCGGACGTGCAGAAGCTCGTCATCGACGACCGCGAGGAGTACGAGCGCATCCTCCGCTTCGTGCACGAGCAGGCGCCGCACCTCGAGAGCCAGATCGAGCTCTACCAGGGCGACGAGCCCATCTTCGACGCCTACGGCATCGAGCAGGAGCTGAAGCGGGCCAGCCAGCGCAAGGTCTGGCTGAAGAGCGGCGGCTACCTCATCATCGACCAGGCCGAGGCGCTCACCGCGGTGGACGTCAACTCGGGCCGCTACGTCGGCAAGAAGAACCTCGAGGAGACGATCACCAAGATCAACACCGAGGCGGCCAAGGAGATCGTCTACCAGCTCCGGCTCCGCAACATCGGCGGCATCATCATCATCGACTTCATCGACATGGACAAATCCCAGAACCGCGAGAAGGTCTTCAAGGCCTTGCAGGACGCGCTGGGACGGGACAAGGCCAAGACCAACGTCCTCAAGATCTCGGAGCTCGGCCTCGTCGAGATGACGCGCAAGCGGGTGCGTGAGTCGGTGACGCGGATGATGAACGAGCCCTGCGGCTACTGCGAGGGCAAGGGCCACCTGAAGTCGAAGATCACCGTGGCCTACGAGATCTTCCGCGAGATCCGGCGCGACGCGCCGAGCTTCCCCGAGCCGGTGATGGTGGTGAACTGCCACCCCGAGGTGGCCCGGGTGCTCCAGGGGCCGGAGCGGGACGAGCTCCGCTACCTCATGGATCGGTTCAACAAGACCATCCAGGTGAAGGTGCAGCAGAACTACCACCAGGAGCAGTTCGACATCTACGGCCGCCAGGAGCGCGATCGCGAGGAGGGCGGGCGCCCGGAGCAGGCCCGGCCGCGCGAGGAGCCCCGGCAGGAGGGGCGGCGCGAGGACGGCCGGCGCGACGAGGGCCGCGGCGGGCGCGACCGCGATCGGCGGGGCGGGCGCGGCGGGCGCGGCGGCCAGCAGGGCGACCGCGACCGGCAGCGGAACCAGCAGCAGGGCGAGCGCGGGCAGCAGGATCGCCAGGGCGAGCGCGAGCGCCAGGAGCGCCAGGGCGAGCGCGGCCAGCAGGGCGAGCGCGGCGGCGAGAAGGGCGGGGCGGAGCGGGCCCCGGCCGGCGCCGGCCCGGAGAAGCCTTAGCGCGGGATGCGCCCCGAGCTCATCAAGCTGCTCGCGGTCGCCGGCGCGCTGCGCGACCGCGAGCTGCGCGTGCGCGCCATGGCGCTCACGTACACCTCGCTCTTCGCGCTCGTCCCGGCGCTGGTGGTGGCCTTCTCGGTCGTCCAGGCCTTCACCGGGATGGAGCGGCTCTGGGTCCGGGTCCACGAGTTCCTGCTCGAGAACCTCGCCGTGGGCGCGCGCACGGCGGTGGCGCCTCACCTCGACGAGTTCGTGAGGAACGCCCACGCGACCAGCGCCGGGATCGTCGGCGGCGCGCTCCTCGTCTGGTCGGCGGTGAGCCTCTTCAGCCAGGTGGAGCGGGCGGTCAACGACCTCTGGGCGGTGCACAAGCGCCGGCCCCTGGTCTCGACCCTCCTCACCTACTGGGCGGGGCTGACGCTCGGGCCGCTGCTCCTCGCCGGCTCGCTGGCGCTCGGCCACGCGTTCCAGGCCCGCCTGGGCGCGTCGCCCGCCGGGCAGCTCGGCGCCGGGATCGCGTCGCTGGCGCTCACCTGCACCTTCTTCAGCGTCTTCTACCTCATCATCCCGGCCACCAAGGTCCGGCCCCGGCCCGCGGCCATCGGCGGGCTGACCGCCGGGCTCGCCTGGGAGATCGCCAAGGCGATCTACGCCTTCGCCGTGGCGCGGTTCTTCCACTACCACGCCGTCTACGGCTCGCTGGCGGCGGTCCCGATCTTCCTGCTCTGGATCTTCGTGAGCTGGACCATCTTCCTCTTCGGCGCGCGGGTGGCGTTCGTCGCGCAGCACGCGCGGGCGCTCGTCCACGCGCACCCGTCGGACCAGACCGCCGCCGGGCGGGAGCTGCTGGCCGCGAGGACCCTGCGGGAGATCGCGCTCGCCTACCGGGCCGGCGCGCCGCCGCCCGAGCCGGCCGAGCTCGCCGACCGGCTCTCCGCGCTGGCCGAGCCGGTCCGCGAGGCCCTCGGGGCGCTCCGGCAGGCGGGGCTGCTCGTGGAGGCGGCCGGCGGCGGCTTCGTGCCCGGCCGGCCGCTCGACCGGATCACCCTCGCGGAGGTCCGCCGGGCGATCTCCGGGCCGGCGCCGCAGGCCGATCCCGGATCGGTCCGGCTCGGCCAGGCCCTCCTCGAGTCGGAGCGCGCCTCGGCCGCGGCGCTCGGCGCGGTGACGATCGCGGAGCTCTGCGACGAGGCGGCGCCGCCCCTCGAGCCGGCGCCCGCGGATCAGAAGCCCCAGCAGGGCGGGCAGGCGCTCGCCGGCTCCTCGCGCGGCGCCTGACGTCCCCCTGTTCGGAGGGCCCTGGCCCTCGAAATCGAGGGGTGGTGGGCCATTCCCGTGGAACCCTTGCCGATTTTCCTGGGCTGGGCTAGGCTCTGCGCCATTCCCGTGGCCTTCCGAGGGTGGGGGCCCCCAGTGCCGGAGCGCTGCATGCTCAAGTCGGATCTCATCAACATTCTCGTCGTCAAGCGGGGAGTCACCCAGAAGCAGGCCGAGTCGACCATCGAGAACATCTTCGAGTCGATGAAGACGGCCCTCTGCCGTGGTGAGAACATCGAGATCCGCGGGCTTGGCGCCTTCCACGTGAAGAACTACGACGGCTACCAGGGCCGGAACCCCAAGACCGGCGAGGTCATCCCCGTGAAGCCCAAGCGGGGAATCCTGTTCCGCACCGGGAAGGAACTGCGCGACCGCGTGAACCGCGACGAGGCGCAGCCGGCCAAGTCCGGGGCCGCCGAGATCGCGGCGAAGACGCCGGGCGAGAACGACGGCGGCACCGGCACGCCGCCCGTCGCCGCCAACGGCTCCATCTGACGGGATCCTCCTCCCGCCGATCCGGGCCTGTGAGGGGATCCTCGGGATCCCTCAGGCCGGGAGCGACAGCTTGCCGACCGGGCGCACGACCAGCCCGGGCGGTAGCTCCTCGTAGCTGAGCACCGCGAGCCTCGGGTGGCGCAGCGCCACCACCTGTCGCAGCCCCCGCCGGACCTCGGGGCAGGCGAGGAGCACCTTGCGCCCGGGCTCCCGGGCCAGCTCCGCGTCGAGCGCGTCGAGCAGCCGCTCGAGCTCGGCGGCGCTCAGGGCGGGCGCGTCGCCCGCGAGCCCGTCCTTGAGGGAGAGCTCCGCCCCCGGATCGAGCAGGATCGCGGGCAGGGGGCGCCCCTCCGCCTGTTGCCAGGCGATCTGCCGCCGGAGCGCGCGCCGGCAGCGCTCGGCGAGGGCGTCGGGCCCCCGGGTCGGTCCGGCGTCGAGCAGCGCCTCCAGGATGGCGGGCAGCGGCCGGATCGAGACCTCCTCCTCCAGCAGCCGGCGCAGCACCTCGACGAGCAGGGACGGCGGGACCTGCCGCGAGGCCTCGCGGACCAGCGCCGGGTGCCCCGGCTCGAGCGCGTCGAGGAGCGCCTGGGCCTCCTGCAGGGAGAGGAGCTGCGGGGCGGCGCGGCGGAGCGCGGCGGCGAGCTCGAGCCCGAGCCAGGCGAGCGGGTCGAGCACCTGCGCGACCGCCGCGGCCCGGGCCGCGTCCGCCGCGGCGATGGCGGCCGCCGCGGCGCCGGTGAGCGGGTGCCGGCGCGCCGCGCACCCGATGCCCACGAGGGCGAGCTCGCCCGGCTCGGCCAGCGCGACCGCGCCGGCCGGGGCGGCGCCGGCGGCGCAGGGGACGTCGTCGGCGAGGAGCCGCCACCGCCCGGGCGGGAGCGGCGCGGTCCGGAGGAGCAGCGGCGGCAGCCGCACGCCCAGCGCCCGCCAGAGGTCCTCGCGCAGGGAGGGGAGCAGCTCGCGCGAGAACCGGCCGTCGCAGCCGCCGGCGAGCGCGGCGAGGTCCGGCGAGAGCTCGAGCGTGAGCGGGGGCGCGGGCGCCCACGGCCCCGGCGGGGCCGGCGCCGGGTGGTCGTCCGGCGCCGGAGCGGGGCGCCGCCAGGGGCGCGCGGAGACGGCGAGCGCCGCCGCCGCGAGCAGCGCGAAGGGCAGCGCCGGGAGGCCGGGGGCGAGCGCGAGGCCGCCGCACAGCGCCGCCACCGGCGCGAGGGCCCGCGGGTCCGAGAAGAGCTGCCGCGCGATCTCTCCGCCGAGGTCGCCGCCCTCCTCCTCCGCGGCCACGCGGGTCACCGCGACCCCCGCGGCGACGGCGAGGAGGAGCGCCGGCACCTGCGCCGCGAGGCCGTCGCCGATGGCGAGGAGCGCGTACCGCCGCGCCGCCTGGGCCGGGTCGAGGCCGCGCAGGAGCCCGGCGCAGAGCCCGCCGCCGAGGTTGACGAGCACGATCGCGACCGCCGCGATGGCGTCCCCCTTCACGAACTTGAGCGCGCCGTCCATGGCGCCGTAGAGCTGGCTCTCGCGCTCCAGCGCGCGCCGGCGGCTGCGCGCCTCGGCCTGGTCGATGGCGCCGGCGCGCAGGTCGGCGTCGATGGCCATCTGCTTCCCGGGGAGGGCGTCGAGGCTGAAGCGGGCCGCCACCTCCGCCACCCGCTCGGCCCCCTTCGCGACCACGAGCAGCTGGACCAGGGTGAGGATGGCGAAGACCACCACGCCCACCACGACGTCGCCCTGCACCACCACCGCCCCGAGCGCGTGGATGAGCCGCCCCGCGTCGCCGCGCGAGAGCACGAGGCGGGTGGAGGAGACCTCGAGCGCCAGCCGGAACAGGGTGGTGAAGAGGAGCAGGGTGGGGAAGCTCGCGAAGCGGAGCGCCTCCCGGGCGAGCAGCGTGACCACGAGCACCGTCGCCGAGAGGGCGAGGTTCAGGGCGAGCAGCCCGTCGAGGAGCGCCGGGGAGAGCGGCGCGAAGAGGAGCGCGACCACCGAGAGGGCGACGAGCGGGAGCGCCACGTCCCCCGCGCCCCGCACCGCCGCCGCCGCGCGCCAGCCGAGCGCCACCTCAGGCCTCCCCTTCGACCGCGCGGCCGGCGCCGGCGTAGAGGTGCGCCAGCACCGCGGCGGCGGCCTCGAACAGCTCCTCGGGGATCTCCTCGCCCACCTCGCAGAGCCGGTGGAGCGCCCGCGCCAGCGGGACGTCCTCCACGACCGGCACCCCGGCGCGCCGGGCCGCGCCCCGCAGCCGCGCCGCCGCCTCGCCGGCCCCCTTCGCGAGCACCCGCGGCGCCTCGTCCGAGCCCCGCTCGTGCCGGAGCGCGACCGCGAAGTGGACCGGGTTCACGACGAGGCAGGTGGCGCGCGACAGCGGGGGCGCGTCGGCGAGGGCGCGGTGCAGCCGCCGCCGCTCCGCCCGCCGCTGCGGGTCGCCCTCCTCCTCGCGCTGGTCCCGCCGGACCTCCTCGCGCGTCATCCGGAGCGCGGCCCGGTGGCGGCGGAGCGCGAGCCCGAGGTCGGCCGCCGCGAAGAGGGCGAGCGCCGGCAGGAGCGCCGCGACGGCGCGCGCCCCGAGCAGCCCCTCGCCGGCGAGCAGCGCCCGGGGCTCGAGCCTCGGGAGGCGGGAGAGGGCCGGGGCGGCCGCGCGGAGCGCGAGCCCGCCGGAGGCGACGAGGACGGCGGCCCGGAGGGCCTCGAGCGGCGCGCGGCCGAGCCGGGCGCCGGAGCAGAGCCGGGAGAGCCCGCGACGCGGCCCGAGCCGGTCGAGGCGGAAGGCGCAGGCCTCGAACGAGAAGACCGGCCCCGCGACGAGCCGGCCGGCGAGCCCCGCCGCCAGCGCCGCCCCCGCGAGCACCGGGGCCGCGGCGCGCGCGAAGGCGCCGAGCGCCGCCAGGAGCGCCGCCGCCGGGTCGGGCGCGAGGTCGAGGGAGCGCTCGAGGCCGGACCGGAGCAGGCGCGAGAGGGCCGAGAGGAGCCCCCGCCCGGTGGCGCAGATCGCGGCGAGCCCGCCGGCGAGCGCGGCGAGCGCGAGGAGCTCCGGGCTGCGCGCCACCTCGCCCCGGCGGCGGGCCTCGCGCTGCCGGCGCGGGGTGGGGCGCTCGGTCCGGGCGCCGCTCACGGCCGGGCCCCGCGGGCGAGCGGTGCGGCGGTCCCGGGGCCAGCGGCGATCGCGGCGGGCCGCGCCGCCGCGCGCGCGGCGCCGGCCGAGAAGGCGACCTCGGTCACCAGCCGGCCCGCGAGCGCGCCCGCCGAGAGGGCCACCGCGGCCATCCCGAGCGCCGCCCGGGCCGGCGCCGCGGCGGCCCCCGGCGCGAGCTGCGGCACCGCCCGGGCCGCGAGCGCGAGCGCGAGGTCGGCGGCGAGGACGGCGGCGAACGCGGGGGCGGCGAGGCAGGCCGCGCAGCCGACGAGCTCGCCGGCCACGAGGAGGCCGGAGTCGAGGAGCGCGCCCGCTGAGGCAGGCCCTCCCGCGGGGAGGGCCTCGAAGCTGCCGAGCAGCGCCGCCACCACGAGCCGCCCGCCGCCGGTCGCGCCGGCGAGGGCCACCGTCCACTGCGCGAGCAGGTCGCCGAGCGCCGACTCGCGCTGGCGGAGCGGGGCCACGTGCAGCTCGGCCAGCGTCGCCCCGCGGGCGGTGTCGGCGAGCCGCCCGCCGGCCCGGGCCGCCTCGACGGGGAGGGCCGCCGCGAGGCCGAGCGCCACGCCGACGGCGAGCTCGCGGGCGGCGGCGGCGAGGAGGTCGAGCCCGGCCGGGGGCGGCGGCCCTCCGCGCGCCGACCAGGCCACCGCGCCGAGCCCGAAGGCGAGCGAGAGCCGGGCCAGGGGTGGCGCCGCCGGGCCGCCCAGGAGCGGGGAGAGGAGCGCCGCCGGGAGGAGGCGCAGCCCGTGGAGCCCGGCGCCGGCGAGCCAGGGCGCGAGGGCGCGGGCGACGTCGAGGAGCGCCGTCATGTCCCGGTCCGGTGCGCGAGCTCGAGGCAGGCCACGGCGAAGCGGACCAGCCGGGCGCCGATCCAGGGGCCGGCGGCGGCGAGCGCGCCGAACGACGCGGCGAGCCGGGGCAGCGCCGAGAGCGACGGCTCCTGGATCTGGGTGGCCGCCTGGAGGACCCCGGCGGCGAGCCCGGCCAGGAGCGCCGCGACGAGCGGCGGCGCCGAGACGAGCAGGGCGAGGAGCAGGGCTTCGCGGGCGGCGGCGAGGAGGGCGAGGTCCACGGGCGGGCTCCGGCGCGTGAGGTGGGGGGACGTCAGGGCAGGTAGCCGGCGACGAGGCCGCGGGCGAGGACCCGCCAGCCGTCGGCGGCGACGAAGAGGAGGAGCTTGAAGGGGAGCGCGACGCTGGTCGGCGAGAGCTGGGTGAGCCCCAGCGAGAGCAGCACGCTCGCCACGAAGAGATCGACCACCAGGAACGGCAGGAAGACGAGGAAGCCCATGGTGAAGGCGCGGCGCAGCTCCGAGACCACGAACGCCGGGGCGAGCACGGCGAAGTCGTCCTCCGACGGCGGCCCGGGCGGCGCGAGCTCCGGCGCGGCTCCCGCCGGCCGGGCCCGGGCCGAGAGCTCCAGGAAGGCGCGCCGGTCGTCGGGCCGGGCGAACCGGCGCAGGAAGGCCCGGAGCGGCTCGGCGGCGCGGCCGGCCGAGACCAGCACCCCCTCCACCCCGGGCGGCGCAGGCTCCCGCGCCGCCCGCCAGCTCGCCTCGGCCACCGGCGCCATGGCGGTGAAGGTGAGCAGGAGCGCGAGGCCGGTCACCGCCGTCCCCGGCGGCACCTGCGGCGCGCCCAGCGCCGAGCGGGCCACGCCCAGGACCACGCTCATCTTCAGGAACGAGGTCAAGGTCACGAAGGCGGCCGGGAGGAGCGCCATCGCCCCGAGCAGCAGGAGCGCCTGCGCCGGGTGGTCGCCGGCCGGTCCCGCCCCCAGCAGCGGCGCCGGATCCACGCCGGTCACGGGGCGCCCTCCTCCGCGGCGGGCGGCAGCTCGGTGAGGAGCCGGACCCCGCCCGCGCCGTGTCCGACGAGCCAGCGCCGGCCGGCGCAGGAGACGAGGGCCACCCCGGCGTCCCGCCCCAGGCTGCGGGTCTCGAGCACCGCCAGGGCGGCCGGCGCGGCGCGGCGCGGCGGCCTCCCGAGGAGGAGCGCGGCGCAGCCGAGCGCGCCGACCACCGCCGACGCCCGCAGCCCGGCGCCGGCGAGGCCACCGGCCACGGAGCCGGCGGCGAGCGCCGCCGCCGAGAGGGCCGCGACGGCGCCGCCCAGTCCGCGGCGGCCTCCGAGGAGGACGAGCGACGGTGCCCGGGGCGCGGTCACGGCAGCTCCCCGTCGCCGAGCGAGAGCACGCGCACCCCGAGCGCGCCGTCCACCTCGCAGAGCTCTCCGCGCGCGACGGCCCGCTCGCCCGCGCGCAGCGTCACGAGCCCGCGGCGCCCGAGCGGCAGCTCGAGGGTGGCGCCGGGCTCGAGCCGGGCGAGCTCGCCCAGCGTCACGGGCACGCGCCCGAGCTCCACGGCGAGGGTGATGGGAAAGGCGGCGGTCCGTTCGTTCACTGCGAGCTCCTCCACGTGAAAGGCCTGCTCCTCCAGCCGGCCGCGCAGCTCCAGGCCGCCGGGGAAGGCGAGCACGGCGGCCGCCTCGGGCTCGGCGAGCACGACGTCTCCCGGCGCGAGCGCCTCGAGCTCCTCCGCCGTGAGCGGGGCGGTCGCCCGGCAGAGCCGCCCGTCGAGCGCGAGCCGCGCCGCGGGCGCCGACAGCTCGACCGCCGCCGAGAGGGCCCGCACCGCCGCCGGCGGGAGCAGGAGCCGCCCCCGGCCGTGCTCGGGACCGGCCTCGAGCGTCAGGGCCACCACGAGCGGACCTTCGGGCGTCCCGGCCTCGCGGGAGAGCCGCGGCGCGAGCAGCCGCTCCGGGAGCGAGTCCGGGCCGAGCGCCTCGAGCGCCACGAGCGCGAGGAGCTCGAGCGCGCTCGTCTCCACCGGCGTGAGCGCCAGGGCGGGCGGGAGCGTCCCGTCCCCTCCGGCAAAGCGGTCCACCACGCGGGAGACGAAGGCCGCCTCGAGCTCGAGGACCGCCTGGCCGGGGAGGGCCGGCAGGTCGAGGCCGAGCCGCACGGCGCCCGCGAGCGGCCGCGCCGGCCCGGGCAGCGCGCGGCCCTCGATCCGGACGGGGGCGCGCAGGAAGGCGCCGAGCCCGGCCGCCACGCGCTCGGCGGCGGCGATTCCGGCGGCGCGCGCGCCCGGCCCGAGGGCGCAGTGGGCGCGGGAGACGCTCGGCAGGTCGAAGGGGAGGGCGGCGCTCACGGGAGGCTCCGGTCGGAGGAGAGGTGGTCGCGGCAGAGCCGCGCGAGCGGGTGCGCCGCCGCGCCGGGCGCCGAGTGCGCGGCGCGCCCGAGCAGGGCCGCGAGCCCGCCGCGCTCGCGCCCGGCGGCCGCCTCGACGGTGGCCGCCGCGGGCGGCGCGGGCGGCGCGAAGGCGCGGCGGAGCGCGAGCAGCGTGTGGCCGCGGCCGGCCGAGGCGAGCCGCTCCGCCTCCTCGCGCACGGGCGAGGCGGCGGCCGGCGTGAGGCGGGACAGGGCGGCGCGGGGCGCCGGCAGGAACGCCGCCGCCAGCGCGGCGAGCCGGCGGTCGGGGTGAGGTCGGGTCAGCGCTTGAGCCATGGCCAGGACGGGACGGGCGGGAGGGAGAGGGCCCCGCGCAGCGCGAGGCCGGTGAGCGCCAGGGCGGCGAGGAGCGCCGCCGCCGCGGCGGCGATGGCCCAGCGCGGGCGGCCGCGCGCGGGCGACGGCGCCCGGGGCGACGCCATCGCCTCGGCGACCACCACCGACACCGCCGCCGGCTCGAGCCCGGCGACCGCTCCGGCCACGAGGGCCTGGATGCCGCCGGAGAGCGCGGCGAGCCGCTCCCGCGCCCCCGGGGACGACTTCACCAGGACCGCGGCGCGCGGCGGCGGCCCGGGCTCCGGCCGCAGCGGGCCGGGCTCCGGGAGCGCGAGGTGCACGCGCGCCTCGAGGACGCCGTCGATGGCCTCCACGCTGCGCGACAGCTCGCCGGCGAGCGCGTGCAGGTAGAGGGCGCGCTCCTCCGTCGCCGACGGGACGAGGCTGCCCTTCCCGAAGACCTCGCCGAAGCCGGGCGCGCGCGGCCGCGGCAGCTCCCGCTGGGCCAGCAGCTGCTGGGCGCGCCCGCCCGCGCCGGAGGGGACGAGCACCGTCCAGCCGCCGTCGGCGCCGTCGGGCCGGTCCTTGCGGCCGTGGATGCCGCCCTCCTCGAGGGCGACCAGCACCTGGTTGGCCTGCGGCTCGTCGAGCCCGTGGAGCACCTCCTCGCCGCCGCCGCAGCCGGTGGCGAGGAGCGCCGCCGCGAGCGCGCCGGCGGAGCGCCCTGCCGCCCTCACACCTGCGTCCCCACGGCCTGCTTCACCGTCTGGGCGCCCTGCTCCACCACCTTGGCGGCGAGCTCGACCCGCTGGGCGTAGCCGTACGCCTCGCGCTGCACGGCGAGGAGCTCGCGGGCGGTGCAGGTGCGCCCCGCCCGGCCGCCGTCGAGGAGCCGGTCGAGCCGCTCCCGGGCGCGCTCGAGGGAGGCGAGGGCGTCGCGGGCCGCGGCGAGCGCGCCGCCAGGGATGGAGCTCCCGGCCGGCGCGCCCGCCGCCGGCAGCCGCATGCTGCGGGCCTCGAGCACCGCGCCGAAGCCGCTGCCCGGGGCGGGGGTGGAGGGGGCGGCCGGGCCGGAAGCGGCCGCCGCGAGCGAGGTCGGGGTCATCGGGAGGGATCAGTGGATGTTGTTGATGGCCGCCTTGGCGGTGTCGTGCTTCACCTTCATCACGTTGCTGAGCGCCGTGTACTCCCGGCTCTCGGCCTGCATGCTCTCCTGGAGCTGCAGGTACTGGAGGTTCATGCTCTGCGACTCGATCTGCAGCGCGCGGGTCGCCTCGAGGACGTCGCCGCCGGTCGAGAGCCCGCCGGTGCCGGAGCCGCTCCCGGAGCCGGTCGAGCCGGAGCCGGGATCGCGCGGCGGCGCGGGCGCGCCCTTCCTGGCGCTGGAGCTCTTGACGGAGAGCGGCTCGCCCGGGCCGATGGCGCCGCGGACGGCGGCCGAGAGGACCGGGCCTCCGGGCAGGAACGGCGCCGCCACGTCGGCGGTGGCGAGGGCGCCGCGCGCCAGCTGCGCCTTCGCGCTCTCGACGGCGTTCTCGAAGCGGCTCCGGGCGGCGGTCCGCTCGGTGGTGGGGGCGACGTGGACGGATCCGATGGGGTCCATGGACGTTCTCCTTTCGTGGGCGGCCGAAGAGCAACGGGCGTGCCGCGGGCCCATCCCCGCCAGATCGGCGCGGGGCGACGCCGCGGGCGCGGCCGTCCGTCCGCGCGGCGGTCCCGGGGTGCGCCGCGCGGCCAGGGTGCGCCCGCACCGGCCGTGCTATCGTCGCCTCGTGAGCGCCGTCCCCGGCCCCGAGTACCTGCGCCGCCTCTCCGACGAGCTCGTCGCGGCCCAGCGTCCGGTCCGGATCCTGAAGGCCATCAACTGGGATCCCGCGGTCCACGAGCGCTTCTTCCGGCACGACGCGACCGAGCTGCCGCGCCCGGAGTACGCGCCGCTCGGCTACGACGCGGCCGCCAAGGTCCGCGAGCTGCAGCGGCTCCGGCGGCGCATCCGCGGCAAGAACCCGGTGGAGCACCTCCTGCGCGAGAAGTGCGACGAGTTCGCGCGCGTCGTCGAGATGCTCGCCGCCCGGGGCACGCGCCGCTTCTACGAGCTCTCGCGCCGCATCTTCGGCGACCCGCGCGACCGCTTCCCGGACAACAACGCCGACAACCTCGCCATCGCGCGGCTCTGGGCCGCCCGGCCGCGCGCCGCCGGCGAGGAGCAGACCGTGGGCAGCGCCGAGGCGGTGGAGCGGGTGCGCCGGCTCTGCGCGCCGGTGCTGGGCGACCGGGTGACGGTGCAGGAGCGGGTCCGGCTCACCGCCAACGCGGCTGCCGGCGCGACGCGGATCGCGGTGCGCAAGGGCGCCGTCTTCTCGGCCCGCCAGGTCCGGGCGCTGGCCCACCACGAGGGGCTCTGGCACGTCCTCACCTCGCTCAACGGCGCCGCCCAGCCGGTCCTCACGGTGCTCCGCGTGGGCCTGCCGCGCCACACCGAGTCGCAGGAGGGCGGCGGCATCGTCTCCGAGTACCTCTCCGGCAACATCACCGACGAGCGCTACATCGAGCTCGGCGAGCGGACCATCGCCATCGACATGGCGGCCCGCGGCGCCGACTACCTCGAGGTGTTCCGCTACCTCGCCAACCGGTTCCCGCCGCACCGCGCGGCGCTCATGAGCGAACGGGTCTTCCGCGGCGGCGTGGTCGAGGGGGGCGCGCCCTTCACCAAGGACGCCGCCTACCAGCGCGGCTACTGCCGCACCTTCAACTTCCTGCGGGCCGTGCTGGAGCAGCGCGACCTCGACCTCGCGCGGGCGTTCCTCGCCGGCAAGATGAGCGTGGACGACGCGGAGCTGGTCCGCGAGCTCATCGAGGAGGGGCTCTGCGCCGGCCCGGTGCACCTGCCGGAGTGGTTCACCGACCTCGACCGGTTGAACGCGCTCGTCACCCACTCGGTGACCATGAACCGGTTCAGCCTGCCGAAGGTGTCGCGCTACTACGCCGCGCGCCGCATGAAGCGCCGCGGGGGGTGAGCGCGGGCCGCGCGCCTGCCGCCGCCCCCTCCCCGGCCCTCCCCCGCTGCGCGGGAGAGGGTGGGAGCCGCCAGCTCGCTCCAGTCGAGCCGGGCCGAAGCGGCGAGCTCGCTCCAGTCGAGCCGGGCCGAGGCCGCCAGATCGCTCAGTCGAGCCGCGCGCCCACGAGCCGCCCCACCCCGTAGGTGACCGCGCCGGCGAGCGCCGCGAGCCCCACCGTGCGCGCCACCGAGCGGACCATGCTCGTGCCGGAGAGGAAGCCGACCAGGGCGCCGACGCTGGCGAGGACCAGGAAGGAGAGGCCGGCGCTGGCGAGCACCGCCGTGAGCCCCCGCGTGAAGAGGAAGGGGAGCACCGGCACGATGGCGCCGATGGCGAACATGGCGAAGCTCGAGACCGCCGCCTCCATGGGCGAGCCGAGGTCGTCGGGGTCGAGCCCCAGCTCCTCGCGCACCAGCGTGTCGAGCGCGTGGTCCGGGCTCTTGAAGATCTCGGCGGCGGTCCGGCTCGCCTGCTCGGTGGAGACCCCCTTCCCCTTGAGGATCAGGGCGAGCTCCGCCGCCTCCTCCTCCGGCGCCTCGGCGATCTCGCGCCGCTCGATCTCCACCTGCCGCATCAGGAGGTCGCGCTGGCTCGCCACCGAGGTGTACTCGCCGACCGCCATCGAGCAGGCGCCGGCGAGGAGCCCGGCGAACCCGGTGACGAGGAGCTGGCGCGGCTCCGCCCCGGCGCCCGCGACCCCGAGCACGAGGGACAGGTTCGACATGAGCCCGTCGTTCATGCCGAAGATGGCGGCCCGGATGGCGCCGGCGCGCCCGCCGCGGTGCCAGCGCTCGCGGGTGGCGATGAGGCCGCGCGGCTCGGACGGCTCGCCGCGGTTCATCCCGACGAGCACCTTCCGGTGCTCCTTCTCCTCCTCGGCGATGGCCAGCTCCGCCTCGCCGCCCTGCCGCTCGTACTTGTCGGCGTCGCCGCTCTCGTTCTCCACCACCATGGGCAGGACCGCCGCCGTGCCGAGCCGGCGCGCCAGCCAGATGAGGACGCGGATGCGGGAGGAGGGGAGCTCCGGCGGCAGCGGATGGCCGGCCCGCTCGAGCTTGCGCCGCCAGACCTCGCAGTGGCGCCGCTCTCCCTCGGCCAGCTCGCGGAAGCTCTTCGCCCGCTCGGGGTCGCGCTCCACCTTGGCGAGCCCCTCGTAGAGGGCGGCGCCGTCGCGCTCGTCGACGTAGTTCTGGAGCCACAGGTCGGTGCGGTCGGCCATGGATGCCCGAAGCTTAACGCGGAAAGGTGGTTCCGCACCCGGCCGATCGCTGCTACGGTCCCCGGCGCCTCTCGATGCTCCCCCTCCTCGCCATCGCCCACCTCCTGGCCGCCGCGCCCCACTCCGCGGGCGTGGAGATGAAGCGGCCCGAGCCGGTGCGCCGCGCCGCCCTCCGCTTCGCCGGCGCGGTGCGGCGGCGGGACGTCGCGGGGCTGCTCGACATGGCGAGCCCCGCCGGGATCACCTGCGGCGAGGAGCAGTACGCGCCCCGCGACCTGCCGGAGTACCTGGGCGAGCCCGGGAGCTGGCTCCACGCCTCGCTCTTCAGCACCCGGGAGATGGAGCAGCAGGCGAAGCGCCGGCCCGCGCCGTACTCCTTCGCCGAGTTCCTGAAGCGCGCCGGCAAGGGCGTCCGGATCGAGGTCCGCCAGCCGGACGAGCGGAACGACGGGTTCGCCTGCACCTACTTCCACGCGGCGGGCCTCGAGTACGTGCCGGAGGTCTGCTTCCAGAAGTCGGGCGGGCGCTGGCGCTGGTCGTTCGGCCCGGGCTGCTAGCGCCGCGGCCCGGCGGGTCCCGGCCGGGCGCGCCCACCTCCCCACACCCGCGGCTTTGGACTATAAGGATGGGCTCTTTTCGAGGAGCCCTCCGTTGCAGATCTTCCGCACCCGCGACCCCGACTTCCAGGAACGCTGGACCCGCCTCTGCGCCCGCGGCTCGGACGAGGACGAGGCCCCCGTCCGCGAGGCCGCCGCCCGCATCGTGGACGACGTCCGCAAGCGCGGCGACGCGGCCCTGCTCGAGTACACGGCCCGCTACGACGGCTTCGCGCCCTCGTCGGCCGCCGACCTCGCCCTCGGCCCCGCCGACTTCGCCCGCGCCTTCCACGGCCTCCCCGCCGCGGCCCGCAAGGCGCTGAAGCTCGCGGCCGACCGGGTGGCGGCCTTCCACCGCCGCGAGAGCGACGCCCTCGTGCCCTCCCGCCGCGACGCCATCGGCGCCACGCTCGGCCAGGAGTCGCGCCCGCTGGCGCGCGTCGGCCTCTACGTGCCGGGCGGCACCGCCCGCTACCCGTCCACCGTGCTCCACACCGCCGTGCCGGCCAAGGTCGCCGGCGTGGCCGAGGTCGTCGCCTGCTCGCCCGCCGCCAAGCCCGGCCCGGACGGCCAGGGCGGGCAGGTGGACGCCTGGACGCTCGCCGCCTGCCACGTCGCCGGCGTCTCGCGCCTCTTCCGGATGGGCGGCGCCCAGGCGGTCGCGGCGCTCGCCTACGGCACCGCCACCGTCCCCGCGGTGGACAAGATCTGCGGCCCGGGCAACGCCTACGTCGCGGCGGCGAAGCGGCTGGTCTACGGCAAGGTGGACATCGACATGATCGCCGGGCCGAGCGAGATCCTGGTGGTCGCCGACGGCGCGGCCGCGCCGCAGGAGGTCGCGGCCGACCTCCTCGCCCAGGCCGAGCACGACGTGCGCGCCGTGTCGGTGCTCGTCACCTCCTCCGAGCGGCTGGCCCGGCAGGCCCTGGCCGAGGTGGACCGGCAGCTCGCCGTGCTGCCGCGGCAGGAGATCGCGAGCCGCTCGATCCACGAACGCGGCGCGGTGGTGGTGGCGAGGAACGTCGCCGAGGCGGTCCGGCTCGCCGACGAGTTCGCCCCCGAGCACCTGGCGCTCCTCCTGCGCGACGCGCCGCGCTGGGTGAAGCGGCTCTCGCGCGCCGGCGCCGTCTTCTGCGGCACGAGCACCCCGGAGGCGGTGGGCGACTACCTCGCCGGACCCTCGCACGTGCTCCCCACCGCCGGCACCGCCCGCTTCGCGTCGCCGCTCTCGGTGGCCACCTTCCGCCGCCGCATGAGCGTGCTCGCCTTCACCCCGAAGGCCCTCGCCGAGGTGGCGCCCTCGCTCGACGCCCTCGCCATGGCCGAGGGGCTCGAGGGGCACGCCCGGGCGGTGCGGGTCCGCCTCGCCCTCGCGGCGGAGCGGGCCGGGGCGCCCCGGCCGCGGAAGACGCTCGCCCGCGAGGTGGCCGCCGCCGGCGCCGCGCCGCGCCGGGCGAGCCCCAAGGTCGCGGCGAAGGCGCCCGCGCGCCAGGCGACCTCCAGGGTCGCGGCGAAGGCCCCCGCGCGCAAGCCGGCCCGCAAGGCCGCCGGGAGCCGCCGATGAGCTGGCGCGACCACCTGCGCGAGGCCGTCTTCGGGCTCGAGCTCTACCGGCCCTTCGAGTACACCCCCGGCCTCGTCCGGCTCGACGCCAACGAGTGCTCCTTCCCGCTCGAGCGCGAGGACCGGGAGCTCATGGCGGCGGCGCTCGGCGACGTGCTGGTGCACCGCTACCCCGAGGTGAGCGGGCGGCCCCTGCGCGAGGCGCTGGCGTCCCGCTGGGGCGTCTCGCCCGACCAGATCATCCTCGGCAACGGCTCGGACGAGATCATCTCGATCCTCTACACCGCCTTCGGCGCCGGCCGGGACGGGCGGCCGGCGAAGGCGCTCTTCCCGACCCCCACCTTCGGCACCTTCGAGGCGGCGGCGCTGGCGCGCGGCATGGCCTGCGTGAAGGTCCCGCTCGACGGGCGGTTCCAGCTCGACGAGCCGGCCCTCGCCGAGGCGATGCGGCGCGAGGCGCCGGCCCTGGCGCTCTTCGCGACCCCGAACAACCCCACCGGCAACCGCTTCGATTCGGCCGTCCTGGGGCGGCTCGCCGAGGGCTTCGGCGGCGTGCTCGTGGCCGACGAGGCCTACGCCGACTTCTCCGGCCGGACCGAGCTCCCGCGGGTGCGCGAGGGCGCGAGCTTCTGCGTGATGAAGTCGCTCTCCAAGATCGGCTTCGCGGCGCTCCGGCTCGGCGCGCTCGTCGGCCCGCGCGACCTCATCGCGCAGCTCGACAAGGTGCGGCTGCCCTACAACGTGAACGCGGTCTCGATCGCGCTCGCGCGGGCGCTGCTCGCCAGCCCGGCGCGGCTCGACGCCCGCATCGCGCGGGTGAGGGCGGCGCGCGAGGACCTCGCCGCGAAGCTCGAAGCGGTCGGCGGGCTGGTGGTCTACCCGAGCGACGCCAACTTCGTCCTCGTCCGCACGCCGGTGGACGCCCGCGGGGTGTACGAGCGGATGCTCGCGAAGGGCGTGCTGGTGCGCAACCTGTCGCGGCCCGGGCCGCTCGAGAACTGCCTGCGGATCACCGCCGGCACCGAAGAGGAGAACGACCAGTGCCTCGAAGCGCTGCGCGCCGCGGTCCAGTGAAGCCCGCCGCCCGGAAGGGCGCGGTGAGCCGCCGCACCAAGGAGACCGCCGTCGAGGTGGCCCTCGCGCTCGCCCCCGGCGAGGCGTCGATCGCCACCGGCGTGCCGTTCTTCGACCACATGCTCGACCAGATCGCCCGCCACGGCGGCCTCACCCTGCGCGTCCGGGCCGAGGGCGACCTCGCCGTGGACGCCCACCACACCGTGGAGGACGTGGGCATCGCCCTCGGGGAGGCGCTCCGGGAGGCGACCGCCGACAAGACCGGGCTCGCCCGCTACGGCCACGCCGTCGTCCCGCTCGACGAGGCGCTGGTGGAGGCGGTGGTGGACCTCTCCGGCCGCCCGCACCTCACCTGGAACGCCGACCTGCCCGCCGGCAAGAAGTTCATCGGCAACTTCGACGTGGACCTCTCGCGCGACTTCTTCCAGGCGCTCGTGAACCACGCCCGGATCTGCGTGCACGTGAACGTCCGCTACGGCCGCAACCTGCACCACATCGTCGAGGCGATCTTCAAGGCGACGGCCCGGGCGCTCCGCGCCGCCACCGCGCCGCAGGCCGGCGGGCTCCCGTCCACCAAGGGGACGCTGTGAGCCCGATCGCCCTCGTCGACTACGGCGCCGGGAACCTGCGCTCGGTCGAGAACGCGCTGCGGGCGGTCGGGGCCGAGGTGGTGGTCACCCGCGACCCCGAGGTGGTGGGGAGCGCCGATCGCATCGTGGTGCCGGGCCAGGGCGCCATGCCGGCCTGCGCCGAGGCGATGCGGAACAGCGGCGTCGCCGGGGCGCTCCTCGCCTCGGTGGAGCGCGGGGCGAAGCTCCTCGGCATCTGCGTCGGGCTCCAGATCCTGTTCGAGCGCGGCGTCGAGGCCGGGGGCGCGAGCGGCCTCGGGCTCATCCCGGGCACCATCGACCGGCTCCCCGACACGGTGAAGCTGCCGCACATCGGCTGGAGCCCGGTGCGGGCCACGGCGGCCTGCCACCCGCTCTTCCGCCCGCTCGACGGGCAGTACGTCTACTTCGCCCACTCCTACGCGGCGCCCGCCGGGGCGGAGGGCACCGCGCTCCTCGCCACCCACGGCCGCGACTACTGCGCCGCCCTGGCGCGGGGCAACGTCTTCGCCGTCCAGTTCCACCCCGAGAAGAGCCAGAAGGTCGGGCTCGCGCTCCTCGAGCGCTTCGTGCGCCTGTAGGGATCCATGATCGTGCTCCCCGCCATCGACCTGATGGGCGGCCGCGTGGTGCGGCTCCAGAAGGGCGACTTCGACACCCAGACCGTCTACTCCGCCGATCCGGCCGAGGTGGCCGAAGGCTTCCGCAAGGCCGGCGCCCGGCGCATCCACGTGGTGGACCTCGACGGCGCCCGGGCCGGGCGGCCGGTCAACACCGCCGCCGTGAAGGCCATCGCCGCCGTGGAGGTCGAGGTGGAGGTGGGCGGCGGGCTGCGCAGCCTCGAGGCCATCGAGGCGGTGCTCGCCGCCGGGGCCCGGGCGGCCGTCGTCGGCACCGCGGCGGTGTCGCGGCTCGAGCTGGTGCAGCAGGCCTGCCGGGCCTTCCCGGGCCGCGTCTACGCCGCCATCGACGCCAAGGGGGGCGAGGTGGCGGTGCAGGGCTGGGAGTCGGGGAGCGGGCTCCAGGCGGTGGAGGTCGCGAAGCGGGTGCGCGACGCCGGGGTGTCGCTCGTCGAGTACACCGACGTCGCCCGCGACGGCATGTTCACCGGGGTGGACGCCGCCGGCGCGGCGGCGCTGCAGCGCGACGCCGGGGTGCCGGTGGTGGCGTCGGGCGGCGTGGCGAGCCTCGACGACGTGCGCGCCTGCGTGGAGGCCGGCCTCGCCGGCGTGATAATCGGGAAGGCGCTGTACGAGCGGCGGCTCGAGCTCGCCGACGCGCTGCGCCTCTCCGGGGAGACGACCTAGATGCCGGCCCGGCGGATCATCCCCTGCCTCGACGTGAAGGACGGGCGCGTGGTGAAGGGGATCCACTTCGAGAACCTGCGCGACGCCGGCGACCCGGTGGAGCAGGCCTCGCGCTACGACGCCCAGGGCGCCGACGAGATCTGCTACCTCGACATCGCCGCCACCCGCGAGGCTCGCGGCACGCTCATCGACCTCGTCGAGCGCACCGCGAAGTGCGTCTTCGCCCCGCTCACCGTGGGCGGCGGCGTGCGCAGCGAGGCCGACATGGTGGCGCTGCTCCGCGCCGGGGCCGACAAGGTGTCGGTCAACTCGGCGGCGGTGGCCGATCCCGGCCTCGTGGACCGGCTCTCGGCCGTGGCCGGGGCCCAGGCGCTGGTGGTGGCCATCGACGTGAAGCGCCGGCCGGGCCCCGCGCCCGAGTGGGAGGTCTACGTGGCCGGGGGCACGAAGCCGACCGGCCTCGAGGGCGTGGCCTGGGCGCGCGAGGTGGCGCGGCGCGGGGCCGGCGAGATCCTGCTCACCAGCATGGACCGCGACGGCACGCGCAAGGGCTACGACCTCGAGCTCCTGCGGGCGGTCACCGGCGCGGTGAGCATCCCGGTCATCGCCTCGGGCGGGGCCGGGTCGCTCGAGGACGTCGCGGCCGGGCTGGAGATCGCCGACGCCGCGCTCGCCGCCAGCATCTTCCACGACGGCGAGCGGACCGTGGGCGAGGTGAAGGCCTTCCTCGCCGCCCGCGGCATCGAGGTGCGGCCGTGCTGACGCTCGCCCCCGGCGTTCTCGACGGCCTCAAGTACGACGAGCGCGGCCTCGTCCCGGTGATCGCCCAGGAGGAGGACGGCACCGTCCTCATGCTCGCCTGGGCCAGCCGCGAGGCGCTCGACGCCACCGTCGCCACCGGTTATGCGCACTACTGGTCGCGCAGCCGCCGCGAGCTGTGGAAGAAGGGGGCCACGAGCGGCCACCTGCAGGAGGTCGTCGCGGTGAAGGTGGACTGCGACGCCGACGCCGTCCTCTACCTCGTGCGGCAGACCGGACCGGCCTGCCACACCGGCAGCCGCAGCTGCTTTTCCTGAACGGAGAGACCCCGACATGGCAGACGAACGATTCCTGGCGAAGCTCTGGGCCACCATCGAGTCGCGCAAGGCCGACGATGGCGCGGGGACGAGCTACACCCGGCAGCTGCTCGCCAACCCCGCCAAGATCCGGCGGAAGATCGCGGAGGAGGCCTACGAGGTCAACGAGGCCCACCAGGGGCTCGTCGACGGGAAGGACTCCAAGGACCACCTCGCCCACGAGGCCGCCGACCTGCTCTACCACCTGTTCGTGCTCCTCGCGTCGGCCGACGTGACGCCGTCCGAGGTCTACGCGATCCTGGAGCGGCGCCACGCCCCCGCCTCTCCGGGTGCGAGCGGCCCCTCTGCCGGGGGGAAGAACCCTTGACAGGGCGGGCCCTTGTCCGTTAAACGGGCGCGTCTGTCCACCCAACGAGAGCCGGGCGCTTCCCGCCCGGCTCCTTGCCTTTTGCAGCCCATCACCGCCGAGCGAGGAAACTGAATGACCGGAGTGCGAGTCAAGGATGGCGAGTCCTTCGAGAACGCCATGAAGCGTTTCAAGAAGCAGTGCGAGAAGGCCGGCATCCTCTCGGAGATCCGCAAGCGCGAGCACTACGAGAAGCCCAGCGTGAAGCGCAAGAAGAAGGCGCTCGCGGCGAAGAAGCGGGCGATGAAGAAGGCGCGCAAGTCCTACTAGCCGGAAGAGAGGGCGCCGTGGCGCTCAAGCAGCAGCTGGACGCGGATCTCAAGACGGCCATGCAGGCGAAGGACGAGCTCCGCAAGAGCGTCCTGCGCATGCTGAAGAGCGCCATCAAGTACCGCGAGATCGAGGTGGGCGGCGCCGGCGCGTCGCTCGACGACGCCGGCGTGCTGCAGGTGATCGCCTCCGAGATCAAGCGGCGCCGCGACTCGGTGGAGCAGTACCGGGCCGGCAACCGCGCCGACCTCGCCGACAAGGAGGACGCCGAGATCGTGATCCTCCAGGCCTACCTCCCCCAGCAGCTCACGCCGGAGGAGCTGGCCCAGAAGGTCGATGCCGCCATCGCCGCGACCGGCGCCAAGGGCCCGAAGGACATGGGCGCGGTCATGAAGGCGCTCCTCCCCGAGGTGCAGGGCCGGGCCGAGGGGAAGGCGGTGAGCGACCTCGTGAAGCAGAAGCTCGCCGGGAAGTAGCGGAGGTCACGCCCGAGCCCGGATGATCCCGGACGCCGTCATCGAGGAGATCCGCGCACGCGTGGACGCGGTGGCGGTGATCGGCCGCTCGGTCGAGCTGAAGAGGTCGGGAAGGACGTGGAAGGGGTGCTGTCCCTTCCACGGGGAGCGGACGCCGAGCTTCAACGTCTACCCGGAGGACAAGCACTTCAAGTGCTACGGGTGCGGGGAGGCGGGCGACGTCTTCAAGTTCCTGCAGAAGCTGCAGGGCAAGGAGTTCCCGGAGGTGGTGCGACAGCTCGCGGCGGAGGTGGGAGTCGAGATCCCCGACCGCGAGGAGGACGGGGCGGAGCAGCGGGAGCGGCGGCGGGAGCGCAAGGAGGCGCTGCTCGCCTGCGACGCGTCGGCGCGCTACTTCGCCGCCAGGCTCGCGAGCGAGCACGGCGCGGCGGCGCGGCGGTACCTCGAGGCGCGCGGCACGTCCGAGGAGATGGTCCGGGCCTTCCGGCTCGGCGTCGCCGCGGGCGGCTGGAACGATCTCACGCCGCGGATGGTTTCGAAGGGAGTGGGCGAGGGGGCGCTGAAGCTCGCCGGCCTGGTGGCCGAGCGGGACGGGGGGAGGACGTACGACCGGTTCCGGGGACGGCTCATGTTCCCCATCGCCGGCCTGGACGGAGAGGTGATCGGGTTCGGCGGCCGGGTGCTGCCGGGCCAGGACGGCGACCGGCTGGCGAAGTACATCAACTCGCCCGAGTCGCCGGTCTACAAGAAGAGCAGGGTCCTCTACGGGATCGACCTCGCGCGCGAGGCCATCCGCAAGACCCGGAGCGCCGTACTCGTGGAGGGCTACTTCGACGTGATCGGGCTGCACCAGGTGGGCGTCAAGAACGCCGTCGCCGTGTGCGGCACCGCGCTCACGCCCGAGCACCTCGAGCTGCTCGCCCGCTGCGACTGCCGCGAGGTGGTGGCGCTCTTCGACGGCGACGCCGCGGGCGCCGCCGCGCCGGCCAAGGCGGCCCAGGCCATCCTGCCCTCGGGCCTGTCGGGGAAGGTGGCCGTGCTCCCCGCCGAGCGCGGGAAGGTCGACCCCGACGAGTTCGCCCGCGCCAACGGCCGCCAGGGCGTGGAGGCGCTGCTGGCGCAGGCGACGCCCCTCACCGACTTCCTCATCGACCGCGCCGTGGCCGCCCACTGCGGCGGGGCCGGCGCCGACGCCGCGGTGGAGCAGAAGCTCGCCGCGGTCCGCGAGCTCCGCCCGTTCTTCGCCGCCATGCCGGCCGGCCTGGGGCGCTCGGTGTTCGAGGAGCGGGCCGCGAAGCGGCTCGCCATCGACCCCGGCCTCCTCGCCGCCGAGGTGGAGCGACCGGCCCAGTCCGGCCGCGGGCGGCCCGCCCCGGCCGCCGCCGCCGCCCCCGCGCCCCACGCGACGAGCGAGGCGCCGTCGCGCCCGGTCCTCCCTCCTCCGGAGCCGCCGCGCCGCCCCGGCGCCCGGGTGCTCACCACGCCGGCGGTGGACGCCCTCGGCCTCCTCGCCTCGTTCCCCGACCTCGCCGGCGTCGCCGACGAGGAGGCGCTCGCCGATCTGCTGCCGCCCGGGCCGGCCGAGGTGGTCCGGGCGCTCGTCCGCGGCGACCTGCGGGGCGAGCAGGCGCCGGCGCGGCTCGAGGGGCTGCTCTCGCCCTCCCAGCTCAACCGGGTGCGCCAGCTGCTCGGCCCGGCCCGCCCCGAGGCGGCGGCGGCCGAGCGCGAGCTCCGCCGGGCGGTGGTGAAGTCCAAGGTGGCGCAGCTCGAGCGACGCCTGCTCGAGGCCCAGGCCCAGGTGGCCCGCGCCGGCTCCCCCTCGCCGGCGGAGCTGGTCTCGGAAGGGCTCGAGCTCGCCGCCCGGCTCAAGGACATGAAGAAGCGCCTGTCCGCCCTGGAGCGAGGATGAAAGGCGCGTTCCGAAGCATTCTTGGGAAGTTGGGCGGGCTCACCCGCCGCGACCCCGTTACTACTGCCGTTCGCGAGAAGGCGGAGGACCCCAGCCACATGACGACGTCGAAGCCCCACGCCGCCAAGAAGAGCGCCACGAAGAAGGCGCCGGAGAAGCACGTCACGAAGGCCAAGGCCAAGCCCGAGAAGGTCGTCGCCCGGGGGCCCGCCATCCGCGCCCGCGGCGAGGGACAGCCGGGCAAGCACAAGGCCCACGACGGTCACAAGGCGGCCGACAAGGCGCACGCCCACAAGCCCGCCGCCCGGGCGCACGAGGCCAAGGGCCACGAGGCGAAGGCGCACGAGGCGAAGGCGCACGAGGCGAAGGGCCACGAGGCGAAGGCCAAGGCGCCCGCGAAGGCCAAGGCCGAGCCGAAGCACGTCGAGGCGAAGGCCGAGAAGCACGCCGCCGAGCCGAAGGCCCACGCCAAGGAGAAGGAGGCCGCCCGCCACCTCGACGGCGAGGAGAAGCGCCCCGCCGCGGCCCACGCCAAGTCGGCCGAGCCGAAGCTCCGCAAGGCCCCGGCGACCGCCGAGGTCGCCGACGAGGACGACGAGGACGAGTCGCTCGACGTCGTCGTGGACGACGACGAGGTGGAGGACGGCGGCGAGCTCTCCGAGCGGGCCGAGTTCAAGGCCCTCATGGACCGGGGCCGCGAGAAGGGCTTCATCACCTACGACGAGGTGAACGACGCGCTGCCCGACGTCGTCAGCTCCGAGCAGATCGACGACGTCATGTCGATGTTCGGCGAGCACGACATCGAGGTGGTGGACGACGCCAAGAAGATGAAGCTCCCGGACAAGCCGCCCGAGCCGGAGGCGAAGACCGAGGAGGAGGAGGAGGAGAAGAAGGAGGAGGAGGACCCCGGCTACGGGAAGTCCAACGACCCGGTGCGCATGTACCTGCGCAAGATGGGGTCGGTCTCCCTCCTGACCCGCGAGGGCGAGGTCGAGATCGCCAAGCGCATCGAGGAGGGCGAGAAGGAGGTCCTCGCCGCGGTGCTCGGCAGCTCCATCGCCATCCGCGAGATCCTCGACCTGGGCGAGCGGCTCCGGAAGGGCAAGATCCGCGTCCGCGAGATCATCAAGGACGCCGGCGACGAGAACGCCGCGGAGCAGGAGGAGGAGGCCGAGGTCGAGGAGGAGCTCGCGGAGGGCGAGCCCGCCGAGGGCGAGGCGCCGGCCGAGCCGGGGGCGGAGGCCGCCCCGCGCATCCCCCGCGAGGAGGAGCGGAAGGTCGAGCACGTCCTCAAGCACATCGACCGGATCAAGAAGCTCCGGGCCGACATCGAGAAGATCGAGGAGACCCTCCGCGGCCCGAAGAAGCTCTCCGACCCGAAGCGCAAGGAGCTGCGCGGCGACGTCAACGCCATCAAGGCGCAGATGTTCGAGCACCTCGAGGCGATCCAGCTCTCGAAGAAGCAGATCGACCGGATCGTCCTCAAGCTGAAGGCGCTCATCAAGCGCGTCGAGGAGAGCGAGCGCGAGCTGCTCGACAGCGAGCGGCGCAGCGGCATCCCGCTCAAGGAGCTCAAGAAGGCGCTGCGCGAGGCGCGCAACGACGACGCCGCCCGCCGCAAGCTCGCGAAGAAGCTCGGGCTCAAGCCGGAGGAGATGGAGGACATCGACCGGACCGTCCGCACCGCCCTGCGCAAGATCCTGCGCGTGGAGGAGGAGGCCCAGGTGCCCGGCTCGACCGCCACCGTGAAGGTGGAGGACCTGCGCCGCAGCTACATGGCCATCAGCGGCGGCGAGCAGAAGGCCGAGCGGGCCAAGACCGAGCTCGTGGAGGCCAACCTGCGCCTCGTGGTCTCGATCGCGAAGAAGTACACCAACCGCGGCCTGCAGTTCCTCGACCTGATCCAGGAGGGCAACATCGGCCTCATGAAGGCCGTGGACAAGTTCGAGTACAAGCGCGGCTACAAGTTCTCGACCTACGCCACCTGGTGGATCCGGCAGGCCATCACCCGCGCCATCGCCGACCAGGCCCGCACCATCCGCATCCCGGTGCACATGATCGAGACCATCAACAAGCTCATCCGCACCAGCCGCTACCTGGTGCAGGAGCTGGGCCGCGAGCCGACCCCGGAGGAGATCGCGGAGAAGATGGAGCTCCCGCTCGACAAGGTCCGCAAGGTCCTCAAGATCGCGAAGGAGCCGATCTCGCTCGAGACCCCCATCGGCGAGGAGGAGGACAGCCACCTCGGCGACTTCATCGAGGACAAGGCGATCGTCTCGCCCTCCGACGCGGTCATCAACATGAACCTGGCCGAGCAGACCAGGAAGGTGCTCGCCACCCTGACGCCGCGCGAGGAGAAGGTCCTCCGCATGCGCTTCGGCATCGGCGAGAAGTCCGACCACACCCTCGAGGAGGTCGGGCAGGACTTCGAGGTGACGCGCGAGCGCATCCGGCAGATCGAGGCCAAGGCGCTGCGCAAGCTGCGTCACCCGAGCCGCTCGAAGCGGCTCAAGAGCTTCGTGGAGAGCTAGCCGGCGGCCGGCCGTGTATGATGCGGGCTCTCCCGCCGAGGCGGGCCCATAGCTCAACGGCAGAGCCGTCGGCTCATAACCGATCCGATCCAGGTTCGAATCCTGGTGGGCCTACATTTCGTGGCGGGGATACCTAGGAGGAAGTCGCTTTGTCGTTGCGTGAGAAGCTGAAAGCGCTGGAAGAGCTGCAGCAGATCGATCTCGAGATGAACGCCGTCCGCGCCGAGGCGGAGGGCCTGCCGGCCCGCCGCGCCGAGCTGGAGGCCAAGGTGTCGGAGGCGCAGCGCGCCTACGAGGCCGAGAAGGGGCGCCTGGAGGACAACGAGCGGGAGCGCCGCCAGGTCGAGTCGCTGCTCGCCATGGAGCGCGACAAGGTGAAGAAGTGGGAGGGCCGGCTCGGCGAGATCAAGACGCCGCGCGAGTACGCCGCCCTCTCGCGCGAGATCGACATCGCCAAGAAGACCAACGAGACCCAGTCGGAGCAGCTGAAGACGCTCGCGGCGGCCGCGGGCACCCTCCGCGCCGCGGTGGACCAGCGCGCCGAGGAGCTCTCCGAGCGCGAGATGGCGACCCAGAGCGACCGGCAGGGGCTCGAGCAGGCGGAGGCCGAGATGACCCGCCGCCTGGGCGAGCTCGACGCCCGCCGCGCCGAGGCGGTGACCCGCGTGGACGCCTCGCTCCTCTCCCGCTACGAGAACATCCGGCGCCGCCGCGCCGGGATCGCGGTCTCGCCGGTGGTGGGCGCGACGTGCACCGGGTGCAACCGGAACATCCCGCCGCAGCTCTCCATCGTGCTGCAGCGGGCCGACTCGGTCGAGACCTGCCCGAGCTGCAACCGCATCATCTACTCGGCCGCCGCGGTCAACCCGCCGGCGCCCGACCCGGCCTAGCCGTGGCGAAGCAGGTCCTCGCCGAGCTGCTCCGGTTCATCGCGGCCAACGAGGAGCTCCCGCGCACCCTCGCCCGCTACAAGGGCTGGGACCGGGACACCCTCGGCAAGTTCCTCGCCGCCGCCGCCGACCGCATCGAGGAGGCCGAGGCCGCCCAGGCCCCGGCCTCCGGCGGGAAGTCCGGCGCGATGAAGGTCCGCAAGGCGAGCGAGGTCGAGAAGGCCGCGCGCGCCTCCGCCGAGGAGCTCGAGGCGGCGATGAACGAGTCGAAGGCGGAGCGCGAGCAGAAGAAGAAGGCCCGCGCCGCCGCCGCCGCCGAGGAGCGGGAGCGGGCCGCCACCGAGGCGGCCGCCCCGCCGCCGTGCACGCGCCTCTTCACCGACGGCGCGGCCCGCGGCAACCCCGGCCCTGCCGGCGCGGGCGCGGTCATCGTCAACCCGGCCGGCCACATCGTCGCCAAGGTGGGCAAGTTCCTCGGCGAGAGCACCAACAACGTCGCCGAGTACATGGGGCTCATCCTCGGGCTCAAGCGCGCCCGGGCCATGGGCATCAAGGAGCTCGAGGTCCTCGCCGACTCGGAGCTCCTCGTCCGCCAGCTCGACGGCACCTACGCCGTCAAGGCCGAGCACCTCGCCCCGCTCCACGCCGAGGCCAAGGCGCTCCTCGCCGCGTTCCCGCAGGTGAGCGTCCGCCACATCCCGCGCGAGCAGAACGCGGCGGCGGACGAGATGTCCAACCGCGCCATCGACGAGCGCCTCTAGGCGCGCGATCGCCGGCTGCGAACGGCGGACTCGTCGCTTTCGCTGCTCGGCGTACCAAGAAGTACGCCTGCGCTGCGCGCTCCTCGTGCGCCGTTCTCGCTCGGCGCTGGCGCGCCCTGTTGAGCCGCACTACCTCCCGTCCAGGCGCGACGGATCCGGGAAGGGCGTCCAGGCCGCCGCGAGCGTCGCCAGGGGGCCGGCGGTCCCCGGCGCCACGCAGACCGTGTGGCCCTCCACCTCGCCGCACCGGGCGCTGCCGGGCGGCAGGTGGCGGCGCATGCGCGGGTGGAGCACGTAGAGGGTGTCGGGGCGGAGCGCGCCGGCGAGCGCCTCGGCCAGGAGCGCGCGGCAGGCCGCCTCCGAGGCCCCGGCGTCGAGCCGCGCCGTCCAGCCGCTGTTGAAGGTGGCGCCGAGCCGGTAGGCGAGCTCGGAGAGCGGCACGTAGTCGTCCCAGGCGTAGTCGCCGTTGCAGGACGGCCCGCCGTTCTTGATCTCCGGCGGCAGCATCGCCACGTGGCGGACGCCGCGCGCCGCCTCCCACGCCGGCGACGCGAGCCGCCAGGCCCGCGCCGGGAAGAGGTCGCGGGCGGGGAGGGCCGAGAGGTCCGCCGCCTGGAGCGCCACCGCGCCCGCGAGCGCGGCGGTGGCGAGGCGGGGCCGATCCCGGAGCGCGGCGAGCAGCGCCGCGAGGGCGCCGGCGGTGAGGAGGAGCGACAGCGGCCAGACGAACCGGCCCGAGGCGCGGAAGGCGCCGGTGAGCGGCCCGAGCCGCGCGTAGATCGCGTCGAGGGAGAGGAGCGGCCGGCCGGCGAGCGTGATCGGGGTGGCGAGCGCGAAGGCGGCGCAGGCGAGGCTGACCCCGAGCAGCGGCGAGAGCGCCCGCAGCCGCCCGGGGGCGGGCCGGAGCCGGCGCTGGGCGGCGAGGAGCGCGAGCCCGGCCGCGCCCGCCGCGAGCGCGCCGAGGCCGGGGGCGCCCATCCCCTCGTACTGACCCGGCCCGGCGGGCAGGGCCGGGAGCAGGCGGGAGGCGCCGAAGCCGTTCAGGGGCCAGAGCAGGTCGGCCGAGAACTCGCCGAACCCGGCGGCGCCGGAGGGGGTGCCGCCGGCGTACCCGAGGAGCGCCAGGAGCGCCGCGGCGAGCGCGGCGACGGCCGCGCTCCAGGCGGCGGCGCGGGTCCAGGAGAGGGCGCCCTCGAGCGCGCTCCGGGCGAGCAGCGCCAGCGCGAGGCCGAGCGCCAGGGCGCAGAGCGTCGGGTGGATCGCGGCGGCGAGGAGCACGAGCCCGAGCGCGCCGAGGGCCCGCCGCGCCGGACCCGGCGCGGCGGCGGCCGGCGCGAGGGCGAGCGCGAGGAGCCCCACCAGGAGCCAGGTGGCGCAGAGGCTGGGGTGCCGGAAGAGCACCGCGCGGGCCGCGAGCGGCGGCGCGAGGGCGAAGAGGGCGCCGCCCAGGGCCCGGTGCAGCGGGCGATCCGAGAGGACGGCGGTGAGCCGGGCGCCGGCCCAGCCCTGCAGGGCGAAGCAGAGGGCGAGCCAGGCGCCGAAGTACTGGAAGGTGCCGGGCAGGAGCGGCGAGGCGAGCTTGAGCGGGATCGCCAGGAGCGGGATCGAGTCGGTGAAGCCGACGGTGGTGCCGACCGGGTAGAGCTCGCCGTCGATGCGCCCGAGCGGCAGCGCCCAGGCGGCGTTGCGGAAGTGGAGCCAGCCGAGGAGGTGCGAGGCCCAGTCGCCCGCGCCCATCCACGCCACGTTCCCGGGCCGGATCACCGCCCCGCCACCGAGGCAGAGGAAGAGGGCGAGTCCGGCGGCGGCCGCGGCGAGCTCCGGGGCGCGACGACCCCAGCGGGGAGGCATGTCTCCTTCTTCCGCGGCCCGCGCCGGGAAGTCAACCGCGGGCGCGGTCAGTCAACCGCGGGCGCGGTCACTGCAGGTAGGCCGAGTGGAGCGACGGCACGACGAAGGTGAGCACCAGGAAGGTGAGGATGAAGAGGGCGAAGCAGGCGATGGCGAGCCACGCCGCGGCTGCGCGCGCCATCCGGAAGAAGAGCCGCGCGTGGAGGTAGGCCGCGTAGACGAGCCAGCTCACGAGCGACCAGGTCTCGATGGGATCCCAGCCCCAGTACCGGCCCCAGGACTGGTTGGCCCAGATGGCCCCGGCGGCGATGGTGACGCTCCAGAACACGAACCCGAAGCCGACGAACCGGACCGTGTAGGCGTCGAGCGCGTCGGCCGGGGGGATGCGCGGGCTCGGCCGGCGCTCCTGGCGCAGCAGGCAGATCGCGGTGGCGAGGGAGAGGATGAAGGCCCCCGCCGACAGCTTCGCGAAGATGACGTGGAAGACGAGCCAGGCCGAGCGCAGCGTCGGCGGGAGGTCCCGCGCGGCGGGGTGGGCGAAGAGGCCGAGCCCGAGCAGCAGGATCGCGACCGGCATCACCACCACCGCGAGCGCGCTCCAGTCCGGCCGGCGCCACAGGAAGACGAGCAGCAGGGCGACGGCGGTGAAGGAGATCGAGGTGAGCACCTCGTACTTCATCATGTAGGGGCCGTGCCCCACCTCGAGCCAGCGCAGCGCGATCGCGACGCCGTGCGGCGCGAGCCCCAGCGCCGCGCACCACCGCGCCCAGCGCGCCCGCGCCGGGCGGGCGAAGAGCGCCGCGCTCGTGAAGAGGGCCGCGGCCGCGACGTCGCAGGCTACCGCGCCCCACTGCAGCACCACCTGCGTCCGGAACCCGTCCCACGCCATCGTCACCCCTCGCCCCCTCGCCCCGCCGCCTCGACCAGCCGCTCGAACCGCTCCCGCTGCAGGGGCGCGAAGCGCCGCGCCCGGAGCAGCACCGTCACCCGCTCCACCTCGGGCCGATCTCCCGGCTCCGGGACCACCGCCCACTCCACCTCGACGAGGAAGAAGAGCAGCGCCGCGCCGGCGACCACGAGCACGAACCCCAGGTAGGCGAGCGCGGTGAACGGGTCGCGCGCGCCGGCGAACCGGATCCAGCGGCGCACCTCGAGCAGCCGCACCTGCTCGCCCCCCGGCAGGTCGAGGGCCTCCCCGGGCGCGAGCGCCGCCGCGCCGGCCGGCGCCCCGCCCCGGAGCGCGGTGACCCACAGCGCCCGGCGGGCCCCAGCTCCGGTGCCGGCCGCGGCCGGGAGGGTCTCGACCCGCAGCGTCGTCCCGCCGGGGAAGCCGTGCTCCGAGAGGAGGCGCCTGCCGCCCGGACGCTCCTCGCGGAGGAACATCGCCGCCCGGACCGGCGCCGCGCCGGGCCGGGACAGGACCAGGAACGCCGCCGGCCCCATCGTCTGCGTGACGTAGAGCCGGTCGAAGCCCAGCTCCAGCGGGGCGTTGATGGCGACGCGCGCCGGCCGCTGCTCGGCGCCGAGCCGCACGTCCACGGAGAGCGCGCTGAGCGCGCCGCTCGGGTACCGCTCCAGGTGGAAGCGCTCGATCCGGAGCCGCTCCGGCAGTGCGAAGGGGCTCGCCAGGAGCCCACCGCGCTGCAGCCCGTAGGCCGACGGCGCGGGGTCGAGCGGCTGCCCCTCCACGAGGTCCACCAGGGCCTCGCGCGCCAGGGTGGCGCGGAGCAGGCCCGCCAGCACCACCAGCAAGAGCCCGAGGTGCAGCAGCGGCGAGCCGGCGAGCCCGAGCCGGTGCTCGCGGCGCACGACGGGCGGCGGCGGCCCGCCGGGCGTGGCGGGGCGCTCGAGCTCGCGGCGGTAGTGGGCTCCGCGCAGCCGGTAGAGGGACGGCGGCGCGCGCCAGGTGCGCAGGAGCTGCCGCCACTGATCCCAGACGATGACGAGGAGCGACGCCGCGGTGGCGAGGACGAGCCCCGCGAACCAGGGCGTGCGCAGCACCCGGTCGGCGCCGAGCAGCCGGAGCGGCGTCCCGAGCGGCCCCGCCTCGAGCTCCCCGCCCGCGCCGGCCTGGGGCACGGTCGCGAGCAGAGCGCCGGCGGCCGCGAGCCCGAGCACCTCCGCGAGGATGATGGCGGGCGTGCGCAGCGCGCGCTTCAGTCGGCCGAGCCGGCTCCGCCGGCCGACCGGTCCGGGCTCGCCGTCACTCACTGTGGCTTGGCCCGCCGCAGCCGCAGTTGCCCTGCTGCCAGGTGTTCCCCGCTCCCGGGTAGCCGGCGATGTACAGCCACTGGCTGGCGGCGTACGTCGGCGAGCCGTCGTAGTCGCCGGCCCACGTCGCCGCGCCGCTGCCCGCCCCCGCCACCAGCAGCCCGACCTGGGGCCCGCCGTGCGGCACCGCGGCGTGGCAGGTCTGGCAGGGCATCCCGCCGTGGTACTCGAAGCCGGTGTCGGTGTGCATCGGGTTGCGGGTGTAGGCGAAGCTCGGGTCGTGGCAGTTGAAGCAGAAGATGCCCTGGCTGCCGGTCTTGCCGTAGTTGCCCGCCCAGTTCACGCTGGCGTCCCAGGCGGTGTTGGGACCCTTGAGCAGGAAGCGCGAGCCGGCGCCGTGCGGGCCGGCGGGGTCGCTCGTCGAGTCGGAGGCGTGGCAGTCGGTGCAGGTCATCCGGTTGACGTTGGCCGTCTTGTTCCAGCTCCCGAGGAGGTTCCGCGGGTCGATGCGGCCGATGTTCTTCGAGCAGTCGGAGAGCACCGGGTGGAACGAGAGGTTGTTCGGGTTGAACTCGCGCGCCTGGTCGGTCGCCGCGGCGCCGAGGTCGGGCGAGGTGGGCGGCGTGCCGCTGCCCCAGTACCAGGCCGAGTGGCACTTGAAGCAGAGCGCCGCCTCGAGGTCGACGCCCGCCTGGAGGCGGCCGGCGGTCCAGTAGGACGGGCTCGCCGGCGGGTTCCAGCCCGGCGGGTAGGTGGACAGCGTCGCGCCGTAGGCGCCCTGCAGCGTGGGGCCGGCGAGGGGGCTGCCGGTGGTGTGCGCGCCCGACCGGGCCTGGTGGGCGTCGTGGCAGTCGGCGCAGCCGGCGTGGCGGGGAGCGCCCCCGAGCCGCGTCCCGTACGTCGCGGCCGACTCCACGGCGGTCGAGTGCTGCGAGACCGCGTCCACCGGGTGGCGCGCGCCGGCGGCCCCGCGGGCCACCGCCTGGGCCACGTTCTTGCCCGAGAAGTCCTTGCCGGCGCCGGTCCCGCCGCCGTGGCAGTTGTAGCAGACGTTCCGCGTCGGATCGCCCGCGGGCGCGAGGGCCCCCGCGAGCAGGGCCGGATTGTCGGACCAGTGCGGCCCCTGGACCGGCCCGTTGCCCTGCACGCTCCAGCTCGGCGTCTGCCCCTCGCTCTGGCGGCCGGCGTGGCACTTGGTGCAGTTGCGCTGCAGCCGCGAGCTCACGCTCGGCGTCGCCCCGGGGGCGTCGTCGTGCATCACGTACTCCCACGCCGTCCCGCCCGCCGAGGTGGTGTTGTGGGCCGAGAGATCGTAGCGGGTCGCGTCGATGTAGGGCCGGCTCGCGTCCACCGGGTTCTGGTGGCAGGCCATGCAGCCCTGGACCTGACCCGGCACGTGGTCGGCGCGCAGCACGCCGGCGCCGCTCGCCGCGGTGGCCTGCCCGTAGGTGGCGCTCGACGGAGTGGTGTCGCGGGTGAGCGCGCGCGAGGCCGCCGTCAGGGGCGACCGGTGGAGATTGCTCGCGTGGACGGCCGCCGGCCAGGCCGAGGGATCGTTGTGGACGTGGTCCGGGTGGCACATGTCCACGCAGGAGCGCGCGGCCGGCGCGTTGGCCGCGAGGGGATTACCCCAGGCGGTGGCGTTGTCCTGCGGCGCGTCGCTCGCGCCCGCCGCGCCGAGGGCGTGGGCCGAGGCGCGCGCCCCGGCCTGCATCCCCGCGAGCTTGGCGCCGTGGCACTTCGCGCAGGACTCGCCGCCCTGGGCCTCGCGCCCGCGGAAGCCGTTCTGGTGGGAGTGACAGCCGGTGCAGGCGGTGGTGTCGGTCCCGGCGTAGTGGGCCGGGTCCTGGTTGCCCGCACCGCGCCAGCGCGCCACGCCGGCCGGGCTCGCGGTGCGCGTGTGGCAGGCCTGGCACGGCCCGGTGGTCCGGGCCGCGACGAGGCTCGCGTTGCTCGTCACGAAGGAGACCGCGGTGGAGGTGGCGCCCGAGTCGCCGGTGATCCGGTCCTGGAACACCACGGTCTTGGCGGGCACGTAGCCGCCGTACGAGGGCGGCACGATGCTCTCGCGCAGGAGCTGGGCGTTGTGGGTGTTGTGCGGGGTGTGGCAGTCGCGGCAGGTGGTGGACCAGGAGCCGTACTTGGAGAGGCCGGTCGCCGGGTCGGCGGTGCTCTGGCTCGAGTGGGTCTTGACGTTGTGGCAATCCACGCAGAGCTGGCTCGAGTTGGCGCGGGCGAGGAGGTTGCCGTCCCCGGTCCGCTTCGCGTTCACCGTGATCACCGCCGGGGACGAGTAGCCGGTGTTGCCGCTCGCGCTCACCGCCTGGGCCTGCAGCACGTACGCGCCCGGCGTGAACGCGAGGTCCGCCTGGTACACGCCCGCCTTCGCGCCGGCCACCGACGCGTAGGCCGCGTTGGGGGCGAGCGTGTCGGTGAAGGTGCCGCTCGCGCCGGCGGCGCGCGAGAGCTTCACGCTCGAGACCCCGCTGCCGCTCGGGTCGTAGACCTGCACCTGCACCCGGATCCGGCTGCTCGCGTCCGTGCTCACGGTGGCGGCGTGCCCGGGGTTCAGGATCGAGACCATCGGGACGAGGCTCTGCGGGGTGGGGTCGCCCACCGCCGCGCCGGCGAGCGCCCCGGCGATCGTGACCGTGCCGCCGGTCACCGTCGCGGTGTTGAGGATGCGGGCGCCGGAGATGACGCTCACGTCCGCGGTGCCGAATGACGGCCGGAACTGCTCGCCGGCGGTGGGGTCGGCGCCGAGGGTCACCGCCACCGTGAGGACGTAGTCGTGGTTCCCCGCGGTCACGGCGAAGCCGGGCAGGACCCAGGCCATCCGGCCGGGGTCGTAGACGGCGGTGGCGACCTTGGCGTCGCCCGCGTCCCAGGCCCCCGGCGTCGTGCCCAGGTCCTCGTAGAGGCTCACCGACTGGAGCTCGCCCGGCGGGGCCGCCTTGGCGGCGGTGTTGGCGAGGGTGATGCCGGTCACCTGCACCGAGCCGTTGGCCACGTTCAGGCGGAACTTGCCGGCGGTGACGTTGACCGAGCCGGGCGGGGCCGCCGCCACGTCGGGGGTCGCCCCGAGGGGGATCACCGTGAGCGCGCCCGTGCCGTCGGCGCAGGCCGAGACGACGACCGGTCCGGTGAGGGCGGTGCTCTGGCCGTTCACGCCGTCGCCGTCGGTGAAGGTGACCTGGTAGTACCAGAGCCCTCCGGTGGTCGGGCTGTCGTCCACGCACGACCAGGTGGTGAGCCCACGCGACGGGGCCGAGGCGCAGGAGGCCGGGGTGAACGGCCCGAAGGGCGAGCTGCCGCGGGCGAAAGTGGCCGCGTTGTCGAGGTCGCCGTCGCCGCTGAAGGCGGCCGACAGGCTCACCTGGGAGCAGAAGCCGGGCGTGGCCGTGAGCGCCCCCACCGTCGTCGCGTAGGGCGGGACCACCGGCGTGGCCGGGCCGGCCGGCACGCCGGCGGAGTAGTTGCCGCAGGCGTCGCCGAAGAAGGCGAGGTAGCGGTAGGCGAGCCCGCCCTGCGCCTGGTCCGAGTAGGCCTGCGCCGCGCCGACGTAGGCGGCCGTGTCGGTGCCGAGCGTGCCGCCCATCACGTAGCTCGTCCCGTCGGTGAGGCGGGTGGTCTGCACGCTCGCGCCCCCGGCGCTGCGCAGGATCACCGCCCGGGTGAAGTCGGTCGCGGGGTTCTGCCAGGAGAGCGCGATCTGGTTCGGGGTGGCGGTCGCGGCGGCGCTCCACGACGCGGGGGGCGTCGGCGGCGCGCGGTCCACCGTCACCGTGGCGCCGCTGGCGTCGGCGCCGGCGACGTCGTTGTTCGACGTGAGCGTCGTCACCCGGGCGGTGAGCGGGTAGCTCTGCCCCGAGGCCAGGGCGGCGTAGGCGGCCGGCAGGATCTTGAGCCGGAACTGGCGCGGCGTGGTGGTCACCGGGATCGGCGTCGCGAGCGCCACGGTCGGCGTGAGGCTCGACGGGGTCACCTGGCCGTAGACGGTCGCGCCGTCGTCGCTCGTGACCAGGATGGACTGGGCGGCCGAGGGGGTGCCGGTGAGCGCCAGCGTGAGCGCGGTGACGCTGTCGGTGAAGACGGAGGTCGAGAGGGTGAAGGCGTCGGCGTCGTAGGTGGCGCCGCTGGCGCCGGGCGCGGGGCAGGCCTGCGGGACGTCGGGCGGCTCCGAGGCGAGGTGATCGCCGAGCGTGGTGGTCCCGACCGAGAAGTGGAACGCGCCCATCACCGGCGGGAGGGGGTTCCCGCAGTTGGTCGTGCCCTGGGCGAGGAGCCAGTAGGTGCCGCGCGGCCAGGCCGCCGTCGCGTAGGTGCCGGTGGACCAGTCGCTCGGGACGTAGGGCTGGGTCAGGAGGAAGCGCGAGAAGGAGGCGGTGTACGGGTAGACGAAGGACCCGGCGCCGACCGCCACGCCGACGTAGAAGGTGCCGGTGAGCGAGACGGCCTGCGAGCCGGCCTGGGTCCACGACACGCCGTCGCTCGAGTAGTAGCCGGTGAGCGTGCCGCCGGCGCGGCTGAGCCGGATCCACGCGGCCGGCGTGACCCCCGCGACGGTGGTCGAAGCGGTGGCGCCGCCGGTCGTGCTCCGGGCCTGGAACACCGCCCCTGCGCCCGGCGCCACGAACAGGGCCGCGTTGACGGCCGTCGCCGAGAGGTCCTGCCGGACCATGAGGCCGGCGCGCGGGCTGCTGGCCGAGCCGTCGATCTCGTCCACCCGGACGTCCACCGTGAAGTCGCCGCTCAGGGCGACGGGCTGCGAGACGAACCGGAAGTAGTCGGTGGTCCCGAAGGCGCCGGTGCCGTTCGGGCTCTGCACGCGCAGCTGCCCGCCGCTCGCGGTGAGCGCGGCGCCGGCCGTGACGCCCGAGCCGATGTTGGTGCTGGTCCACTTCGGATCGAGGGCGGCGAACCCGTCGCTCGGCGCGAGCCCCACCCGGAAGCGGAGCCCGCTCACCCCGGTCGCGGTGACGAGCGCGGCCGGATCGAGCGACACGCCGCCGGCGCCCTGGCCGGCCGGCATGGCGAGCGCGCTCGAGGGCGTGCAGGTCACGGCGTCGGAGATCGCGACGCCGCTCGACATCGCGGGGCTGCCGTAGACGAGCCCGTTGGAGCTGCAGTAGCTGTCGGCGGTGGAGGCCGAGTAGTTGAGCTGGAGGACGAGCCGGTGGCCCGGCGCGATGGTGTAGGGCGCGTTGGCGAAGGCGACCGGGACGAGCGCGGCGGTGCCGCCGGGGCTCGTGACGGTCCCCGAGCCGATGAGCGTCCCGTTCCCGGCCGGGCCGTCCGGATCGTGGTCGAGCAGGTCGGCCCGGAAGCTGTCGGCGGGGAAGGGGCCCCCGCACTCCGGGTCGGCAGGGGAGGGGTTCGAGCTGGTGAGCCAGAGCGACGCGGTGGCGTTGGCGGCGACGAGCCGCTGATCCGCGTAGGTGGGGCCGTAGAAGCGCGCCACCGGCACGAAGGGGCCGGCGGTGGCGGTCCACCCGCTCCACGCCCCCGCGCTCGTCGGCGCCGCCGCCTGGAGGAAGGTGGTGACGGTGCCGTCCACGCCCTCGTTCACCGCCGCCCCGCCGGCGAGGAAGTGGCTCGGCACCGTGGCCGTGATCGGGCCCGCGAGGACCGGCGCCGAGTACTTGGTGCCGGTCCCGGAGCAGGGGTTCACGCTGAAGACCGCGTACTGGTACGTGAGCCCGCCCGTCACCACGTCGTCGAGCGCGGTTCCCGTGCCGGTGTAGACGACGGTGTCGGCGCCGACCTGCGAGCCTGCGGCGTAGGTCGCGCCGTCGGCGAGCGCGGTGGTCTGGATCGCGGCGCCCGGCTGGCTCCGGAGCACCACCACCCCGCCGAAGTTGGGCGGGGGCAGGGTGCCCGAGGGGTTGGTCCAGGCGAGGTGGATCATCCTCGGGGCCGAGGCGGCGCCGGTCAGGCCGGACACCGCCGTCGGGGTGCTCCAGTCCACCGTGATCACGGCGCTCGGGTTGGAGTCGTTGACGAGGATCGGGATCGAGGTGGTGACGCCGATGACCTTGGCCGTGACCGGATACGCCTGGCCGCTCGTGAGCGAGGCGTAGGGCGCGGGCGCGATCTGCACGTTGTAGATGCCGAAGGTGCTGTTGGCCTGGATCGGCGGGCTCAGGGGGATGACGGCCGTGCTCCCCGGGTTGGCGAGCTGGCCGAGCACCGTGCCGCTCATGACGATGCGGACGCTCTGCACCGCCTGCGGGTTGGTGAGGGCGACCGTCACGGCGGTCACCGCGTAGCCGTTGGCGGTGTAGTTCGTGGCCCCCATCGTGAACATGTCGGCGCTGAGGGCCGCCGCGCCGGGGCAGACCCGGTTGTTGCCCGGCTCGAGGTTGTAGAACTCGCCGACGGTGACGTAGGCGGGAGTCAGGAGGGTCGCGTACTTGTAGTTGTTGCAGCGATCGGCGGTCGCGATGCCGTAGGTGTACTGTGCGTTGAGGGTGTCGGTGAAGGAGGTGAGCGTCCCGACGTAGAGGACGGTGTCGGTGCCGACCTGGGTCCCGGCGGTGTAGGTGGTGCCGCTCGTGAGCTGGTAGTTCTGGACGCTCTTCCCGGCCCCACTGCGGAGCACCACCACGTGGTCGAAGTCGGTGGTGGGGTTGGTCCAGGAGAAGCTCGCCTGCTGCCCAGAGGTCGTGAGCTGGGCCCCGGAGACGTAGTCGGGCGGCGCGCCGTCCACGACCACCGTGCCGCTGCCCGCGTCGGTGCCGCTGACCGCGTTGGTGGCGACGAGGCTGCTCACGCGGGCGGTGACGCTGTAGCTCGCGGTGATGCCGTAGCCCTTGGGCAGCACCTTCACCCGGTACTGGGTCGGCGTGATGGTGACCGGGATGGGCGTGGTGAGCGAGACCGTGGCCGAGGTCCCCGGCGACGCGAGCTGGCCGTAGGTGGTCAGGCCGTCGTCGCTGGTGACGTCCACGCGCTGGATCCCGCCCGTCCCGGTGAGCGTGAGCGTGACCGAGGTGACCGAGTCGGTCCCCAGCGAGGTCGCGAGGCTGAAGTGGTCCACGTCGGCGAGCGGGCTGGCCGGGCAGGCCTGGGCAACGCTGGTCGCCTCGGAGCCGAGGTAGTCGCCGAGGAGCGTGGTGTTCGCGGCGCGCCCGGCGACCGGAGCGGTGGCCAGCAGGAGCGCGAGCAGGACGCGCGGGGCCCGGCCCGCAGCGCCGCGGCGGGCGCGGCCCGGCCCCGGCGAGCGCCGCGCCTGCCGACCGTTCCGCTCCGATTCGCCTCGAGTCCGCTCGACCGTTTGCAATGCGTTCCCCCCAGGGGGAGGATGCCAAAGCAAGGTTCGTTCCGAGTGACTATTGGTCGAAATTGCGCGGGGCGCGGAGAGGGCGATTCAAGTCCCTGATTTTGCGTTGTGTCCGGGCATCCCACATGCGGCGCCGTTTGCCTACCGCAATCCGGCTAATGGGGTAGATGGCCCATCTTGGGCCATTTCCAGCACCTACATGGCCCCG
This sequence comes from Anaeromyxobacter paludicola, assembly GCF_023169965.1. Lineage (NCBI taxonomy): Bacteria > Pseudomonadati > Myxococcota > Myxococcia > Myxococcales > Anaeromyxobacteraceae > Anaeromyxobacter > Anaeromyxobacter paludicola. The sequence continues at coordinate 2,275,152 of NZ_AP025592.1, read as the reverse complement.
CGTCCGCGAGCGATCGTCACGCGCTCCGGGGACGCGCCACTCGCGTTGCTGGCCGTGACGAGCGAGACGGGATCGAGCGAGACGCGGGAGGCGCTCTGGCCGCTCGCGACGGTGAGGCTGCTCGACGGCGTGCAGGGTGACGGTCTCGCCCGCGAGCCGAGCGTCACCCGGGTACGGGACGGCGGCGCGGCGGAGGGCGCCCCGCCGGGCCCGCTCGCCGGGTCGGGGCGGCCCATTGCGGCAGGCCGGCCCCCGTGCTATCTCGCACCACGCTGGAGCCGTCCGGGCGAACGCGTCGGCTGGCAGGGTTGCAGTCGCCGAGGAAAGTCCGGGCACCACAGGGCAGGGTGCCGGCCAACGGCCGGTCGGGGTGACCCGCAGGAAAGTGCAACAGAGAACAGACCGCCGAACGGCCCTCGCGAGAGGGCGCGTGGCAAGGGTGAAACGGTGCGGCAAGAGCGCACCGCGCTCCGGGTGACCGGAGCGGCACGGCAAACCCCACCTGGTGCAAGAGCAAATAGGGAGGCGTCACCGGGGCCGCGAGGTCCCGCGTGGAAAGGGCGGCCCGCCCGAAGCCTCCGGGTACGGCTCGCTGGAGGCGCGCGGCAACGCGCGTCCGAGAGGAATGTTCGCCGCCGCGTCCGAGAGGGCGCGGGACAGAACCCGGCTTACAGGACGGCTCCGGCATTTCATCTTCTGCATCAGCTACTTGCACCCAGGATGAAGCGGGCCTGCCCAAACCCTGCCTAAGCGGGGGGCCGGCGTTTCCACGGAAGGCGCGAACCCTAGCACCGGACTTGGCGGCTCCCCGATGCGCTCCCCTCAAGGCATCGGGAACTGAGTGAGCTCGGCCTTGAGCCTGCCGTACAACTCGGGCGCCCACGCAACGGCCACCCTCGGTGCCGGCTTGACCCGAAGATCCGTGGGCACGATCACCACCTGGAACGCGTCGCGGCCCACGGTTCCAGCGAGCCAGAACAGCTCTTCGATGGCGGGGTCCCCGATGGCCAGGCAGCCGATGCTCACGTCCTTGCCGTGAATGAAGATGTCGCCGCCCAGGCGAGTCCTACCGTCACGCGCGGCCCAGGATTTGTCGCTGGCGTTCGGGTAGCCCACCTTGAGTGAGAGGTGGTACGCGCTGTTCGGGTTGAGTCCTTCGATCTGGTAGATGCCCTCGGGTACTTGGCGGTCGCCCTCACGCAACTTCGGACCCTCGCCGCCGCTCTCTGCGAGCACGTGCCAGGTGGTCACGCGCACACGCTCGCCCGACGACTTCTCGGCCCATAACTCCAGGCGCCGTTCGTCCTTCACCGCGAGCAGCCATAACCGTTCGGGGCGGGGCGGGACGCCCGCCCGCGAGAGTGCCTCCCGCACGCGGACGCCCGCTGTTTCGTCGAGCGCGCGGACCACGCCCTCGACGGAGTGGGTTCCGGTGAACGGCCGCAGCCTTGCAACCCACACGCTCCGGCCGTGCTTGTAGAAGAGCCACCCGCCGGCAATCAGGACGGCCAGAGCGACCGGGACGAATAGTAGCCGCCCGGGCGGTCGCGAGTGATGGTTCAAATCTCCCCCCACTCCAAGAATGCGGCCGTTGCGGCACGCGGCCCAGCTACCCAGCCGCGGCGCGGGGCATCTCGTTCCACGTGCGCCCGTCGAGCTCGCGACCGTTCTTTTTCTTCTGGAACCCGCCCCACTGCTTGAAGAAGAACGGGACCCGACGGGACCGACAGCGATCACGTATCTCCCGCACCCACGCCGCGTTCATGGGGCGGCACTTGCCGCCGCTCTCTCCGCCTACGATCACCCAGTCGATCCCCCGGACGTCCAGATCGGGGATCGGCCCGAGCAGCGGCTCGATGGACAGGAAGCGGACGCGAGCCTGCGCGCGACGAAGGTGGTCTATCCGCCAAGTGTAGTCTGCGTTCTCGACGCTCACGCCAAGCCAGACGTTCGGTGACGGGGCGTGGCGCTGCGTGAACGATTCGAGTCGCTCCGCGCGTTTCGTCAGGACCTGGAACCGATGCTGCGCGGCCTGCCGCATCACCGCGAACACCTGTTCGATGTACGAGTCGGGCACCTTCTCGTGGAAGAGGTCGCTCATGGAGTTGACGAAAATGAGGCGGCTCTTCTTCCAGCGGAGCGGAAGATCGAGAGCCTCCGGCACGAGGCGGAGTTCGAAGCCCTGTTCGAACGGGTGACCCGGCACGCCACGGAACCGCTCGGCGAACGTCTCGGCATAGCAGTGGGCGCAGCCCGGCGAGATCTTGGTACAGCCGCGCATGGGGTTCCACGTCGCGTCCGTCCACTCGATGGTGCTGTGGTCGCTCATTCCCGGCTCCTGCCCGCCCAAGATCCTGAACGTCAGTATAGCGTCGTACACTGTTCCCCAGCACGTAAGCGAAACTTTCGCGACCCGTGCGAAGCGGACGAAGGGGGACATCCAGACATGACTCAGGACCTGCCCGAGGTTGGGCCGTGGGCGCGTGAGAAGCTGAACGGGCTCCGGGCGTACCTGTCCGCGTACATGACTATCCTGAGCAAGCACGCCCCGCTCAAGACCGTGTACGTCGATGCCTTTGCCGCAGCCGGTCGTGCGGTCGTCCGGAAGAAGGAGCACGACGACCCCACGATTCATCTCGACCTCGGTGACGAGGCGCGCGACGAGGACTCGCGCGAGGTCATCGACGGCTCGCCGCGCGTCGCGCTCGAGATCGACCCGCCGTTCGAGCACTACGTGTTCATCGAGACCGACGAACGCCGTCTCGCGGAGCTCAAGGAGCTAGAGGCGCAGTACGGGGCCACGCGGAAGATCGCCGTTCGCTCAGGGGACTGCAATACGTATCTCACGACGAAGCTTCTGACGGTCCTCGGGTCGGATTCGCGGTGGCGCGGGGTCGTGTTCCTCGACCCGTTCGGCATGCAGGTGCCGTGGACTACCATCAAGCGACTGGCCGACACGAAGCAGGTGGAGGTATTCATCAACTTCCCAGTCGGGATGGCGATCCAGCGGCTGCTGCCGCGGAGCGCGCAGTTCACCAAGAATGCCCGAGCGAAGCTCGATCTCTACTTCGGGGATCCGAGCTGGTACGACGAGGTCTACGTGTCGGAACCTGGGCTGTTCGAGCCTGGGGTCCGGAAACGAACCGACGCCGGGGACCGGCTGCTGAACTGGTATCGCGGGCGGCTCAAGACAGCTTTCGGGCACGTCTCAACGGCGCGCCTCATCACGAACTCGAAGGGCGGGCACCTCTATTATCTCGTGTTCGCGGGCCCGAACCCGACCGGAGCGAAGATCGCGAGCTACGTCCTCGGGCCGGCGCGGCCCAGGGCGAGTAGTGAAACGGGGCACGATCGGCGCTGACCGGGTGCCCCGCTCCGGAATGGTGGGCGCTTGGCCCCGGGTCCCCCGCGCAGCACCCCGCGAGGTCCTTCCTCCGGGCCCCGGGCGTCCACATGGTGACTGAGGGTGGATGTCTCCTTGGTCGCGAGGGCGCTTCCGGTCTGGTCACCGGGGGCGCCTTCGTCTTTCCGGCCCGCCCCGCCGGCTGCGCGCCGGGCACCCTGAGCGCCGGCGCGGGAGCCGGGGCGCCTTCGGGCGTATATTCACCCCACCTCGCGCACGCCCCCCCGCCGGGCGCGGGGCCACGCCATGACCGTCCCCCGCCCGCGCGCCGGCCTCGTCATCCTCGCCGTGACCCTCTTCGCGGCCGTGGCCGTCGGCGCCACCGGCGGGGTGCTCATCTCGCGCGCCCGCCGGGCCGCGCTCGACGCCTCGGCCGACCGCTCCGCGCTCCTCCTCGGCCAGCGGGCCCGCCTCCTCTCCGACGAGCTCTTCCGGCTCGGCGGCGAGATGACCCGGCTCTCCCAGCTCGCCGAGGTGGACCTCGCCGACGGCAACATGGAGCCGGAGAAGCGGGTGCTCCGGATCGCCCGGCGCGACTCGCTCCTCTTCGCGGTCTCGATCACCATCGTGGACGCGCGCGGCGTGCCGGTCTGGTCGGAGCCGCAGGGGGCGAGCGCCCGGGCGGTCGGCCAGCCGGAGGTGGAGGTGGCCCAGGGGCGGCGGCGGCCGGTGCTGGTCGCCATCCCGGGCGAGGTGGACCTCGTCGCGCCGGTGGCCGGGAGCGGGGCCATCGTGGGCACGGTGAGCGCCGAGCGCGGGCACGACCTCTTTGGCGAGGGGCTGCGGCGCGCCGTGCAGGGCGGGGGCGAGGTCGCCCTGCTGCAGCGGACGGAGAACCCGCCCGGCGCGGGCGCGGTCCCCGGCCCCGCCGAGCTCCCGCTCTTCAGCCGCGGCGAGGCGGTCGCGGGGCTGCGGCTCGGGAGCGACGGGCAGGGCTGGCGGTCCGACCCGGGGGGCCGGCGCTTCCTCGTGACCGAGGCCGGCGTGGACGGGACGCCCTTCACGCTGCGGCTCGTGCAGTCGGCGGGGGTGCTGGAGGCCGAGGCGCGCCGGCCGGTGCGGACGCTCGAGACCATCGTCGGCGGCGCGCTCGTGCTCGCGCTCGCCGGCGGCGCGCTCCTCGCCTACGCGGTGCGCCGCCTCGAGCGGGCGGAGCTCGAGGTGCAGCGCTCGCGCGAGCTCTCGGCCATGGGCAAGACCGCGGCCGCCATCGCCCACGAGGTGAAGAACTCGCTCAACGGGCTCTCGGTGGCGCTCGACCTGCTCGCCTCCGGCCGCGCCCCGGCTCCGGCGGCGCGGACGGTCCACGCCCAGGCCCGCAGCGAGATCGACCGGCTGCGCTCGGTGGCCGAGGATCTGACCCTCTTCGCCGCGCCGCCCAGGCTCGAGCCCGCGCCGGTGGACGTGGACGCGCTCTGCCGGCTCGCGGCGGCGAACGTCGCCGAGCTCGCCCGCGAGTGCCAGGTGGAGGTGGCGCTCCGGCTCGAGGCCGCCGTCGAGGTGCCGGGCGACGGCCACAAGCTCATGGCGGTGCTCTCCAACCTGCTCCGGAACGGGATCGAGGCCATGGGCCCGGGCGCCTGGGGCGAGCCGCTCGGCACCCGCCCGGCGCCGCGGCAGCGGACCCTCACGCTCGCCACCGCCCGCGCCGGGGACGAGGTGCGGATCGTCGTGGACGACACCGGCGCCGGGATCCCGGCGGAGGTCCGGGGGCGGGTCTTCGAGCCGTTCGTCACCACCAAGCGGACCGGCACCGGGCTCGGGCTCGCCATCTCGCGCCGCGTGGTCGAGGCGCACGGCGGCACGATCGAGGCGCAGGATCGCGCTGGCGGCGGCACGCGCATCGCGGTACGGCTCCCCGGGGCCGCGCCGCTGCGGGCCGCCTCGGCGCGGCCCGCCGGCGGCGACGGCTCCGCCTCGGAGGCTCCATGAACGGCAAGGTGCTGATCATCGACGACGAGCGGACGTTCCGGGTCGTCGCCGAGGCGGCGCTGGGCGGGGAGGGGTACGAGGCCCGCTCGGCGGCCTCGGCCGGCGAGGGGCTCGAGCTCGCGCGCAGCTTCCAGCCCGAGGTGGTGGTGCTCGACCGCAACCTCCCCGACGCCGACGGGCTCTCGGTCCTCGAGGCGCTCCGCGCCGAGGGGGGCGACGCGGCGCCGCTCGTGGTGATGGCGACCGCCTACGGCGAGGTGGAGAACGCGGTCACCGCCCTCAAGTCGGGCGCCTTCGACTACCTCACCAAGCCCATCCAGCTCGCCGAGCTCGTGAACACGGTGGGCAAGGCGGTGGAGGCGCGCCGCCTGCGGCGCCGCAACGCCGGCTTCTCCGACGCCGGCCGACGCAAGCTCGAGCAGGACCTGTGCGTCGGCGAGTCGGCGGCGATGCGGCGCGCGCTCGAGCTCGCCGAGAAGGTGGGCACCTCGCCCGACACCACCGTCCTCATCCAGGGGGAGAGCGGCACCGGCAAGGAGATCCTGGCGCACCTCGTCCACGTGCGCACGCCGGGGCGGAGCGAGGCGCCGTTCGTGGAGCTCAACTGCGCCGCCATCCCCGAGACGCTGCTCGAGAGCGAGCTCTTCGGGTACGAGAAGGGCGCCTTCACCGACGCCAAGCGCACCAAGCCCGGGCTGCTGGAGCAGGCCGAGGGCGGGACCCTCTTCCTCGACGAGATCGGCGACATGCCGCTCGCCACGCAGGCGAAGCTCCTGAAGGTGCTCGAGACCCAGACCTTCCGCCGCCTGGGCGGGACGCGCGACCTGCGCGCCGACGTCCGCTTCATCGCCGCCACCCACCGCGATCTCTCGGCGGCGGTGGCTTCGGGAGCCTTCCGCCTCGACCTGTACCACCGGCTCGACGTCTTCCACCTGCAGGTGCCGCCGCTCCGCGAGCGGCCCGACGACATCCTCCCGCTGGCGCGCTTCTTCCTGGCCCGGTACGCCGCGCGCGCGGGGCGCGCCCTCACCGGCTTCTCGCGGGCGGCCGAGGAGCGGCTGCTCGCCTACCCGTTCCCCGGGAACGTCCGCGAGCTCCGGAACGTGGTCGAGCGGGCGGTCATCCTGGCGAGCGGCCCCGTGCTGGGGCCGGGCGAGGTGATGCTCCACGCCGCGCCCGTCGCCAGCGCGCCGCCCGCGCCGGCGCCGCACCCGCCGGCGCCCGCCGCGGCGTCGCCGGGGATCGCCGGCCCGGCCGAGCCGCAGGGCGCCTGGCGGCCGCCCGGCCAGGAGGGGGCGGCGCCGCCCACGCTCGAGCAGGTGGAGCGCGCCTACCTCCTCGACCTGCTCGAGCGGGCCGGCGGCAACCGCAGCCAGGTCGCCCGCTGGATGGGGGTCTCGTATCCGACGGTGATGAAGAAGATCACCGACTACGGGATCGACCTGGGTCGCTGGAAGAGCTGAAAGGATCTTTCAGTCGGTTCGGGAGTGGGGGCGCGCGACCCCCGCGCTCGCCCGGAATTCGGCAGGTTCCGGTCGCGGCACGCGCGTTGCTACGCGCAGCTCCATGTCGCTCCGGATCCTCGCCCTGCTCGCGCTCCTCGCGACCGCTCCCCTCCCTGGTGGCCTAGCACGGGGCGACGAGCAGGGCGTTCCGGTCTGGGGTCTGGAGGACGCCCGCGCCGCCTTCCTCTCGTCGAGCCCCGAGTTGCGCGAGGCCGAAGAGCGGGAGGAGGCGGCGCGGGCGGATGTGCTCCAGGCCGGCCTGCGCCCCAACCCCGAGCTGAGCCTCTCGCTCGGCAACATTCCGCTCCGCGCCAACACCACCCCGGCCGGCAACGGCTCCGGGCTCGGCCGGAACGCCGTCTACGGGGCGGGCCTCTCGCAGACCTTCGAGCTCGGCGGGAAGCGCGGGAAGCGCGTGGACGCCGCCGAGGGCGCGCTCGCCGAGTCCCGCTCGGCCCGCTCGGACGCGCTGCGCCTGGCCCGCTTCGAGCTCGAGAAGGCCTTCTGGGCCGCCGTGTCGGCGGCCGAGCACCGCAAGCTCGCCGAGGAGGTCCGCGCCCGGCACGCCGAGACCATCCGCATCTCCCGCGCGCGCTTCGAGGCGGACGACATCGCGGCGAGCGACCTCGATCGCGTGGTGCTGGAGGGGGCGCGGCAGGAGAACGATCTCGCCGACGCGCGCGCCGCCGAGCACGCGGCGGTGGCCGAGCTGCTCCGGCTCGTCGGCGCGGGCGCGCCGGCCTGGGTGACGGTGAAGGGGACGCTCCCGGCGCCCCGGCTCGCGGTGGACGCGGCGGCGCTCGTGGCGCGCGCCGGGCGCGAGCGGCCCGACCTCGCCGAGGCGCGGGCCCGGGTGGAGTCGGCCCGGGCCGGCGTGGCGCTCGCGGAGGCGCAGGCCGTCCCCGACCTCACCGCCGGGCTGAGCTACGCCCACTCGCAGGCGGTCGCGGCCGGGGACAACCCCGACACGCTCGCCGCCACGCTGTCGCTCCCCCTCCCGCTCTTCCACCGCAACCAGGGGGAGGTGGCGAAGGCGCGCGTGGCGCTCGCCGGCGCGGAGCGCGCGCTCGCCGCGCTCAGCGCCCGCGCCGGGCGCGAGGTGCAGCAGGCGGTGGCGCGCCACGAGGCGGCGGTGGAGAAGGTGACCCGCTACGAGGGCGGCGCCCTGGAGCGGGCCGAGCGGTCCCTGCGCGCCGCCGAGAAGTCCTGGCGCGAGGGCGCCACCAGCCTCCTCACCTTCCTCGAGGCCGAGCGCACCTTCATCGCCGTGCGCGCCGACTACCTCGACACCCTGTACGAGCTGCGCGTGGCGCGGCTCGAGCTGGCGCGCGCGACCGGCGCCGCCGCCCTGGAGACCTCGTCATGACCCGCCAGAGCCTGCTCGCGCTCGCCGCGACCCTCTCCGCCTGCTCCCGTGCCGCCTCGGCGCCCGCGGGAGCGCCGCCGCCGCCGGGCCCCGGCGTGCTCGAGCTGCGCGCCGTGCCCGCCTACGTCCGCGTCGCGCCGGTGGAGGTCTCCCGCGACGGCGGCCTCGCCACCGCCACCGGCCGCGTCGGCTTCGACGAGGACCACACGAGCCGCGTCGGCTCGCCGCTGTCGGGCCGGGTGGTGGAGCTGCAGGCGCGCCCGGGCGACCGGGTGCGCCGCGGCCAGCCGCTCCTCGCCATCGCCTCGCCCGACGCCGAGAGCGCGGTGGCCGACCTCGTCGCCGCCGAGGCCGACCTGACCGCGGCCCGCAAGAACCTGGAGCGCAGCCGCCGCCTCTTCGCCGACCAGGCCGTGCCGTACAAGGACGTGCTCCAGGCCGAGACCGACGCCACCAAGGCGGAGGCGGCGCGGAGCCGCGCCCGCAGCCGGCTCGAGGTGCTCGGGATCGACCCGGCCGTGGGGGCGCACCGCTCGCGCTTCGTGCTCCGCGCGCCGCTCGACGGCGTGGTGGTGGAGCGGGCGGCGATGCCGGGGATGGAGGTGCGGGCCGACTCGGGCGCGCCGCTCGTCACCGTGGCCGACCTGCGCCGGCTCTGGGTGCAGGCCGACGTCTACGAGCGCGATCTCGGGCTCGCCTCGGTGGGGCAGCGCGCCGCGGTGACGGTGCCCGCCTTCCCGGGCGAGACCTTCGCCGGGACGGTGACCCACATCGGCGATCTGGTGGACCCGCAGACCCGGACCGTGAAGGTGCGGGTGGAGGTGGAGAACCCGAGCCAGCGGCTCAAGCCGGAGATGTTCGCGCGGGTGACCCTCATCGGCCGGCCCGGCGCGCCGGCGGGGCTCACCGTCCCGGCCGACGCCATCCTGTCGGACGGGCAGGCGAGCGCGGTGATCGTGGCCGTGTCCCCCGGGCGGTTCCAGAAGCGCCCGGTCGCGCTCGGGCCGGAGCAGGACGGCCGGATCCGCGTCCTCTCCGGGCTCTCGCCCGGCGACCAGGTGGTGGTGGACGGCGGCCTGTACCTCAAGGCGGAGCTGGAGGCCGGCGGTGCTCGGTAGGCTGGTGGACTGGTCGCTCGAGCACCGCGGCGCGGTGCTCCTGCTCACCCTCACCGCCGCGCTGGCGGGCTTCTGGGCGTTCCGGCAGCTCCCCATCGAGGCCTTCCCGGACGTCACCGACACGCAGGTGCAGGTGATCACGCTCTTCCCCGGTCACGCGCCGGAGGAGGTGGAGCGGCAGGTCACCCTGCCGGTCGAGAAGGAGCTGAACGGCGTCCCGCAGCTCTCGCGGATGCGCTCGGTCTCGATCTACGGCCTCTCGGTGGTGACGCTCACCTTCGAGGACGGGGTGGACAACTACTTCGCCCGCGCCCAGGTGAGCGAGCGGCTGCGGCAGGTGGAGGTGCCCGACGGCGTGACGCCCGCGCTCGGGCCGCTCTACACGCCCATCGGCGAGATCTACCGGTACGTCCTCGAGAGCGATCCCCGCAAGGGCGAGCCCCGGAGCCCGATGGCGCTCCGCGAGCTGCAGGACTGGGTCCTCGAGCGGCAGTTCCGGCAGGTGCCGGGCGTGGCCGACGTGGTCTCGTTCGGCGGCTCGCAGAAGCAGTTCCAGGTGGAGGTCGATCCGGCGCGGCTCAAGTCCTACGGCGTCACCCTGCGCCAGGTGTTCGAGGCGCTGCAGCGGTCGAACGCCAACGCCGGCGGCAACTACCTGCGGCGCGGGCCGGAGGAGCTGGTCATCCGCGGCCTCGGCACGCTCGCCTCGGCCGAGGACGTGAAGAACGTGGCGGTGGCGAGCAAGAGCGGGACGCCGCTCACCGTCGGGGACCTGGCCCGCGTCTCGGTGGGCGAGGTGCCCCGGCGCGGCGCGGTCTCGAAGGACCGGCAGGACGAGGTGGTGCAGGGGATCGTGCTCCTGCGCAAGGGCGAGAACCCGGCCCAGGTGCTCTCCGCCATCCACGAGAAGGTGGCGCAGCTGAACGGCGGGATCCTGCCCCCGGGCGTGCGGCTCGTGCCGTACTACGACCGGACCACGCTCGTGGACCGGACCCTCGCCACGGTGCTCCACAACCTCGCCGAGGGCGCGCTCCTCGTCACCGCCATCGTCTTCCTGTTCCTGCTCTCCTGGCGCGGGGCGCTGGTGGTGGCGAGCGTGATCCCGCTCTCGCTCCTCGGGAGCTTCCTCTACCTCAAGGCCCGCCACCTCTCGGCCAACCTGCTCAGCCTCGGCGCGGTGGACTTCGGCATCATCGTGGACGGCGCGGTGGTGATGGTGGAGAACGTCTTCCGGCACCGGCACGCCGCGCCCGGCGAGCGGCTCAAGGACGTGGTGCGCCGCGCCGTGCACGAGGTGGCGCGCCCCACGCTCTTCTCGCTCGGCATCATCATCGTCGCCTACGTGCCCATCTTCACGCTGGAGCGGGTGGAGGGGCGGATCTTCGCGCCCATGGCCAACACGGTGGCGAGCGCGCTCGTGGGCGCGCTCCTCGCCTCGCTCACGCTGGTGCCGGTGCTCTGCGCCCTCTCGCTGCGCAAGGAGAAGGAGCGCACCTCGCCCGTCGTGCGCTGGGCGGAGCGGCTCTACCGGCCCACGCTCCACCTCGCCCTCCGCCGCCGCTGGACGGTGCTCGGGCTCGGCGCGGCGTCGCTCGCGGTCGCGCTCGCCGTGCTCGGCACGGTCGGCTCGGAGTTCCTGCCCGAGCTGAACGAGGGCTCGCTCTGGGTGACCGCCACGCTGCCGGCGTCGATCTCGCTCGAGGAGGCGCAGCGGATGGCGCCGCGGATCCGGGGCGCGCTGCTCGAGTTCCCGGAGGTGAAGACGGTGGTGGCGCAGCTCGGCCGCCCGGAGGACGGCACCGACCCGGCGCCGGTGAACAACCTGCAGCTCTTCGTCGATCTGAAGCCGCGCGCCGAGTGGACCACCGCCCGCGACCCCGAGGCGCTGGTGGAACGGATGGAGGCGCGGCTCCGGCAGTACCCGGGCATCGACTACAACTTCTCGCAGCCCATCAAGGACAACGTCGAGGAGGGCATCAGCGGGCTCAAGGGGCAGGTGGCGCTGAAGCTCTTCGGCGACGATCTCGACGAGCTCGACAAGCTCGCGGCGTCGGCGCAGCAGGCGCTCGCCTCGGTGCCGGGCGTGGCCGACCTGGCGGTGATCCAGGCGGGGACGCTGCCGCAGGTGCAGATCGCCATCGACCGGGCGCGCATCGCGCGCTACGGGGTGGCGGTCGCCGACGTGGACGAGGCCATCGAGACCGCCCTCGGCGGCAAGGTCGCGACCGACCTCTGGCAGGGCGAGCGCCGCTTCGGCGTGGTGGTCCGGCTCCCGAGCGCCTACCGGCGCGAGCTCTCCGCCATCCGCGACGTGACCGTGCCCACGCCCGAGGGCGCCCGCATCCCGCTCTCGATGCTCGCCGACGTGCGGGTGGGGGAGGGGCGCGCGGCCGTGAACCGCGAGGCCAACCAGCGCTTCATCGGCATCAAGATGAACGTGCGCGGCCGCGACCTCGGCGGCTTCGTGCGGGACGCGCAGGCGGCGGTCGGGAAGGCGGTGCAGCTCCCGCCGGGCTACGTCGCCACCTGGGGCGGCGAGTTCGAGAACCAGCAGCGGGCCATGCGGCGGCTCGCCATCGTGATCCCGCTCTCCATCTTCCTCATCTTCCTGCTCCTGCTCGAGGCCTTCGGCCGGCTCCGCTCGGCGCTCCTCATCCTCGCCAACATCCCCTTCGCGCTCGTGGGCGGCGTCCTCGCGCTCAAGCTCACCGGGGTGAACCTCTCGGTCTCGGCCGCGGTCGGCTTCATCGCCCTCATCGGCCAGGCGGTGCTGAACGGGGTGCTCCTGCTCTCCGACGTGGACGCCCGGCGCGAGGCGGGGGCGAGCGTCGGCGAGGCGGTGGAGGGCGGGGCGGTGGCGCGGCTGCGCGCGGTGCTCATGACCGCGCTCCTCGCCGCGCTCGGCCTCATGCCGGCCGCGCTGTCGAAGGAGATCGGCGCCGAGACCCAGCGGCCGCTCGCCATCGTGGTGATCGGCGGGCTGGTGTCGGCGACCGTGCTCACGCTCTACGTGCTGCCGGTGCTCTACGATCTCGTGGAGCGCCGGGCCGAGCGGCGGAGAGGGGAGCGCGAGGCGGCGCGCGAGGCCGAGGCGGCCTGAGCGAGGTCGAGGGGAGGCCGGGCGAGCGGACGGCCGGAGCGCGCGGGCTACTCGCCCGAGCCGGTGCGGCGCACCTCGGCCGGGGGGAGCGGCGGCAGCCGCTCGAGGCGGCGCGCCAGCCGGCCCAGGCCGCGGAACATCCGCAGCGCGTCGAGCCCGAAGACCACCTTCGACTCGCCCTGGTCGGCCCAGTCGATGGGCACCTCGAGGCAGCGGGCGCCGTCGCGCTGGAGCACGGCGATGAGCTCCACGTCGAGCAGCCAGCGCTCCTCTCGCAGCTCGTCGAGCCGCGGGCGCAGCAGGTCGGCGCGAGCGAACTTCACGCCGCACTGGGTGTCGTAGAAGCCGAGCCCGAGCGCCCGCTCGGTGAGCGTCGCGAAGACCCGCCCCTGCAGGTGCCGGAACAGGCTCCGCTCGATGTGGCGGCCGGCCATGAGGACGCGGGCCCCGGCGAGCAGGTCGTGCTCGGCCTGCTCCAGCATCCCGGCCATGCGCCAGAGCTCCGAGGCGCCGACCGCCCCGTCGGCGTCCACGAACCCGAGCCAGGCCGAGCCCGCGTGGGCCTCGCGCCAGCCCAGCCGGATGGCGGCGCCCTTCCCCTGGTTGCGCGGCGCGGCGAGGTAGCGCAGCCGGTGCCGGCCCCCGTGCGCCAGCCGGGCGGCCGCCTGCTCGGCCGCGGCGCGCTGCAGCGCGGCGTGCTCGGGGGCGCTCCCGTCGTCCACCACCAGGAGCTCGGTCGGCGGCCGGCCTGGCAGCGCGGCGAACGCGGCGAGCTGCTCGAGGAACTGCGGCAGCCGCCGCCCCTCGTTGAAGGCCGGGATCACCAGGGTGAGGTAGGGAGGGGTCAAGTGGCCGCTTTCTACGCGCCTTCGGGGCCACGGGTCAACTCCGACCTCCTCCGACACCGGGGCTGCGGTACCATCCGCCCGTGTGGACGCTCGCGGACAGGGGCGCGTTGGCGCGGGGCCTCGCCTGGGCGGCCTACCTCGGCGCGGTGGCGCTCTTCGTGCTCCTCCAGGAGGTCGGCCTCCGGCTCCGCCGCGACGAGCAGCGGGCGTGGTGGGCTGGCACCGGGCGAGACGTGCTGAACGCCGCCGGGTTCGCGGCGCTCGCCGGGGCGCTCCGGCTCTACGGGTTCCCCTGGCCGGCGGCCGTCCTCGCCGGGGGCTCGCTCACCCTGCTGCTCTTCGGGGCCTACGTCTTCATGGCCACCCAGACGGACAGCCGGCGGCCGCGCGCCTGGGCGCTCGCCGCGGGGCTCTGCGCGGCCCTGCCGGTGCTCTGCTTCCCGGGCGCGCTGGTGGCCGCGCTGGGAGAGCTGGTCGGCGCGCTCTTCGCCCGCTGAAAAGAAGAGGGGCCGCCGGTCTCCCGGCGGCCCCAGGTGCTGCCAATCGCCCCTCGCGGTCGCGTGGGGGCGAAGGACTACATGCCCATGCCGCCCATGCCGCCCATGCCGCCGCCGGCCGGCATCGGGGCCTCTTCCTTCGGCTTCTCGGCGATCATCGCCATGGTGGTGAGCATGAGCGAGGCCACCGAGGCCGCGTTCTGGAGCGCGGTGCGGGAGACCTTGGTCGGGTCGATGACGCCGGCCTTCACGAGGTCCTCGTAGTCGCCGGAGGCGGCGTTGAAGCCGAAGTTCGGCTCCTTCGACTCCTTCACCTTGTTGACGACGATCGAGCCCTCGACGCCGCCGTTCTCCGAGATCTGGCGGAGCGGCTCCTCGAGCGCGCGGCGGACCATGTCGAGGCCGAACTTCTCGCCCTCCTCGACCTGGACCTTGTCGAGCGCCTTGAGGCAGCGCAGGTAGGCGACGCCGCCGCCGGGGACGATGCCCTCCTCCACGGCCGCGCGGGTCGCGTGCAGGGCGTCCTCGACGCGGGCCTTCTTCTCCTTCATCTCGGTCTCGGTCGCGGCGCCCACGTTGATGACGGCCACGCCGCCCACCAGCTTGGCGAGCCGCTCCTGGAGCTTCTCGCGGTCGTAGTCGCTGGTGGTCTCCTCGATCTGGGCCCGGATGACCTTCACGCGGGCCTCGATGTCGGCCTTCTTGCCGGCGCCGTCCACGATGGTGGTGTTGTCCTTGTCCACCGTGATGCGCTTGGCGCGGCCGAGCTCCTTCAGCGTCACCTGCTCGAGCTTGATGCCGAGCTCCTCGGCGATCATCTTGCCGCCGGTCAGGGTGGCGATGTCCTCGAGCATGGCCTTGCGGCGGTCGCCGAAGCCGGGGGCCTTCACGGCGCAGACGTGCAGCGTGCCGCGGAGCTTGTTGACGACCAGCGTCGCCAGCGCCTCACCCTCGACCTCCTCGGCCACGATGAGGAGCGGCTTCCCGGCGCGGGCCACCTGCTCGAGCACCGGCAGGAGGTCCTTCATGTTCGAGATCTTCTTCTCGTGGATGAGGATGTAGCCGTCCTCGAGGATGGCCTCCATCCGCTCCGGGTCGGTGACCATGTACGGCGAGAGGTAGCCGCGGTCGAACTGCATGCCCTCGACGACGTCGAGGGTGGTCTCGAGGCCCTTGGCCTCCTCGACCGTGATCACGCCCTCCTTGCCGACCTTCTCCATCGCCTCGGCGATGATGTTGCCGATGGTGGTGTCGCCGTTGGCCGAGATGATGCCGACCTGGGCGATCTCCTTGTGGTCCTTGGTGGGCTTGGAGAGGTTCTTGAGCTGGGCGACGACGGCCTCGACGGCCTTGTCGATGCCCCGCTTGATCTCCATCGGGTTGTGGCCGGCCGCGACGAGCTTCGAGCCCTCGCGGTAGATGGCCTGGGCGAGCACGGTGGCGGTGGTGGTGCCGTCGCCGGCGACGTCGGAGGTCTTGGAGGCGACCTCCTTCACCATCTGGGCGCCCATGTTCTCGAACTTGTTCTCGAGCTCGATCTCCTTGGCGACGGTGACGCCGTCCTTGGTGATCGTGGGGGAGCCGAAGCTCTTCTCGATGACGACGTTGCGGCCCTTGGGCCCGAGGGTGACCTTCACCGCGTCGGCGAGGGTGTTCACGCCCTTGAGGATCGCCTCCCGGGCGCGCTGATCGAAGATGATTTCCTTGGCAGCCATTTCTTCTCCGTGGTTCGGGGAAAGTGGGGGAGAGGGTTACTTCTCGATGACGCCGAGGATGTCCTCCTCGCGCATCATGAGGTGCTCCTCGCCGTCGATCTTGATCTCGGTGCCGGCGTACTTGGAGAAGAGGACGCGGTCGCCGGCCTTGATGTCGAGCGGGCGGACCTTGCCGTCCTCGAGCACCTTGCCGTTGCCGACGGCGATCACCTTGCCCTCGATCGGCTTCTCCTTGGCCGAGTCGGGGATGATGATCCCGCCCTTGGTCTTCTCCTCCTCCTCGACCCGCTTCACGATGACGCGGTCCTGCAGCGGCCGGATCTTCATACGGTTGCTCCTTGCGTTGGGTGCGCCCGCCGACGGTGGGGGCGCGGGGTTCAAGAACGCGGACGTCCCTGGCAGTCGCAGTGTAGGACTGCCAAGGACGCGCGGTATCGTAACCACCGACTCCACCCTGTCAAGCGAGCCTGTCGATTTTCTAGGGTCGCGAAATCAGGGCTGTTCTGGCTCGATACTGGCAGTGTGCCCGTTCGAGTGCTCGCCCGGGGCGCGGGCCCTCGGCTCTGCCCGAAAGCAGAGGCCGGGCGGCCGGTTGCTTCGCTTGATCTGGATCAGTACCTTGTGGGGGAGAGGCCGGGCCGCCCCGCGGGAGGAGGGGGCGGCGGCTCCGGAGGTCGCGCGTGAGCGGCTCGATCGTGGTGGGCAAGAGCGCCGAGGAGTACTTCCGCGAGCTGGTGGGCGACGCCCTCGCGAGCCGGCGGCTCAAGGTGCAGGAGGAGACCGAGTTCTACCTCGTGAACCTCCTCGCCCGGTTCCTGGAGCGGGAGCAGCTCTTCGTCGAGGCGCCGGGGGGCGGGGCCGAGGCCGAGCCGCTCGCGCTCATCCTCATGCGCGCCCTCGCCGCCGACCGCGCCCGCCGCTACCAGGGGCTGAAGCGGCTCGGCGACACCTCGCTCTTCGTCTCCGGCTTCTTCGGCGACTCGCTGGCCCGCGCGGCGGTGGACGTGAGCTACTACATCGCCATGGGCGGCCGGGCCTACGGCGCGCTCGGCGACGCGGCGATCGCGCCGGCCGGCATGACGGCGCTCTACGCCGAGCTCTCGGCGCGGTTCGAGCAGTTCGTGGACCTCTACGCCGAGATCGCCGAGCTCTCCGACCTCTCCTCGAACCGCGGCCTGGTCCGGCTCTACGAGCGCTTCCTCGTGACCGGCTCGCGCCGGGTGGCGCGCCGGCTCGAGGAGCGGGGCGTGGCCCTGTTCGCCGGGCCGCCGCGGCCGCGCCGCGGGGACGTGCACTAGGGGGCGAGGGTGCGCGCCGCCGCCCCGGCCGCCCTGGCCTGGTTCCAGGAGGAGCTCGAGGAGATCTACGGCGTCGCCGCGCCGCCGGTGGGCGACTACCTCGTGGATCGGGACGCGGCGCTGGCGGCCGTTGGCCGGCTCGACGCCCCGGAGCTGCTCCTGGTGCGCGAGGAGGAGGGCGGGGCCGCGCTGGGGCTCTTCCTCGACGAGCCGCTCCTCGCGGCGGCGCTGCGGGCGCGGCCGCACCTGCGGCGCTCGCGGCTCACGGCGCGCCGGCAGCTCGGGCAGCTCGCCTGCGTGGCCGAGGGCGTGAGCCACTTCGTCTACCTCTCGAGCCGCGCGCTCGCGGGCCGGCAGGTCTCGCTGCTCGAGCTCGAGGTGCAGGCGGAGGTGGACAAGTTCGCGCTCCTCGTCCTCCACCTCTGGCGCCGGGGGCGGCGCCGCGCCAGCCGGGCCCTGCGGCACCGGCTCTACGAGCGCGTCCGCTACCGGCCGCACCTCGACGGCCCGGAGCTCGAGCGGTACCGCACCGCCAACCGGCTGGCGGCCGGGTACGCGGGCTGGCTCGAGGCCCGGTTCGTGCGGCGCGGCGACGCCGAGGGGCTGCTGCGCGAGCTGCGCGCGAGCTACCGGCTCTCGGGGCCGGCCAAGCTGCGCCACCTGGCGGCGCGCGCGGCCGGGTAGCGCTACTCCGCGGCGGCGTCGCTCGCGCCCTGCGCCACCGGCCGGCAGACGCCGTCCTCGTGGTCGGTGCAGGCGAAGAGGGGCGGGCAGGGGCTCTCGTCGCTGCAGCCGCGGTAGCACCGGCGCTGGGCGCAGACGCGCCCCTCGGCGCACTGGTCGTCCTTCTCGCAGAGGTCGCCGTCGGCGCCGCGGCTGCCCGCGGTCTTCTCGCCGAGGATCTCCTTCAGCAGGAGCTCCTGGTCGCGCTCGAGCGACGCCATGCCGGCGACGTCGGTCTCGGCGGGCGGCGCGAACTGGCGGGTGACGCTGCTCCAGAGCTTGCGGGCGATGGAGACGCTCGCCTTGCCGTCGGGCCGGATCCGCATCTGGATCGACTGCCGCGCGAGGCAGGACTGCTCGCCGCGGCAGGGCACCTGCAGCTCCACCTCCTGCGTGCCGAGGATCCCGCGCGAGCGGTCCGAGATCTGGATGCTGTAGCCGCGGGCCTCGAGGGCGTCCAGGGCCCGCTGCCAGTTCTCCTCGTACGAGGCCTTGGGGAAGCCGCCCTCGGCGGGCCGGTAGGCGAGCCGCTTCGGGCCGCAGGCGAGGGCGAGGACGGCGACGAGGGGCAGGATGAGCGCGCGGGAGGTGGGCATGCCGCCGCCATCATCGCACGGCGTGGGCTCCGGAAAAGGAAAGGGGCGCCACCCGGGCGCCCCTCGATCCGGTGACGCGGCGCTCGCGGCTACTTCAGCGTGCGGGTCTGGCCGGCCCCGATGCTCACCTTCTCCTCGTCGAACTTGCCGGAGAGGGCGTCGCGGACGGAGCGGTCGAAGCGGACCTTGCCGGTCGCGATCTCGCGCAGCGAGAGGACCGAGGGCTTGTTCTTGGTCTGCGGCAGGAGGGGGCGCGCGCCGGCCATGAGCTGGCGGGTCCGCTTGGTGGCGAGCAGGACGAGCGCGAAGCGGTTGTCCACCAGCGGGAGGCAGTCTTCGACGGTGACGCGGGCCATGGCGATTCCTTCTCCTGGAGAGCGAGGGCGGGAAGATAGCGGCGGGGGGCGGGGAGATCAACCCCTCTATTGGTGGGAGGGGGGCGTCGGGGCCGGGACCGGCCGCTTCGCGGCCAGCTCCTCGGGGCTCCGGTCGAGGAGGTGCCGGTCGGAGGGCGCGATGAGCACCACCGGCCCCTTCGCGACGCGGGCGAAGTGGCTGCCGTCGAAGCCGTTCTCGCGGCCCACGGCCAGCGTCTCGGTGCGCCCGCCGCGCAGCCGGGCGGTGACGGTGAGGAAGGGGTGGTCCAGGCCGAAGCGGGCGGGGGCCGCGTCGGCCTCGGCGCCGGGCGCCACCTCGGCCTTGCGGCGGAGGGTGGCGAGCCGCTCCACCAGCAGGTCCACCGCGCCGTCGTCGGCGGGGCCGGGGACGGGTCGCAGCACCCTCCAGCCCTGGCCGGCGCGGGCCACCGCCACCTCGCCGCGCTCCGAGGCGAGCGCCACCTCCTCCACCTCCGCCGGCGCGAACGGGAAGAGCCGCTCGGCGGCGTCCTTGCGGGCCTGCTCGGCGCGGTCCTCCCGGCCGACGATCAGCACGGCGGCGGCGATCAGGGCCGCGGCGACCGCGGCGAGCGCCAGGGTGAGCGCGGCGGAGCGGGCGCGGGCCTTCATCTACTTCCCCCGGCGGACGAGCCAGACGGCGAGGCCGAGGCCGAGCAGGGAGACCGGCAGGACGTCGATGGTGAGGAACTTCAGCATCGTGACCTGCGCCTCGGTGAGGAAGAGGGTGGTCGCCTCGCGCCCCTTGGGCCGGATGGTGATCCGGTCCTCGCGCTCTGCGAGCCAGCTCGCGGCGTTGAGGAAGAAGTCGAGGTTGCCGAGGAGCTGCTGGTACTGGTTCGCGAAGAAGGCGGAGCTGCCGGCGACCACGAGGCGCGCCTCGGCGGAGCGCCGGCCGTCCTGCGCCTCGGGCGGCCTCGCGGCGGCCATGGCGACGGGGAGCGGCCCGCGCTTCTCCCCCTCGTCCTGCTCGGCGCCGGTGGAGAAGAGCCCCTTGAGATCGGTCTCGCCCCAGGACTCGCGGCCGGAGAGCGCGAGCGGCGTGGGCGCGGACCTCGCGCCGGTGAGCGCGACGAGCGACCGGGTGGTGGGGAAGGCGAGCGCGGTCTGGGCGATGTCGCGGGTGATGGGGTGGCGCTGCGTGGGCTGCACCATCGGCGTGAGGGCGGTGCCGCCGAAGAGCTGCGCCACCGGCGAGGGGTCGAGCACGATGTCGTCGTCGGCCTCCACGCCGAAGGAGGCGAGGAGCGGGCCGAGCCCGGCGTCCACGGCCGGCTCGAGGAAGACGCCCAGGTGGCCGCCCCGCGCCGCGTAGTCCTGGAGCGCCTTCAGCTCCGGGGCGAGCAGCGGCTTCTTCGCCCCGGCGACGATCACGGCGGCGGCGTCGGCGGGGACCTGCGCCCGCTCGAGGAGCACCAGGGTCCCGACCTCGATCCCCTCGCTCTCGAGGGAGCGGGTGGCGACGCCGTACCCCTTCTGCCCCTCGTCGCGCGGGTCGGGCTCGCCGTGCCCCTGCACGAAGTAGAGCTTCTTCTCGCCCCCGCGGGTGAGCTTCACCACGGCGTTGGTCAGCTCCTGCTCGGTGGGCTGGCGCACCCGCGCGTCGCCCTTGGCCCCCTGGGCGGTCACGACGAGGCGCGGGCCGGTGTCGGTGATGCCGTACTGCTTCACGAGCTCGGGGCTGCGGTACGGGTCGACGAGCCGCCAGGTGAAGCGCGGCGACAGGGCGGCGTACCGGCGCAGCAGGTCCTGGGCGGCGGGGTAGTCGGGCTCGTCCTGCCGGTAGAAGGCGAGCGCCGAGACCTCCACCGGCAGCCCGCGCAGGGTGCGGACGGTGTCCTCGGAGAGCGTGAAGAGCTGGTTCTTCGTGAGGTCCCAGGTGTGCGGGCGCCTGTAGGCGAGCCAGTTGGCGGTGCCGAGGAGGGCCACCACGCACAGCGCCGAGACGCCGGTGAAGAAGCCGAAGTGCGCCGCCCGGCCGGTGAAGAACCGGCGCGCGCCGCCCGACTCCGAGAGCGCCAGGCCGGCGGCGATGCCGGCGAGCCCGAGCAGCGCCTTCGCCGCCACGAGCTGGGTGTTGCCGAAGAGGAAGGTGACGAAGGTGCTGAGGAGCAGCATGAGCCCCAGCGCCGACAGCACCCGCGACCAGACGTTCTTCTTCACGGGAGCGCCTCCGCTAGGCCCAGCGCTGCGCCTCGACGGCGCGGTCGGTGAGGTAGAGCCCGAGCGCCACGAAGGACAGGTAGTAGGTGAGATCCTTGAGCTCGATCCGCCCCTGCAGGAAGGGCGTGAGGTGCTCGGAGGCGGAGAGGGCGAGGGTGAGCTCGCGGACCGGCCCCTCGGCGCCGACGCCGAAGAGGGTCACCACCCAGAGCGCCAGGAGCAGGAGGAGCGAGACCAGCGCCGCCACCACCACCGACTCGGTGAGCGACGAGACGAACATCCCGACGGCGAGGGCCATCGCCCCGAGCAGGAAGAGCCCGAGGAAGCCGGTGGCGACGGTGGCCCACTCGATCCCGGACCCGCCCTGGGCGCCCCGCGCGAAGAGCGCCAGCAGGCCGGGGAAGACGGCCACGATGGCGAGCGCGGCGGTGAGGACGCCGAGCGCGGCGAGGTACTTGCCGAGCACGATGGCGAAGGGGCGGACCGGCGCGGTGAGGAGCAGCTCGAAGGTGCGGGCCCGCTTCTCCTCGGCGATGAGCCGCATCGAGAGGAACGGGGCGGCCACCACCACGAAGACGCCGGTGGAGCCGAGCACGCGGGCGACGACCAGGTCGGTGACGTTCATCCGCTCGAGGACGCCCGGCTCCTGCGCCTCCATCGCCCGGAGCGAGAGGTAGCGCCAGGCGTCGAGCGAGCCGACGAAGAACTGGGCGGCGAAGAACGCCACCACCATGAACACCACCCAGGCGAGCGGGGTGGAGAAGTAGACGGCGAGCTCCTTCCTCGCCACCGCGAGCGCCCCCTTCACGGCCGCACCTCCCCGGCGGCGCCCGCCGGCGGGGCCTCCACCAGCTTCCCGTAGATCTCCTCGAGGAAGGCGATGTCGTCGAGCGTCACCTTCCGGCCGGGGAGGTGCTTCTCGATGAGGCCGCCGAGGGTGTCGTAGTCCACGAGCCGCCCCCGGTTCACCACCAGCACCTTCTCGCAGGTCATCGCCACCTCCGGGAGGATGTGCGTGGAGAGGATCACGGTGTGCTTCCCGGCCAGCGAGCGGATGAGGGTCCGCACCTCCCGGATCTGCAGGGGGTCGAGCCCCACGGTCGGCTCGTCGAGCACCAGCACCTCCGGGTCGCCCAGCAGCGCCTGCGCCAGCCCCACGCGCTGGCGGTAGCCCTTGGAGAGGTTGCCGATCACCCGGTCCATCACCCCGTCCACGCCGGTGCGGGCGGCCACCCGGTCCACCTCGCCCGGCACCCTCGCGCGCGGGAGCTGCTTCAGCTCGGCGCAGAAGCGCAGGTAGGCGCGGACGGTGAGGTCCACGTACACGGGCGGGCTCTCCGGCAGGTAGCCGATCCGCCGCTTCACCTCGAGCGGCTCCTCGAAGACGTCGAAGCCGGCGACGCGGGCGGTGCCGCTCGTGGCCGGCAGGAAGCCGGTGAGGATCCGCATGGTGGTGGACTTCCCGGCGCCGTTGGGGCCGAGGAAGCCGACCACCTCGCCCTTGCCGACGGTGAACGAGAGGCCGTCGACCGCGGTGAGGTCGCGGTAGCGCTTCGTCAGGTTCGAGACTTCGATCATGGGGATCCGGCTTCGCGGCGATGGGGACGGGACCGCGCGAAGATAAGCCGGGGCGCCGGGCAGTCAAGCGGGGCGGCGCCGCCGTCCGGCTTCCGGTGCGGCGCCGTTTGCGGCATCCTCCGGCCACTCGGGAGGTGCGGCATGCCCACGGTGGTGCAGAAGTACGGCGGCTCGTCGGTGGCGGACGTCGAGAAGATCCGGAAGGTGGCGGAGCGGGTGGCGGCGCGGGCGGCCGACGGGACGCGGGTCTGCGTGGTGGTCTCCGCCATGGGCGACACCACCGACGAGCTCCTCTCGCTGGCGAAGCAGGTGTCGGGCGCGCCGCCGCGGCGCGAGCTCGACATGCTCCTCACCGCCGGCGAGCGGATCTCGATGGCGCTCCTCTCCATGGCGCTCCAGGAGCGCGGGGTGCCGGCCATCAGCTTCACCGGGAGCCAGTCCGGGATCCTCACCACCGCCGACCACGCCAGCGCCCGGGTGCTCGAGGTGCGGCCGTTCCGGGTGGAGCAGGCGCTCGCGCAGGGCAAGGTGGTCATCGTGGCCGGCTTCCAGGGCGTGTCGCGCGAGACCAAGGAGGTGACCACCCTCGGGCGCGGCGGCTCGGACACCACCGCGGTGGCGCTCGCGGCGGCGCTCTCGGCCGACTGCGAGATCTACTCCGACGTGGCCGGCGTCTACTCGGCCGACCCGCGGGTGGTGCCCGAGGCGCGGCGGCTCGAGCGGCTCGGCTACGAGGAGATGCAGGAGCTCGCCGCGGCCGGCGCGAAGGTGCTGAACGCGCAGGCGGTGGAGTTCGCCAAGGAGAAGGGGATCGCCATCCACGCCCGCTCCACCTTCGGCGGGCCGGAGGAGACGGTGGTCGGCCCGGGCGCCTCGGCCGAGCGGATCGCCGGCGTCGCCTCCCAGGCCGACCTCGCCCTCGTGAGCCTCCCGCCGGCGCGGATGCCGCAGGCGCTGGCGCTGCTGGAGCGGCACGGCGCCGTCGCCGCCGAGGTGCACCTCCAGCGGGACCGGGCCCTCCTGGCGCTCTCGAAGGAGAACGTGCACGGGTTCCAGGCGCTCGCCGACGAGCTCGCGCGCGAGCTGCCCGAGGCGCGGCTCGACGCCGAGGGGCTCGGCGCGGTGTCGGTGGTCGGCACCGGGCTCGGCGGGAGCCACCGGGTGCTGCGGGAGGTGGCGAACGCGCTCGCCGAGCTCAAGGCCGCCCCCCGCGCGCTCGTCGCCACGCCCCTGCGCGTGACCGCCTGGTGCGACGCCGCGGCGCTGCCGGTGCTCGTGCGCGGGCTGCACGTGCGGCTCATCGGCTAGCGGCCGGGCGCGGGCGCGCTCACCGGAGGGCCAGCAGCGCCGCCGCCTCGCGCTCCTGCAGCGCCTGGTCGGCCTCGGAGAAGCAGCAGAGGATCACCCGGCGCAGGGGCTCGAGGCGCGAGAGCCCCTCCCGCACCTGGGCGAGCGCGATCCGGGCGGCGCGCGCCTTCGGGAACCCGTAGACGCCGGTCGAGATGGCGGGAAACGCGAGGCTCGCGAGCTCGCGCTCGGCCGCGAGCCGCAGGCTCTCGCCGTAGCAGCGGGCGAGGATCCGATCCTCCGGCGCCTCCTCGCCCGGCGCGGGCTCCTCCTCCCGCCGCCAGACCGGGCCGACGGCGTGGAAGACGAAGCGGGCCGGGAGCCGGTAGCCGCCCGTCACCTTCACCTCGCCCGGGCGCGCCCCGCCGAGCGTGCGGCACTCGGCCAGCAGCTCCGGGCCGGCGGCCCGGTGGATGGCGCCGTCCACGCCGCCGCCGCCGAGCAGCGTCGGGTTGGCGGCGTTCACGATGGCGTCCACCTCGAGGCGGGTGATGTCGGCGTGCAGGATCTCGAGGCGGCCGTCGAGGAAGCTGGGCATGGTCGCAATCTAGCGCGGGTCGGGAGCGGGGCTCCGTCCGGCCCCTCCGGAGGCCCTCGCGAGGAAGCCCGAGAGCGCGGCGATCGCCTCCACGCTCCCCCTGCGGCTGCAGTGCGGCGCGTGGCCCACGCCGGCGAGGAGCTTCACCTCGGCGGCGGGGAGGGCCGCCTGCGCCCGCGCGAGCTCGCCCGGCTCGGTGCGCGGGTCGGCGTCGCCGTGGAGGAGGAGCGCCGGCGCCCCCACCTCCGGGAGGCGCCCGCCGAAGAGGTCGGCGTCCCCGGCCCGGCCGCGCTCCAGGATCCGCAGCCAGGCCTCGGCCCCCGCGCGGACCACCTTGCGCCAGCGCGCCTCGCCGTGGTCGCGGGCCAGCGCGGCCTGCAAGGACTCCGGCAGCCCCTCCGGCTCGAGGCCGGCGCGGAAGAACTCGAGCGAGCCCGGCTTGTGGCCGGTGAAGTGGCCGGCCTCGAGGACCACCGCGCGCACCCGCTCCGGGCGGTCGATGGCGAGCCAGGCCGCGATCACCGCGCCGTCGCTGTGGCCCCAGACCGCCACCTCCGGCAGCTCCAGCGCGTCGAGCAGGAGCGCGGTCTCCCCGGCGGCGGCGCGGTGGAAGCCGTCCACCAGCCCCGGCGTGGGCGTCGAGCCGCCGAAGCCGGTCCGGTCGGGGACGATCACCCGGAACGACGGCGCGAGCGCCTCGAGGGCGCCGTCGAGCGGGTAGGCGCCGGCGCCCCAGCCCCCGTGCAGGAACAGCACCGGCGGCCCCTCGCCGACGCTCCGGTAGGCGATCCGCGCGGGCCGCGCCGCGGGCGCGTGGGGCGAGGCGGGCAGGGTGGCGATGGGCACCGCTCGTTCCTAGCCGGACCCGCGCCGCCATGCCGCGGCGCGGCACGGCTCCCGGAGGGGCACGGGCCTCGGGCGGCGCCCGAACCCTGCTAGAAGGGGGCGCATGGAACTGCCCCTCTTCCAGAAGCTCTGGGCCCGGCCGGAGCCGGCGGCCCAGCCCGTCCACCGCGCCCTCCTGACCCCGCTCTCCTTCCTCGAGCACAGCCTGCACGTCTTCCCGGACAAGCTCGCGGTGGTGGACGGCGCGCGCCGGTTCACCTACCGCGAGCTGGGCGAGCGCGTGTACCGGCTCGCCACCGCGCTGCAGCGGGCCGGCGTGCGCAAGGGCGATCGCGTGGCGGTGCTCTCGCCCAACGCGACCGAGGTGCTCGAGGCCCACTACGGCGTCCCGCAGCTCGGGGCGGTGCTCGTGGCCATCAACGTGCGGCTCTCGCCGTCCGAGGTGGTGGCGATCCTGCGCCACAGCGGCGCGCGCGTGCTCCTCGCCGACCCCGCGCTCGAGGAGCAGGTGGCGGCGGCGCGGCGCGAGGCCGACCTGTCGCTCCTGGTCTGGACCGGCGAGGGCGGCGCGCGCGACCCGGCGTGGGGCGAGATCGGCTACGAGCGGCTCCTCGCCACCGGCTCGCCCGAGCCGTTCACCCCGGCGGTGGACGACGAGGACCAGACGATCTCCATCAACTACACGAGCGGCACCACCGGGCAGCCGAAGGGCGTGATGTACACGCACCGCGGCGCCTACCTGAACGCGCTCGGCGAGATCGTCGAGGCCGGGCTCGAGCCGGAGAGCGTCTACCTCTGGACGCTGCCCATGTTCCACTGCAACGGCTGGTGCTTCACCTGGGCGGTCACCGCGGCCGGCGCGCGCCACGTGGTCGTCCCCAAGGTCGAGCCGGCGCGCGTGTTCGAGCTCGTGGCCGGAGAGGGCGTGACGCACCTCTGCGGCGCGCCGACCGTGCTCGTCATGATCCAGGCCGAGGCGCCGTCGCCCGACTACCGGTTCCCGCGCCCGCTCCGGGCGGTCACCGCCGGCGCCCCGCCGCCGCCGTCGGTGATCGCGCGCATGGAGTCGCTCGGGGCGGTGATCACCCACGTCTACGGCCTCACCGAGACCTACGGCCCCCACGCCGTCTGCAAGTGGAAGGCGGAGTGGAACGCCGAGGGGCTGGAGCAGCGGGCCGCGCTGAAGGCGCGCCAGGGCGTGGGCTACCTCACCTCGCCCGAGCTGCGGGTGGTGGACGAGGAGCTGCGCGACGTCCCCGCGGACGGCGAGACCCTGGGCGAGATCGTGATGCGCGGCAACAACGTGACCAAGGGCTACTTCCGCGATCCCGAGGGGACCGCCGTCGCCTTCCGCGGCGGCTGGTTCCACTCCGGCGACCTCGGGGTCATGCACCCCGACGGCTACGTCGAGCTGCGCGACCGGAAGAAGGACGTCATCATCAGCGGTGGCGAGAACATCTCCACGGTCGAGGTGGAGAAGGTCCTCTACTTCCACCCGGCGGTGCTCGAGGCGGCGGTGATCGGCATCCCCGACGAGAAGTGGGGCGAGGTGCCGAAGGCCTTCGTGACCCTGCGCTCCGGCCGCGAGGCGAGCGAGAAGGAGCTCATCGGCTACTGCCGCGAGCACCTCGCCCACTTCAAGTGCCCCAAGCGCGTGGAGTTCGGGCCGCTGCCCAAGACCTCCACCGGCAAGGTGCAGAAGTTCAAGCTCCGCGAGAAGGAGTGGGCGGGGCACCGGAAGCGGATCCACTGAGCCGGCTGTCGGTTCCCCGAGGCGTCCCCCTCTCCCGCGTCAGCGGGGGAGGGCGGGGGAGGGGGCGTCCGCCGTCGCCGCCGCCCGATCCCTGAGCCGCACGTAGAGCGTCTTCTCCACCCGGGCCACCGGCTGCCCCTCGAGGTCGCGCACCACCACCGTGAAGCGGGGCAGCACCTTGCGCCCCTCGTCGGCGCCGCGCCGGATCTCCTCCACCCGCTGCGCGGGGAGCTCGAAGACCGCGCGCACCGTGCCGCGCCCGGGCCGGACGAACTCCACCTCGGCCGCCTTGTCCCAGACCACGTAGCGCGGGCCGATGCGGCTCATCAGCATGATCATGAAGAACGGGTCGCACATCGAGTAGAGCGAGCCGCCGAAGTGGGTGCCGACGAAGTTCCGGTTCCAGCGGGTGAGCCGCATCTCCACCTCCACCCGCGAGAGGTCGGCCTCGGCCTGCAGCACGCGCACGCCGGCGCCGAGGTAGGGCGGGTAGAGGGAGAGGAGCTTCAGGAACCGCGGCGGGCCGAGGAGGTCGGCGAGCTTCTGCATCGGGGCCATCCTGCTCGGATAGCCGCCGCGCCGGGGCGGCGCCGCACCGGGCCGGGGCCGTCCCCGCGCCCGCTCACCAGAACTTCTTGTCGCCCGAGCCGCTGCCGAACCGGTCCTTGCGGAAGTCGGTGCCGGGGTCGAGCTTCACGAACGCGCACATCTCGTTGAGGCGCGAGTAGATGCGGTCGCCGACGCGCTCGGAGAGGGTGAGGCTCTCCTGCTCGCGCAGGAACTCGGGCGAGCGGGGGTCCACGCGCGTGCCCGGCGCGGGCTTCTGCGCCTTGCGCTCGATGAAGTAGTTGGTGGCGAAGAGGGTGGAGAGGCCGGAGTTGAAGCGGCGGCTGATGAGCTCGTCGAGCATCGACCGCTCCCAGTCGGTGCCGCGCTCCTTGCCGAGCTCGTCGATGACCAGCACCGGGACGCGGATGAGCGGCCCGAGGATCTCCATGTGGCTCCGGTTGGCCGAGAAGCCGGCCTTCATGTCGGAGAGGAGCAGCATGAACTCGACGTAGCGGCTCGCGATCCCCTTCTCGAGCGCGAGGTAGCGCAGGGTGGCGGCGAGGAGGTGGGTCTTGCCGGCGCCGGGGCGGCCGTAGAGGAGGAAGCCCTTGGTGGGCCGGTCCTGCCGGAACTTGCGGGCGAAGTCCTCGGCGACGGCGCGCGCGGCGGCGTGGTCCTGCGACCAGTTGCGGAAGCTCTCGAAGGAGGCGGTGGCGACCGCGGCCGGGATCCCGATCTGGTTGAAGATCGCGAGCCGGGCGTCGGTGTGGCGGCAGGCGCACTCCTGCGCGAGCGCGGTCTCGCCGGACGGGACGAGCGTGTAGCCGGTCCCCTTGCAGCGGGGGCAGACGCTCTGGCAGGTGCAGCGGCGGGCGCGGGCGGTCGAGCCCAGCACCTGGTCCACCACGTAGCCGGCGCCGTCGCAGAGGGGGCAGGAGCTCTTCGGCTGGTCGGGCATGGCGAGGGCGCGCAGTCTACACCGACCCGCGGAGCGGGACGAGGCCGGCCGCCCGGAGCTGGTCGGCGAGGTGGCTCGCGAGCGTGTCGCGCCAGGCGCGGCGCCGGACCGCGGGCGGCCGCGCCCCGGCCACGAGCGCGCAGCGGCGGCCCAGGGCGGCGCGCTCGGCGCGGGGGAGGGCGCGCAGGTAGGCGGACTGGAGCGCCGCGTCGGCCCGGGCGATGAGCGCCTCGGTGTCCGCGAGCCGGTCACCGGTGGCCGCGGGCTCCGTGAGGCATTCCCCCTCTCCCGCGCAGCGGGGGAGGGCCAGGGAGGGGGCGGCGAGCGCCGCGAGCGCCGCGGCGTACGCCTGGGCGAGGTGCGGCGCGGCGGCGCGGGTCCGCTCGGCGAGGAGCTCCCGGGCGGCCGCGAGCCGGCCCTGGGCGGCGGGCGCCTCCTCGCCGGGAGCCGGGGCGTCGCCGACCCGGGCCTCGCGGAAGGCCCGCCACTCGTCCTCCACCGCCTGCCGGCAGGCCCGGATCGAGCGGAGCGGTCCGGCGTGGCGGCGCCGCTCGAGCGAGGTCTCCGCGGCGCGCCGCAGCCCGCGGCAGACCACCGGCACCGGGACGCCGCGCGCCTCCCACTCGGCCACGAGCGAGAGGTCGAGCGGCGACACGAGGAGCCCCGTCCCGCGCAGCGCGAGGAAGAACTCGGTCACCACGGTGGCGTAGCCGAGGGCGCTGTCCGGGAGGTCCGACACCGCGCGCAGTCTACCGGAAGGGACCGACGCCCGGCGCCGCGGCTAGTGGTGCGTGTCCGGCCACGCCTCGCGCAGCGCCGCGAGGAGCGCGTCGGCCGACGGGAACCGCAGCGCCGGGTCCTTCTCGAGGAGCCGCTCGGCGATGGCCGCGAGCCGCGGATCGGCGCCGGGGTTGACCGCCAGCACCGGCGTCGGGCGCCGGGCCAGGATGTCGTGCCAGAGCTCGCCGGGGCGCTGGGCGGAGAAGGGCGGCCGGCCGCAGATCAGCTCGTAGAGGATGACGCCCAGGCTGTAGAGGTCGCTCCGCGCGTCCACCACGCCGCCGCGCGCCTGCTCCGGCGACATGTAGCGGTAGGTCCCCGCCACCTTGCCGCCGAGGTGGGCGGAGCCGCGCTCGTCCACCAGCGCCACGAGCCCGAAGTCCATGAGCCGGGCCCGGCGCTGGTCGTCCACCATGATGTTGCCCGGCTTGAGGTCCCGGTGGACGAGCCCGTGGGCGTGCACGTAGGAGAGCGCCGCGCAGACCTGCTCCATCGCCTCGCGGAGCCGGCGCACGCGCGTGGGCCGGTTGAGGGCGGCGGCGCCGCGGGCGTCGAGCGGCCGCGGCTCGGTCCGCGGCGCCTCGGGCCAGGGCGGGTCGCCGGTCGAGAAGGAGGGCAGGCCGCTGCGGGTGACGGTCTCGGTCTCCGGCTCGCCGATCACCGCGGCGAAGGCCCGGATGGCGTCCGGGCCGCGCTCGTAGCCGCCGGGCGGCTCGAGGCTCTCGGTGTCGGGCTCGCCCAGCAGGGAGCGGACGTCGAAGCCCTCCTCGGCGCATCCCGGGGTCGCGCCCGCGGCCGCCTTCTCCCCGGCGGGCTCGTCGATGGAGGTCGAGAGGTAGCTGCGGAGATCGAGCCCCTCCACCAGCTCCATGGCGACGAACGAGTAGCCCTCGGCCACGCCGGCGTCGAGCACGTGGACCACGTTCGGGTGGTCGAGGGTGAGGAGCACCTCGTACTCCCGCGCCAGCCGGCGGGCCGCCAGGGCGTCCACCGCGGGGGAGGGGCCGAGCAGCTTCACCGCCACCGCCTGCCCGGTGTCGTGCTTGCGGCCCAGGTAGACGGTGCCGATCCCCCCCCGGCCGATGACCGAGAAGATCTGGTAGGGGCCGACGCTGCGGGGGGGCACCCCGAGAGCATAAGAGTCGCGCGCTCCCGCGGTCAAACGACTCGGCGGGGACCGGTCGCTTCGACCGTGCTATAAGCCGCCCGTGTCGGAAAAGGCCCTCATCGACGAGCTCCGGGACAGGGTCCGCAGGAGCCCCCTCCCGCGGCACGTCGCGATCATCATGGACGGCAACGGCCGCTGGGCCGAGCTGCGCGGACTGCCCCGGCTGGAGGGCCACCGCGCCGGCTCGGAGGCGGTCCGCGCCGTTACCCGCGAGGCGCGCAGCCTGGGCGTCGAGGCGCTCACCCTCTACGCCTTCAGCGCCCAGAACTGGGCTCGCCCGGACGAGGAGGTGGGCGGGCTCATGCAGCTCCTCGCCGAGTACCTCGACTCCGAGCGGGCCGAGATCATGGACAACGCCATCCGGCTCGAGGCGGTTGGCGACCTCGACCGGCTCCCCTCCTTCGTGCGCGAGCGGCTCGAACGGCTCCGCGCCGACTCGCGGGGCAACGGCGGCATGGCCCTCACCCTCGCGCTCTCGTACGGCGGCCGCGAGGAGATCGTGCAGGCCGCCCAGCGGCTCGCGCGGCGCGGCGGCGGCCCCGAGGGCATCACCGAGGAGGCGCTCGAGCGCGAGCTCTGGACGAGCGACGCCCGGCTCCCCCCGCTCGACCTCCTCGTGCGCACCAGCGGCGAGCGGCGCATCTCGAACTTCCTGCTCTGGCAGTGCGCCTACGCCGAGCTCTCCTTCAGCGACATCCTCTGGCCGGACTTCCGCGAGCTGGCGCTCCTGCAGGCCGTGGGCGACTTCCAGACCCGCGAGCGCCGCTTCGGCCTCACCGGCGCGCAGCTCGCCGAGGGCGCGCGAGGGCCATGAACGAGAAGAACCGGAACCTCGCCCTGCGCGTCGTCTCGGCGCTCCTCCTGTTCCCGAGCGCGGTGGCGCTCACCGTGGTGGGCGGGCTCCCCTTCGCGCTCCTGGCCGCGGGGGCGGCCGGGCTCGCCGCCTGGGAGCTCGTCGGCATGCTCGCGCCGAGGGTGGGCGCCGCCGAGGCGTTCGGCGTGGCCGTCGCCGGCGCCATCCCCCTCGCCGCCTGGCGCGCCTGCGAGGCGGCGCAGGGCGGGCCGATGCTCTTCCCGGCCGGCGCCGGCATCGGGCTCGCCTTCGCCCTCGTGCTGGTGATGGCGCTCAACACCTTCCGGGACCGGCCGCTGGAGGAGGCGCCGCGCGCCATCTCGGCGGTGACGCTCGCCTGGCTCTACTGCGGCCTGCTCCTCGCCACGCTGGTGGCGCTCCGGCTCCGCTTCGGCTGGCCCTGGGTCATCCTCGCCTTCGTGGTGACCTGGGGGAACGACACCTTCGCCTACTTCGCCGGGCGCGCCTTCGGGAAGCACCCCATGTACCCGCGGGTGAGCCCCAAGAAGACCTGGGAGGGCTACGCCGGGGGCGTGGTGGGCAGCGTGCTCACGGCCTTCCTGGCGAAGCTCCCGTTCCTCGCGCCGGAGATCACGCCGCTCGGCTGCGTCGTGCTCGGGCTCGGCGGCGCCCTGCTGGGGCCGGCGGGGGATCTCGCCGAGTCGCTCCTCAAGCGGGCGGCCGGCATCAAGGACTCGGGGAAGCTCATCCCGGGCCACGGCGGGCTCCTCGATCGCATCGACGCCCTCCTGTTCGTGGCGCCCTGGATCTACGCCTTCGCCGCCTGGTTGCGGTAGGCTCCCGCGCCATGAAGCGCGTCTCCATCTGCGGCTCTACCGGCTCGATCGGCGTCCAGGCGCTGGACGTCGTCTCCCGCTTCCCGGAGCAGTTCGAGGTGGTGGGGCTCGCGGCCGGGCGGAACGTCGCCGTCCTCGCCGAGCAGGTGCGCCGGTTCCGTCCGCGGGTCGTGTCGGTGGCGAGCGACGAGGCGGCCCGGGGGCTGGCGGCCCTCGTCGGCGGCGCGGTCGAGATCCTGGTGGGCGACGCCGGCTCGGAGGCGGTGGCCTCGCTCCCCGAGGCCGACTTCGTGCTCGCGGCCATCTCCGGCGGCGCCGGGCTCCACTCCACCGCCGCGGCGGTGCGGGCGAGGAAGCCGGTCGGGCTCGCGAACAAGGAGTCGATGGTCCTCGCGGGCGAGCTGCTCATGGGCGAGGCGGCCCGCCACGGCGTGCCCATCCTGCCGGTGGACTCCGAGCACAGCGCCATCTTCCAGTCGCTCGCCGGCCACAACCGGCCGGAGGTGCGTCGGCTCATCCTCACCGCCTCCGGCGGGCCGCTCCGCGCGGTGCCGCAGGCCGAGCTGCCGGAGGTCACCCCGGCCCGCGCGCTCAAGCACCCCAACTGGTCGATGGGCGCCAAGATCACCGTGGACTCCGCCACGCTCATGAACAAGGGGCTCGAGGTGATCGAGGCCCGCTGGCTCTTCGACGTGGACCCGCGGCGCATCGACATCCTCGTCCATCCGCAGTCGATCGTGCACTCGATGGTCGAGTACATCGACGGCTCGGTGGTGGCGCAGCTCGGCGTCTCGGACATGCGCGGCCCGATCAGCTACGCGCTCGCCTGGCCCGACCGGCTCCCGCTCGACCTGCCCCCGCTCGATCTCACGCGGCTCGGCCAGCTCCAGTTCGAGACGCCCGACGCGGCCCGCTTCCCCGCCTTCACGCTCGCCTACCGCGCCCTCGAGCTCGGCGGCACCGCCCCGGCGGCGCTCTCCGGCGCCGACGAGGGAGCGGTGGCTGCCTTCCTCGCCGGCAAGTGCCGCTTCACCGACATCGCCGACCTCTGCGCCGACGTCCTCGACGCGCACGTTCCGGAGAAGGTGACCTCCATCGCCCAGGCCCTCGCGGCGAGCGACGCGGGCCGTCGCGCGGTCGAGCGCCGGGTCGGGCTCTAGCGTCGCTCCCGCCACCTCAGACCCGTTCGGGTCTATCGGCCCGCCGCCGAACCGGGCAGGCTGGCTGCGCGTCCGACGGGGCGGCGGTATAAGACCGAGCGCTCTGGTCCAGATTTTGCCCCGTACGAGGTACTGATGGCCTCCGACCTCCTCCTGAAGATCGGCTCGATCGTGCTCCTGCTCGGCGGGCTCATCTTCGTCCACGAGCTGGGACACTTCCTGGCGGCGAAGCTCCTCGGGGTGAAGGTCCTCCGCTTCTCCGTCGGCTTCGGGCCGAAGCTCTTCGGGCTCGTGCGCGGCGAGACCGAGTACCAGCTCGCGCTCCTGCCGCTCGGCGGGTACGTGAAGATGGCCGGCGACGATCCGCACGAGGAGGTCGCGCCGGAGGACGTGGGCCGCGGGTTCCTCGAGCAGAAGCCCTGGCGCCGCTTCATCATCGCCGCCGCCGGCCCGGGCATGAACCTGGTGTTCCCGTTCTTCCTCTACCTGGCCATGTCCCTCGGCCAGAACGGCAAGCTCGCGCCGGGCCCGATGGTGGGCACGGTCACGCCGGGCCTGCCGGCCCAGGCGGCGGGCCTCCGGCCCGGCGATCGCATCCTCAGCGTCACCGCCACCGGGCCCGAGGGGCCGCAGCCGGTCCGCTACTTCGCCGACCTGCGCGACCTCGTCTCCCCGCACGGCGGCGAGCCGCTCCGCTTCGAGGTGCAGCGCGGCGACCGCCGCTTCGACCTCACCATCACGCCCGACCGCGAGCAGGAGCAGAACCCGATCGAGGTGACCACGCGCGGCGTGATCGGCGTCTCGCCGGCCTACCCTCCGGCCGTGGTGGCGCCGGTGGTCCCCGGCGCCGCCGACGGCCTGCGCCCCTTCGACCTCGTCACCCGCGTGAACGGCGCCCCGGTGGCGCACGCCGGCGATCTCGAGGCCGCGCTCGCGTCGGCCGCCTGCCGCCCGGTGGACCTCCTCGTGCGCCGCGCGCCCGCGGACGATCCCGGCGCGCCGCTCGCGCGCCACGCCACGCTGCAGCTGGCCCAGGTGCCGAGCTGCGCCGGCGGCAAGCCGTCCTTCACCCTGGCGGACCCGTCGGTGGCGGCCTTCGTGGGCGGCGTGGCGGCGGGCGGCCCGGCCGCGCGGGCGGGGCTGCGCCGCGGCGACGCCATCGTGGCGGTGAACGGGAAGCCCATCCACTCCTACCGCGACCTCAACGCCCTCGCCGGCGAGTTCAAGGCGGGCGTTGCGGTGAAGGTGGACCTGGCCGGGGGCCGCAGCGTCACCCTCGAGCCCCAGGAGCAGAGCTACGTGGACGAGCTCACCCGCGAGCGGCAGAAGCGGGTCGTGCTCGGGTTCCAGCCGGAGCAGCTCCAGCTCCCCGACCCGAACGCGCTGCTGGCCGAGCAGGTCCGCATCCGGATCGGCCCGGGCGAGGCGGCCGGCAACGCCGCCTCGCACCTCGGCGAGGTGGTGCGGGTGACCGTGCTCGGGATCGCCCGCATCGTGCAAGGCCAGATCAGCTTCAAGACCGTGGGCGGGCCCATCATGCTCTTCTCCATCGCCGCGCAGGCGGCGCAGGAGGGGATCGAGAGCTTCCTCTTCAAGATGGCGCTCATCAGCGTGAACCTCGGGCTCATGAACCTCCTGCCGATCCCGGTGCTCGACGGCGGGCACATCATGACCTGCCTCGTGGAGGCGGTGACGCGCCGCCGGATCAGCGTGCGGGCCCGCGAGATCGCCAACCTGGTCGGGATCGTCCTGCTGGCCATGCTCATGATCGCCGTGTTCAAGAACGACATCATGCGGCTGATGGGGTAAGCACCGGGGCCATGCTGGTCGCCGCCGTAGACACCGCCACCCTCAACCTCTCGGTCGCCCTCGGGCTCGTGGAGCCGGACGGCGTCCGCGTGCTCGCGGAGCACGACGAGCGCGCCGCCCCCCGCTCCGGCGCCGGCGCCCCGGCGGGCGGCCACGGGGCGCGGCTCCCGGCGGCGCTGCTCGAGCTCCTGGCCCGCGCCGGGCGGAGGCTCGCCGAGGTGGAGGGGTACGCCGTCGGCATCGGCCCGGGCTCGTTCACCGGGCTGCGGATCGGGCTCGCCACGTGGAAGGGGCTCGCCTACGCGGCGCGCCGCCCCATCGCCGGCGCCTCCAGCCTCGCCGCGCTCGCGCTCGACGCCGCGCCGTTCGCGCCGCCGGGCGCGCTCCTCGTGCCGCTCTTCGACGCGAAGAAGGGCGA
Source organism: Anaeromyxobacter paludicola (assembly GCF_023169965.1). NCBI lineage: Bacteria > Pseudomonadati > Myxococcota > Myxococcia > Myxococcales > Anaeromyxobacteraceae > Anaeromyxobacter > Anaeromyxobacter paludicola. The sequence goes on along the minus strand of NZ_AP025592.1, from coordinate 2,239,939 downwards.
GGTGTACGCCGGGTTCTACCGGGCGACGGGGCCGGATCGGGTGGAGCCGATCGCGCCCGAGGCGGCGCTCCCGCCCGCCGCGCTCTGCGGCCGGGTGGCCGAGCTCGCGCCGTCGGGGGAGGCCTGCGGGGTGGGGGAGGGCTACGCCACCTACGACGCCGTCTTCTCGGCCGCCTTCCCGGCCCTGTCGCGCGTCCGGGCGGCGCCGTCGGCCCTGTCGGTGCTGCGGCTCGCGGCGGAGCGGCTCGCCGCGCGCCCCTTCGACCCGCAGGCGCTCTTCGCCCTCGAGCCGCACTACGTCCGGGCGAGCGAGGCCGAGGTGAAGTTCCCGCACGGGCTCGGCCCGGGCGCGGTGCCGCCGGGGGCGCGATGAGCCGCCAGGAGCCGGCGACGTTCCGCCCGCCCCTGACCGGCGTGGGACTTCCGCTCCTGCTCGGCGCGCTCGGCGGGGCGGCGGTGGGGCTCCTCGCGGGCGTCCCGGTCCTCGTCGCGGCGCTCTTCGGCGCGGCCGCCTCGGCCATCGCGGTCTCGCTGCGGCAGCTGTCGGGGCTGAAGGTCGTGGCCGGGGAGGAGGGGCTGGAGGTCTCGCGCCCGGAGGCGCCCTTCCGCGCCCCCTGGAGCGAGCTGCGGCTCGGCTTCGGGCTGGCCCAGCGGGAGGACGGGTCGGTGCAGCGGTACGCCGTGGTCGCCGACGCGCGGGGCCGCAGCTTCGCTTTCGCCGAGCCGGTGAGCGCCGCGCCGTGCCAGCAGGTGAGCGGCGCCGACGGGCGGCCGGTGCCGGTGGTGGAGCTGCGCGAGGCGGCGCTGCTCCTCGCGCTCCTGGTGCAGCGCGCCGGGCGCTGGGAGGTGCTCCCCGAGCCGCTGCGGGTGGCGCCGCTGGACCTCGCGGCCGGCTTCGCGGAGGCCGCCGCCCCCTCCCCGGCCCTCCCCCGCGTCGCGGGAGAGGGGGGAGCCGCGACGGGTCCCGCGAGTGATGCTGCACTTCCAGGCGATCCGCCGGTGAGCCCCGAAGCCTCTCCCTCCCCGCTCGTGCGGGGAGGGCAGGGGAGGGGCGGCCAGGAGCATTCCGGCCGCCGCCAGCGCTTCGGGCTCGTCGCCCTCCTCGCCAAGCTCGGCACCAAGCTCACCGCGTCGCTCGGGAAGGTGGGCGCCACCGCGCTCAAGGCGGCCAAGACCGCCAACGTCGGCTGGGCCGCCGCGTCGGTGGCCACCTGGTCGGTGCTCTTCAGCTGGAAGTTCGCGGTCGCGATCATGATCCAGCTCTTCGTGCACGAGTACGGCCACGTCCACGCCATGCGCCGCGCGGGCATGAAGGTGCGCGGCCTCTACTTCGTGCCGCTCCTCGGCGCCATGGCGGTCACCGAGGACGCCTTCCCCTCCCGCCGCGCCCAGGCCTACGTGGCCTTGAACGGCCCGCTCTGGGGCTCGCTCCTCGCGCTCGTCCCGGCCGGCCTGTACGCCTGGACGCACCAGCCCATCTTCGCCGCCGTCGCGTCCTGGTGGGCGCTGCTCAACCTCTTCAACCTGCTCCCCATCGCCCCGCTCGACGGCGGCCGGGTGATGCAGGCCTTCGCCTACTCCTACTCCTCGAGCCTCGGCCTCGCCGTCTCGGCGCTCGGGCTCGCCGGCGCGGTCGCCCTCGGCGCCTCGCTCGGCTTCTCGCTCATCTACCTCGTGGCGCTCCTCGGCCTGATGGAGCTCGTGGCCGAGTCGCAGGCGCGCGCCGGGGCCCGGGCGCTGCGGCTCCTGCCCGAGCCGGCCCGCTTCGGCCCGCGCCACTACCTCTACCTGCGCGCGGTGGCCGGCCCGGCGCCGGGCGGCTCCTCGGAGCCGCTCTTCCTCAAGGCGCTCGAGCGGCAGCAGCAGGCCGCGCGCGCCGCGCCGCTGCGCCCGCTCGAGCTGCTCGCCTGGGGGCTCGCCTACGCCGGGCTCGCCGCGGCGCTGATCCTGCTCGTCTACCTGCTGCGGAGCGCGCCCGGCGCCGAGGCCGCGTCGCGCCTCCTCGAGTAGAGGGAGGTCCCGATGCGCATCTTCGTCGCGGGCGCCACCGGGCTCATCGGCCGGCCGCTCTGCGCCGCGCTCCTCTCGGCCGGGCACGAGGTCGTGGCGCTCTCGCGCGCGCCTTCACCGCGCGGCCTGCCGGCCGGGGCGAGGGCGCTCCGGGGCGATCCGGCGGAGCGGGGCCCCTGGCAGGAGGAGCTGGCCCGCTGCGACGCCTGCGTGAACCTGGCCGGCGAGCCGGTCGCGGCGGGGCGCTGGACGCCCGAGCGCAAGGCGCGCATCCGCGACAGCCGCGTGCTCGCGACGCGGAACGTCGCCGAGGTGGTCGCGCGGGGCGGCCCCGCGGTGCTGGTGAACGGGAGCGCCGTCGGGTTCTACGGCCCGCGCGGCGACGAGCCGCTCGACGAGGGCGCGGCCGGCGGGACCGGGTTCCTCGCCGGCGTGGTGCACGACTGGGAGGAGGCGGCGAAGCCGGCCGCGGCCCGGGCCCGGGTGGTGCTCCTGCGCACCGGCATCGTGCTCGCGCCGCGCGGCGGGGCGCTCGAGCAGCTCATGCTGCCGTTCCGGTTCTTCGTGGGCGGGCCGGTCGGGGACGGGGCCTTCTGGCAGCCCTGGATCCACCTCGACGACGAGGTCGGGCTGGTCCGCTTCGCGCTCGAGGACGGCGCCGCCGAGGGACCGCTCAACGCGACCGCGCCGGCGCCGGTGACGAACCGCGACTTCGCCCGGACGCTCGGGCGGGTGATGCGGCGGCCGAGCGCGCTCCCCACCCCGGCCGGCGCGGTGAAGCTCGCGCTCGGAGAGATGGCGGAGATCGCGGTCACCGGCCAGCGGGTGGTGCCGGCGAAGGCGCTGGCGCTCGGGTACCGGTTCCGCTTCCCCGAGCTTGAGCCGGCGTTGCGCGACCTGCTGGCGGCGCGGGAGCGGCCGGCGGGTTAGGGAACCCCTGGCCGCCCCTCCCCAGCCCTCTGCGCCCGGCGGGGGAGGGAGCGCCCCTGGGCACGGCCCACGACGCCCAGCGGCATCCGACCCCCGGTCCCAGGAGATCCGACGTGAAAGACACGCTCCGCCCCGGCCTGCGCCACACCTTCAGCTACGTCGTGCCGCCCTCGAAGACGGTGCCGCACGTCTACCCGGAGAGCCCCGACTTCCTCGAGATGCCCGAGGTGTTCGCGACCGCCTTCCTGGTCGGGCTCATCGAGTGGACCTGCATGCAGGCGCTCGCGCCGCACCTCGAGCCGGGCGAGCAGTCGCTCGGCGTCCACGTGGACTTCAGCCACGACGCCGCGACCCCGCCGGGGCTGTCCGTCACCGTCAGCGTGGAGGTGGCGGCGGTCGAGGGGCGGCGGGTCACCTTCCGGACGGAGGCGCACGACGGCGTGGACACCATCAGCCGGGGGACGCACGTCCGGTTCGTGATCGACGGCGCCCGCTTCCGCAAGAAGGTGGCGGAGAAGGCGGCCGCGAAGGGGTAGGGGCGGGCACCCTGGCGGCCCCTCCCCAGCCCTCCCCGCCCGAGCGGGGAGGGAGTGCACCTCTTCCCCTCTCCCGCGGAGCAGGGGAGGGTCAGGGAGGGGGTGCGACATGGGGCGATCGAGCGGCGCCTGCCCGGGGCGGCGGGATGATTCCCGCCCCTCCTGTGTTAGCATTCCGTCCCTTTTCCCCCGCCCCTGGAGGAAGCCCGTGAAGAGAAAGCTGAAGGTCGGCGTGCTCGGCGGCACCGGCATGGTCGGCCAGCGCTTCGTCGCGCTGCTCGAGAACCACCCCTGGTACGAGGTCACGCTGGTGGCCGCGAGCGCCGGCTCGGCGGGCAAGCGCTACGCCGACGCCGTCCAGGGCCGCTGGGCGATGAAGACCCCCGTCCCCGCCGCCGTGGCCGGGCTCACCGTCCAGAACGCCTCCAGCGTCCCGCAGATCGCGGAGCAGGTGGACTTCGTCTTCTGCGCCGTGGACATGCCGAAGGACGACACCCGCAAGCTGGAGGACGACTACGCGCGCCGTGAGACGCCGGTGGTCTCCAACAACTCCGCCCACCGCGGCACGCCCGACGTGCCGATGATGATGCCGGAGGTGAACCCGGAGCACGCCGCCGCCATCGACGCGCAGAAGCGGCGGCTCGGCACGAAGCGCGGCTTCATCGCGGTGAAGCCCAACTGCTCCATCCAGAGCTACGTCCCGGCCATCCACCCGCTCCTCGACTTCGGCCCGGAGCGGATCTCGGTCTGCACCTACCAGGCGATCTCCGGCGCGGGGAAGACGTTCGAGACCTGGCCGGAGATGGTGGACAACCTCATCCCCTTCATCAAGGGCGAGGAGGAGAAGAGCGAGCAGGAGCCGCTCAAGATCTGGGGCAAGGTGGAGGACGGGCGCATCGTCCCCGCGACCTCTCCCGTGATCAGCGCCCAGTGCCTCCGGGTGCCGGTGAGCGACGGCCACATGGCGGCGCTCTCGGTCTCCTTCGCCAGGAAGCCCTCGAAGGACGAGATCCTGGCCCGCTGGCGCGCCTACGAGGGGCGCCCGCAGCAGCTCAAGCTCCCCTCGGCGCCCACGCCGTTCCTCACCTACTTCGAGGACGACGCCCGGCCCCAGACGCGCATCGACCGCGACGCCGGCAACGGCATGGGCGTCACCATCGGCCGCCTGCGGCCGGACAGCCTCTTCGACTGGCGCTTCGTCTGCCTCTCGCACAACACCGTGCGCGGCGCGGCCGGCGGCGCCGTGCTGACGGCGGAGCTCCTCACCGCCGACGGCCACATCCAGGCCAAGTAGCTTCGCGACGCGCGGCCGCTCCGGTCCGACCGGGCGCGCCGCGCGTCGCTTTTTTTCGCCCTCACCTCGTCCTCACGCCAGGAGCTCCGCACCCGATGGCCTCCCGTCCCCTCTCCCTCGCCATCCTCGGCGCCACCGGCGCCGTCGGCCGCACCGTCCTCCAGGTCCTCGAGGACCGCGACACGCCCGTGAAGAGCCTGAAGCTCCTCGCGAGCGAGCGCTCCCAGGGCACCGTCCTCGAGTTCAAGGGGGAGGAGCTCCCGGTCGAGCCCTTGAAGCCGGGCGTCTTCCAGGGCTGCGACGTCGCCATCTTCTCGGCCGGCTCGGCCGTGTCGCGCGAGTGGGCGCCGAAGGCCTGGGCCGAGGGCTGCGCGGTGGTGGACAACTCCTCCGCCTTCCGCGCCGACCCCGAGGTGCCGCTCGTGGTACCGGAGGTGAACCCGGAGGCGCTCGCCGGCTTCCGCGCCAAGGGCCTGGTCGCGAACCCGAACTGCGCGGTGACGCCGCTCCTCGTGGCGCTCCAGCCGCTGCACCGGGCCGCCGGCATCGAGCGGCTCGTGGTCTCCACCTACCAGTCGGTCTCGGGCGCCGGGCAGAAGGCGGTCGAGCAGCTCGAGGGCGAGGCGCACGCGCTCATGAACGGCGCCGAGCCCGACGCGCCGCACCAGATCCCGTACCGGATCGCCTTCAACCTCGTGCCGCAGATCGGCGCCTTCGTCGAGGGCGGCGAGACCGAGGAGGAGCGCTCCATCGCAGCCGAGAGCCGCCGGATCCTGGGCGCCCCCGGGCTCCGCGTGAGCGCCACCGCCGTGCGGGTGCCGATCTTCTACGGCCACTCCTGGAGCGTGAACCTGGCCACCGGCCGCAAGCTCTCCGCCGGGGAGGCGCGGGAGCTGCTGAAGCAGGCGCCCGGCGTGAAGCTGGTGGACGACCTGAAGGAGCGGATCTACCCGATGCCGCTCCTCGCGGTGAACGACGACGCGGTGCTGGTCGGACGGGTCCGCGAGGACGCCTCGCAGGAGCACGGGCTCGCCCTGTTCGTGGTCGCCGACAACCTGCGCAAGGGCGCGGCGACCAACGCGGTGCAGCTCGCGGAGCTGCTGGGCGAGAAGTACCTCTAGCGCGCCGCGCGTCGCGCCCCGCCAGGGCGCCCGCTGCCATTTTGGCACCGCGCCGCGCCCCTCCCGCCCCGCCTTGCCAATTTGGCGAGGCGGGGGCGGCGCCGGTCGCGCGCGGCCGTACAATCCGGAATAGTCCCGGGCCCTTCCTTGCTTGCATCCCTGGCGTCGGGCTTGCAGAATCGCGGCCGCATGGTCCCGCGCCTCGCCGCTCTGCTGCTCCTCCTCCCCTCCGTCGCGCTCGGCGCGGTGACGATCTCGGTCTCCGAGTCGGCCGACAGCGACGGGTACGTCAACATCGCCGAGTGCCAGGGGAGCACCGACAACCTCACCGCCGCCTGGTCGGGCGTCACCTCCACCTCGACCAACCTGAGCCTGTACGTCTCGGACACCTCGGGCTGCATCGACACCGGGAGCTCGTCCACCACGGTGCGTGGCACGGCCATCGACGCCTCGGCGAGCGCGAGCGGGCCCTCGACGAACCCGGTCACCACCGCCAGCAACGCCGCCAGCCTGGCCGGCCTCGGCGGCTGCAACACCTACCAGCCCATCTACTTCTGCCTCTTCGACGGCGCGCCCAGCAGCACGACGCTGGTCGCCCAGGGCAGCATCCAGCTCGACGGCCTCCGGCCGGCCGCCCCCGACATCCAGTCGGTGACGCCGGGGAACGCCGCGCTCACCGTCTACTGGACCGCCGGGACCGGCTCCGACGGCGGGACCACCGGCGCGGCCAAGAGCTACGAGGCCCACGCGGTGAACGCCTCGAACACGAGCGAAGATCACTCGCAGACGGTGACGAGCGGCACCTCGGTCCGCATCGGCGGCCTCCAGAACGACGTGACCTACAACGTCTACGTCTACGCGCTCAGCGCCGGCGGCAACTACAGCGCGGCCTCCGCGGCGGTCCAGGGCTCCCCCATCCCGGTGGACGACTTCTGGACCTCCTACAAGAACGCCGGCGGCCGCGACAGCGGCGGCTGCAGCAGCGGGGCCGCGGGCGCGGTCGCGCTCCTGCTCTCGCCGCTCCTCCTCCTCGCCCGCAAGCGGAGGCGCTCGTGAAGAGGCTCCTCGCCGCCGTCGCCGTCCTGGCGCTCGCCACCGCCGCCCGGGCCGAGGACTCCTCGCCCGAGGCGCCCTCCCTCGAGTCGCCTCGCTGGGGCAGCTTCGAGATCCGCCTCTCCGGCTACCACCCCAAGATCGACAGCGAGTTCGCCGGCTCGTTCACCCCGTACCAGAACTCGTTCGGCGACAAGCGCGGCTGGATGGGCAAGCTCGGCGTCTCGAAGGAGCTCTACCACGGCATCGGCACCCTCGAGGCGGGCGCCGCGGCGGGCTACTGGGAGATGTACGGGCACGGTCACCTCACGAAGGACCCGACCGTCGCCGCCGACAGCACCGCCCTCAAGGTGATCCCGCTCAGCCTGATGCTCACCTACCGCTTCGACTGGGTGGCGGAGCAGATCGGCGTGCCGCTCGCGCCGTACGGCCGCGTCTCGCTCGACCGGATGCAGTGGTGGGTCACCGACGGCTCCGGCGGCAGCTCCAAGTCGGGGGCGACGAACGGCTACAGCCTCACCGGCGGCGTCGCGCTCATGCTCGACTTCTTCGATCGCTCGCTGGCGCGCGAGATGGACCGCGACACCGGCATCAACCACACCTACGCGTTCGTGGACTTCACGAAGAGCTTCATCGACGACTTCGGCTCGAAGTCGAGCTGGGACATGTCCGACTCGGCCACGACGCTGACCGCCGGGCTGCTGTTCGTGTTCTAGGGCGGCCGCGCCGACGGCCGCCGGCCGAGGCCCGGGCCGGGCGTCACCGCGTCGGCCGGGGCGCGAGCTCGCGGCGCACCAGCTCCGCGCACGGGCCGCCGCACTCGTCGAAGCGCGAGGCGAAGGTCGCGAGCTCCCGGCAGTGATCCGCGAGGGCCTGGGGCCGGCCGTCGGCGCACGAGCGCCGGAGCTCGTCCACCGTGCGCGACAGCAGCGCCGCGCGCTCGCCCGCCGGGATGGCGCGCAGGGCTCCCGGCGGCGAGGCGGACGCCCAGAGGAGCGCGCCCAGGGCCACCCCGGCCAGCAGCCAGGCCGCGGGCCGGCGGTGGCGCGTGGCCCGGCCGGGCCCAGGCGCGGGCGTGGCGTCGGCGCGCACGAGGCGGAGGTTCGCGAACGGGCTCACGCCCCTTCCCTGGAGCATCCTGCGTGCCACTCGCGCTCGCGCGCAGCGCGCGAGGGATTCCGCGGCCTCGCCTTGCCGGGTGCCCGCTCGACCCTCGCCGGGCCTTGCATCGCGCAAGGTGGCCCGGGCCGCTCACCGGAGGCCTGACCGCGGAACCGCCGGGACGTGGCCGGCTCGCGGGGCCGGCACCCCCGATGCACTGGCTGCAGGGCGTCGCCGTCCCGCGCTCCGTGCGTGGAAGGAGTCGCCCTGTGCCGGATCTCGCCTTCGCCGCCGCTTCGATCGCCTTCTTCGGGCTGTCGTACGCCTACGTCCTGGCCTGCGACGTCCTGTGAGGGGGCCGCCATGAGCTTCGAGTACGCGGTCGGAATGATCCTCTCCGCCCTCCTCGGCGGCTACCTCCTGTACGCGCTGCTCCGCCCGGAGCGGTTCTAGGCGCCTCGCCGTGACCGCCAACGGCTGGCTGCAGATCGCCCTGTTCGCGCTCGTGATCCTGGCGCTCACGAAGCCGCTCGGGCTCTACCTGTTCCGGGTCTTCGAGGCCGAGGAGAAGCCGGCGCCGCGCCTCTTCGGCCCGCTCGAGCGCGGCCTGTTCCGGCTCTGCGGCGTCGATCCCCGGCGGGAGCAGGGCTGGGTGGGCTACGCGGCGTCGATGGTGCTGTTCAGCCTGCTCGGCGTGCTGGTCACCTACGTCATCCTGCGCGCGCAGCACCTCCTGCCGCTCAACCCGCAGCACCTCCCGGCGGTGCCGGCCGACCTGGCGTTCAACACGGCCGTGAGCTTCGCGACCAACACCGACTGGCAGTCCTACGCGGGCGAGACGACCGTGTCGTACCTCACCCAGATGGCCGGGCTCGCCTGGCACAACTTCACCTCCGCCGCGGTGGGCATCGGGGTGGCGCTCGCGGTCGCGCGCGGCCTCACCCGCCAGCCGGGGCCCGAAGGCGCGAAGACCCTCGGCAACTTCTGGGTCGATCTCGTCCGGGCCATCCTCTACGTCCTCCTGCCCATCAGCGCGGCGGTGGCGCTCTTCCTCGTCGCGACGGGCGTGCCACAGACGCTCGCCGCGTACCGCGAGGTCACCACGCTGGAGGGCGGGAAGCAGCTCGTCGCGCTCGGGCCGGTCGCCTCGCAGGAGGCGATCAAGATGCTCGGCACCAACGGCGGCGGCTTCTTCAACGCCAACGGCGCCCACCCCTTCGAGAACCCGACGCCGCTCTCGAACTTCGTGGAGATGGTGCTCATCTTCGCCATCTCCGCCGGGCTGACCTGGACCTACGGCCGCATGGCCCGGAGCCAGCGGCAGGGCTGGGCGCTGTTCGGCGCCATGGCCTTCCTCTTCGCGGTGGGGGTCGCGGTCCTCTACCGGGCCGAGTCCGGCCCGAACCCGGCGCTGCGCGGGCTGGCGGTGACGCAGACCGCCGGCAACCTGGAGGGCAAGGAGACCCGCTTCGGCATCGCCGACACCGCCCTCTTCGCCACCGCCACCACCGACGCCTCCTGCGGCGCGGTGAACGCCATGCACGACAGCTTCACCCCGCTCGGCGGCCTGGTGCCGCTCGTGAACATCCAGCTCGGCGAGGTGATCTTCGGCGGCGTCGGCGCCGGGCTCTACGGGATGCTGGTGATGGTGCTGCTCACGGTGTTCATCGCCGGCCTGATGGTCGGGCGGACGCCGGAGTACCTCGGGAAGAAGGTCGAGGCGCGGGAGATGAAGCTCGCCATGCTCTACGTCCTCGTCTTCCCCCTCGTCGTGCTCACCCTGACCGGCTGGTCGGTGGTGACGCCCCTCGGCACGGGCTCCTTCGCCAACGCGGGCCCCCACGGGCTCTCCGAGGCGCTCTACGCCTTCACCAGCGGCGCCGGGAACAACGGCTCCGCCTTCGCGGGCCTGAACGCCAACACCCGCTTCTGGAACGTCGCCCTCGGCGCCGACATGCTCGTCGGCCGCTTCCTGATGATGATCCCGGCGCTCGCCATCGCCGGCTCCATGGTGGGGAAGAAGGCGGTGCCGGCCAGCCTCGGCACCTTCCCCACCGACGGGTGGCTCTTCAGCGCGCTCCTGGTCTCGGTCATCGTCGTCGTCGGCGCGCTGACGTTCTTCCCGGCCCTCTCGCTCGGCCCGGTCCTGGAGCACTTCCTCGCGGCCGGCGGAAAGGTGCTCTAGCCATGGCCTCCCCCGACGCCCGCCGCCTGGCGCTGCTCGACCCGCACCTCCTGGGCGCCGCCGCCCTCGCCAGCCTGCGCAAGCTCTCGCCCCGCCACGTGGCCGCGAACCCGGTGATGTTCGTGGTGGAGGTGGGCAGCGTGCTCACCACGCTGCTCTGGCTGCGCGACCGGGTGCTGCACCCGGCCGGCGCCGCCCCGGGCTGGTTCACGCTCTCGGTCTCGCTCTGGCTCTGGTTCACCGTGATCTTCGCCAACTTCGCCGAGGCGGTGGCGGAGGGGCGGGGAAAGGCGCAGGCCGACACGCTCCGCAAGATGCGGCGCGAGACCGTGGCCCGCCGGCTGCCCAGGAGCGGCGGGGCCGAGGAGCGGGTGGACGCCTCGGCGCTGCGCAAGGGCGACCGGGTGGTGGCCGAGGCCGGCGACGTCATCCCCGGCGACGGCGAGATCGTGGAGGGCATCGCCTCGGTGGACGAGTCGGCCATCACCGGCGAGTCGGCCCCGGTGATCCGCGAGTCGGGCGGCGATCGCTCGGCCGTCACCGGCGGCACGCGGGTGCTCTCCGACCGGATCGTGGTCCGCATCACCGCCGATCCGGGCCAGTCCTTCCTCGACCGGATGATCGCCCTCGTCGAGGGCGCCAGCCGGCAGAAGACCCCCAACGAGATCGCGCTCGACATCCTGCTCGCCGGCCTCACCCTGGTGTTCCTCTTCGCCTGCGTCACCCTGGTGCCGCTGGGGCTCTACTCGCGCATCCAGCTCTCGACGACGGCCGTGGTGGCGCTGCTGGTCTGCCTCATCCCGACCACCATCGGCGGGCTCCTCTCCGCCATCGGCATCGCCGGGATGGACCGGCTGCTGCGCAAGAACGTGCTCGCCATGAGCGGCCGGGCGGTGGAGGCGGCGGGCGACGTGGACACGCTGCTCCTCGACAAGACCGGCACCATCACCCTCGGCAACCGCATGGCGACGGCGCTGCTCCCCATGCCCGGCGTGCGGGTGGAGGACCTGGCCGACGCCGCGCAGCTGGCGAGCCTGGCCGACGAGACGCCCGAGGGGCGCTCCATCGTGGTGCTGGCGAAGGAGCGGTACGGGCTCCGCGGCCGCCCGGTCCACGAGGCCGAGCACCAGTTCATCCCCTTCAGCGCGCAGACCCGGATGAGCGGCTGCGACCTGGGCGCCCGCGTGGTGCGCAAGGGGGCGGTGGACGCGGTCGCCCGCCACGTCGAGGCGCTGGGCGGGAGGGTCCCGGCCGAGCTGCGGGAGGCCGCCGACCGGATCGGCGACTCGGGCGGCACCCCCCTCGCCGTCTCCGACGGCGGCAAGGTGCTCGGGATCGTCCACCTGAAGGACGTGGTGAAGGGCGGGATCAAGGAGCGGTTCGACCGGTTCCGCGCCATGGGGATCCGCACGGTGATGATCACCGGCGACAACCCGCGCACCGCGGCCGCCATCGCCGCCGAGGCCGGCGTGGACGACTTCCTCGCCGAGGCCACCCCCGAGGCCAAGATGAAGCTCATCAAGGCCGAGCAGGCGAGGGGGAAGCTGGTGGCCATGACCGGCGACGGCACCAACGACGCGCCGGCGCTGGCCCAGGCCGACGTCGGGGTCGCCATGAACACCGGCACCCAGGCGGCCAAGGAGGCGGGGAACATGGTGGACCTCGACTCCAACCCCACGAAGCTCCTCGAGGTGGTCGAGGTGGGCAAGCAGCTCCTCATGACCCGCGGCACCCTCACCACCTTCTCGATCGCCAACGACGTGGCCAAGTACTTCGCCATCCTGCCGGCGCTCTTCGTGGCCACCTACCCGGAGCTGCGCGCGCTCGACGTCATGCACCTCGCCTCGCCGTTCAGCGCCATCCTCTCGGCGGTCATCTTCAACGCCATCATCATCGTGCTGCTCATCCCCCTGGCGCTGAAGGGAGTCCGCTACCGGCCGCTGGGGGCGGCCGCGGTGCTGCGGCGCTCGCTCCTGGTCTACGGCCTGGGCGGCGTGGTCGCGCCGTTCGCCGGCATCAAGCTCATCGACCTGGCGCTCGCGGCCGCGGGCGCCGTCTAGGAGGCCGCCATGGCGATCACCCGGGATGCGAGCGGGATGGGCCGCCTGGCCGGGCGCGCGCTGCGCGGCGAGGGCGGCGGCGCGGCCGGGGCGGGGGACGCGCCGGCCCCCGTGGCGACCGGTCCCGGCCCGCGGCGCTCCGCGCTCCGCGACGCGCTCGCGCCGGCCGTGCGCGCGACGATCGTCACCCTGGTGCTCACGGGGCTGGCCTACCCGCTGGCCGTGACCGTGATCGCGCGGGGGCTCTTCCCGGCCCGGTCCGCCGGCAGCTTCGCCGCCGACGCCAGCGGGAAGGTGGTCGGGTCGGAGCTCCTGGCGCAGCCGTTCGCGCAGCCCGGGTACTTCCACCCGCGCCCGTCGGCCGCCGGCGACCGGGGCTACGACGCCGCCAGCTCCGGCGGCTCGAACCTGGGCCCCACCTCGAAGAAGCTGCGGGAGCAGGCCGCGCAGCGGGCCGAGGCGCTCACGAAGGAGAACCCGGAGGCCGCCGGGCCGGTGCCGGTCGAGCTCGTCACCGCGTCCGGGAGCGGCCTCGATCCCCACCTCTCGCCCGAGGCGGCGCTCTGGCAGGCGCCCCGGGTGGCGGCGGCCCGGCGCGTCTCGGTGGAGCGGATCCGGGCGCTGGTGGCCGACCTGACCGAGGGGCGGGCGCTGGGCGTGCTCGGGGAGCCGCGCGTGAACGTGCTCCTCCTGAACCTGGAATTGGATCGGCGCCTGGGGCCCGGCGCCGCAGGGAGGTAGCCATGGCGCAGCACATCGAGGGAGACCTGGGCCACGGAGGGCCGCTCGCCGGCGCGCGCGATCCGCGTCGGGAGGAGCTCGACCGGGCGCTGGCGCGGGCCCGCGGGGGCGCTCGCCCGCTGCTGGACCTCGCCGACGACGATCCCGCCCGGTGCGGGCTCCGCTGGGACCCGGAGGAGCTGCGCGAGGTGCTCGACGCCGCCCGCGCCGAGCCGCGCTGGGAGGGGCTCCGCGAGGCCCAGGAGGCGGTCGCCGGCTACCTGGCGGGCCGCGGCGCCGCGGTGTCTCCGGACCGGGTGCGCTTCGCCGCCTCTCCGGCGGCGGCGCTGGCGCTCGCGGTCACCGCCGCCCGCCCCGATCCGGCGCGGGAGGAGGTGCTCTGCCCGGTGCCCGCCTTCGCGCTCGAGCTCCCGGAGCACGTCCGCCCCCGCCCGTACCCGCTCCGCTACGACGGCGCCTGGCGCATCGACCGGCGCGCGCTGGCGCGGGGGATCACCGGGCGCACCGGGGCGGTCGTGCTGGGCAGCCCGGCCGAGCCCACCGGCGCCGTGCCGGACCGGGAGGACCTGGCGCTGCTCGAGGACCTGTGCCGGCGCGCCGAGGCCGCGCTGGTCGCCGACGAGCGCCGCGCCGACGAGGCGCTCGCGCCGGGCCCGAGCGTCGCCGGGCTGCGGGGGTGCCTCGCGTTCCACCTCGGCTCGCTCGCCGGCGCGTGCGGGAACCCGGGCACGGACATCGCCTGGATCGCGGCGGCCGGACCGGAGGCGCTCGCGGAGGCGGCGCTGGCGCGCGCCGCCGCGGTCCCCGGTCCGGCCCCCGATCCGGTGGCGCGACGGGCCGTCCCCGCGCTCCTCGGCCGGCGGGAGCGCTTCGCGCTCGCGCTCCGGGAACGGCTCTCGCGCAACCGCGCCGCGCTCGCGACCGCCGCCTTGCGGGAGGCCCCGTGGACCCTGCTGCAGGGCGGGGGCGGCCGCTGGGCGGTGCTGCAGATCGGCGCCGCGCAGGACGAGCACGCCCTGTGCCTGGAGCTGCTCGACCGCGGGGTGAGGGTCCTGCCGGGGTACCTCTTCGGCTTCGCCGGCAACGGGTTCCTGGCGGTGTCGCTGCTGCTCGACCCGCAGCGGTTCCGCGCCGGCCTGGAGGTGCTGGAGGAGCAGCTCCGGGACGGGCTCCTGGGGTGAGCGCCCGCGAAGATCCCGGCGCCGACGCCCCCCGCGCGAGCGCTCCGGGCCGAGCGCCCGCTTGCCCGCTCGCGGGTCGGGGCGCAGACTGACGGGAGCGGCCGGGGCGCCCCGGCCACGCCATGAACCCGCCCCGCCGCAAGAGCCCGCAGGACTTCCTCGAGCTGGTCGAGCGCGGCCGGCGCGGGCGGCTGAAGCTGTACCTCGGCTTCGCCGCCGGCGTGGGCAAGACGTGGCGGATGCTGGAGGAGGCCCACGCGCTGCGCCGGAGGGGCGTGGACGTGGTGGGCGCCCTCGTCGAGACCCACGGCCGCGCCGAGACCGCCGAGCTCATCGGCGACCTCGAGGTGGTCCCCCGCCGCAAGCTCGAGTACCGCGGCGTGACCGTGGAGGAGCTCGATCTGGCGGCGGTGCTCGCCCGCCGGCCCCAGGTGGCGCTGGTGGACGAGATCCCGCACACCAACGCGCCGGGCGCCAAGAACCGCAAGCGCTGGCAGGACGTGCTCGACCTCCTCGAGGCGGGGATCAACGTGATCGGCGCGCTCAACGTCCAGCACCTCGACAGCCTGAACGACCTCATCGCGCGCAACACCGGCGTCACCGTGCGCGAGACGGTGCCGGACGCCTTCCTCGAGCAGGCGGACCAGGTGGTGAACCTCGACCTCGCGGTGGAGGACCTCCTCGAGCGGCTCAAGGCCGGCAAGATCTACCCGGCCGAGAAGGTGAGCTGGGCGCTCGAGCACTTCTTCCGCGAGGGGAACCTCGCCACCCTGCGGGAGCTCTCGCTGCGCGAGGTGGCCGAGAGCCTCGACCGGACCGCCGCCGCCTCGCGGGAGGCGCGCCAGCAGCCGCAGCGCCGCGCCGGCAAGGTGATGGTCTGCATGTCGAGCGACCCGCCGCGGGCGGCCACGCTGCTCCGGCGCGGCTCGCGCATGGCGGGGCGGCTCGCCACCGACTGGTACGTGGTCTACGTGGAGACGCCGCGCGAGGGGCCCACGCGCATCGACGCCGAGGTGCAGCGCCACCTGCTCGCCAACGTCGAGAAGGCGCGCGAGCTCGGGGCCGAGGTGGTGCGGCTCAAGGCGTCGGACCCGGTGACGGCGCTGCTCGACTTCGCCCGGGCGCACGGGGTCTCGGACCTCATCGCCGGCCGCTCGAGCGAGGCGCGCTGGCGCCAGCTCCTCGGGATCTCGGTGCTGGGCCGGCTGCTGGCCGGCTCGGCCGGGCTCGACCTGCACGTCATCTCCTTCGAGGACGAGGAGCCGCGGCCGTGACCCTGCGCTCCAAGCTCCTCCTGGCGCAGGCGCCGCTCGTGGTGGTGCTGCTCGCGCTCGGGCTCACGACGCTGCGGACGACGGCGCTGCTGGGCCAGAGCTCGCAGGGGATCCTCAAGGACAACTACCGCTCGGTGCTGGCCGCCGAGGAGATGGCGGCGGCCTCGACCGAGCTCGACCGGACGGCCCTCTCGACCGCCCTCGGCGGCGCGGGCGAGCCGACGGAGCGGCGGGCCGAGGCGGCGCGCCGCTGCGAGGCCGCGCTCCTCGTGCAGGAGGGGAACGTCACCGAGCCCGGCGAGGCCGAGGCGACGCGGGCGCTCCGCCGGCACTGGACGGAGCTGCGCGACGCCGAGGCCGCGCTGCGCGCCGCCCCGGCCCCGGAGCGGCCGGGGCTGTACCTGGCGCGGCTGCAGCCCGCCGCCACCGCCTTCGGCCGCGACGTCGCCGAGGTGCTCGCGATCAACCAGGAGGGCATGCTGCGCAAGAGCGAGCGCGCCCGCCGCGAGGCCGACCGGAACAACCAGCTCGTCCTCGGCGCCACCGTGGGGGCGCTGCTCCTCGGGATCTTCGCCACCGCCACCCTGACCGCCCGGCTGCTGCGCCCGCTCTCGCTGCTCACCCACTCGGTCCGGCGCATCGGCGAGGGGGACCTGCAGGTGCGGGCGCGGGTCGAGGGGAACGACGAGATCGCGCAGCTGGCGCGCGAGTTCAACACCATGGCCGACCGGCTCGGGCAGTACCGCTCGAGCTCGCTCGGCGAGCTCCTCCAGGCGCAGCAGGCCGCCCAGGCCGCCATCGACAGCCTGCCCGACCCGGTGCTGGTGCTCGGGACCGACGGCGCCCTGGTGAACCTCAACGAGGCGGCCTCGACGGTGCTGCGCCTCGCGCCGGCCGCGCCCGCGGGCAGCCCCCTCGCCGGGCTCCCCCCGCCGCTGCGGGCGGTGGTGGACGCGGTGCGCGCGCACGTCGCCGGCGGCAAGGGGCCCTACGTGCCGAGGGGCTACGAGGAGGCGGTGCGGGTGGAGTCGCCGGAGGGCGACCGCCTGCTCCTGCCGCGCGCCACGCCGCTCTACTCCGAGGAGGGCGCGGTGGCCGGCGCCACGCTGGTGCTCCAGGACGTCACCCGGCTGATGCGCTTCGACGAGCTCAAGAACGACCTCGTCGCCACCGTGGCCCACGAGTTCCGCACGCCCATCACCTCGCTCCGCATGGCGATCCACCTCTGCGTCGAGGAGGTGGTCGGCCCGCTCACCGAGAAGCAGGCCGACCTGCTCCACGCGGCCCGCGAGGACTGCGAGCGGCTGCAGACCATCGTGGACGACCTGCTGGACCTCTCCCGGATCCAGGCCGGCCGGGTGGAGCTGCACCGGCGCCCGGTGGGCGCGGCCGCCCTGCTCGACGAGGCCGCGCGCGCCATGCGCCAGGCGGCGCAGGCGGCCGGGCTCGGGCTGACGGTGGAGGCCCCCGAGCCGCCGCTGACGCTCTCCGCCGACCCCGAGCGCGTCCAGCTCATCCTCGGCAACCTGGTCTCGAACGCCATCCGCTACACGCCGCCGGGCGGGACCATCGCGCTCTCGGTCGCCCCCGAGGACGGGCTGGCGCGGCTCCAGGTCAAGGACACCGGCGCGGGCATCCCGCGGGAGCACCAGGAGCGCATCTTCGAGAAGTTCTTCCGCGTGCCGGGCGACCGCTCCGGCGGCGTGGGGCTCGGCCTCTACATCGCCCGCGAGATCGTGCAGGCCCACGGCGGCGAGATGGGCGTGGAGAGCGAGCCCGGCCAGGGCTCCGCCTTCTGGTTCACCCTGCCGCTCGCTCGAGAGGGTTGACCAGGCCCCCCGCCCCGTCGCCGGGCTACCGCCCCCACTTCTTCCGCTTGCGCCAGAGCGTGGAGGCGTCGAGCCCCAGGATGCGGGCCGCCTCCTCCTGCGACGGCGCGCGGGCCAGCACGCGCAGGACGTGCTCCCGCTCGACCTCCTCGGCGGTGAAGTCGCCGCCCAGCGCGGGCGCCGGCGCGGCGTGCCCGGCGATCCGCTCCGGGAAGCTCTCCGGCTCGAGCACCTGCCCCGGCGAGACGATGAGGGCGCGCTCGATGGCGTTGCGCAGCTCGCGCACGTTCCCGGGCCAGGCGTAGGCGGAGAGGGCCTTCTCGGCCGCCGGCGAGAGCTCGGGCGTGGGCCGCCCCTCGGCCCGCGCGAAGAAGGCCACGAAGCGGCGCGCCAGCGGCAGGAGGTCCTCCGGGCGCTCGCGCAGCGGCGGCACCACGAGCTCCACCACGTCGAGCCGGTAGAGCAGGTCCTCCCGGAAGCGGCCGGCCTTCACCTCGGCCTGGAGGTCTCGGTTGGTGGCGGCCACGATGCGGACGTCGGCCGCCCGGGTCCGGTTCTCGCCCACCCGCTCGAACCGCTTCTCCTGCAGGAACCGGAGCAGCTTCGCCTGGAGCGTGGGCGGGATCTCGGAGATCTCGTCGAGGAACACGGTGCCGCCCTCGGCCGCCTCCACGCGGCCGGGCTGGTCGCGCACCGCGCCGGTGAAGGCGCCGCGGGCGTGGCCGAAGAGCTCGCTCGCGAGCAGCTCCTCGGAGAGGGTGGGGCAGTTCACGGTGACGAAGGGCCGCTCCCGCCGCGGGGAGAGGGCGTGCAGCGCCCGGGCCAGGACGCCCTTCCCGGTGCCGTTCTCGCCGCGCAGCAGCACCGCCGCCTCCGAGGCCGCGGCGCGCGAGAGCAGGTCGAGCGCGGCGCGCATCTTCGGCGAGGCGGTCTCGAGGGTGGCCTCAGGGGCCGCCTCCGCGAGCCGCGCCTCGAGGTCGAGCAGGCGGCGCTCGAGCGCCCGCCGGTGCGAGACGCGCTGCACCACCTCGCGGATCTGCGCCGGGGTGAACGGCTTCGGCAGGTAGTCGCGGGCGCCGCGGCGCACCGCCTCGACCGCGGTGTCGAAGGTGGCGTAGGCGGTGATGATCACCACGTCGAGCCCGGGGCGCTCGGCGAGCAGCCGGGGCAGGAGGTCGAGGCCGCTCTCGGCGCCGAGCCGGAGGTCGAGGAAGGCGAGGTCGATCGGCTCCTGCCGCAGCGCCTCCAGGGCGGCGTCGCCGCTCGCGGCCTGGCGCACGGCGCAGCCGAGCCCCTCGAGGCAGATGGCGAGGGTGGCGCGGATGTTCCGCTCGTCGTCGGCCACGAGCACCCGGAGGGAGGTGGCCTGCTGGGGCTCGGTCATCGGTGCTCCATCGCTGCCGCATGCAGTACCGCGCCGGGGTGGATCCTGCAAAACGCAAGGTGGGGCGCTGCTCATGGCGTCTCCCTGGGCCCGAAACGAGGCCGCGGGCTCCTGCGGCACGCACCCTGCACCGGACGGGCCGCTCCCCGCTCCCGAGGCCGCATGCCCCCTCGCCTGAAGCACCTCCTGTTCGGCGCCCCCCGCGACGTCTCCGACCCGAAGACCTACCACCACATCTCGCTGGTGGCGTTCCTGGCCTGGGTGGGGCTGGGCGCCGACGGGCTGTCCTCCTCGTCGTACGGCCCCGACGAGTCGTTCCGCGCGCTCGGGCAGCACCACTACCTCGCGGTCGGGCTGGCGCTCGCCACCGCGTTCACCGTCTTCATCATCTCCTACGCCTACTCGCGCATCGTCGAGCACTTCCCGTTCGGCGGCGGCGGGTACGTGGTGGCGTCGAAGCTGCTCGGCCCGCGCTTCGGCGTGGTCTCGGGCTCGGCGCTGCTCGTGGACTACGTCCTCACCATCAGCACCTCGATCGCGGCCGCGGCCGACGCCACCTTCAGCTTCCTGCCGCCGCAGTGGCACTGGGCCAAGCTCCCCATCGAGTTCGGCGCCATCGCCCTCCTCATGCTGCTCAACCTGCGGGGCATCAAGGAGTCGGTCACCGCGCTCGCGCCGATCTTCGTGGTCTTCCTCGTGACCCACGTGCTGCTCATCGGCGGCGCGCTGTTCCTCCGCGCCGGTGAGCTGCCCGCCGTGGCCGGCGAGGTGCGCCACGGCTTCTCGAGCGGGCTCGCCACCCTGGGCCTCGGCGGGATGGCCGCCCTCTTCCTGCGCGCCTACTCCATGGGCGCCGGGACCTACACCGGCATCGAGGCGGTCTCGAACGGCCTCCAGATCATGCGCGAGCCGAAGGTGCAGACCGCGCAGCGGACCATGGTGCTCATGGCGCTCTCCCTGGCGCTCACCGCCGGCGGCATCACCCTGGGCTACCTCCTCGTCCACGCCTCCCCGGTGGAGGGCAAGACCATGAACGCCGTGCTGGTGGAGCGGCTGACCGGCGGGTGGGGCACGCCGGGCCAGGCGTTCGTGTGGCTCACGCTGGCGGCGGAGACGGCGCTCCTCTTCGTGGCGGCGCAGGCCGGCTTCATCGACGGCCCGCGCGTGATGGCCAACATGGCCAACGACCGCTGGCTGCCCCGGCGCTTCGCGCTCCTCTCCGACCGGCTCTCGATGCAGGACGGCATCGTCCTCATCTCGGCCTGCTCGGCCCTGACCCTGCTCTACACGCGCGGCGACACCTCGACGCTCGTGCTCATGTACTCCATCAACGTGTTCCTCACCTTCTCGCTCTCCGAGCTCGGGATGGTGCGCTACTGGATCCGCGAGCGGGCGCGGTACCCGGACTGGAAGCGGCACATCCTCATCCACCTCATCGGCCTGGTGCTCTGCCTCTCGATCCTGGTGGTGAGCATCCTCGAGAAGTTCGCGGTGGGCGGCTCGATCACGCTCGTGGTCACGAGCCTGCTCATCGGCCTCTGCCTGCTCATCCGGCGCCACTACGAGTCGGTGCAGCACAACCTGCGGCGGCTCGACGAGGTGATGGAGGCGCTGCCGGCCTTCCCCGCCCGCGAGGAGCAGCCGCTCGACCCGAGGCAGCCCACCGCGGTGCTGCTGGTGGGGGGCTACGGCGGCCTCGGCATCCACCAGCTCCTCTCGGTGCAGCGCGTCTTCCCGAACCAGTACCGGCAGGTGCTCTTCGTGTCGGTGGGCGTCATCGACTCCGCCAGCATGAAGGGGGTGGAGGAGGTCGAGGAGGTGCGCCGCCGCACCGAGGAGAGCCTGCAGCGCTACGCCGGGCTGGCCCGCCGGCTCGGGATGACCGCCGGCTGGCGGATGTCGGTGGGCGTCGAGGCGGTCGGCGAGGCGGAGTCGCTCTGCGTCGCCATCGCCGGCGAGTTCCACCGCGCCGTCTTCTTCGCCGGGAAGCTCATCTTCGAGCGCGAGCGCTGGTACCAGCGCCTCCTGCACAACGACACCGCCTACGAGCTGCAGCGGCGGCTGCAGTTCGCCGGGCTCAACGCGGTGGTGCTGCCGGTCCGGATCCTCCAGCAGGAGCCGGTCACAGCCGCCGGTGCTGGAGCGAGGGCAGCTCCGCCCGAACCCGCAGGAGCCGCTCGCGGCTGACCCGGGCGACGCACACCCCCTCGCCGTCGGGGCAGCGCGCCAGCACCACGCCCCACGGATCCACGATCATGGCGTTGCCGTAGGTGACGCGCGTGGGGGAGTGGCGCCCCACCTGCGCCGGCGCGAGCACGTAGGCGAGGTTCTCGATGGCCCGGGCGCGGAGCAGGGGCTCCCAGTGGTCCTTGCCGGTGAAGAGCGTGAACGCGGCCGGCACCGTGAGCACCTCGGCCCCCATCGCCGAGAGCGCCCGGTAGAGCTCGGGGAAGCGCAGGTCGTAGCAGACCGTGAGCCCGATCCGCCCCAGCGCGGTCTCGGCGAGCACCGGCCGGTCGCCCGGCACCACGGTCTCCGATTCCGCGTAGCGGGCGCCGTCGGGGATGTTCACGTCGAAGAGGTGGATCTTGCGGTAGACCGCCGCGACGGCGCCGTCGTCGGCGACGAGCACGCTGGTGTTGGCGGTCTTGCCGGGGGCGTCCACCCGCTCGGCGATCGAGCCCGCGAGCACGAAGACGCGGCGTCGCCGCGCCAGCTCCTGGAGCGCGGCGACGGTGGGGCCGTCCACCGGCTCGGCCCCGGCGATCCGCTCCTGCTCGGGACCCATGAAGGCGAAGTTCTCGGGCAGCGCCACGAGCCGCGCGCCGAGGTCGGCCGCCTCCCCCGCGAGCCGGAGCGCGGTGTCGAGGTTCCGGCGGCGGTCGGGGCCGGAGGTCATCTGGACGGCGGCGGCGAGCCAGGAGGAGGACATGCCCCGAATCTCACCTCAGTGGCGCGCGCCGTGCAACGTGCCGTGGACGACCCCCTCGGCGGGATCGGCCCCCGCGGAAGGACCGGTGCTAGGATGGAAGCCCTCCGGATGAACCAGTTCTACACGACACACGAGGCGGCCCGGGTCCTCGGAGTCTCGCTCCCGACCGTGGTCAACTGGATCAAGGCCCGGCGGCTCAAGGCCCACCGGACGCCCGGCGGCCACCGCCGGATCGCGCGCGAGGATCTGGCCGGCTTCATGCTCCGGCAGGGGATCCCGCTCCCTCCCGAGCTCTCGGGCGCCGTGGCCGATCGGCGCAAGGCGCTGGTCATCGGCGAGCTCGGGCCGGTCCGCGAGGGGCTCGCCCGGCAGCTCGCCGCGGCCGGCTGGGATGTCGAGCAGGCCTCGCCCGGTTTCGCGGCAGGCGCCGCCGCGGCCCGCTACCAGCCCGACGCCGTGGTGGTGAGCGCCGGGGAGGACGGCGCCGCCGACGTGGTGGCCGACGTGCGCGCCGACCGGGAGCTCGCCGAGGCCAGGCTCGTCGCCATCTGTCACGCCGGCCTGGCCGAGCAGCTCGCCACCGCCGGCTGCGACGCGGTGCTGGCGCGCCCCCTCGCGAGCGGCGCCCTCGCCGAGCGGCTGGCCGCCCTCTTTGGCCCGGCCCCGGCGAGCCCCGCGGCTGCGCGGCGGGCCCGGCGCCAGTAGGATCCGAGCCGTGCCGACCCACCTCGCCCTCGCGGCGGCGCTGCTGGTCGCCGCGTCCGCCGGACCCGCCCGGGCCGACGCCGCCGCGCCCCGCGACGAGTCGCCGGCCGCGGCGCCGCGCCCCGCGCCCCGGCTCCCCCTCGCCTCGGCCAAGGCGGTCTCGCACTACCTCGCGGCGAGGAAGGCGGAGCTGGCGGGCGATCGGCAGGCGGCGCGCCGGGAGCTCGAGCTCGCCGCCGCCTACGACCCGCAGGACGCCCACCTCCGCGCCGCGCTCGCCGAGGCGCTGGCGCGCATCGACCGGCTCGACCTCGCGGAGGGCGAGGCCCGGCGCGCGCTCGAGCTCGACCCCGGCGGACCGGGCGCCGCCGAGGGGCACCTCGTGCTCGGCAAGCTCGCCATGCTCCGCGAGCAGAAGGACCGCGCGCTCTCCGAGCTGCGGGCCGCGGTCCGGATCGAGGCCGCCCTCGCCGAGGCGGCGCGGGCCGAGGTGGAGGGCACCGGGGAGGCGCCGGAGCCGCCGCGGCCGGAGGCGTTCCGGCTGCTCGCGCAGGTGGAGCTCGCGGCGGGCGAGGAGGCCGCGGCCGCGGCCACCCTCGATCGGCTCGGCGTGCTCGACCCGTCGCAGCCGAGCGGCCCCGCCGAGCTCGGGCGCGCGCTGTTCGAGCGGAAGGACTTCGCCGGCGCCGAGCGCTGGCTCTCGCGGGCGGTGGCGGCCTGGCCGCGCGACGTGGACTCCTGGCGCCGGCTCGCGGCGGCGCAGGAGTCGCGCCGGGAGGACCGCCAGGCGCGGACCTCGTGGGAGAAGGTGCTCGGCCTCGAGCCCGACGACCTCTCCGCGCTCTCGGCGCTGGGTCGGCTCTCGCTCGCCGCCGGGGACGCCGCCGGGGCCCGGGCCTACCACCGCCAGCTCCTCGGGCTCGCCCCCGACGACCCGGCGGCGCGGGTGGAGATCGCCTTCTCCTGGGCCGAGGCCCACCGGCCCGCCGACGGGCTCGCGCTCCTCGACGAGGCGGGGGAGCCGCCGCGGTCCGACGACGGCCGGGTGCCGTTCGCGCGCGCCACGCTCCTGCAGGGCCTGCGGCGCTGGGCCGACGCCGCCGCCGAGTACGGCCGGATCGGCGAGAAGGACGAGCTCTTCCCCGCGGCGCGGGCCTCGCAGGCGCTCTGCCTCTCCCGCGCCGGTCGCGCCCGCGACGCGCTCGCGACGCTCGCCCCCGCCCTCGCCGCCCGCCCCCGCGACGTCCGGCTCGAGACCATGCGCGCCTACGTCCTCACCCGCGCCGGGCGCGGCCTGGAGGCGGCCGCGGAGCTGGAGCGGTCCATCGCCGGCCGGCGGCGCGACGGGAGCGGGGAGGGGCTGGCCGACCTCTACGAGGCGCTCGGCTCGAGCCTGTCGAAGGCCGGCCGCACCCAGGACGCCCTCGCCGCGGTGCGCCGGGGGCTCGCCGTGACGCCGAAGGACGAGACCCTGCTCTACGCGCTCGGCGCCCTCACCGAGGACGCGGGCGACCCCGAGGGCGCGGTGGCCCTCATGCGCCAGCTCCTCGAGGTGAGCCCCGAGCACGCCGACGCGCTCAACTTCATCGCCTACAGCGAGGCCGAGCGGGGCGTGAAGCTCGACGAGGCGGCGCGGCTGGTCCGCCGCGCGCTCGAGCTGCGGCCCGAGAGCGGCGCCTTCCTCGACACGCTCGGCCTGGTCGAGCTGAAGCAGGGCGACCTCGCCCGGGCGGTGCCGACGCTCGAGCGGGCCGAGGCCCTCGCCGGGCCCGACGCCACCATCCTCGACCACCTCGGCGACGCCTACCGCGAGGCGGGGCGCCCGGTGGAGGCGGCCGCGGCCTGGCGCCGCTCGCTCGCGAGCTTCGACGGCGACGAGCACGACGAGGTGAAGCGCCGGGCCGCGGTGCAGCACAAGCTCTCGGAGCTCCGGGGCGCCGCGGGGCGCCCCTCGGCGGGCGCGCAATCCGTTGCCTTGCCGCCCGGGAACCGTTAGCGTCCGCCGCATGGCCGTCCCCACCTTCCCCGAGCCGTCCGTCGCCCGGCACGAGGAGGGGTTCCTCAAGTCGCGCGACCACCTCCGGCTCTTCTGGCAGCGCTTCACGCCCCCCGCCCCGCGGGCGACGGTGGCGCTGCTGCACGGGTACTGCGACCACTCCGGTCGCTACGCGGGGATGACCCGCGCCCTCTGCGCGGCCGGGCTCGAGGTGGCGCTGGTGGACTTCCGGGGCCACGGCCAGTCCGACGGCCGGCGGTCCCACGTGGACGCCTTCGGGGACTACCTCGACGACCTCGACGCCTTCCTCGCCCACGTCCGGGCCGCCGCCGGGGGCCGCCGGCTCTTCCTCGCCGGCCACAGCCAGGGGGCGCTCGTGGCGGCGCTCTGGGCGGTGGTGCGCGGCCGCGGGGGGGAGGGGCTCGGCGGGCTCGTCCTCTCGTCGCCCTACTTCCGGCTCGCCCTGACGCCGCCCTGGTACAAGGTCGCGGCGGCGCGGCTCCTCGACCACGCCCTGCCGTGGCTCCCGATGCAGACCGGGCTGCGCTTCCAGGACCTGACGAGCGACCCCGAGATGCAGGCCTGGACCCAGGCCGACCGGCTCTACGGCCGGGTGGCGACGCCGCGCTGGTTCGGCGAGTTCCAGAAGGCGCAGGCCGAGGTGCTGCGCCGCGCCGGCGAGCTCCGGGCGCCGCTCCTCGTGCTCGCCGCCGGCGCCGACGCCATCGCCGACCCCCGCGTGGCCGAGGAGTTCGTGGCCCGGGCCGGCTCGGCCGACAAGCGCTTCGAGCGGCTCGAGGGGATGCAGCACGAGATCTGGAACGAGCGGGAGCGGGCCCGCCCCATCGCCGAGGCGGTGGCCTGGGTCCGCGCCCGGGCGGAGGCGGAGGGCTGATGGAGCACGTCCCCCTCGACGCCATCGATCCCGAGGAGCCGTTCCGGCTGCGGGAGCCGGGGGACGTCACCGCCCTCGCCACCTCCATCGGCCGGCTCGGCCAGCTCTCGCCGGTGGAGCTGCGCCGCCACCCCCGGGCCGCCCGGGGCGAGGCCCGCTACCAGCTCGTCGCCGGCCACCGCCGGCTCGCGGCGGTGCGGCTGCTCCAGCGCGACCGCGTGCTGGCGCGCGTCCACCCGGACCTGACCGACCCGGAGGCCTGGGGGCTCGTCTGCGCCGGGGCGCTGCTGCAGGAGCCGCTCGGCGCCGCCGAGCTGGCGCTGCTGCGCGAGAAGGTCGCCCGCGTCCAGGTGGACTGGGCGCGGCCGCTCGTCGAGGCGGCCCTGGCCCGGCTCGCCCGCGGGCCCGACGAGCGGGCCGTGGCGGGGGACGCCGCCCGCATGGCCCAGCAGCTCTACGAAGTGAACCGCGCGCTCCACGCCGGGCTCGCCGGCTGGCGGGAGCTCCCGCCCGACGCCCGCGCGCAGGTGCTCGCACAGCTCCGCTTCTCGGCGGAGCTCCTGCCGTTCCTCGAGGAGAAGAAGGCATGAGCCTGGAAGTGGATCGCGCGCGGCTGCTCGAGCTGCTGCGCACCCTGTCGTTCGAGCGGCGCAAGGTGGTGCTCGCCTCCGGCAAGGAGAGCGACTTCTACATCGACTGCAAGCGCACCGCCCTCACCGCCGAGGGGCACGTGCTCGTGGGCCGGCTGCTGCTCGACCGGGTGCGGCGCCTCTCGCCCACGGTCCGCGGCGTCGGCGGGCTCACGCTCGGCGCCGACCCCATCGCCTCGGCGATCGCGTACACCTCGTTCCTCGAGCTCGAGCAGTGGCGAGCGCAGGGGCAGCCGGATGAGGCTGCCCCGGAGCGAGCGGGGGGTGCGGGGGGGCTTCATCCCCCCGCTCCGATCGACAGTTTCATCGTGCGCAAGGAGCCGAAGGGGCACGGGACCGGGCAGTGGATCGAGGGGCGCAAGACCATCCCCGACGGCAGCCGCGTGGCGGTGCTCGAGGACGTGGTGACGAGCGGCGGCTCGGCCAGGAAGGCCATCGAGCGCTGCCGCGAGGAGGGGCTCGAGGTGGTGGGCTGCTTCGCGCTCGTGGACCGGATGGAGGGCGGGCGCGAGGCCATCGAGGCGCTCGGCGTGACGCTCGACGCCCTCTTCACGCGCCGGGACTTCCTGCCGTGAGGGCCCTCGCCGCCGCCGCGCTGGCCCTGGTCCTCGCCGGCTGCCACTGGCACATCCCCAACATCGAGCGGAAGAAGGACGAGGGGCCGTGGGGCGCCGTCCGCGACCGCTGGTCGCGCCACGACGAGCTCTACGACCGGTTCGACACCCGCGCCTTCGCCGACGCCCTCTTCCTCGCGCCCGAGGTGCGGAGCGCGCGGGCCGATCGGGTGGCGGCCTGGAAGTCGATGACCCAGGCCGAGCGGAGCGCGCTCGCGTCCGACGAGCACGTCGAGGCGGAGGCCTACGACGACTTCGTCGTCGCGCTCTTCACGCCCGACAAGGGCGAGAACGACCTCGGGGACAAGAGGAGCCCCTGGCGCATCGCGCTCGTGCTGCCCGACGGCGAGGTGCTGCCCGATCGCGTGGACGAGCTCGACCCGGGCGCCTCGCCGCGGGCGCTCTACCCCTTCCTCGGCGACTTCCAGGTCCTCTACCGGGTCCGGTTCGTGCGCTTCACCGGCCGCGCCGCCCTCGAGACCATGCCGTTCAGCCTCCGGATCGCCGGCCCGAGCGGCAAGCTCGAGTTCCGCTGGGGGCCGCACGGCGCGACGCTGTGACCCCCGGGCCGGCCCCGGGCCTCAGTCGAGCTCGCCGGGGCGGACGACCGTGTCGTGCAGCTCGCGGTCGTCCGGCTTCGGGTGGTCGAGCAGGAAGTGCAGCCCGCGCGACTCCTTGCGGCGGCGGGCGCAGGCGACGATGAGCGCCGCCACGTCGGCGAGGTTGCGCAGCTCCACGAGGTCGGGCGTCAGCTTGTACTGCCAGTAGTAGTCGCGGATCTCGCCGCGGAGCAGCTCGAGCCGCGTGTGGGCGCGGGCGAGCCGCTTCTCGGTGCGGACGATCCCGACGTAGTTCCACATGAGCCGCCGCACCTCGTCCCAGTTCTGCGTGACCACCACGCCCTCGTCGGGATCGAGCGCGTCGCCCGGGTTCCAGGCCGGGACCCGCGCGGCGTCGGCGCCCCGGTCCTCCGGCCGCGCCGAGAGCGCGGCCCGGTGGCCGAACACCAGCCCCTCGAGCAGCGAGTTGGAGGCGAGCCGGTTGGCGCCGTGGAGCCCGGTGCAGGAGACCTCGCCGATGGCGAGCAGGCCCGGCAGCGAGGTCTGCCCCGCGAGGTCGGTGACCACGCCGCCGCAGAGGTAGTGGGCGGCCGGGACCACCGGGATGGGCTGCACCGCCATGTCGATCCCGAACTCGCGGCAGGTCGCGTAGATGTTCGGGAAGTGCTCGAGCAGGAAGTGCTTCGGCAGGTGCGTCATGTCGAGGAAGGCGCTCTCGTCGCCGCGCCGCTTCATCTCGGCGTCGATGCTGCGGGCGACGATGTCGCGCGGCGCGAGCTCCTTGCGCGGGTCGTAGCGCGCCATGAACGCCTCGCCCGCGCCGTTGCGCAGGATGCCGCCCTCGCCGCGCAGCGCCTCGGAGATGAGGAAGCTCTTGGCGAGCGGGTGGTAGAGGCAGGTCGGGTGGAACTGGAAGAACTCCATGTTCGCGACGTCGGCGCCGGCGCGCCACGCCATCGCCACCCCGTCGCCGGTCGCGACGTCGGGGTTGGAGGTGTAGAGGTAGACCTTGCCGGCGCCGCCGGTGGCGAGCACCGTCTGCCCCGCGATCACCGTCGAGACCTCGCCCGAGGCGCGGTCGAGCACGTAGGCCCCGAGCACGCGGTTCGCGCCGGGCAGGCCCAGCTTGGCGCTCGAGACGAGGTCCACCGCCACCTGGTCCTCGACGATCCGCACCCCGCGGGCGTCGCAGGCGGCGAGCAGGGCCCGCTCCACCTCCCGCCCGGTGGTGTCCTTGGCGTGCGCCACGCGGCGGCGGGAGTGGCCGCCCTCGCGCGTGAGGTGGAGGGCGCCCCCCTCCCGGTCGAGCTCGACGCCGAGCGAGAGCAGCCAGCGGATCCGCTCCGGGCCCTCGCGCACCGTCACCTCGACCGCGTCGCGGTGGCAGAGCCCCGCGCCGGCCACGAGCGTGTCGTCCACGTGCTTCTGGAAGTCGTCGTCCGGGCCGAGCACCGAGGCGATGCCGCCCTGCGCGTACTGGGTGGAGCCCTCGCTGCGGTGCCGCTTCGTGAGGACCAGCACCGAGCCGCGCCCCGCCGCCTCGAGGGCGAACGAGAGGCCGGCCACGCCTCCGCCGAGGACGAGGAAGTCGATCGTTTCTCGCGGCGCGAGTGGGGGCATGTAGGCATCCTCCGGCTCCCGCCCGGGGAGCGCGATGTTGAGTGGCGGTCCGGCCCTTGATAGCTTCAATCGGATGGGTCGGATCCGCCCACTTCTGGCCCTCTTGGGGCTGCTCGGCGCGGCGCGCGCGCGGGCGGCGCAGCCGTACGACGGAGTCTACTCGTACAAGGACTCGGACGGCGTCTACCATTTCAGCAACGCGCCCTCCGAGACCCAGTACCGGCCGGTGATCCGCGAGTACCGGCGCAACGGCGTGACCTACGTGACCATCGGGCCCAGGTCGCGCGGCGGGGTCGAGAAGGCGCGGCTCGTGTTCTCGAGCGCCGCCGCGAAGATCTACGAGCCCCTCATCGCCGCGGCCGCCGACAAGTACCGGCTCGCCCCGGCGCTCATCAAGGCGGTGATGTCGGTGGAGTCGGCCGGCAACCGCTACGCGCAGTCGGACAAGGGCGCCATGGGGCTCATGCAGCTCATGCCCGGCACCGCGCGCGACATGGCGGTGCGCGACGCCTGGGACCCGGGGCAGAACATCGAGGGCGGGGCGCGCTACCTGCGGCAGATGCTCGATCTGCACGGACAGGACCTCGAGAAGGCGCTCGCGGCGTACAATGCCGGCCCGCAGGCGGTGCGCCGGTCCGGCGGGGCGGTGCCGGCCATCCGCGAGACGCAGGAGTACGTCCGGCGCGTCCGGGAGCACTACGACCACTTCATCGCCGAGAGGTAGCTCGCACCGTGGATCCGACACCGAGCAGGGGGGGAGAGGTGGACGGGCTCGACTCCGAGTTCCTGAATCACCTGCAGCAGGGCTCGACGCTGCTCGCGCGCGGTGAGCTCGACGCCGCCCACGCCGCGCTGGAGTGCGCCGCCGAGCTCCGGCCCGACGATCCGCAGGTGCTCGGCCTCCTCGGCCAGACCTGCTACCGCCAGGCCCGCTTCGACGAGGCGGCGGCGGCCTACGCCCGGCTGGTCGCGGTGACGCCGCGCGAGGTGGCGCCCCGGGTGAACCTCGGGCTCGCCAGCCTCAAGGCCAAGGCCTGGCGCGACGCCGTGCGCCACCTGCGGGCCGCGGTGGAGCTCGCGCCGGGGCACCAGCGGGCCATGGGCTACCTCGGGCTCGCGCACCTCGAGCTGGGAGAGGTGGAGGAGGCGCGCGGGTGGTTCGCGCGCGCCGGGAGCGAGCTCATGGTGGCGCGCTGCGACGCGCTCCTCGCCCCCGACGTCCCGGAGCGGGCCGAGCCGCCGCCCCCGAACGGCGCGCCGCCGGCCGAAGAGGCGGAGGCGGCGCCCGACCTCGCCTCGGCCTTCCAGCAGGCGCGGGCCGAGGCGCCCGCCGAGGCGCCCGCCGAGGCGCCCGACGCCGCGGCCGCCGCCGCCGACGCCGACGCCGACTTCGAGGTCTCGATCGAGGACGCCGGCCCGGAGCTCGCCCCCGCGCGGGCGCCGCAGGCCGACTGCGCCGCCGTGGCCCGCTTCGCCGCGGAGCGGCTGGTGACCGTCCCGGCCGGCGAGCCGTTCGGGCTCTCCGCCGAGGCGGTCGCGGTGCACGTGCGCGGCGAGGTGCTGGCCCGGGCCGACGGGCTCGCGGCCGTGCTCGGCGAGGTGACGCTCACCCCGGAGGTGAAGCGGTTCCGCGGCAAGCTCACCGATCGCTCCTTCGGCGAGGGCGGCCGCCGGGTCTTCCGCGCCAGGGGCGACGGCGCGATCCTGTTCCGCCCCGGGGCCCGGACCTTCACCGCGCTCGAGCTGGCCGGGGAGGGCGGCTACTTCCACGAGGAGGCGGTGTTCGCCTTCGAGGCGCAGGTGCTCTTCGAGAACGGCCGGCTCCAGTCGCGCTACGAGCCGGCGCTCCACCTCGTGCACCTGCGCGGCGAGGGGCGGTTCCTGCTCGCCACCGACGGCGCGCCGGCGGGGGTGGAGGTGACGCCGCGCGCGCCGCTGCGGGTCGCGCCCTCCGCGCTGGTGGGCTGGATCGGGAGCCTCACGCCGCGGGTGCTCCCGCTCGGCGGCGAGGGCGACGGCGAGCCGCTCGTCATCGAGCTCTCCGGCGAGGGGCGCGTGCTCCTCGCGGCCGGCGGCCGGGCGTGAGCCCGGGGGAGGGGAGGCCCGTGGCCCGCTCGCTCAAGGCGGAGTTCCTCAACGCGCCCAACGCCATCACCTTCGTGCGGATGGCTGCCATCCCGGTGATCCTCTGGTTCACCTGGTACGAGTCGCGCCTCAACTCGTTCATCGCGGCGCTGCTCTACGCGGTGGTGAGCGCGACCGACTTCCTCGACGGCTGGCTCGCCCGGCGGAAGAACCTCGTCACCGTCATCGGCAAGTTCCTCGACCCGCTCGCGGACAAGCTGGTGGTGATGGCGGCGCTCATCATGCTGGTCCACCTCGGGCGCGTCGCCGCCTGGGTGGTCATCGTCATCATGGCGCGCGAGTTCATCATCAACGGGCTGCGGACCATCGCGATGAGCGAGGGGATCGTGATCGCCGCCGGGCAGGAGGGGAAGTACAAGACCGCCATCCAGCTCGTCGGGATCGTGTTCCTGCTCCTGCACTACAAGTACCCGGTGGACTTCGTGGTGGCGACGGTGGACGTGGACGCCAACGCCGTCGGCACGGACCTCCTCTACCTGTCGCTGTTCTTCTCGGTCTGGTCGGCGTGGAAGTACTTCGCCGACTTCGTCAAGGCCGTGTACCGGCAGGACGGGGCGGCGCAGCCCCCGCCGCGCTGAGGAGCCGGTCGCAGGCCGCGAGCACCGCCGCCGCGCCGTTCCCCGGCAAAGGCTCCGCCGCCGCGAACGCCGGCAGCTCGTGACCCCAGCGCGCCGCGTCGCCGGAGAGGAAGACGCCCACCGTCGGCGTCCCCACCGCCACCGCGAGGTGCATCGGGCCGCTGTTGTTGGAGACGCAGAGGGCCGCCTCGCGCAGGAGGCCGGCGAGGAGCGTGAGGTCGGTCGCCGGGGCGAGCGCCGCGCCGGAGCCCTCCGCCACCCCGCGGGCGAGCGGCTCCTCGCCGGGGCCCCAGACCACCAGCACCGCGAGGCCACGGGCGAGGAGCCCGCGCGCCACCTCCGCGTGCGCCTCCGGCGGCCAGCGCCGGTCCGCCATCCGCGCGCCCGGGTTGAGCACCGCGAGCGGGCGGCCCGCGAGCCCCAGCCGCGCGAGCAGCGCCCGGGCCGGGGCGGCGTCGCGCCCGAGCTCCGTCTCAGGCTCGAGGCCGCGCGGCGTGAGACCGAAGGGGCGCAGCAGCTCCAGCTTGGCGCGGACCTCGCTCGCGTTGGCCGGGTCGTGGGCCACCGGGTGGGAGAGGAAGCGGGCCGATGCGCCGCGGTCGTGCCCCACCACCGGGCCGCCCGCCGAGGCGACGCGAGCGAGGAGCGACGCGGTCAGCGAGAACCCCGACCAGTGCGCCGCCTCGACCACCACGTCGTAGCGGGCGCGGCGGAGCGAGCGGAGGAGCGCGAGGAAGCGCCAGGGGCGGCGGAAGAGCGCCCGCTTCTCGAAGGGGATGACGCGGTCCACGTGACGCGTCGCGACCACCTGCGCCTGGCGCGCCGCCGCGAGGAGGTGGACCTCGGCGGCCGGGAGCCCGAGCTTGAGGGCCCGCAGGAGCGGGGTGGTGAGGAGCTGGTTCCCCACCCGCTCGTCGGCGCGGATGACGAGCACCCGGCGGACGTCGGCGAGGGGCGGGAGCGCCGCCTGCGGGGTCGGGAAGAGGAGGGTGGCGAGCCGGAGCACGAAGGCGCGCCCGAGCCCCCGGAGCCGCTCGCGCGCCGCGCCGCGGGGGCGCTGTCCCCCTACGGCGCGCGCGTGTTCCCGCGCCGCCGAGCCCGGTCCGGAGCCGTTTCGCACGCGCGGAAGATACCATCTTCAAACCCCTTGACACCCCTCCGCGCTCTCCCCTATAACCGCCCGCGTTCGCAAGGGAACTTGCGAGAGAGCTCGCGGGAATAGCTCAGTGGTAGAGCATCGCCTTGCCAAGGCGAGGGTCGAGGGTTCAAATCCCTTTTCCCGCTCCATCTAGCCCCGGTAACCGCCCAGGTTACCGGGGCTTTTCATTTGTCGTGAGCCGCTCCGCGAGCCGCGCCTTGCGGCACGCCGAGGGCGCCGCGCGAGCGCTTCACCGCCGTCGCCGCACGACCCGGTACCGCACCCACAGCAGGCCGCCGCGCCGCGGCTCCGCCGAGACCAGCTGCAGCCGCGTCGGAGCCCCGCCGGCCGTGTCGAAGAGGGCAGGGGCCCCCAGGGTGCCGTCGGCGACCGGCGCCACGAGGAGGCTCAGCTCGTCGATGCAGCCCGCGGCGAGGAAGGAGCCGTTGATCTTGCCGCCGCCCTCGAGGAGCAGCCGCCGGATGCCGAGGCGCTGGCGCAGCTTCCGCAAGACCGCCGGAACGTCGATCCGGTCCTTGCCGCCGAACAGGTAGGAGACGCCGCGGTCGCGGAGGAACGCGAGGTAGCGGTCGGGGACTCGCTCCGTCAACACGGTGACCGCGTGGTCGTCGTCGATGGAGCCCGACTCCCACCGGAGCTTGCCGCTCGGGTCGATGGCGATCGCGTAGGAGGGGGCCCCGGTCCGCGCGACGAAGTCGGTGCGCGGGATGCGCGCGCCGGAGCCGCGGGGCAGCGCCGCGCGCCCGGCGTACGGCTCCATCGAGATCCGACCGATGATCCAGCCGTCGGCGTCGAGCGTCGCGGCGGTGCGCTCGTACTCGGAATGGAGGCTTCCCGGGGCCGGCCACTCGCCGGTCACGATGCGGCCGTCCACCGACGGGACCATGTGGCAGATGACGTGGGGACGGCCGGCGGCGGTTCGGGATCGGGAGGGCATGTGGGTCGGACTCCTCGAGCGGCGTTCACGTCGATGATGACAGGGTGAGGCCCAGGCGTCTGCGCGACCTCCGTCCAGGCCGCGAGACCTTCACGTCCCTTCGTCGACGACGCGGAGCGCGTTCAGCGTCCGCGGGTAGCCGATGAACGGCAGGAGCTGCGTGAGGGTGGCGATCAGCACGCCGCGGTGGTTGCCCAGCGCGAGGTTCGCGGCGACGTGCGCCGCGAGCTGCGGCTCGCACCCGCCGAGCGCCGCCAGCATCGAGAGGGTCAGGAGCTCGCGGGTGTCCAGATCCAGCCCGCCCCGCGCGACGTGGTCGCCGAAGCAGTTCGCCGTCAGGAGCTCCTGGAGGTGGAGCTGGTCCTTCGCGGACTGCGCGTAGAGCTGATCGATCTTGTCCCCGAACATGCGCCGCTGGATCTCGAGCCCCTTCTCGCGGCGGGTCTCGCGCGTGGTCGTCGATTGCGGCGGCAGCGGCAGCGCGACCCCCTTCTCCCGGAGCGCGTCGTTCGTGGCGTGCAGGAAGTCGAGCACCTTCCCCATCCCGACGTACGGGACCGCCTGGTACACGATCTCCTTCACCTCGACCGGCGTGACGCCGAGGTCCAGGGCCGCCCCGAGCATCACGCGGAACTCCCCGAGCCCCTGGGCGGCGATGAGCGCGGCGAGCTGGACCATGAGGCGCGTCCGCGCGTCGAGCGCCCCGGCGCGCAGCACCTCGTCGAAGGCCCAATCGTCGAAGACCTCGACGAGCTCCGGATCGGTCGCGCGCAGCGTCGAGGCGTGATCGGGGAACGGGGCGTCGTGGTGGCGCTGCGCTTCCTTGCTGATGGGCATGGCCTCTCGCCTTCCTTCTGCTCCCGGGTGGTCACGACCAGGCCGGCCACGCGCTTCCTCGACACGGTGGCGTCGGCGTCCTCGAGCTCCTCGGGCGCTCCAACGGGCTCGGCGTCGTTCTTCGCGGCGAAGGTACTTGCGCGACGGCCCGCGCGAAACGGACAGAAAGCGCATGGGCCGTTCAGCGAATCTTCACGTTCGCAGAGGGTGCGAGCACAGCCCCCGCCCCCGGCCGCGACGGCGCGTCGGGACGTGCCGGGAAGTTGGACGAGCCGCGACCGGGTCCGCCGGGCAGGACGACGCCGACCAGCCACCTCGCCGCAGCCTCACCCACCACTGGCCGGAAACGCCGCCTGGAGCGCGGCGACCATCCCGGGGCTGAGCGGCTTGAACAGCTCCGGGTTGTAGGACGCGCAGTACGGCACGTCGGGCACCACCCCGTACCGGATGGACGGGTCGGGCGTGAGCCGCGCGTCGTAGGACACCAGCGAGGCGGCGCCCGAGGGCGCGATGGAGAGCGCGTAGACGACGTCGGGCCCGCGGTAGGCGGTCGGGAGCTGCAGGCCGTAGCCCTCCAGGCGATCGACGTTGGCCAGCAGCGCGCTGACGGTCTCCCAGGGTGCGGAGAGCACGTAATGGCCGGGAGCGCTCGCCGTCAGGATGCCCGTGACCAGCGCCTCGTTGTCGCCGCCGCGGTCGGCGAAGTCCAGCCCTCCGCAGGTGGGGCAGTACTGGGCGGGAACGGCCACTCCGCTCGGCACCGCCCCCGGAGCGTAGGAGGCGTCGATGGGGCTGTTCTGGCCCGCATAGGGATGTCCGCCGGCGAGGTCGCTCGACAGCGTGATGTGGTTGAGGACGGCGAACTGCTGGATGGTCTCGAGCGGCGCCAGGTCGGGGTACTGCTGCGCCGTCTGCAGGTGCGTCGTCGGTGCGAGCGCGTAGATGCGGCTCACGTCGGCTCCCCCCAGCACCTGCTCCCGCAGGAACGTGCCCAGGGAGAGGGACCGCTGGAGCCCTCGCGCGGTGAGGTTCGAGGTGGTGGGGTCGATGTCCGACCCGGGATACCTCCAGACCCCGCGGGCCGGGTACGCCCGGCTCGCTCCCGGCACCGCTGCGGCAGGGCCCACCAGCCCGTCATCGAGGCGTCGCGGTCCGCCACGAAAGAGGGGCTCTCCGGAGGGCCGGATGTTGCACACTGCGGGGTCATGTCCCCTCGCCTTCGCCCGGCGGTCGCGCCGGTCCTCTGCGCGCTCGCGCTCGCCTGCCAGCGCCCCAAGGAGAGCCCCGACGGCTACGCCGCGCGCGTCGCGGTCGAGCGGTACAACCAGCGGCTCCTGGAGGCGTTCCGCGTCCAGCGGGCCGACGTGCTCGAGGACGTCGCCGGTGCGGGGGAGGTGTCGCGGGTGGCGGCCATCCTCTCCGGCCTGGCGGCGCAGGGGCGCCACATGGACGCCCGGCAGCTCGAGCTCACGCCCGTCTCGGTGAGCTTCGCCGCCCGCGAGGGCGGCGGGCGCACCGCCACGGTCCGCACCCGCGAGCGCTGGGCCTACCGGCACCTCGGCGCCGGAGGCGAGTCGCTCAAGGACGGGGAGGCGCTCTACCGGATGACCTACACCGTCGTCGAGGACGAGAGCCGGTGGACCGTGGAGCGGGCGGCGGTCGATCCGGAGTGAGCCCTTTTCGACGGCGCGGCGCTCAAGTATCTTCTAGAGCAGGAACTCGCATGCTCAGCCCCGCTCGTCGCTTCAGGAACACCATCTACGCCCAGTTCGCTCGCGTCCCCAAGGCGCTCGCGAGCGCTCCCCGCCTCGAGATCCTCCAGGTGCTGTCGCAGGCGCCGCGCACGGTCGAGGCGCTCGCCCGGCTGGTCGAGATGAGCCTCGCCAACACCTCGCAGCACCTCCAGGTGCTGCGGAACGCCGGCCTGGTGGAGGCGGAGAAGCAGGGGCTCTTCGTCACCTATCGGGTCGTCGATCCGGCCGTGACCGGGCTGTTGCTCTTGATGCGGAACGTGGCCGAGGCTCGGCTGGGCGACGTCGCCAAGGTCACCCGCGAGTTCCTGTCCGAGAGCGGCCAGGACGAGCCGGTCGACGAGGTCGAGCTGCTCCGCAAGATAAAGGAGGGGGCGGTGACCCTGATCGACGTGCGCCCGCCGGAGGAGTTTGCGGCGGGACACCTGCCGGGGTCGATCTCCGTACCGCTTCCGGAGCTCGCGGCGCGGCTCGCCAGCCTCCCCAGGCGCCGCATGATCGTGGCCGTGTGCCGGGGGCGTTACTGCGTGCTCGGAATCGAGGCCGTGCGGCTGCTTCGCGCGGCGGGTCTCAAGGCGGTCCGCTTGCCAAAGGCCATCTCCGAGCTGGCGGCGGAGGGGCTGGCGATGGCGCAGGGCGGGGTCGCGCCCTAACGGGCGATGGCCGGGCGTCCTCCCGGCGCGCCCGGTCCCCGAGCTCGCCGGCGCCGCGCGTCCAGCCGCCGTCGCGAGGCGTGAGCGCACCGGCGCGCCGCGCCCTCGGCATTCTCTCGTCCACTATCGGAGCGATTCGTTCGTCCCCAGAACAAGGGACTGGCTGATGACCTCGTTGGTCTAGTACTCAAGTCATCGCTTGTGTACTAGAGCGAACGGGGAGGGATGCTCATGCGCCGCGACAGCCGCGCC
The DNA here is from genome assembly GCF_023169965.1 of Anaeromyxobacter paludicola. Lineage (NCBI taxonomy): Bacteria > Pseudomonadati > Myxococcota > Myxococcia > Myxococcales > Anaeromyxobacteraceae > Anaeromyxobacter > Anaeromyxobacter paludicola. The sequence continues at coordinate 2,202,956 of NZ_AP025592.1, read as the reverse complement.
GGCCTGGTCCTGGCGCTCTTCGGCCTCGCCGCCCCGGCGAGCGCCGCGGCCTGGGGCTGCTCCACCACCCAGCCGCCGGCGGTCACCGTGTCGGCCGACGCCTCGAGCGCCATCGCCGGGAGCACGGTCGTCGTCTCCACGTCCGCCACGAGCCAGACCGCGCTGAAGTGGTTCGCCGCGGTGGTGCCGGCCGGGCAGGGGACGCTGCTCGGCGGCGCCCCCGTCGGCGACGGGAGCATCGAGGTGGCGTTCGCGACAGGGGCCACCAGCGCCGCCGGGACGGCGAGCTGGGTGCTCCCCGCGACTCCCGGGACCTACGCGATCAAGATCACCGCCGTGAACTGCGCCGGCGCGGCGACGGCGAGCGCCCAGGTGAGCGCGGTGTCCGAGCAGACGGTCCTCCCGGTCATCGACGCGGTGGAGGCCGGCGCGAAGACCGTCCTCGCCGGCAAGTCGGTCGCGCTCACCGCCACGGCGCACGATCCGGCCGGCGGCGCCGTGACCTACGCCTGGTCCGCGAGCGCCGGAGCCTTCTCCTCCGACACGGCGAGCAGCACCACCTGGACGGCTCCGGGCGCCGGCGGCCGGAGCACCCTCACGCTGACCGTCTCGAACGGCCAGGCCACGGCGACCTCGTCGCTGTCCATCGCCGTGGAGCTGGGCGAGTTCCAGGGCAGCTTCGGCTCCGCCGGTCGCGCGCCGCGGCGCGTCGCCGTGAGCCCCTCGGGCGGCTTTCACGTCGTGGATGCCAAGACCGGCGACATCGTGTCGATGACCCCGAGCGGGAGCCCCGTCGGTTCCCTCAACGTCCCGCGGCGGATGCTGGCGATCACCTCGGGCGGCGCCCACCTCTATGCGACCTCGATCGACGGCGGCCTCTACGCCATCGATCCGCAGGGCGGTCCGCCGCGCGCCATCCCTCTCCGCGACGGCGCCCTCCGGATGCCCTCCGGCATCGCCTTCGACGCCGGCCGCGGCATCCTCTGGATCGCCGAAGGGGGCGCCGCCCAGCTCCGGGGAGTCCGGCTCGACGGCTCCACCGCCGCGACGATCGCGAGCGCCGGGGGGAGCGCGCTCGCGGGGCTGGACGACGTGGCCGTGGACGCCGCGGGGGGCGTGCTCTGGGCTTCCGTGAGCTCCAACCAGCTCGGGAACAACGTCTTCGCCTTCGATCTCTCCAGCGGCGCCTACCTCTACTCGGCCGTGCCGTTCGGCAGCGGAGACGGCCAGGTGACGCGGACGGGAGGGATCGCCGTCGACGGCTCGGGTCGCCTCTTCGTCTCCGACCTGTTCCAGGGGCGCGTCGCGGTCTATCGGCGCGACGGCGCCGCGCTCGGCACCCTCGGGCAGTTCGGGGCGGGTCCCCGCCGGCTCCAGCTGCCGGCCGGCCTGGCGGTGGCCCAGGACGGCGGGGTGCTGGTGGCGAGCATGGACCAGGGGCGAGTGAAGCGCTTCGGCACCGGGAACCCCGTTCCCGCCCCGACGTGCACCGTGAGCGGCTCGCTCGACTCGGACTGCGACGGGATGCCGGACTGGTGGGAGGTGAAGTACGGCCTCAACCCGCACTGGGCGGGCGATGCCCTGCTGGACGCCGACGGCGACGGCCTCACCAACCTGCAGGAGTTCGCGAACGGGACCGATCCGCGCGTCCCCGCTCGCTCGCCCGGCTCGACGCCGGTCGATCCGGCGCCGGCGTGGACGGTGTCGCCCTCGAAGCTCAGCGACCCGGGGCTGGTGCGGTTCAGCGCCAGCCTGGCTTCTCCGGTCCCCTGCGCGGTGAGCTGGAAGCAGCGCCTCGGGCCTCAGGTGCTCCTGCGCGGCGGCGACACCCTCACGCCCTCGTTCGTCGGCCGGATCGCCGGCCGGTATCAGTTCCAGGGCATCGCCACCTGCGGCGCCGCGAGCGCGGCCGCGGTCGTCGAGGCCGTGGTACGCAACGTGGCTCCGCGCGCCGACGCCGGCCGCCTGCTGGTGGTCCGTCCCGGCGCCGCGATCGTGCTCGACGGGCGGTTCACGAGCGACGGCAACGGCGACGCGCTCGAGCTCGCCTGGGACCAGACGATCGGCGAGCCGCTCACCGGACCCGCCCCTGGCCCGACGCTCGCGCTCCGCTTCCGCACCCCCGGATACTTCGCCTTCGGACTCGGCGCGACCGATGCCTCCCGCGCGAACGACACGGCTGAGGCGCCGGTGATGGTGGTGGGCGGCTCGGAGGAGACCCCGACGGTCGTCGTGACCAGCCCCCTGGCCGGGTCGGTCGGCTCGCCGGTGGTGCTCGACGCCGGGGCCAGCCTGGAGCCGGCCGGCACCGCGACGTACTCCTGGTCGCAGCTGGACGGGAGCCCGGTGTCGCTGACCGGCGCGAACGGTCCCACCGCGAGCTTCACTCCGGCGCTGGCGGGTCGATACGTCTTCCAGGTGACGCTCGCCTCGCAGTCCCGGCGCTCGCCACCGGCCCGCGTCGAGGTGTACGTCGGCCCGCGGGGAGCGCTTCCCGTCGCGGTGGCGAGCGGCGCCGCCGCCTCCTCCGTCGGCGAGCCGTTGCGGCTCGACGGCAGCGGGAGCGTCGCCGCGGGCGGGGGCGAGCTCCTGTACGCGTGGCGGCAGGTGTCCGGGCCGGCGGCGGGGCTCACCGACGCCGATCGAGCGCAGGCGACGGTGGTGCCGTTCGCGCCAGGCGCCTACGTGTTCGAGCTCGCGGTGAAGGAGAGCGGCGTCCCCGGGGTGCCGGCCAGGCTGGCGTTCGTCGCCACGTCGGCGGCGCCCGGGCAGGGGCTGCCGGTCGCGACCGCCACCGGGCCGGGGGCCGCCGTCACCGGGCGACCGCTCACGCTCGACGGCACCGCGAGCCGCGATCCGGACGGGCACGCGTTGCGCCACCGATGGACCCAGGTGGCCGGCCCGTGGGTCGCGCTCGACGACCCCTTCTCGGCCGCGCCTTCCTTCAGTCCCCGCCGGCCGGGCCGCTACGTCTTCGAGCTGGAGGTCGATGACGGGCGGATCCGGAGCGCGCCGGCCAGCGTCACCGTGATGGTTCTCCCGGGGGAGGCTCGATGAGCCGCCACGTCGTCGTCGCCTGTCTGGCCGCGCTGCTGGCCGCCCGCGCTGCCCGGGCCATGGATCCGCCGCACGACGGGGAGCCGGTCGCGGGGCTCGCCACCGCGGTGCAGTGCACGAGCTGCCACGTGATGCACAACGCGCTCGGGAGCTCCCTGACGTCGGACGAGTTCCAGGCGAACCTCTGCAACGGCTGTCACGCCACCGTGAAGACCGGCAGCTTCGGGTTCCCCTGGACCAGCAACTCGCAGGCGGTCCCGGGGGCGGGTGGTGACCACCACCGATGGGACGCCCCTGCGACGAGCCTCGATCACGGCGCGGTCCCTCCGGATCCGGTCGCCTATCCGGAGATGGCGAAGCGCGTCGATGCGAACGGGGGCAGGATCTCCTGCTCGGTCTGCCACGATCAGCACGACGGCGTCGTGACGAGCAGCTCGGGCCCCGACGGACAGGCGGGGGCCGGCACGCCGCACCTCTCCGCCGTGACGCTCGCCGGGGCCGGCGCGGGCGTGGTGACCCCCTCGCTCGTCGCCGCTGGCGGCGCGCCGCCCCAGCGGTCGTATTCCATCCGGATCGCGGCGGGGGGCGCGGCCGGGACCGCCACCTTCCAGGTTTCCTACGACAGGGGCCTCAGCTACCTGCCCGCCAGCGCGCCGTTCCCGGCGACGGCGGCGACGGCCCGGGCGCTGCCCGGAGATCCCAACGTCCAGGTGACGTTCAGCGGGCCCTTCAGCGCCGGGGCCGTCTACTCCTTCTACCTGTCGTACCCGATGCTCCGGTATCCCGGCCAGATCGCCGGGAACGGCAGCCAGCTCTGCCTGGCTTGCCACCCGGCCCGCTTCCAGAGCGCGACGCGGGCCCGCGGCGAGGACCCGTCGTACCTGCCGGATGGAGCCCGCTACTTCAGCCACCCGGTCGGCGAGCAGTTCGGCAACAACGTCTACCGGAGCGACGACCGCGGGGCGGGCTGCTCCGGGTCCGCCGCCTGCCAGGGAGCCATCCTCGATCCGGGCGGGGCCTCGCAGGGACCCGGAACGCCCGCGAGCCAGCTCATCGCCCTCGACGCCAACGGCAACGTCCACTGCATGAGCTGCCACCGTCCGCACAACTCGGAGTCCAGCTCGCTCTCGGTGAGCGCCCGGTGAGCGTGGCCGGCGCGCTGCGGTCGCCGCCCTTCGCGAGGGCGACGATCGTCTTCCTCGCCATCTACACCGGCCTCGGCGCGTGGTTGCCCTGGAGCCACCCTGGCGGCCCCGCGGCGCCGGGTTGGGCCCGCGCCGCTGGCCTCGACGCGCCGTTCTCCTCCCCGCTCTTCCTCGCCGGCTGCGCCGCGCTCTTCGCGAGCACCCTCGCCTGCACGTGGCGCATGGCCGGCCGGATCCGGAAGCTCCGGCGGGGGGAGGAGATGCCGGGCGCCGTCGCGCTCGCGCCGCGACCCGGGGTGAGCCTGGAGGCGTTCCTCGCCGCTCGGGGCTTCCGAGGGAGCAGCCCGCTCCGGACCCGTCTCCCCGCCGCCCTCTGGGGAGGCTTCGTGCTGCACGTCGGGATCCTCTCGCTGATGGCGGGGGTGCTGGTGCAGCGCGCCTGCTTCGACGGTGGCCAGTTCGAGGTGACCGCGGGCGGCGCGCTGCGCCTGGACGCGCCCGGAGCCTTGCGCGGCCGGCAGCGGGGCGTGCTCGCCCCGCCGGCGCCGCCGCCGATCGACGTCGCCCTGGAGCTCTTCGACCCCTCGCTGCACGAGGTCGGGTACGCGCCCGACCGGCGGAGCCGGGTCACCGCCCGGCTGCCGGGGACGCCCGACGTCACCGGGGTCCTCGATCGCGCCCGAGGGCTGGAGGTGGGCGGGTACCGCCTCTACCAGGCCACGCCCACCGGGCTCGCGCTCGGCCTGGCGATGCCCGGGGGAGAGCTGCGCTCGGTCCACCTCTCGGGCAGCGGGCGCGAGCAGGGGGCCACCTTCGTGGCGCCCGGCGGCGTCGAGGTGCGCTTCGCCGCGACCTCGGAGCGTCCTCCGGGCGACCCCGCGGGCACCGGCGCCGTCCAGCTGCGCGTCACCAGCGCCGCCGAATCGCGGGAGCTGCGCCCGGGCGACTCGTTCCGCGTGGGCGAGGGGAGGGCGCGGCTCGCGGAGCTGACGTGGTGGGCGGGGTTCACCTACGCCCGCTCGCCTGGCACGCCGGCGGTCCTGGCCGGCTTCGCGCTGCTCTTCCTGGGGAGCGCGCTGCTGGTCCTGCCCGCGGGCGTGGCGCGGCTGGGCGCGGACGGCGAGCCGAGCCTGGTCTTCGTCGCCCAGGGCGGCGCGGACGCGCTCCGCTCGGACTGGGACCGCTGGCCGGATCGCCCGGCGAGAGGCTGAGGGGGCGCGCGCCGTGGAGAGCTTCCTGTTCGGAGTGGCCCTCGCCCTCGACGCGGCCTCGGCGCTGCTCCAGGCCGCGGGCCTCCTGCCGGGGAGGAGCGGCGCGAGGCGCGCCGGGCGGGTCCTGATGGCCTCCGCGCTGCTGCCCCACGGCGCCGCCATCGCCCTGCGCTGGGCCGAGGTGGGCCACGGTCCCTGGAACACGCGCTACGAGGTGCTCTCGGGCCGCGCCTTCGTGCTGGTGGCGCTCTGGCTGGCGGCGTCGGCCGTCGCGCCGGGGCTTCGCGCGCTCGGCGCGCTGGTGGCCGCCGCGGCCTCCCTGCTCCTCGCCTGGGCCGCCACCGCCTTCCAGCTCCGGGTGGAGGCGCCCATCATCTTCAAGTCGGGCTGGTTCCCCTTCCACGTCCTCTTCACGAAGCTCTTCGCCGCCTCGGTGGTGCTGGCCGCGACCTGCGCGGCGGCCTACCTGTGGAAGGCGCGGCGCCCGGCGGCGCTCCCGGCGCTGCCCGACCCGGAGCGGCTCGACCTCTACGCCCACCGCTTCCTGCTGCTGTCGTTCTTCAGCCTCGGCGCGATGGTGATGGCGGGGGCCCTCTGGGCCAACGACTCCTGGGGCCGCTACTGGGCCTGGGATCCGATCGAGACCGCCTCGCTCTCCACCTGGCTCGCCTTCGGGGCCATCCTGCACTTCCGGGTCCTCCACCGCTGGACCGGGAGGGCCATGGCCTGGCTCACGCTGCTCGCGTTCGCCCTCGCGCTCGCGCTGTTCTACGCGGTGGCCCTGATGCTGCCCTCCGTTCACAACGCGTCCATGCTGAGCGGATGACCGTCACGGCCGTTCGGTTCCCCGCAAGGACCATTAGTCAAGTACTATAGGAACAAATTGATAGTAGCTCTGTCGGGAAGGGGAAACATGGTCCGCCGCCCGCCCATCCGGCCCGCCACCGGCCGCCGCGACGAACGCGCTCCGCTCACGCGCACCGCCCTCGCGGCGGCGCTCGCGCTGGCGCTGCTCCCCTCCCTCGCCCTGGGGGCCGCCTCGAACGGCACGATCGTCTACGGCCCCGGCAGCGCCGCCTCGGCGCCAGCGGCCAGGCCGTACACCGTCTCGAACAACCTCCTCGGCGCGGCGGTCACGCTCCCGTCCGGCGCCGCCGGGCAGACCTTCTTCGTGGAGAAGGCCTCGCCGATGAACATCGGAGAGCTCCTGGCCGGCTACGTGACCACCGCCGGGGAGCTCTACGTCCTGCGTTACGACGGCACGACCTGGACCAGCCAGTGGAGCGCCATCGTGGGCGGCGACGGCGTGAACGGCCGCCGCTTCGACATCGCCTACGAGCGGAGCAGCGGCCGGGGCCTGGTGGTCTACTCCGGGAACGCCTCGAACGCGGCCTTGCGGTACAGGGTGTGGGACCCGGCGGCGAAGACCTGGAGCGCGGAGCAGACCTTCTCCTCCGCCCGGCTCGCCGGCCAGGCCAACTGGGTCAAGCTCGCCTCCGGCCCCTCGAACCAGATCGCGGTGGGGGTGGTGGACGCCAGCTCGTACCCGACCGCGTTCGTCTGGAGCGGCTCGGGCTGGGGGAACGAGCCCGGTTACGCGCTCTCGTCGAACCCCGTCTACTACAAGACCACCATCGGCGACTGCGACGCCTTCGACCTCGCCTGGTCCACCAACTCCGGCGACCTGATGGTCGCCTGGGGCGCCGCCAACGTCCTGCGGTACAACCGGTTCTCGTCCGGGAGCTGGCTCGGGAGCACCGCCAGCATCACGCCCGCATCCGGCTTTGGGACGTACCTGGAAGGCCACCAGGTGGTCCTGGCCGCCGATCCGCGGAGCGACCGGCTCGGCCTCACCTACACCGGGGTCGGGCTGGCCGCGAACCTGGGAGCGCTGATCTGGAGCGGGACCGCCTGGTCGTCGCACGTGTTCTTCGGAAACTACAACACCTTCGCGAGCGACGGTCCGCACCTCCGCGAGTTCTCCCCGGTCTGGCTCACCTCCACCACCGGTTATCCCGCCCTCGTCGTGCCGTTCGCCGACGCGACGGCCACGACCGGCTCCATCTCGTACGGCGTCGCCTACCCGAACTCCACCGGGACCGACTGGACGAGCGCCTACGGCGCGGTCACCGTCACCTGGCCCTGGGCCACCGGCACCGCGCAGAAGGTCTGGTTCCAGGCCGTCCCCGACCTCGGCTACCCTTCGCAGGGCCTGGTGGCCTTCGCCGACAGCAAGGGCTCGCTCTGGGCGAAGAAGGTGAACGTCGCCGGCGGCGGCGCGGGCGCCAGGCCGACCGTGGACTTCAACAGCGCGGAAGGGGGCAGCGCGCTCACGACCACGCTCGCCAGCACCACCACCCAGAGCTTCGCCTTCGACTACGTCACGCCCCGGACCATCCTCGGGGACAACTCCGGCAGCGAGGCGACGACCAACGCCAGCGGCTGCCCGGGCAAGCCGGCCACGATCGACCTCTTCACCCTCTCCACCACCGGCGGGACCGACCAGGTGACCGGCATGTACGTCACCCTGACCTCGGGCCGGGAGGCGGTGCAGTCCTTGTCGGTGGGAGATTCCTACGGTGACTCCTGCGGGAGCGCGGTCGAGACGCCGGCGGGCTCGGGCGTCTACTACCTGACCTGTACGAACGCCTACCTCTACAGCTACTTCACCGTCACCAGCACGCCCACGCTGTTCGGCCTGTCGGTCACGCCCAAGAGCTCCGCGCAGCTGCCCGCCGGGCCCACGTCCTTCACCATTGCCGGGCGCGTCAGCAGGGTCGTCGCCGGCAACCCGATCGCCGGCGCCGACTCGGGCAACGGGAGCGTGGTCGTGCTGCACGCGACGCCGCCGGCGCCGGTCTGGGTCGGTACCTCCGCGCAACCGGGACAGGCGCTCCTCAACTGGAGCAACTCCGGCTCCGGCTACGCCAACACCGTCATCCTGCGGAGCACCTCGGCCTCCCCCATCACCACCGGCTCCCTCACCGACGGGACCGCCTACGCGGTGGGGTCCACCCTGGGCACCCCCGCCGACACGATCGTCTACAGCGGCAACGGGACCAGCTTCACCGACAACAGCGGGAACGCCGGCGGCACCTATTATTACCGGGCCTTCAACGCCGACGCCTGCAACGACTACTCGCCGGGCGCGACCACCGCCGCCGCCCTCTTGGTCCCGCAGGTCCCGAACCCGACCACGCCGGTGAGCCTCGTGGCGACCGCCAACTCCTGCCGCAGCGTGACCGTGACGGCCAGCTTCACCGGCGACGGCAACGGCAACGGCACCGCCAGCTTCTATCGCGACGGCAACCCCACGGCCGTCACCTGCCTGCCGGCCACGCGCACCCCGCCGGTCGGCAGCACCGTGGGCGGGAACAACGGCACCTGGACCTGCGTGGACGCGGTGCCCTCGGCCAGCGCGAGCTACGTCTACACGGCCAAGCTGCAGGACGCGGACAACGGCGCGGGCTGGACCGGCGGCCTCACCGCCGCTCCGGTCGTCGAGACCCCCTGCTCCGGCTCCTCGAACGGCCTCGTCGCCTTCAGCCCGGGAGCGACCAGCACCACCCCCAGCGGCGCACGCTACGCGGGCCAGGGCACGAGCAACGCCTTCGGCGCCCCCGCGCCGCTCCCCGCCGGCGCGGCGAACCAGACCTTCGTGGTCGTGAAGGCCTCGCCCACCAGCGGCGAGTACCTCGCCGGCTACGTGACCACCGCCGGGGTGCTCTACGTGCTCCGCTACGACGGCACCCGCTGGACGAGCGAGTGGAGCGCCGCGGTGGGAGGCGACGGGGTGAACGGCCGCCGCTTCGACATCGCCTACGAGAAGCTGAGCGGCCGCGCGGTGGTCGTCTACTCCGGCAACAGCGCTTCCTCGTACGCGCTGCGCTACCGGCTCTGGAACCCCACCACCGGCCACTGGGGCACCGAGCAGGCCTTCGGGACCGCGCAGCTCTACGGGACCATCCTGTGGGTCAAGGCCGCGTCCCGGGGCCAGAGCAACCAGGTCGCGGTGGGGGTCTCCGACACCAACGGCATGCTGACGGCGCTGCTCTGGGACGGCACCTCCTGGGGCAACGAGCCGAGCTACCTGCTCAACTACGCGGCGAAGGAGAACCGGACCCCGCCGCTGCTGTCCTCCGTGGTGACGGGCGACCTCGACGCCTTCGACCTCACCTTCACGGGACTCTCGGGCGATCTGATCCTCGCCTGGACGGGCACCGACCTGGCCGGCTACGGCAACCTCTACTCCAACCGGTTCCAGGCCGCCTCCCAGAGCTGGCTCCCGGGCACCGAGGACTGGTACGGAATGCGCTCCGGATACAACACTTCCTCCGGCGCCCTCTGGCAGGTGGTCGTTGCCGCCGATCCCACCAGCGACCGCGCCGCCGTGGCCGTGCACCGGCACGCGGGCACCGGCTGGAGCGGCTCCACGCTGGAGCTGCGCGTCTGGACCGGCAGCACCTGGCTCCCGTACTACCTGCAGAACGGCAACCCCATCCAGTGCACCTGGGCGCTCACCAGCAGCCTCGGCACCGTCTCCCCGCACCAGCGGCCGTTCACCGCCTTCTGGCTGAACGCCACCGGCGACTCCGAGGTGGTGGTGCCGTACTCGGCCTCGAGCGCGGTGGGGCAGGTCAACTACGCCCGCCTCCCTTACTCGGCGGTGACCTCGTTCACGCCCACGACGGCCTGCCCCACCGCCCCGGCGGTCTCTGCCGCCAGCGTGACCTGGCCGCAGGGCAGCTCCGACAGCAAGGTCTGGTTCCAGGGCGTGGTCGATCCCGGCAGCCCCGACCGCGCCCTGGTGCTCTTCAGCGACACCCAGAACGACCTGTGGGCGAAGCGGGTGGTCCTCTCTCCCGGCGTCACCCCGAGCTTCACCTGGTCCGACGCCGAGGGCACTCCCCCGCTCACCCGATCGCTGGCGAGCATCACCAGCCAGAACTTCGCCTTCGACTACGACCACCCGCCGGTGACGGTGCTGGGAGACAACAACGGGCTGGAGGCGGTCACCGGCGCGCCGGCCTGCGCCGGCACGGCGACCGGCTCGGCGCTCTACGACCTCGACCACTTCACCCTCGCCACCTCCGCGAACTCCTGGCCGAGCGGCACCGACAAGGTGACGAAGGTGACGGCCCGGGTCTCGACCGGCAACGCGGCCGTGGGGACGCTCTACGTGACGAGCGACACCGGCGCGGTGCTCGGCAGCCTCGGGTACCAGGCCTCGGGCGCCTACGCGATCCCGGTGAGCATCCCGGTCACTACCACGCCCGCCCAGTACCGGCTGCAGGTGAAGCCGGCGCTCGCGGCGGCGTTGCCGGCGGGCGCGACCTACCCCATCGCCGCGAGCGTGGTGAACATCGCCGCCGGCAACCCGTCGGGCGGGGCCGACCCGAGCAGCGGCAGCGTCCTCGTGGACCGCGTCCCGCCGGCGCCGCCGGCCTGGGGCACGGGCACCGCCTCCCCGGGCCAGGTCGCCCTGGCCTGGACCAACCCCACCACCGACTTCGCCAGCGCCGTGGTCCTCCGGAGCGCCTCCGGACGGCCGCTCGCCACGAGCGCCCTCGTCGACGGGAGCGGGTACGCCGCGGGCCAGGCGGTGGGGACGGACGCCGTGGCGTACGCGGGCAGCGGCACCGGCGCCACCGACCTCAGCGGCGCCGGGACCTTCCTCTATCGCGCCTTCGCCGCCGACGCCTGCAACAACTACTCGGCGGGCGCCACCCTCGCAGCGCCGGCGAGCCCGCCCGCCATCCCCGGCCCGACCGCGGTGGCGGGCCTCGTCGCCAGCGCCTCCTCGTGCACCGCGGTGACGCTGACGGCGAGCTTCACCGGCGACGGCGACGGGGACAACACGGCCAGCTTCACCCGGGACGGCGTCCCCGTCGCCTGCGCCTCGCTCACGCGCAAGGCGGTGGGCGCGAGCGGCACCTGGACCTGCACCGACTCGGTCCCGTCGGCCGACGCCACCTACGCCTACGCGGTCCAGCTCAGCGACCCCGACGGCTTCTCGGGCACCAACCCGGCCACCGCCACCCTGGTGCAGGCCGCCTGTCCGGCGAGCGGCGGGACCCTGGCGCTCGGGCTCCACCCGCAGGGCGCGTCGCCCGAGGTCATCGCCAACCCCGGCCAGACCAACGTGCTCGCCGGGCGCTTCTCGCTCACGGCCAGCGCGGCCGGCGCGGGCGGGTCGGTGTCGCTGGCGCAGCTCGCCATCGCCAGCGCCGGGACGGCGCTGCCGTCCGACGTGGCGGCGCTCGGCGTCTACGCCGACGTGGGCAGCACCGCCGGCGCCTGGGACGCGGGGGACCAGCTCGTCGGCACCGCCACGTTCAGCCGCTCGAGCAACACCTGGATCTGCTCGGGCTTCGACGTCCCCCTCGGCACCACGAGCTACCTCGTCACCGTCACTCCGGCGTACGGCGCCACCCCCGGGCACATCCTGGCGCTCTCGCTCTCCAGCGCCAGCCTCGTCGCGGCGCCCGGGATCTCGGTGGTCGGGAGTCAGGCCGTCACCGGCGGCACGGTGACCCTCGCCGGCGTGCCGGTGGGCCGGCGGCCCGGGGACGCCACCCCGGGCAGCCAGAAGCCGATGGTGCTCATCCTCAACCCGTCCAGCGGCGCCACGGTCAGCCTCGACGCCGGCACGCCGAGCCGGGGCGTGCGCTTCCAGGTCCAGGTCCACGACCCGAGCCGCACCGCCATCGGGAGCGTGCTCCTGTCGCACGATGGCGGGAGCACCTTCCCGGACGCGCTCGCGCTCAACCCCAGCTACGACGTGGTGACCAACCCGAGCGGCCCTCCGTATTACGCCCACGTCTACCAGGCCGATCTCACCACCATTCCCCCGGGCACCTGGACGCTTCAGGCGATGGCCACGACGACCGGCGGGGGGGCCGGGTACTCGGCGCCGGTCACCGTGACCATCGGTCCGAAGGGGACCGGTGACGGCAACCTCCTCGTCCGCAACGACTCGAGCCAGCTCTGCATCGACTGCCACGCCCTGCAGGGACACACGAGCCAGAGCGTCTCCGCGGCGTCCGGGGTGTCGAAGTACGGCTCCTGGGCCACGAGCTGCCGCGACTGCCACGCCCCGCACCAGACCCGGAACGCCCAGCTGCTGTCGGAGTCGGTGGTGCCGCCGGCGTACAGCACCTACCAGACCTCCCGGCCGGTCCGCTTCTGGGACCGCGCCACCGGCGACTCCGGGAGCGCGAACGCCATGTCGTTCGTCTCCAGCGCGCCGCCGGCGGGCGGGGCGCTCGGCCCGTGCCAGGCCTGCCACACCCGCACCGGCGGGGCCGTCGCCCGCTGGCGGAACAGCGGGAACGCGGACGCCCACTTCACCGGGGCGAGCACGCAGCCCTGCACGAGCTGCCACTCGCACGCGACCGGCTTCGGCGGGCTGGAGAGCCGGGGCGGCCAGGGGTGCGCCACCTGCCACACCTCGAAGTTCTGGAACATGCAGGCTCAGGGCGCGCCGGATCCCGCGACGCCGCACCTGACCCGGCACACCCTCGGCTCGATCGCGGGCACCAACGACAGCCCGGCCAACCCGAGCCTCGCCTGGACCAGCCCGCTCTCGGCCAACCCGCCGGCGAGCCGGAGCTGCGTGGGGATGTGTCACGGGGATCACGTGCACAACGACCCCGGCGCCTGGCCCGCCAGCTCGCACGCCGGGAACCTCTACGCGGACGGCACCACGCAGGCCTCGCGCGCCCTCACCCGCGACGGCTCGCTCGGCTCGACGACCTACGGCTTCGCGACCAGCGGGGCGGTGACCTCCACCGACTTCACCAGCGGCCAGTACGGGAAGGGCTGCCTCGCCTGCCACTCGAGCCCGGTGGACGGCGGGCACCCGGCGGTGAGCGGCGCGGCCTACGACGCCTCGGCGCACAACGTCACGGTCACCCCCGCCGGGCTCCCGTGGGAGTACGCGCTGCACGACGGGGCCCGGTTCACGCGCAACTGCACCAAGTGCCACGCCGGCACCCAGGCCGAGGGCCAGGTGACGAGCTACCGGGGCGCGGTGCAGGGGGTGCACTACTCCGACAACCCCTCGCTCCTCGCCGGCGCGGTCCGCCCGGCCGGGAACGCGGCCAGCAACGTCTGCTACAACTGCCACGGCAACGGCGTCGTCGGCGTGAACAACAGCAACCGGGACATCGCCTCGGAGCTCGCCAAGACCGGCTCCTCGCACCCGGTCAACGCCGATGCGGTGCACGACACGGCCGCCGAGGCGGCGCTCACCTGGGGGAACGCGCTGGGGTGGAACAGCGCCGCCTCGCGCCACGCCGGCTGCCTCGACTGCCACGACCCTCACGCGGCGAAGCAGACCCTGTCCGACACGCGGACCCTCGCCAGCCCGACGAACGGGAACGTCGCCGGCCCGGCCCTGGCCGGCGCCACCGGCGCCAGGCTGACGTACACGCAGTCCTGGACCGCGCCCACCGCCGCCAGCTTCGTCGCCGTGAGCAGCCTCACCCCGGGGGTGGACCTGGAGGCGACGCTCTGCTTCAAGTGCCACTCGTCCTTCTACTGGGGCAACGACCCCTCGAAGATCCCGGTCTCCCCCTCGGGCGGCTTCCCGGAGACCGACGTGGCCAAGGAGTTCAGCCCGGCCAACGCCTCCTTCCACCCGGTGCTGGCCAAGGCGCCCGATCCCACCAACAACATCCTCAAGCCCTGGACGACCACCAGCCTCATGCGCTGCACCGACTGCCACAACTCGGAGACCTCGACCGATCCGGACGGGCCGCACGGCTCGGGCGCCCGGTTCCTGCTCAAGGGACCGAACACCGACTGGAACTCGAACATCCTGATGGACGACGCGAGGAGCAACACCGGCAGGTACAAGATCTTCTGCGCCAACTGCCACGACGTGGTCACGTTCATCAACAGCAAGAGCTGGGCGCACGTGCAGGACCGGTGGGGCCACCAGAACGTGAAGTGCTTCACCTGCCACGCCGCGATCCCCCACGGCGGTTACCGCCCCGGCCTGCTGGTCGCCGCCGGCGGAAGCTCGAGCGGACCGGCCACCTCGTTCGACGCCGCTCCCTACTTCCAGGGCGGTGGCCTGTCGTGGACGCCGGCGGGGTCGGTGACCGGGCTCTACATCCAGTCCGTTCCTTCGGCCGGCTCGCCCTGGACCGACTGCAACTGCGAGTGCTACACGAGCGGGCAGTCCCTCTACATCCATCCCGTCACGTGTCCCTAGACGAACGCCGTGAGGGTGCGCGCCCCGCAGCTCCGGGCCGGGATCGCGGCTGGCCGGGGCGCGCTCCCGGGGGCCAGCCGGTGAGTCGCGGGCGCGCCGCCGCCGCGCTGGCGCTCTCGGCCGCGCTGCTCGCAGGCTGCGACCGGGAGCGGGCCCTCGCCGAGCGCCAGGTGCGGGCCTACGACGCCGCGCTGGTGGCGGCCTACGCGAGCGACGACTTCCACGGATTGGCCGAAGCCGCGGGCGAGGTCGAGCAGGGAAGGGTGCGCGCGCTGGTCGACCGTAAACGCCGCGCCGGGTACCGCCTCGAGGCGCGCCTCGAGGCGCTCGAGGTGGAGCAGGTGGCGCGCCCCGGCCCAGGCGCCCTGCAGGTGACGGCCCGCGAACGCTGGAGGTACCACGAGCGGCCGACGCGGCCGAACCTCGCGCCCAAGCCGGAGATCAAGGCCGTGATCGCCCTCGCCTACGAGCTCCGGCAGGAGGACGGCCGTTGGCGGGTGGAGGGGGGTCGAGCCACCTCGACCGTCTACGACGGCCAGCGGCCCACGCCGGCGCGCCTGGAGGACCACGCCGCGGGGATGTCCGAGGCGCCGACGCCGCCAGAGCGGGCGCCGTCTCCGGCTCCGAGGGAGTGAGCCCCACGGAGGCCGCTCGCGCCGGCCCCTCGCGGCAGCTCCCGCCGGCCAGCGCCGGCCCGCGCGTCACAGGGTCTGCACGTGCAGCCCGCCGCCCGCGCCGATCCCGTAGAACGTCGCGAGCAGCGCCAGCACCGAGAGCACGGCGGCCCAGGCCGAGCGCCGGCCGGCCCAGCCCAGCGTGTAGCGCAGGTGCAGGTAGACCCCGTAGACGAGCCAGCTCACGAGGGACCAGGTCTCGAGCGGATCCCAGCCCCAGTAGCGGCCCCAGAGGTCGTGGGCCCAGAGCGCGCCGGAGAGGAGCATCCCGGCGTGGCTCAGGAAGCCGAAGGCGACGAGCTTCCCCGAGAGCTCCTCGAGCACCAGCGCCGAGCCGGCGGCGCGCCGGGAGAGCCAGAGGTAGCAGGCCGCGAGCGCGGTGGCGACGAGGTAGGCGCCGAAGGCGACGCGGGCGAAGAGGACGTGGAACACGAGCCAGCTCGACCGGAACGGCGGGGCCAGCGGCCCCAGGTCCGGCGGCTCCCCGCGGACGGCGAGCACGGCGAGCGTGGCGCCGAGCACGAGGGGCAGGGCGCGCGCCGCCTCGCGGTGCCGCCAGATCGCGAGCCCCGCCAGGAGCGGCAGGAACCAGGCCGCCGTCAGCCCGCCCTCGAAGTGCCCCGTCACCGGCGCGTGGCCGCTCGCGATCCAGTGCGCCACCGTGGAGGCGCCGTGGGCGATCCAGGCGAGCAGCGCCGCCGCGAGCCCGGCCCGGCGCAGCCGCTCGCCGCCGCGGCAGCGCGCCAGCAGCAGGGCGGCGAGGCCGAGGGCGTACCCGGCCATCGCCGCGCGGAGCGCCTGGGTGGCGAGCGCGCTCACGCGCCCCTCCCGTCGAGCGCGGCGCGCTTGAGCCGCTCCAGCCTGGCCTGGAGCAGCGCCGGGTCGTGGCGGGCCGAGAGCGCCACCTCGACGCGGCTGCTGCCCGCCGCCGCGGGCTCGACGCGCACCCTCCAGGCCTGCGGGGGCCAGGCGAAGCGCAGCAGCAGGCCGGCGAGGCAGAGGACGCCGCCCGCGGCGAAGGCGTCGAGCCCGGGGTCGCGGACGAGCGACAGCCCCAGCCAGTAGCGCAGGTCGCGGAAGGCCACCCGCCGCCCGTTCACCACCGTGGCCCCGCCGCGCGGCACGAGCCCCGCGGCCACCTCGCGCCCGCCCTCGAGCCAGCGGAAGCCCAGCACCGGCCGCAGCGGGACGCGGGAGCGCGAGCCCGGGGCGCCCGCCCGCTCGACGTAGTCGGGGTACATGCGGAGCTGGAGCTCGCCGCTTCCGTCGAGCGCGACCTGGCTCTCGGCGCCCGGCGGCCGGGCCGGCACGCTGGCGACGCCGTCCAGCCGCTGCCGGCCGAGCTCGTCCCAGGCCTCCACCTCGGGCGCGAAGCCGTAGCGCTCGACCATGAGCTGGCAGCCGCCGACCCGGACCGGGACGTTCACGCTGAGGAACTCGCGGCGCCCTGGGGCGCCCGCCGGGAGGATCTCGAGCACGGCCGAGACGTCGGTGAGCCGCTGCAGCTCGGCGTAGCTCGCGGAGACGTCGCTCACCGCCAGCCGCACGCCGTCGAGCCCGCAGGCCGTCTCCGGTCGCGAGGCGGCGGCGAGGGCCGCAGGCCGGACCTCCACCGGGATCCGCTCGGCCAGCACCAGCTCGCCCCGGAAGCGCCCCAGGGCGCTGGCGCAGGTGCCGGCGAGGGCCACCAGGAGCCCGAGGTGGAAGAGCGTGGATCCCCAGAACCCGAGCCCGGCCCGGCTCCCCGAGGCCTCCGGCGCGCGGAGGGGGCGCAGCGCCACCCCGGCCATCCGCAGCCCGCGGCCGATCCGCCGGACGGCCTCGTCGGCGGGGACGGGGAGCTCCTCCGACCACCGCGCCACGTGCCGCTCGAGCGGCGGCGGACCGGCCCTGCGCCGGCGCAGGTGCGCCGCGAGCCGGGTCCAGAGCGAGGCGAGGAGCGAGAGCGCGAGCAGCGCGGGGAGCGCCAGGAACGCGGGGCTCGCCACGAGCCGGGGCGCCTCGAGCCGCGCCAGCGGTCCCTGCGCGGCGCCGGGAGCGAGCGTCACGAGGCGCTCCCAGCCGCCTCCCGCCGACGCGGCCGCGAGCGCGAGGAGCGCGGTCAG
The DNA here is from genome assembly GCF_023169965.1 of Anaeromyxobacter paludicola. NCBI lineage: Bacteria > Pseudomonadati > Myxococcota > Myxococcia > Myxococcales > Anaeromyxobacteraceae > Anaeromyxobacter > Anaeromyxobacter paludicola. The sequence goes on along the minus strand of NZ_AP025592.1, from coordinate 2,185,544 downwards.
GATCGCCATCAGCGAGACGACGAGCCGCCGTGACAGCAGGAGCCGGACGAGGCGCACGGCGCCATCCTAGCAGGACCCTCGCGGGGCGCGGCCGCGAGCGCCGGTCCGCCAACGTACGCGCCCGGCAGGCGTGCGCGAAGGGCCCGGAAGGCGGATGGGCCATGTAGGAAACCTTCACCACGAGAAGCGCCGCCGACCGCGAGCCCGGGTGTACGCTCCCGCGCGTCAGTGGGCCCGGGCGCGGGAGGCTCCAGGCCGGAGGGGGACGCGCTCCCCCGGAGAGGGACACGATGAGCAACGAGCAGGGACGAGGATCACGCCGCGGCGGGCTCAGCCGTCGCGGCTTCATCACGGGGAGCGCCGCCGCGTTCGGCGGGGTCGTCCTCGGCGGCTGCGCGGGCGCGAGCGCGTCGCTCGCGTCGGCGGGGTCCTCGGGCGCCAGGGCCGAGCCCGGCCCGCCGGAGGTCTTCTTCACGCAGGAGCTCAGCCCCCAGGCGCTCGTCGCGATCTACTCCCGCGTCGGCCGGGCCATCGACGGCAGGGTCGCCATCAAGGTGCACACCGGCGAGCCGAACGGCCCCAACATCCTCCCGCGCGACATGGTCCAGGCGCTGCAACGGCGGATCCCGGGGAGCTGCCTCGTCGAGACCAACACCCTCTACAAGGGCAAGCGCGCGACGACCGCGGAGCACCGCGAGACGCTCGCGATCAACGGCTGGAACTTCTGCCGGGTGGACATCCTGGACGAGGACGGCGCCACGACGCTGCCCGTGAAGGGCGGCCGGCGGTTCACGCAGACGTCGGTCGGCAAGCACCTGCTCGACTACGACGCGCTGGTGGTGCTCACGCACTTCAAGGGGCACGCCATGGGCGGCTACGGCGGCTCCTTGAAGAACATCGCCATCGGGTGCGCCGACGGGCCGATCGGCAAGAAGGCGATCCACGCCGCCCCGGACGACGTGAACTACGCCGCCTGGCTCAAGGGTGAGCCGTTCCAGGAGAACATGGTCGAGGCGGCCAAGGCGGTGGTCGATCACTTCGCGCCGCGGATCGTGTTCGTGAACGTGCTCCGGAACATGTCGGTGGACTGCGACTGCGCCGGCACGTCGGCGGCGCCAGTGAAGGCGCGGAACCTGGGCATCCTGGCCTCGACCGACCTCCTCGCGGTGGAGCAGGCCTCCATCGACCTGGTCTACCGGCTCCCCGAGGCCGAGCTCCACGACCTGCGCGAGCGGATCGAGACGCGGCAGGGCCTGCACCAGCTGACGTACATGAAGGCCCTGGGGATGGGCAGCGGCCAGTACCGGCTGGTCACGCTCTGAGCGGCCGGGGCGGCTCCCGAGCCCGGCGGCGGACGCGACGGAGCCGGCCCCTCGCGAGGCCGGCTCCGGAAGATCCACCTGGGGTCGAGGCCGCGCCCGCCGAACGGCGCTACTCGTCCTTGAGGGAGGCCATGTCGATCGAGAAGCGGTACTTCACGTCCGACCTGAGCAGACGCTCGTAGGCCTCGTTCACCTTCTGGATCGGGATCACCTCGACGTCCGAGGTGATGCCGTGCTCGCCGCAGAAGTCGAGCATCTCCTGTGTCTGGCGGATCCCGCCGATGAGCGAGCCGGAGAGGCTCTTGTTCCCGAAGATGAGCCCGAACGCCGAGACCGCGTGCGGCTGGTCGGGGGCGCCGACGACCGTGAGGTTCCCCTCGCGCTTGAGCGCGTGCAGGTACGGGTGGAGGTCGTGCACCGCCGAGACGGTGTCGAGGATCATGTCGAACGTGCCGGCCTGCTTCGCCATCGCGTCCGCGTCCCTGGAGACGACCACCTCGTGCGCGCCGAGCCGGAGCGCGTCCTCGGTCTTGCCGGGGCTCGTGGTGAAGACGGCCACGTGCGCGCCGAGGGCGCGGGCGAGCTTCACGCCCATGTGGCCGAGGCCGCCCAGCCCGACGATGCCGACCTTCTTGCCCTTGGTGACGCCCTGGCGCCGCAGCGGCGACCAGGTGGTGATGCCCGCGCACAGGAGCGGCGCGGCGCCGGCGAGGTCGAGGTTCGCGGGGACGCGCAGCACGAACCGCTCGTCCACGACGACGCTGTCCGAGTAGCCGCCGTAGGTCACCTTCCCGGTGTGCCGGTCCGGCGAGTTGTAGGTGTAGACGGCGCTCGGGCAGAACTGCTCGTGCTGCTCCCGGCAGGACGGGCAGGTGCCGTCCGAGTCCACGAGGCAGCCCACGCCGACCACGTCGCCGGCGCGGAACCTCGTGACGGCCGCGCCGACCTTCGTGACGCGGCCGACGATCTCGTGGCCGGGCACGCACGGGTAGACGGTCGGCATCGCGCTCCACTCGTTGCGCGCCTGGTGGAGGTCGGAGTGGCAGATCCCGCAGAACAGGATCTCGATCTGGACGTCGGTCGGGGTCGGGTCCCGGCGCGGGATGGTGGTGCGGGTGAACGGCGAGGTCGGGCTGGCGACGGCGTAGGCCTTGGCGTTGGGCATGCGGCGGAACCTACGCGCCCCGCCAAGCGTCGGAAACGTCCGGTTCGTGCATGGGCCGTGAAGGAAAGCTGAACGACCTCACGGAGCCGACAGGATCACCCCGCTGGTGCCGCTGTTCCCGCCGACCGCGACGAACTGCGCGCCCTTGGCCGCCACCGCGTTCAGATCGAGGGACGTGCCGGAGGTGGCGCTCTCCCAGGCCAGGCCGTCGGCCGAGTAGACGATCACGCCGTTCATCCCGACCGCGACGCACTCGGCCGACGCGCAGGAGATCCCGTGGAACCAGGTGAAGGTGCCGGAGCTCCCGGTGGTCCAGCTCGTCCCGTCGGTCGAGGTCAGGACGGTCGCCGCGCCGCCCACCGCGATGAACCGCGAGCCGCTCCAGGCGACGCCGAAGAGCGGGATCGAGGTGCCGGAGCTGCGCGTGGTCCAGGTGGAGAGGTCGGACGAGGTCAGGATGCTCCCGCCGTCGCCGACCACCACCGTCGTCGTGGGGCTGGCGCCGAAGCCGGTGGGGACCCCCGCGGGCGACACGGCGTGGGAGGTCCAGGCGCTCCCGTCGGTCGAGGTGAGGAGCACGTCGCCGAGCGTCTGCGTGGGGGTGGCGGCGGAGTAGAGGTAGCCGCCGGCGACGAACTGGCTGCCGCTCCAGGCGATCCCGTTGAGCTGCATGGTGGGGGTCAGCGTCGCCGCGGTCCAGCTCACCCCGTCGGTCGAGCGGAGGGCCGTCGGGTTGCCGCTGCCGTCCTTGCCGACCGCGACGAACCGGCCGCCGCCGAAGGCGACCCCGAAGAGCGTGTAGGCGGCCCCCGCCGGCTGGCTCGTCCAGGTCACGCCGTCGCCCGAGGTCTCGATGACGCCGTCGCCGACGGCCACGTACTGCGAGGAGGAGGCGGCCACGCCGTAGAGCGGCTTCAGCCCCGCGCCCGAGGCGCGGACCGTCCAGGCCACCTGTGGCGGGGCGACCGCCAGCGTCGTGCCGCCGGAGACGGCGCCCATCGTGGCGGTGACGGTCGTGGTCCCCACCGCGACCGCGGTCGCGAGGCCGCCGGCCGCCACGCTGGCGACGCCGGCCGGGGACGACGTCCAGGTCACGAAGGCGCTGACGTCGCCGCTGGTGCCGTCGGAGTAGATGGCGGTGGCGGTGAGCTGCAGGGTCTGCCCCACCGGCAGGATCGGGTTGACCGGGCCGACCGTGATCGAGCGGAGCGTCTGGACCGAGACCGCGGCGCTCCCCGACAGCGCGCCCAGCGTCGCGGTGGCGGTCGCGCGCCCTACCGCGACCCCGGTCAGGAGCCCGCCCGCGCCGACGGTGCCGACGCCCGTGGCGCTCGAGGACCAGGTCACCGAGGCCGTGAGATCCTGCGTCGAGCCGTCGGAGTACTGCCCCGTCGCCGTGAGCTGCAGCCGGGCGCCGACCGGGAGCTTCGCGCTCGCCGGGGTGACGACGATCGCGCTCAGGGCGGCCGCGGTCACCGTCAGCGTGGCGCTGCCGGAGATCGTCCCGATGGTCGCGGTGACCGTCGTCGTGCCCACCGCGTCGCCGATGGCCTGGGCCCCCATCATGTGCGCCACCGCGCTCGAGGTGGACCAGGTGGCCGACCCGGTCACGTCCCCGGTGCTGCCGTCGGTGTACGTCCCGGTGGCGGTGAAGGACGTCGAGGCGCCCTTCGGGACGGAGGTCGTCGCCGGCGAGATCGCGATCGAGCGGAGGGTGCGCGGGGTGGCGCCTCCCGAGGGCGACTGGTCGCAGGACTGGGCCGCCGGAGGGATGTTCCAGAAGTGCTGGCCGAAGGTCATGAGCTCGTTGCAGCCGATCTGACCGCCGGAGATCGGGCCCGACGTGCCCGAGGCCTGGCCGGTCGGGTTGGTGGACAGGCACTCCGAGTCGCCGTTGCAGCTCCAGTGGTAGTACCAGTCGCTGCCGCCGCCGCTCCCGCCGCCGCCGCCGCCTCCGCCGCCGCAGGCCGGGAGGAGGAGCGCGACCGCGACGAACGCCGCGACGGCCGCTCCGAAGCGACGGGCATGGACGGCAGGGGTCATGAGGCTTCCTCTCGGGGGGCTGGAGCGGACGGTGACCGTCCCAGCACGCAGCGTGACATGCGCGACATGGGTGCGCAAGGTGCGCCCGGGTGCGCGAATGCAGGCGGATGCGCACATCGCGGCGGAACCTCCCGCGCCCGGCGGCTGCCCCGCGCCCGCGCCGCGCTCCGAGCCGACGCGGACGGCTGGCGGGAGCCTCGCTGGCCCGGCGGCCCCTATGATTCGAAGCTAGAATGGCTGGGAGCCACCGCGAGGCCCATCCTTGAACGTCACCACCGAGCCCGGCACCACCTCCTTCCTCGCGCTCCTGCTCGGCGAGCCCGGCGTCGCGCGCTGCGTCGTCGGGCCGGACGGCGCCGCCCGCGACGCGAACGCCGCCTGGCTGGCGTACGGCGAGACCGCGCCGGTCGAGCCGCCTCGCGCGGTGACCGGCCGCTTCCCCGGATTGCCCGAGGTCGAGGCGGCCTGGGCGCGGGCGCAGGCGGGCCGCCGGGCGGCGATCCCGCGCCATCCGCGCCGGGCCGGCGGTCACGAGAGCTGGTGGGAGGGGGCCGTCGATCCCATCCCGCTGCCGGACGGGACCGGCTGGCTCGTCACGCTCCGGGAGGTGGGCGGGCCCGCGCCTTCGAGCAGCGACCTCCGCGAGCGAGAGCTCTTCCTGGAGCAGCTCCGGGTCTCCGCCGCCCGCGACGGCTTCCGCCTGCTGCTCGCCGACACCCTGCGGCCGCTCGCCGATCCGGACGAGATCCAGGGGGAGGCGGCGCGGGTCCTCGGGCAGCACCTCGGCGCCACGCGCGTGCACTACGGCGAGGTGACGCCCGACGGCGCGTACGGGATCGTCCGCTCCGAGTACCGGGTGCCCGGCGCCGCGAGCACCGTCGGCCGCTACCACCTCGACAGCTACGGCCCGCTCGTCATGGGGGAGTTCCGCGCCGGCCGCACGCTCGTCATCCACGACGTCGGGAGCGACGCGCGGCTGCGCCCGGACGAGCGGGCGGCCACGGCGGCGCTCGGCATCGGCGCCTACGCCCTCCTGTCGCTGTTCAAGGAAGGCCGGCCCGTCGCGCTCCTCGTCGTCCACCAGGACGTGCCGCGCCGCTGGACGGCCGAGGACCTCGCCCTCCTCGAGGAGACCGCGGAGCGGACCTGGTCCTCGGTGGCGCGGGCCCGGGCGGAGCAGGCCCTCCGGGAGTCGGAGGCCAAGTACCGCTCCCTCTTCGACTCGATCGACGAGGGGTTCTGCATCATCGAGGTGCTCTTCGAGGGCGAGCGGCCCGCGGACTACCGCTTCCTCGAGGTGAACCGCTCCTTCGAGCGGCACACCGGCCTCTCCGGCGCGACCGGCCGCTGCATCCGCGAGCTGGTGCCGGCGCACGAGGAGCACTGGTTCCGGATCTACGGGGACGTCGCCCGCACCGGCGAGGCGGCCCGCTTCGAGCTCCCGGCGCAGGCGCTCGGCCGCTACTACGAGGTCTCGGCCTTCCGCATCGGCAGCCCCGAGCAGCGCCGGGTGGCGGTGCTGTTCGACGACATCACCGCGCGCAAGCGGGCGGAGGAGGAGCTCCGGGAGGCGGACCGGGTCAAGACCGGCTTCCTGGCGATGCTGTCGCACGAGCTGCGCAACCCCCTCGCGCCCATCCGGAACAGCATCTACCTCCTGGAGCGGGCCGCGGCCGGCTCGGAGCAGGCGGCGCGCGCCCAGGAGGTCATCCGGCGCCAGACCGAGCACCTCTCCCGGCTGGTGGACGACCTGCTCGACGTGACGCGGATCGCGCACGGCAAGGTGGCCCTCCAGCGCGCCCGGGTGGACCTCCGCGACGTGGTGCGGCGAACCGCCGACGACCTGCGGTCGATGTTCGAGCAGGGCGGCGTCGGGCTCTCGGTCGAGGAGGAGACGAACGGCCCGGCCTGGGTGGACGCCGACGCCACCCGGATCGGCCAGGTCCTCGGGAACCTCCTGCAGAACGCGCTCAAGTTCACCCCCGGCGGCGGCCGGGTGGTGGTCGCGCTCCGCGCCGACGGCCGGGAGGTGGAGCTGCGCGTCCGCGACACCGGCGTGGGGATGTCGCCCGCCACGCTGGCGCGCCTCTTCGAGCCGTTCGCCCAGGCCGAGCAGCCGCTGGCGCGGACCGCGGGCGGCCTCGGCCTCGGGCTCGCCCTGGTGAAGGGGCTGGTGGAGCTGCACGGCGGCTCGGTCGCGGCGCGCAGCGAGGGGCTCGGGCTCGGCTCGGAGCTCGCGTTCCGCCTGCCGCTCGCGCCCGCCGCGCCCGCCGCCGCGGCCGCCCCGGGCCCGGCCGTCGCGCCCCGGTCCCGCGACATCCTCCTCGTCGAGGACAACGTGGACGCCGGCCAGAGCCTCGCCGAGATCCTGGCGCTCGAGGGGCACCGGGTGCGCGTGGCGCGGGACGGCCGCTCCGCGCTCGAGCTCGCCCGCGCGCTGCGCCCGGACGTGGTGCTGTGCGACATCGGGCTGCCGGACATGGACGGCTACGAGGTCGCGCGCGCCCTCCGCGCCGACGAGGCGCTCGGGAGCGCGCGCCTCATCGCGCTGAGCGGCTACGCGCAACCCGAGGATCGCGCGCGGGCGCGCGAGGCCGGGTTCGAGGCGCACCTCCCCAAGCCGCCCGACATCGAGCTCCTGCTGGCGGCGCTCGACCGCGCGCGCTGAGCGGGCCACCCTTCGTCTCAGGCGGCCCGCGCCGCCTCCGCCCGCGTCACGATCCGGTCGATGAGCGCCAGCAGGGCCGGCGGGTCGATCGGCTTCGGCGCCACGGTGACCGCGTGCTCCCGGAGGAACCGGGTGGCGCGCTCGCCGAAGGCGCCGCCGCTCACGAACACCAGCCGCTCGAGCAGCGCGGCGTGCTCCCGCGACAGCGCCTCGTGGAAGCCGATCCCGTCGAGGCCGCTCATCATGAAGTCGCACAGGATGACGTCCGGGCGCTCCCCGGCCACGATCCGGGCGAGCGCCTCCTCGGCGGAGCCGAGCGACACCACGTCGTGGTGACGGCGCAGGATCCGCTCCAGCGAGCGGCGCACCATCGGCTCGTCGTCGATGAGCAGCACGCGCCGGCGCGCCCCGGCCGAGGCGGGGGCGGGGGGCGGGGCCGCCCCGGACGCGGCGGCCGGGGCGCCGGCGGCGGGCAGGCGGACGCGGAAGGTGGCGCCGCGGCCGGGCTCCGAGTCCACCTCGATGGCGCCGCCCGCCGAGACCACGATGCTGCGGGCGATCGAGAGCCCCAGCCCGGTCCCGACGCCGACGGGCTTGGTGGTGAAGAACGCCTCGAACATCCGCTCGCGGACCTCCGGCGGGATGCCGGGCCCGGTGTCCGACACCTCGACGACGATCCCGTCCCCGCTCCGGCGCGCCTCCACGGTCACGCGGTTCCGGTCGGCCTGCCCCTCCGGCAGCGCCTGCGCCGCGTTCACGAGCAGGTTGAGGAAGACGCGCCCGAGCTCGTTGGTCTTGGCGCTGGCCTTCGGCAGGTCGGGCGCGATCGACACCTCGAGCGCGGCGCGCTGGACGACCTGGTTGCGCGCCATCTGGAGGGCCGCCTGCAGCTCCGCCCCGACGTCGATCGCGCAGGCCTGCCCGGCCCGCTCCGGGCCGCCCAGGGCGCGCATGGCGGCGACCACCGAGGCGATCCGGCTCGCCCCCTGGCGCGCCTCCTCGGCCCGCTCGCGCAGCTCGCCGCGGCGCTCCTCCAGCGGCGCCGCCGCCGAGAGCTCGTCGAGGAGCACCGCCAGGTTGGCCGAGACGTAGGTGAGGGGGTTGTTGATCTCGTGGGCCACGCCCGCCGCCAGGGTGCCCACCGAGGCGAGCCGGGTGGCCGCGAGCAGCCGGCCCTGCAGCTCGTCCAGCTCCGTGACGTCGGTGCTGGTCCCGGTGACGCGGAGCGCGCGCCCGGCCTCGTCCCGCTTCACGGCGTGCCCGCGCGAGCGGATGGAGCGCCAGGCGCCGTCCCGGCCGCGCACGCGGTAGCTCGCCTCGTAGACCTCGGCCTTGCCGTCGATGCAGGCCTGCAGGGCGGCGCAGGCCGCGCCGCGGTCGTCCGGGTGCAGCACGCTCTTCCAGCCCGCCAGCGTCTCGTCGTGCGCCTCCGGGGGCGCTCCCAGGATCTCCCACCAGCGCGGCCCCCGGGTGATCCGCCCCTGCGCCGGGTCGAGGTCCCACTCGGCGTGATCGCCGGCCGCGAGCGCGAGGCGCAGCCGCTCCTCGCTCGCCTGGAGCGCCTCGGCGAGGCGGGCGTTGGCGAGCGAGGCGTCGCGCAGCCGCTCCTCCGCCTCGCAGCGCCAGGTCACGTCGGCGTTGGTCCCGGCGGCCCGGACCGCGATCCCCGTCCCCTTCCGCTCGACGACCCGCCCCCTGGAGTGGATCCAGCGCCAGCCGCCGTCGCGCGCCCGCATCCGGTACTGGAGATCGAACTCGGAGGTCAGCCCCTTGAGGTGCGCGACCACGTCCCGCCGGACCCGCTCGGCGTCCTCGGGGTGGACGAGCGCCCCCCACGCCTGGATCGTCGGCGCGATCTCGGCGCCGGTGTAGCCGAGGAGCCGGGGCCAGAGGTGCCCGTAGGCGACCTGGCCCGAGGGGATGTCCCACTGCCACGACCCGAGCCGCGACCCCTCCAGCGCCAGCGCGAGCTGCTCCTGGCTCTGCCGGAGCTCCCGCTCGCGCTGCTCCAGCGCGGCGGTGCGCTCCCTCACCCGTTGCTCCAGGGTCTGCTGCGCCGCCCGGAGCTGCGCCAGCGTCCCGTTGAAGGCCCGGGTGACGGTCTCGACCTCGTCCTGGTAGTCGGGATCGCACGGCAGCGCGCCCGCCGTCCCGTCGGCGATCCGGCGCGCCCCCTCGCTCAGGCGCGTGAGCCGGGCGGTGACGCGCAGCGCGGCGAACCGCGCCGCGACCGCGACCACGGCGAGCAGCAGCAGGCCCATGAGCGCGTGCGCCAGGCCGAGCCACCGCAGGCCGGCGAGCGCCGGCCGCTCCTGCCCGACCGCCGCCAGCCGCAGCCGGATGAGCTGGCGCACCGCGAAGTAGCTCACCGCCCCGAGCCCGAAGACCAGCGCGGCGGCGAGCCCCAGGGCGGCGAGGGTCACCCGGTTGGCGAGGCTGCGCGCCATCCAGCCCCGGAGCCCGGCCGCGGGGGGGCCGGGCGGCGCGCTCGCCACGTCGTCGGCCAGCGGGGCCGATCCAGGTCGATGAAGCAGGGGGTGGGGATGGTTCATGGTGCGAGGTGAGGCGCTGCGCCGCCCGCGGGCTCCTTCCGCGCGAGGCCGCTCCTTGGCTGGGAGGAGCACGAGAGCAACGGGCGTGCCGCGCGGCTTCGGCGCGCCGGCAGCGGGATCCGGGCAGTGCTCGGGCCGGGTGGGGCGCTACCCCGGGTCCTCGCCGGCCTCCGGCGCCGGCAGCCGGATCCGGAAGGTGCTCCCGCGCCCGGGCGCGCTCTCCACGGCGATGGTGCCGCCGGCCGCCTGGACGATCCGGTGGCAGATGGCGAGCCCGAGCCCCGCGCCGACGCCGGACCTCCGCGTGGTGAAGAACGGGTCGAAGATGCGCGGCAGGTCCTCGGGCGAGATCCCGTCGCCGGTGTCCTGGACCTCGAGCGCGAGGCCGCCCGCCTCGCGGCGCGCCTGGATCCGGACCTCGTGCGCCCCGGGGCTGCCGCCCCGGATCGCCTGCGCCGCGTTCGCCACCAGGTTCACGACCAGCTGGGCGAGCTCCGGAGGGGGCACCGGCACGACGGGGAGGTCCGGCGCGAGGTCGAGCGCGAGCCGCGCGCGCGACTCCACCTGGCGCCGGACGATGCCGAGCGCGGCCCGGATCTCGGCGGCGACGTCGCCCGTGGCGCGGGGACCGCCGGCCCGGGGCTCGGCGAGGCGGCGCAGGCCGAGCACGATGTCGCGCACGCGCACCGCCCCCTCGAGCGCCTCGGCGAGGGCGGCGCGGAGCTCGGACCGCGGGGTGCTCCCGTCTCGCTCGAGGCGCTCCAGCGCCCAGCGCAGGTTCGCGTCCACGTAGGTGAGCGGGTTGTTGATCTCGTGGGCCACGCCGGCCGCCAGGGTCCCCATGCTGGCGAGCCGGCTGGACAGCTCGGCGCGCCGCTCGCTCGCGCGCAGCGCCTCCTCGGACTGCTCGCGCTCGAGGACGTTCTCGAGCAGCCGGTCCACGTCGCGCGCCAGCCGGTCCGGCCCGATCAGCTCGCCCGGCGGCACGTAGTAGAAGTTGCGGCAGAGCCGGCCCTGCACCAGCGCGAGCGGGTGCGTCCGGATCACGTCGCGCAGGACCGCGGGGGGGAAGCGGCGGCGGTCGTACTGGCAGAGCGCGAGGCACGGGACGTCCGGCAGGAGCGCGTTCACGCGCGCCTCGTAGTCGAGGACCCGTTCCGTCTCGAGCGCGTCGCCGAGCGCCCAGGTGACCTCGCCCGCCACCCGGAGGGCGCGGAAGCCCGACCGCGTCGCCTGCTCGGAGAGGCGGGCGAGGGCGGCGCACATCGCCTCCGGATCGAACTCCCCCCCGGCGAGGTAGGTGGTCCGCTCGGTCGCGAGCTCGAGGGCCGCCCGGGACGCCGCGCCCTCCACGTCCACGCCGCCGCGCCGGAGCGCCGCCGCGAGGCCGGCCGCGTCGCCGCCGCCGCCGGCGACGCAGAGGCAGCGATCGCCGGCGGCGAGCCCGTGCCGGACGAAGGCGGCGTGCGTCCGGTGCTGCTCCTCCTCGGAGTCGAAGATGAGGCAGACGTGATCGTGCGGCCCGATCTCGGAGAGGCTCCGATCGAGCCGCAGCGCAGGATCCGGGGAATCATCGAGGGAGAGGCGCATGCGCGGTCCCAGGGGGCCCCCTCCGCGTGAATCTAGGTGTGGCGGGGCGGCGCGGCTCGACGCTGGGTACGGGCGACCCGCCCGGGCGCTCCGGGCCGTCCGCGTCCAGTCCGCGCCCGAGCGCCGTCGCGCCCCGCCCAGGCGCGAGGGGCTCCACGCGCGCCCCGTCCGGAACCTCTTCGGCTATGATCGCCGCGAGCCGAGAGCCTGGGGAGGACAGGGATGGCGCGAGCGGAGGAAAGCGCGGGGGCGGCCGAGTCGCGGCGGGCCGGCCTGGCTCAGGAGATACGAGCGGTCCTCCAGGCGGGGTGCGAGGGGGACCCGGCGCCGTTCGAGCGGCTCGCGCTGGCCGAGTTCGCCTACCAGTTCGAGCAGAACGGGCCCTACCGCCGCTTCTGCGAGGCGAAGGGCGCCACCCCGGATCGGGTCCGCGCCTGGGGCGAGATCCCGGCCTTCCCGACGGCCGCCTTCAAGTCGGAGATCGTCGCCTCCTTCCCGATGGAGCGCGCGGTGTTCGAGCTCCTGACGAGCGGCACCACCTCGCCGGAGGTGCGCGGCAAGGTCTTCCGCGACGAGCTCGGCCGCGAGCTGGTCTTCCGGGCCAACCGGATGGTCACGGCGGCGTGGCTCTTCCCGGACTTCGATCCAGGCCGCCGCTGCCGCCTCCTGCTCATGACCCCGAGCCCGAAGATGGCGCCGTCGATGGGCATGGCGGTGGCCATGGAGCGGACCCGCGTCGAGTTCGGCACCGAGGACAGCTGCTTCCTCATCGGCCCCACCGGGCTCGACGTGCGCGCCCTGGCGCGGGCGCTCACCGGGTCGGAGCGGAGCGGCGTGCCGGTGGCGCTCGTCGGCGCCACCTCCGCCTTCGTCTTCTTCTTCGAGGCCTGCCGCGGGAAGGGGGTCCGGTTCCGGCTCCCGCCGGGCAGCCGCGTCTGCGACGGCGGCGGGTACCGCGGCCGCTTCGGCGAGCTCACGCGGGAAGGCTACCTCTCGCGCTGCGAGGAGATCCTCGGCGTGCCGTCCACCCACTGCGTGAACGTGCTCGGCATGAGCGAGACCGGCACCAACTACGCGGACAACGTGCTGGGCGATCTCGTCGCCGGGCGGCCGCCCCGGCCGCGCCGCAAGGTGCCGCCGCCGTGGACGCGCGTGCAGGCGATGAGCCTCGAGGACCTCTCGCCCCTGCCGCCGGGAGAGGTCGGGCTCCTGCGCCACTACGACCTCGTGAACCTGCCCATGGTGCTCGGCGTGCAGACCGACAACCTCGGCTGGGTGGACGGGGAGGGCGGGTTCGAGATCGTCGGGCGGGCGGCGGTGCGGGACGGGAAGGTGACGCCGCTCCCGAGCGAGCGCGCGGTCGGGCCGATGGGGGACCGGCGCATCTTCCGGTTCCTCGAGGGCTACGTGAACTTCTCGATCCAGTTCAAGATGGGCCGCTTCCGGAGGAGGCCGGCCGGGCGCTGATCGCCGCTCCGTGACGGCGGGATCGGCGCGCGGCGAGGGCCGGAGCCGGCGCGGCGTCGCGGCCCTCGCGCGGCGTGGTAGGATCCGGCCCCGCAGGAGGGGAACCAATGTCGCAGGCCGACGAGAAGACCGGGATCTGCTCCACCGTCGTGGACGAGCTCCTCGCCGCGCAGGCGGCCGCGCGCGGCGGCTCGGTCTGCTCCACCGTGGTGGACGAGCTGCTCGCGGCGCAGGCCGAGGGGGCGGGGAGCGAGGACGTGGGCGAGGCGCTCGCGCGGGCGGTCGCCGAGTCCCGGCGCTGAAGCCCGGGCCGCGTCCGCGGCCTGCGGGAGCGCCGAGCGGGGCAGGGGCTCAGGTCCGCAGCAGCAGCACCTGGTAGAGGGTCCCGGCGAGGAAGGTCGCGCCGAGGAGCGCGTGCTTCAGCTTCAGCATGCGGATCCGGTCCCTCGCCACGTCCCCCGTCCAGCCGTAGGCCCGGAAGGTGAGGGCGCGCACGAGGCCGGTCGCCACCACCACCGCGAGGCTCGTCCAGGTGATCGCCATGAACTGGGCCTCGAGCTGGCGGACCAGCTCGCGCGGGACCCCCGCCCAGGGCGCGCCGCGCGTCTCCGCGTGGGCGAGCCGCATGAACAGCAGCGAGGAGATCCAGGTCCCCGTGGCCACGTCGTGGACGAAGCTGTTCAGGATCGTGAGCCGCTCGCGCATGGGCGGACGCCAGGGTAGCACGCGGCGCGCCGCCGCCGGCGGCGCGTGAGCCCCGGCCGGGCGCCCCCTGGCCCGCGCCGCGTCGAAGCGGTACGGTTCGCGCGACCTCGACCGGGAGCTCGCCATGGCCCACCACGCGTCCGTCCCAGCGTACCAGCGGCTCACCGAGCGGCTGAACCGCGCCGCCCAGGGCGCGCCGCCCTCGGAGAGCCTCCACGCGATCCTGGCGCTCCTGTTCAGCGAGCGCGAGGCCGGCCTCGTCTCGGTCCTCCCGCTCAAGCCCTTCTCGGCGGCCAAGGCGGCCGGGATCTGGAAGACGAGCGAGGCGGAGGCCCGCAAGACCCTCGACGCGCTCGCCTCGCGGGCGCTGCTCGTGGACCTCGAGACGCGGGAGGGCACCCGGTGGGTGCTGCCGCCGCCGATGGCCGGCTTCTTCGAGTTCTCGATGATGCGGGTGCGCTCCGACCTCGACCAGAAGGCGCTCGCCGAGCTCTTCCACCAGTACCTCAACGTGGAGGAGGACTTCGTCCGGGCGCTCTTCACGGGCGGGGAGACGCAGCTCGGCCGGACCTTCGTGCACGAGCCGGCCCTCTCGGACGAGAACGCGCTCCACGTCCTCGACTTCGAGCGCGCGAGCGAGGTGATCCGGACGGCGCGCCACCGCGGCGTGAGCCGCTGCTACTGCCGCCACAAGATGGAGCACCTGGGGCGCGCCTGCGACGCGCCGCAGGAGATCTGCATGACCTTCTCCGCGACCGCCGCCTCGCTGGTCCGGCACGGGCACGCCCGGGCCATCGACGCGGTGGAGGGGCTCGAGCTCCTCCACCAGGCGCACGAGCGCGGGCTGGTGCAGTTCGGCGAGAACGTGCGGGAGGGCGTGAACTTCATCTGCAACTGCTGCGGCTGCTGCTGCGAGGCGATGATCGCCTCCCGCCGCTTCGCCGCCGCCCACCCGGTCCACACCACCGCGTTCCTGCCGGCGGTGGACGCGGCGGCCTGCACGGGCTGCGAGCGCTGCGTCCGGGCCTGCCCGGTGGAGGCGATGAGCGCGGTGTCGGCCAACGACGCGCGCCGGCCCAAGCGGACGGTGGCGCGCGTGGACGAGGAGCGCTGCCTCGGCTGCGGCGTCTGCGTCCGGGCCTGCCGCGAGGCGGCGCTCTCGCTGCGCGAGCGGGGCGCGCGCCGGCTCACGCCGGTGAACGGGGCGCACCGGGCGGTGCTGATGGCGCTCGAGCGGGGCAAGCTGCAGGACCTCGTCTTCGACAACCGGCTGCTCTTCAGCCACCGGGCGCTGGCGGCGTTCCTCGGCGCCGTCCTGAAGCTCCCGCCCGCGCGCCGCCTGCTCGCCACCGAGCAGGTCCGGTCGCGCTACCTCGAGGCGCTGCTCCGCCGCGTCCCCTGACGGCCCGGCGCCGGAAGGCGGCGAGTCACCGGCCCGCTGCCCGGATGGCGGGCTGCGTCATGCCTGCGGCCCGCCCAGGCCGGCGGCGGCGCCGGGCGCCGGCTCGAGCCGTGAGGCCTCCACGCCGAAGTAGCGCAGCATCCGGACCTGGTGCTGGCGCAGCCCGACCACCGTCACCTCCGCCCGGCAGCGGGAGAGGGCCTGCGCGAGCACGGCGAGGCCGAAGTCGTGGAACTCCCGGACCTTCGAGAGGTCGATGCGCACCTGCGTCGCCGGCTGGAGCGCGGCGAGCCACGCCTCCAGGCGGCGCGCGGCGACGCCGTCGAAGAGATCGCTCAGCCGGAGGATGTGGAGGGGGGCCGGGGCGTCGTGGGGCATGGGGCGTTCTCCTGGAGCGAGCGGTCGTACTTGACCGTCGTCAATGGAAGAACCGTGCCGCGCCCCGCTCCCGTCCAGGTGCCCCGGGGTTCGCTACCGGCGATGACCGGCCGGTCCGGAAGGCGCGGAAGCGGCAGCACCCGTGACCGCCGCCTCGGGCTCGGCGTGCACCACCACGTCCACGCCCGGCACCCGGGCGCGGACGGCGGCCTCGACGGCGTGCGCCAGGGCATGGGCCTCGGCGAGGCTCAGCCCCGGCGACACCTGCACCGTGACGTCGGCGAAGGCGTAGGGGCCGGACTGGCGCACCCGCGCCTGCAGCACCGACCGCACGCCGTCCACGGCGGCGGCGTGGGCCACCCGCTCGAGGAGGCCGGTGGGCGCGGCGTCGAGGAGGTCGTCCACCGACTTCTTGCCGAGGCGGAGGCTCACCACGAGCGCCACCCCGGCCACGCCGACGGCGGCGACCGCGTCGGCGCGGGCGAGCCAGGCCACCCCGAAGCGCTGCCCGGCCCAGACCAGCGCCAGGCCGCCGATGACCACGCACGAGGACCAGACGTCGGTGGAGAAGTGGAGCGCGTCGGCCTCGAGGGCCTGGCTCCGGTGCTTCCGGGCCGCCCGCGCCAGGGCCCGCGAGCGGGAGACGTCCACGACGATCGAGATCCCCATCACGGCGAACGCCCACGGCGTCGCGGCCACGTGGGCCTCCTCGAAGAGGAGCCGCTTCGCCGCCTCGTAGACGATCCAGGCGCAGGTGGCGAGGAGCAGCCCGGTCTCGAAGAGCGCCGAGAAGTTCTCGATCTTCCCGTGTCCGTAGGGGTGGCGCCGATCGGCCGGCGCCGAGGAGGCGCGCACCGCCCAGAGCGTCACGGCGGCCGCGACGAGGTCGAGGCCGGAGTGGGCCGCCTCGGAGAGGATGCCGATCGAGCCGGTGGCGATCCCGACGGCGATCTTCATGCCGGTGAGCAGGACCGCCGCCGCGACCGAGCTCGAGGCGACCCGCCGCTTCTCCTGCTCGGCGAGGGCCTCCTGGTCCACGGCGGAGCCCCGCCCGGCCTCCGCGAGCTCCTCGCGCCCCAGCTCTCCCATGTGCGCTGCTCCCCTGTCCCTCCCCGACGGGGAGGGGCGGGCGGAGTCTAGCCGAATCGCCGCGCTACAGGCAGACGTCGTACACGTAGTCGCGCAGCTTCAGCAGCCGCTCCGTCCGCTCCCCCGCGCGGACCTTCGCGAGCAGCTCCTCGCGCCCGAGGTCGAACACCGCCTCGAGGATCGGCTCCCGCTCCGCCGCAGGCGCCTCGCCCACCACGAAGAGCACGCGGGCGCTGTGCTGGATGTAGCGCGGCGAGAGGAGCTGCCGCTTGAGGAGCTCCATGATCACCGGCGCCTTGGAGCGGTCGAACCGGCCGGCCGCGCCCTTGCGATCCTGCTCGGCGAAGAAGGCCGCCGTCCACTCGTCGTGGTAGGCGAAGACCTTGTCGAAGAGCGCCCGGGTGAAGCGGCTCCCGGCCTTCACCTCCTCGGCGGGCGCGGCCAGCACCACGCCGTCCTCGGTGAGCGCCTGCCGCAGCAGGTGGCCGTCCCTGGTGATCCGCGCCTCGTGCCGCACCAGCGTCCAGAGCCAGGACACGTTGATGCGGTAGGTGGCGAGGTCGTTCATGAAGCGGAGCTTGAGCTCGTAGTCGTCGATGGCCGCCGCGAAGTTGCCGTTCAGGATCTGGAAGCCGTAGTTGGCCGCCATGTAGAAGGCGTGCTGCACGTGGGCGATGGTCACGTCCCCCTTCGGCACCCGGTAGATGGCGCTCCAGAGCTCCGGCGTGAGGAACGCCTCGGGCGAGGCGAGCGCCTCGGGGCGGATCACCGCCGGGGTGATCCGGCCCTCCGCGTCGAGGAGCCCGCGCGACTGGAGCAGGCTGCGCTCCGCGTCGGAGAGCCCGCTCGCCACCGTGGGCACCGGCTTCCCCGCCACCTCCACCGTCTGGCGCGGGGCGTCGAGGAGCGCCTGCAGCTCGCCGATGGGCGCGCGCAGGGGCGCGTTGCCGGCCGCCACGTACTCCGGCTCCGGGCTCGCCACCCAGCTCTGGCGGTAGGCGTCGTGGAGCGTCCCCTTCGCCTCCCCGGCGAGGATCCCGGCGAGCGTGGGGGCGGCGCCGGGGAGCGGTCCCTCCGGCACGAGCTGCAGCCCGAGGATCCGCTCGCGCAGCTTGTCGATGGCCATGGCCCGGAGCGCGAGCGGGTTGTAGCGCGAGCGGCCGTAGGGATCGGACGGCTGGTAGATCATGACCGCGGCCATGCCGCCGATGGGCGCGCCGTTCGAGAGGGCGCCGTCCTTCATGCCGGCCATCAGCATGAGCTGCGCGTTGTAGCGCTGGTAGGCGATCATGTTGGGCGTCGCCATGCCGATCGACTGCGGATCGGGGAAGACGCCCTCGGGGTCGTCCTTCCACATCTCGATGAGGCTGCCGAGGTAGTCCCAGCGGCCCACGTTGGTGCCGAGCAGGCGCCGCCGCAGCGTCCAGACGATGGCCGGCAGGACGCGCCCGGCGTTCCCCTCCTCGTAGAGCATCTTCGCCTTGAGCGTGCCCGCGGGGACGCCGAGGGTCTCCTCGAGCCGCGAGAGGAGCCGCTCGACCACCAGCGCCTCGCGCGGGGACTGGAGCTTGGGGATGTAGAAGTAGACCCCGCTGCCGCTCCTCCGCAGGGCGTCGAAGTTGCCGAGCGCCCAGAGCGTCGCGACCACCACCAGGCCCGGCGCCGGCGCCCCGTCCACCTGCACGTGCTCGTACAGCACGTGGAGGCTCGGCGGGCGCGCCAGCCGCGTCGGCCACCGCGCGGGCGGCTTCGAGATCCGGTACTGGCGGGTCTTCCCCTTCTTCTCCACCTCGTAGGGCCGGTCGTTCCACTTGCCCTCGAAGATCTCCCGCGCGTTCCGGAGCGCGGCGAAGACGCCCACCGGCTCGCCGGCGGCGGCGCCCTCGGGCGTGAAGTGCGAGGGCGAGGCGTCCTCGAAGTCCGGCATGTTCATCGGCGCCGGGCTGTTGAGCGCGTTGAAGGCCATGTCGAGCGGGTGCCACGGGCCGGTCAGCTCGAGCCCGGGGTTGCGCGAGGGGTGGACGTGCTCCGGGATCGGCACCTCGTCGTTGAGCCGCCAGCGCCACGGGCTCTCGCGGCCGGCGGCGTTGTCGAGCATGCCCTGCACGATCTGGCGGAAGGTCCACGGCTTCCCGCCGGCGGGATCCTCGAACGTCTCGTCCCACCCGGCCCAGGCGTACTTGCGCGTCACCGGCACGTTCTCGGCGAGCAGCTCGCGGCGGGCGTTGAGCGCCTCGGCGATGGCCGGGCGCAGCTCGCGGGTGAGGGCGGCGATCGTCTCCTCGACGTTCACCTGCCGTCCGTTCACCTGCCGGGTCCCGAAGAGCTCGGGGAACTGCTGGAGGATGTCCGCTCGGACCATGGGTGTCTCCTGTGAGACGCCCATCATTTCCCGGAAGCGGCGCGTCAACGCGCACCGTTTGGGTGCGGGCGGGCCCGGACCCTCGGGGTCCCTCCGCGGCGGAGGGGACCCGGGAGACCTGGGGGCACCGCCCGGCTTGACCGGGCGCCTGGGAGCGGGTAGGCGTCCCGCCTCCCGTGCGCCGCCTCGTCCCCGTCCTCCCGGTCACCCTCGCGCTGGCGCTCGCCGCCGCGCCCGCGCGCGCCGCCTCGGAGGGGGACGACGCGCCGTGGCTCGTGGGCGGCCAGGCCACCCTCGTCGGGCTGCTCGTCCCGGGGCTCCGCTCGCCCTACGGCGACCCGGCGCTCAGCTTCGGCGGCGCGACGGGGCACGCGGGCTGGTCCTCCGTCGTGACCCTCTTCGGCGGCCTGCGGCTCTGGGAGGGCGCCACGGCGGTGGTCGAGCCCGAGTACGCCAACGGCAGCGGCGTCCCGAACGTGAGCGGGATCTCCGGCTACCCGGACGCCAACATGATCCGGGTGGTGAGGGTCGGCGCCTCGCCCTACGTGGCCCGCGCCTTCCTCCACCAGGACCTCGCGCTCGGGCCGCGCGAGGAGGGTCCGGCGCCGGCCGCCGACGCGCCCGAGTCGCGCTTCGCGCCCACCGGCCCGCTGGCGCTCCGCCGGGCGCGCCCCGCCTCGCGCGTCGAGGTCACGGTGGGCAAGTTCGCCCTGAACGACTTCTTCGACGCGGCGAGCGCCTCCGGCGATCCGCGCCACCGCTTCATGAACTGGGCGCTCATGACGAACGGCGCCTGGGACTTCGCCGCCGACACCCGCGGCTACACCTGGGGGGCGGCGGTCGGGCTCGAGCAGCCGCGGTTCGCGGTCCGCGCCGCCGTGGCGCTCATGCCGACCGTGCCGAACGGCCCCGAGCTCGACGGCGACCTCGCCCACGCGAGGAGCGAGGTGGTGGAGCTCGAGTGGCGCCACGACCTCCTCGGCCGGCCGGGGGCGGTGAAGCTGCTCGGGTTCCTGAACCACGCCCGGATGGGCAGCTACGCCGCCGCGCTCGCGGCCGGCGCCGGGGGCGTGCCCTCGCTCGACGGGACCCGCCGCCGGGGCGCGACCAAGTACGGGCTCGGGCTCCTCGTGGATCAGCAGGCCGGGCCGGCCTCCGTCTTCCTGCGGGCGAGCTTCGACGACGGCGCGAACGAGACCTTCGCCTTCACCGAGATCGACCGCGCCGTGAGCGGCGGGGCGGAGCTGCCGGGCGCGCTCTGGGGGCGCGCCGGCGACCGCGTCGGCCTGGCCGTCGCCGCGAGCGGCCTCTCGGCCGACCACGCCGCCTACCTCGCCCGCGGCGGCAAGGGCTTCCAGCTCGGCGACGGGCGGCTCTCCTACGCCTGGGAGGTGGTGGCCGAGGGCTACTACGCGCTCCGCGTCACGGAGCAGGCGGAGCTCTCGGCCGACGTGCAGGGCATCTGGAACCCCGGCATGAACGCCGACCGCGGCCCGGCCCTCGCCCTGGCCGGCCGCCTCCACCTGCACTTCTGAGGAGAGCGCGGCGGCTACCCGGAGCGCGCGCCGCCCTTCCGGATCACCTCAGCCACCGCCGCCCGGATCGCCTCGGCGTCGAACGGCTTCTCGAGGCAGCGGTTGCCCACGCTCGCGAGGAAGTCGCGGGCGGTGGCGGTGAAGGCGCCGCCGGTGATGAAGACCAGCCGCTCGCGGAGCTCCGGCGCGCACCGGCCGAGCCGCTCGTAGAGCTCCATCCCGCTCACGTCGGGCATCATGAGGTCGCAGAGCACCACGTCGAACCGCTCGCCACCCTCGACGCGCGCCAGCGCCTGCGTCCCGGAGTGGGCCACCGTCACCTCGTGGGCCGGCGAGAGCAGCCGGCTCGCCACCCGGGCCACGAGCGGCTCGTCGTCCACCACCAGCACGCGGGCGCGGGACGGCGGCGGGGGGGCCGGCTCGCGGGGCTCGGCGCCGGCGGCCGGCGGCGCCGGCGGGAGCACGACGTGGAAGGTGGAGCCCACGCCGACCGCGCTCTGCACCTCGATGGTGCCGCCCGCCGCCTGCACGATGCCGTGGCAGATGGCGAGCCCGAGGCCGGTGCCGACGCCCTGCGGCTTGGTGGTGAAGAACGGCTGGAAGATGCGGGGGAGGAGCGCCGCCGGGATCCCGACGCCGGTGTCGCGGATGGTCACCCGCGCCCGGCCGAGCGCGTCGGTCCCGGCCGACACCCGGATCTCGTTCTCGCCGGCGCGACCCTCCGGCATCGCCTGCGCGGCGTTCACGAGCAGGTTGAGGAAGGCCTGCCCGAGCTCGTGCTGGCCGCACTCCACCGGCGGCATGGGGCCGAGCTCGACGGTGAGCCGGGCCCGGTGCTTGATCTCGTTGCGGGCGAGCCGCAGGGCCGCCTGGAGCTCGCCCGCCACGTCCACCGGGGCGCGCCGCCCGGTCGCCGGGGCCGAGAAGGCCTTCAGGCTCCGCACCACCTCGCGGACGCGCGAGGACCCCTCGCGCGCCTCGTCGATCGCCGCGAGCACGTCGCTCGTCACGGCGGCGCCGGCGCGCAGCCGTCCGGCCACGAACTCGAGGTTGCCGGTGACGTAGGCGAGCGGGTTGTTGATCTCGTGCGCCACCCCGGCCGCGAGCGTGCCCAGGCTGGCCATGCGCTCGGTCCGCTCGAGCTGGGCCTGCTGCTCGCGCCGACGCGTGACGTCGGTGAAGACGCCGGTGGCCCGGAGCGCGCGCCCGTCCGGCGCCCGCCGGCTGGTCCGCCCGCGCACCAGGATCCAGCGCAGCTCGCCGTCGGGGAAGGTGCTGCGGAACTCGGCCTCCAGCTCCGGCACCTCACCCCGGGCGAGCGGCTCGATCCGGGCCAGGGTGTCGGGGAGGTCGTCCGGGTGCACGATCGCGGAGAGCAGCACCCGGGGCGCGCCGGCGAAGGCGTGCTCGGTCCCGCCGCGCGCCCGCACCCACTCCTCGGAGATGGTGAGCCGCCTGGCCTCGAGGTCCCAGTCCCAGACGAAGTGCGTCCCGGAGAGCGCCAGCTCGAAGCGGTCGCGGTGCTCGCGCAGGGCCTGGTTGGCCTCGGTGAGCGCCCGCGTCCGCTCGGCGATGACCTGCTCCTGGCGCTCGTAGAGGAAGCCGCTCCGGAGCACCAGGGCCACCACGGTGGAGAGCGTGCCCAGCAGCTCGAGCACCTGCTCCGCGTGCGCCTCGTCGGGGTCCCCGAGGACGAGGAGCGCGCCGACGCGGAACGGCCCCACCTGCAGCGGGACCACGAGCGACAGCGCGAAGCCGCTCCCGGCGAGGAGCCGCTCGGGCTCGCCGCCGGCCTCGGCCCGCCAGAGGCAGGGGCGCCGCACCTCGTGCGCGAGGCCGTAGATCCGGTGCGCCGCCGCCGACTCCGCCCACGCCCGCCGCCGCGCCGGGTTCACGTCGAGCAGCCGGTGCGGGGCGGCCTCGCCCGGCGCCGGGCACTGCAGGAGGATCACGCACTGCGCCCCGGTCAGCTCCCGGATCTCCTCCGCGAGGTAGCGCGACAGCTCGCCCGGGTTGTCCGCGCGGCCGAGGACGTTGCCGACCATGTCGAACGCCATCGCCGAGAAGGCCGGGTCGGGGCGCGGTCCGGCGCTCATGCCGCCTCCCCGGCGCCGAGCCGGCGCAGCGCGTCGTCGATCCGCCCGGCCAGGTGGTCGAGAGGGGTGGGGCGCACCTCGCACGGCAGGCCGGCGAAGGCGGCGCACGCGGCGAGGACCGCCTCCGGGACCGGCGCCAGCCCGGTGTCGAGGTAGACGAGCTTCCGGTGGAGGTCGGTCATGAGCTCGCGCGCCTGCGCGAGGTCGAGCCCGAGCTCCTGCTGGAAGACCTCGGGCCAGCGCTCGGCCCACTCGTGCAGGAGGAAGAAGGCCCCCTCGCGCGAGAGCTGGCGGTAGGCGTCCGCGCCGAGCAGGAGCTCGCAGCAGTTGAGGGCCCGCGTGCGCGCCACCCCGGGGCGGCCCTCGAGCGAGGCCATCGCGGGGCAGCAGTCGCCGTAGACGAGCACCACCCGGCTCCCGGCGCGCGCGTCGTCGAGGGCCGCCGCGAGGTGGCGCTCGAGCTTCTGCGGCCGCATGTGGAGCATCGAGCTCACGCGCCGGTGGACGGCCCAGGGCCAGCGGACCTGCCGGAGGGCCTCGACCTCGCGCTCGTAGACCGAGCAGGTGACGAGCATCGTCGCGGGCGCGCTCACGGGACGCCTCCGGACCGCGCCACCTCGGCCGACATGGCCGCGATCGCCGCCGGCTCGACGTCCCAGGGCACGTCGGCGCCGGTGGTGCAGGGCAGGAAGCGGGGATCGCCGCGGCGCGAGGCGAGCAGCGCCCGCACCTCGGCCGCGGCCTGCGCCGGCGCGAGGCCCGGGAGGCGGGTGGAGGCGGGACCGGTGAGGAGCACCGGGTCCGGGCCGATCGCCGCCCGGGCCCGCTCCGGCGAGTCGCGCTCGTCGATGGCGTACCCGGCCACCGCCGGCAGCCCGGTGAGGAGGTCGAGGTGGCCGAGCAGCGGCGCGCCGACGTGGTGCAGGATGGCCGGGCCGCGCAGGAGCGCCAGCGCCCGCGCCAGCGCCGGCCGCGAGAAGCCCTCGACGATCTCCCGCGTCACCACGTTCTGCGCGGTGAAGCCGCCCGGGAGCACGAGCAGGGCGGCGCCGTCGGCGAAGAGGGCGTTCGCGAGGCGGGCCAGGAACGGGATCACGTCCTCGAGGATCGCCTCGGCCCGCGGGCGGTCGAACAGCACCGCGTCCATCCAGGCCTCGAGCCCCATCGCGAGCGCCGGCAGGTCCGCGGGCGGCGGCAGCGCCACCGCAACCGGCACCTCGCGCCCGTGCTCGGCCGCCATGCGGCGCACCGCCTCGCGCAGGAAGAGGAGGGAGGGGTGGGCGTCGGGGTCGGGCAGCGCCCGCGGGTCCCAGGAATGGGCGTCGCGGAGCGCCGGGCGGCGCACGTTGGGGGGCTGCGCGTCGAAGAAGCGCAGCTCGCTCCCGAGCGCCTCGGCGAGCCCCGCGAACGAGAACGGGGCGAAGAGGACGTCGGGATCGAAGGCCTCCCGCACCGCCGCCTGCCCCCGGGCGTAGGCCGCCGCGTCGCGGTAGTGGACGGGGAGGGGCGTCCCCGCGAGCCGGGCGCCGTACAGGCTCAGCACCGGCGCGAAGGCGTGCCGGTCGCGCGGCTGGCCGGCGAGCGTGGCGAGGACCCGCTCGAGCCCCGTCACGCGCCCTCCGCCGCGAGCGACCGGGCCCAGAGCCGCTCGAACAGCTCCGCGGCGCCGAGCGCGTTGGAGGCGGTGCCGTCGCCGCCCACCTCCTCGACGAGGCCGGGCCGGACCAGGAACACCGCGCCGCCCACCGCGAGCTGCAGCCGGCCCCGGAGCCCCCGCCGGTCGATCTCCTCGCGGACGCGGGCGATGTTGCGCGCGGTGGTGAGCATCATGGCGGACACGCCGATCACCCGGGCCCCCGCCGCCAGCGCCTCGTCCACGAAGGTGCCGGCCGGGACGTCGTTCCCGAGGTCGCGCACCGACCAGCCCTCGGTGGAGAGGAACGTCCCGAGGAGGCGCCGGCCGAGCGAGTGGAAGTCCTCCTCGACGTTCCCGATGATCACCGCGCCCCGGGACGCCGGTGCGGCGCTGCGCGGCGCGCGCTCGGCGATCCGCTGCAGGGCGTCGCCGGCCACCTTGGCGGCCACGTAGACCTGCGCGACGGTGAAGGTGTCGGCGGTGCTCCACTCCTCGCCGATGGCGCGGAGCGTCGGCTCGAGCACCTCGCCCAGGAGCCGCGCGTGCCCGTGCTCCCGCTCCCACTCCTCGAGGAGCGCGTTGGCGCCAGCGCGGTCGGCGCGCCGGACGGCGTCCACGAGGGCCTGGCGGATGTCCATGGAGCGGCTCCTGTGCCTGCGAGGATACCACTCCACGCCGGTCGCACGGCCGGTGGGGAAAGGTGGGAGCGAGCGTGGGACGGCCGTCGGGGAGGGCGCGTCCGCGGGCCGCCGCGGCGCTTGCCCGGCCCCCGCCGGAGCGGCTACGGTCGCGCCCCATGCCGGACGAGCCCGAGATCGACACCGACGCCCTCCGCGAGAGGATCGACGAGGAGCTGGAGCGGGAGGGCGGCGGGCTCTTGCGCCGCATCGCCCTCACCACGGCGATCCTGGCGGCGCTCGCCGCCATCACCTCGCTGCGCGCCGGCGCCACGGTCAACGAGGCGCTCCGGCTGGAGACCGAGGCCACGCGGCTGCAGGCCGAGGCCTCCGACGGCTGGGCCCACTTCCAGGCCAAGGGCGTGAAGGGGGCGGTGCAGGACGCCGTCGCGGCCGCCTGGCTCGCCGCCGGCAAGACCCCGCCCCCCGCCGCCGCCGACGCCCGGATGCGCTACGCCGACGAGCAGGAGGAGCTGGCCGCGAAGGCCCGGGAGAAGGAGCGGGCCCGCGACGAGCGGACCGCCGAGGCGGGCCACCTCATGCACCTCCACCACCGGTTCGCCCTCGGGGTGGCGCTGTTCCAGGTCGCCATCGCGCTCGGCGCGGTGGCGGCGCTGGCGCGCAGCCGGCTGGTCTGGCGCGTCTCGCTGGCGCTCGGCCTGGGCGGGCTCGCCGCGGCGCTCGCGGGGCTCGCGGGCTAGCGAGGGGCGCGGCGTCCGGACGTCAGGCGGGCAGGGCGGGGAGGCCGAGCGACGCGTCGCGCCGCGGGGCGGCGAGGACCGCCCGGAGCGTCGCGAGCAGCGTGGCGAGCTCGTAGGGCTTCTCGAGCACCGGCGCCGTGGCGCGCGCGCCGGCGGGCACCGGGAAGGCGGTGGTGAGGAGCAGCGGCGCCTCGTGGACCCACTCGGTCTCGCGCAGCAGGCGCAGCGTGCCGAGCGCCCCGTCGAGCGGGAAGGCGACGTCGAGGATCACCGCCACCGGCGAGCAGCCGGCCTCGACCATCCTGCGGGCCTCCCCGTAGTCGGCGGCGGGGCAGACCGGGTACCCCTCGGCTTCGAGGCACTCGCGCAGCACCTCGCGGATCGCCGCGTCCGACTCGACGACCAGCACCCTGGGGCACCCCATGCCCGCAGCTTAGGCTCGGGCCGGCCGTGGTCCTAGAGCGGAGCGCCAGAGCTGCCCGCCGGGGGAGGCGGGCCCTGCGGCCCGCCCGCCCGTCAGGCAGCCGTGGCCACGCGCGCGTAGGCGTCGGTGGCGGCGCGGGCCTTGCCGCTCGCCCCCTGCGCGGCGTCGCTCCGCTCCTGCGCCTCGGCCTCCTGCTCCAGCTGGGACGCCGCCGAGGCGATCGAGAGGTCGGCGCCGGAGGGGTCGCTGGGGGCCAGCGCGGCGGCCCGGACCCGGCGCGCGTTGGCGATGGTCTCGCTCGGCGTGCGCCCGGCGGCGAGCCGGATGGGGACCTCGCCGCCGACGGCGTAGCTCCGGCCGTCCGGGCCGGTCTGGTAGCTGAAGGAGGCGCCGCCCGTCAGCCCGGCGCCCGCGGCCTGGTGCGCCGCCTCGTGCTGCCGCACGTGCGCGTCGCGCGCCGAGAGCTTGAGCACCTCCGCCTGCTGCTCCGGCGTGAGCGACCGCCCGTCGCCCTTCCCGAGGTCGCCGCCGCGCTGCGGGTTGGGGTCCTTCCGCGCCGCGGCCGCGCGGGCCTCGTCGGAGAGGGTGACGCGATCGGTGGGCGCGGCGAGCGTGGCCACGTCCGCCGCGGGCGCGGCGAGGCGCGGGTCGTCGCGCGTGGCGATCCCGTAGGCGGCCTGGAGGGCCGAGGTGGAGATGGCGCTCTCCAAGAGGTGTCCTCGAAGCCGAAGCTAGCACCATCCGGCGCCGCGCGCGCCGGGTCGCCCGGGAGGGTGCGGGCTGCCCCTTCGGCTTGCGGACGGGCTCCCGCCCGGCGAAGGAAGGGGTGCCGCCGACCCCCGGCGCGGAGGAGGCCGACATGGACCTCGATCGGATCTGTCGCGAGATCGTGGAGGGCTCTCCCGACGCGATCATCCTGGGCGACGCCCAGGGCGTCATCCGGCTCTGGAACGCCGGCGCCGAGGCGATCTTCGGCTACACCGCCGCCGAGGCGGTGGGCCAGTCGATGGACCTCATCATCCCGGAGCGGCTGCGGGCCCGGCACTGGGACGGCTACGACCGGGTGATGGCGACGGGCCAGTCGCGCTACGGCAAGGGCGAGCTCCTGGCGGTGCCGGCCCTCGCCAAGGACGGCCGGACCCTCTCCATCGAGTTCACCATCCAGATGCTGCGCGACGAGGCCGGCGCCATCCTCGGGCCGGCGGCGGTCATCCGCGACGTCACCCGGCGCTTCCAGCGCGAGAAGGAGCTCGGGAAGCGGCTCAAGGAGCTCGAGGCGCGCGCCGCCGGGCGCGAGCCAGCGGCCTAGCCGCGCGCCGGCGCCGGGGGAGCGGCCGCCGCGCGAGGTGGCCGGCCGGGGTCACTCGCCCGTGCCGCCGAGCCAGAGCTGGGGGGTGGCCGAGGCGGGCAGGTAGAGCGGGTGGCCCGGGCTGCCGTCGGCGGTGAAGCGGACCACGTGCACCGGCCCGGCCCGCGCCAGGAGCCGCGCCACCTCCTCGCCGCGGCCGGCGAGCCGGCCGTGCGCGCCCCAGGCGGCGACCACCAGGTCGGCCTCGCGAGCGAGCGCGAGCAGCGTGCGGTCGTTGCGCCCCTCCTCGCCGGGCGCGTCCACCGGCGGCTCCCGGTAGAGCGCGGCCGGGTCGCTCGAGCGCAGCGCGAAGAGGTTCGCCACCTCGAGCCCGCCGCAGCCCCACGACGCCGAGAAGGCGAAGCAGCGCCGGGTGGTGGGATCGAGCCGCTCGGCGTCGGCGGCGCTCGGGTTGAGCATCACCCAGAGGCAGCGCGGGCGCGCCCGGTCCCAGACCCGCGTGAGCCGGTAGCGGTAGCGGCCGCAGGGCGAGAGCTCCGCATCCTGCGCCAGCCAGCGCGGCTCGGGCGGGTCCTCGGCCTCTCTCAGGGCCACCAGCGGGTGGGCTCGCGCGTTCACGCGTCCGGCTCCGGGCGGACGCGATACCGTCCGCCATCGCCTGCAGGATAGCCGGGGACGCGCGAATGTCAGGTTTCTGGCGTCGCGCCGGCGACGCCGGGTCCCGGCCGGGTCAGCGACAGCGGATCGCGCAGGCGGCCGCCTCCAGCCCCAGCCCCTCGCACCGGGGGGCGTGAGGGCCGGCGGCGGCCCAGCAGCGGTCGCGGGGGGCGAGGCAGGCCGCGGCGCAGGCGACGGCCGGGGTTCCGGCGGCCTCGGCCCACGCGCCGGCGGCGCTGCGCCGGTCGAGGTCGGCGAGCGAGCGGTGGAGCAGGGCGAACTGCCGCTCCAGCTCGGGCCGGGCGGGAGGCTCCACGAGCGGCAGGAGCGCCGAGGTGGCGTGCGCGAGCGCCTGCCCCGCCGCGAGCGCCCGGATGGGCGCGCGGGGATCGCCGCCGGCGGCCGCCTCGACGGCGCGCCCCGCGCCCTCGGCCGCGCGGGCCAGCGCCTCGCGGCGCCCCTCGAGCGCGCGCCGGAGCGCGGCGCGGGCCTCGGGCGAGCGGTAGGCGCGGCCGGCGAAGAGCCGGCTCGGGTGGCGCGCCAGCACCGCGCCCACCACGCTCGCGCCGCCGCCGAGCGCGAGCACCAGGACGGCGAGGATGGCGCGCCGGAAGGTCACGGCGCCTCCGCCGCGTCCTCGCGCTGGTTCCGCGTGGGCCACATCTGGCGCGGGATCTAACCGGGTCGCGGACGCGGTGCCCGCCGGCCGGTCTTCACCGTGCGTCAATGCTGGCACCCATTTCGGACCCCCTCCGGGCCCGTCCCGGCATAACATCCCTGGGACGGCGCCCGCGAAGGGGCGCGGGAGGAGCGTCGGCCGATGCGCATCGCGGTGGTCCGGGAGACGGCGCCGGGGGAACGGCGTGTGGCGGTGGTGCCGGAGGTGGTGACCCGCCTCGCCCGGCTGAAGCTCGAGGTCGCGGTGGAGCGCGGGGCGGGGCTCTCCGCCGGCTTCCCCGACGAGGCCTACGCGGCGGCGGGGGCGATGCTGGCCGCCGGCCCGGCCGAGGCGCTCGCCGGCGCCGCGCTCTGGCTCAAGGTCCAGCCGCCCCGGCCGGAGGAGGCCGAGCCGCTCGCCGAGGGCGCCACGCTCGTCTCGTTCCTGCCCGCGGCGGCGCGGCCGGGGCTGCTGCCCGTCCTCTCGCGCCGTCGGGCCAGCGCCCTCGCCATGGAGCTCGTCCCCCGGATCACGCGGGCCCAGTCGATGGACGCGCTCTCCTCCCAGGCCACGCTCGCGGGCTACAAGGCGGTGCTCCTCGGCGCCTCCGCCATGGGCAAGATCCTGCCCATGCTCACCACCGCGGCCGGGACGCTCGCGCCGGCGAAGGCGTTCATCCTCGGCGCCGGGGTGGCCGGGCTCCAGGCCATCGCCACGGCGCGGCGGCTCGGCGCGGTGGTCTCGGCCTTCGACGTGCGCCCGGCGGTGAAGGAGCAGGTCCAGTCGCTCGGGGCCACCTTCGTCGCGGCGGCGCAGGTCCAGGCGGAGGGGCAGGGCGGCTACGCCAGGGAGCTCGCCGAGGAGCAGCAGCGGCTGGTGCTCGAGGCGGTGGGCAAGCACGTCGTCGACCAGGACCTCGTCATCACCACCGCCCAGGTCCCGGGCCGGCCGGCGCCGCGCCTCCTCACCCGCGACATGGTCCGGGCGATGCGGCCCGGCGCGGTGATCGTGGATCTCGCCGCGGAGAGCGGCGGCAACTGCGAGCTCACCCGGGCGGGCGAGACGGTGCAGGAGGCGGGGGTGACGGTGCTCGGGCCGCTCAACCTGCCCGCGACGCTGCCGCTCCACGCGAGCCAGATGTACGCCCGCAACCTGCTCGCGCTCGCGCAGCACCTCGTGAGGGACGGCGCGCTGGCCCTCGACGTCGCCGACGAGATCACCGGGGCCATGGCGGTGGTGCACCAGGGGGAGGTGAGGAAGCCGTGACCATTCTCTCGCTCTACGTCTTCGTGCTGGCCGGGTTCGTCGGCTACCAGGTCATCACCCGGGTGCCGACGCTGCTCCACACCCCGCTCATGAGCGCCACCAACGCCATCAGCGGCATCTCGCTCGTCGGCTCCATCGTCGCCGCCGGCGCGCGCGAGAGCACGGTCGCCACGGTCCTCGGCACCGTCGCCGTCACCTGCGCCACCATCAACGTGGTGGGCGGGTTCCTCATCACCGACCGCATGCTCAAGATGTTCCACACCCGCGAGAAGCCGAAGGCGGAGGAGCGGAAGTGACCACCCGCGAGCTCCTCATCCAGGCGACCTACCTCGTCGCCTCGGTCCTGTTCATCCTCGGCCTGCGCTCGCTCACCGCGCCCGCCACCGCCCGCCGCGGCATGCAGCAGGCGGCGGTGGGCATGCTGCTCGCCATCGTCGGCACGCTGCTCCACGAGCAGATCGTGGACTTCCGGTTCATCCTGCTCGGGCTCGCGCTCGGCTCGGCCATCGGCTACCCGCTCGGCATGTTCGTGCCGATGACCGCCATGCCGCAGCGGATCGCCATCAGCCACATGTTCGGCGCGCTCGCGGCGACGCTGGTCGGCATCTCGGAGTTCTACAACGCCGGGAACGGCGGCGCGGTCGGCCACGCCCGCATGGCCGCGCTCGGGTTCGAGGTGCTCTTCGGCGCGCTCACCGTGACCGGCAGCTTCATCGCCTTCGGCAAGCTGCAGGAGCTCCTCCCGGGCCGCCCGCTCACCTTCAAGGGCCAGAACGCGGCCAACGGGGTGCTGTTCCTCGTCACCGTGGCGCTCTTCGTCTGGCTGGTGGTCGAGCCGGCCACCCCGTGGGCCTTCTACCTCATGGCGGCGCTCGCCTTCGCGGTCGGCGTGTCGCTCGTCGTGCCCATCGGCGGCGCCGACATGCCGGTGGTGCTGTCGCTCCTCAACAGCTACGCCGGCCTCGCCTCGAGCGCGACCGGCTTCGCCATCGGCAACAACGTCCTCATCATCGCCGGCGCGCTCGACGGCGCCTCCGGCTTCATCCTCTCCATCGCCATGTCGAAGGCGATGAACCGCTCCTTCGGGAACGTGCTCTTCGGCGCCTTCGGCGCGCCGGTCGAGTCCGCGAAGAAGCTGGCCGAGGGGCTCACGGTGCACGCGGTCACCGCGGAGGACGCCGCCATCCAGCTCGCCTACGCCCGCAAGGTCATCGTCGTGCCGGGGTACGGGATGGCGGTGGCGCAGGCGCAGCACCAGGTCCGCGAGCTGGCCGACCTCGTCGAGAAGAACGGGGGCGAGGTGCTCTACGCCATCCACCCGGTGGCCGGCCGCATGCCGGGCCACATGAACGTGCTCCTCGCCGAGGCCGACGTCCCCTACGACAAGCTCAAGGACATGGAGGAGGTCAACCACGAGTTCCAGAACGCCGACGTGGCCCTGGTCATCGGCGCCAACGACGTGGTGAACCCGGCCGCCAAGCACGACAAGGGGAGCCCCATCTACGGGATGCCCATCCTCGCGGTGCAGGACGCGAAGAGCATCATCGTGATGAAGCGCTCGATGAGCCCGGGGTTCGCCGGCATCGAGAACGAGCTGTTCTACGACCCGAAGACCTCGATGCTCTTCGGCGACGCGAAGGCCTCGCTCGCCCGGCTCGTGACCGAGATCAAGCAGCAAGCCTGACCCTGGGTCGAAATTGACGCTTTCGGACCGGGTTTTTTACACCCGGGAGAGCGTTGCCTATACTCGACCACTCCCCCGGCGGAGGTGTGGGCGTGTGGACGAACGGAGCGTCGCGGTCCTCGTAGAGCGGTTCGGTGTGGGGACCTCGCGCTCCCGCGGGGTCCTGGTCGTGGACGACGAGCCGTTCAACGTCCAAGTCCTGAGGGTCCTGCTCGAGGACCGCTGGGTCGTGCACGCCGCCGCGTCCGGCGAGGAGGCGCTGCGGATCTCGGAGCGGGTCCCGCTCGACGTCGTGGTCACCGACCAGCGGATGCCCGGCATGACCGGGGTGGAGCTCCTCGAGCGGCTCCGCGAGCGCGGCCACGACGCCGCCGGCGTGGTCATCACCGGCTTCGCCGACATGCAGGCCCTCGAGCGCGCCATCAACCGCGCCCGGGCCTTCCGGTTCCTGCGCAAGCCCTGGGAGCCGGCCGACGTGCTCCAGGCGGTGGAGCAGGCCGCCGACCAGGTGGCGCAGCGGCGGACCATCTCCAAGCTGGTGGAGCTGCTGGCGCGGCGCAGCGACGAGCTGCAGGCCTCGCTCGACCGGCTCGGCGAGCAGCAGCGGATGCTGCTCGACCTGGAGCGGCTCGGCACCATCGGCCAGCTCACCGCCGGCGTCACCCACGACCTCAAGAACGTCATCGTGGGGCTGCGGGCGGCGGAGTGGGAGATGTCCCAGACCACCGTCTCCCCCGAGCTGCGCGAGACGCTCACCGCCTGCCTGGCCGGAGTGGACGACCTGTCGCGCACCCTCTCGTCGCTCCACGGCTACGCCCGCGGCGGGCTCGGCGTGCAGCTCGCCCCGCTCGACCCCGGCCAGGTGGTGAGCGACGCGCTCGCCATCGCCCGCATGGACCGGCTCTACCGGCTGCGCGACGTCGTGTCCGAGGTGGCGCCGGGGCTCCCGCCGGTGCGGGCCGACCGGCAGAAGCTGACGCAGGTGCTCGTGAACCTCGTCCGCAACGCCCTGCAGGCCACCCAGGGCCGGGCCCAGGTCCGCGTGCTCGCCCAGCGCCGCGACGGCGGGGTCGAGCTCGCGGTCGAGGACCAGGGGCCGGGGGTCGCGCCCGAGCTGCGGGAGCGGCTCTTCCAGCCCTTCGCCTCCAGCAAGGGGCAGGAGGGGCTCGGGCTCGGCCTCTACATGGCGCGGCTCATCGTCGAGTCGCACCAGGGCCGCATCGGCGTGTCCGAGCGGCCGGGCGGCGGGGCGCGCTTCGAGGTGTCGTTGCCGGTGGTGACCGAGGCCTGAGGGCCGAAGGGAGAGGGGACGATCATGGATCTCCAGGAGCGGAGCGAAGGCGTGGAGGGGCTGCCGCTCGGCGGCGGCCCGGAGGCGGAGGCGGCGCCGCTCGGCCCGGCCGCGAACGACTCGCCCTCGGCGGCGCCGCGGATCCGCACCTACGAGGAGCTCGACGGCGCCGAGGGGCGCGGCGTCTTCTTCCGCCCGCAGCGCTTCACCGCCGCCGACCTCGCCCCGCTGCGCGGGACGGTGACGCTCGCGCTCGGCGGCCGCCAGCGGGTCTGCCCCGTCCGCGACGTGTCGCAGAGCGGCGTGGCCTTCCCCTGGCCCGAGGGGGAGCCGGTCCACCCCGGCCAGCGGGTGCGGCTCTCGCTCCGCTTCGACGCGCACGAGGCCTTCCGCGGCGAGGGGCAGGTGGGCTCGGTCCGCGAGCAGGACGGCGCGCAGGTGGCCGGGGTCTCCTTCCAGAACTTCCTCCTCGACGTGGACGAGCTCCTCGAGCTGCGGGTGGTGCGGAGCTGGTCCGGCCGCGCCGCCGGCGGCCCCACGCCCGGGGCGCCGGCCTGGCGGCTCGCGGGCGGCGAGCGGTTCAAGTCGCTCGTCTCCGAGCTGCGCCTCCACCTCGAGGACGCCGAGGAGGAGCTCGGGCGGCTCGAGCGCGAGCTCCCCTGGCACGTGCTGCACGGCCCCGAGCACCCGGCCCGCGTGGCGCTGGTGTCGCGGCTGCGCGCCGGCTTCGCCGCCGAGGTGGTCCGGATGACCGAGGAGATCGACGCCGCGCTGCGCGAGCTGCCGGAGGGGCACGCCAGCCTGGCCGCCAAGGAGTGGTCGCTGCGGCAGGTGCACGGGTTCCTCATGCAGGCGCCCTGCTGCCACCGCGCCCGCCACAAGCCCTTCGGCTACCCGGGCGACTACGAGGTGATGAACTTCATCTACGAGAAGAACTTCGAGGGGGCGACGCTCTTCGCGCGCGCCGTCGGCCTCGCCTTCACGAGCAGCCGGGCCGCCCAGGCGGTGCGCTTCCGCAAGGACCTCGTGAAGCGGCAGCTCGCGGCGCTGCTCGCCAACCGCGGCCGGGCCTCCCCGCCGGTGCGCGTCCTCTCCATCGCCGCCGGGCCGGCGCAGGAGCTCTTCGAGCTCCTCGAGGAGACCCCGGAGCTGCCGGTGCCGCTCGAGGTGGTGCTCTTCGAGCAGGACAAGAACGCGCTCGCCCACGCCTGGCGCCGGCTGCAGGCGCGGGTGGAGGCCCGCGCGCCGGGCGAGGTGCGGCTCACCTTCCTGCACGACTCGATCAAGCGGCTCCTGCGCGACGGCGCGCTGTTCGAGCCGTTCGGGAAGTTCGACCTCGTCTACTCCTGCGGGCTCTACGACTACCTCGCCCCGCGCACCGCGGTGGTGCTGACGCGGCGCCTCGCCGAGTGCACCGCCGAGGGCGGGCAGCTCCTCGTCGCCAACATGGTGGACCACCCGACCCGCTGGCTCATGGAGCACCACCTCGACTGGCCGCTCATCTACCGCACCCGCGAGGAGCTGCTCGCGCTCGGGCGGCGCGCGGTGCCGGGGGCGCGAGTCCGGCTGCTCGAGGAGGAGAGCGGGGCCAACCCGTTCTTCGAGGTGGTGCGGGCCTAGTGTCGGCCCCGGGCACGGAGGGCGAGCGCCGCTGGGCGCGCTGGCTGGCGGCGCGGAACCGGCGCGGGCTCCGCATCGGGCTGCTCATCACCATCACCCTGTACCCGGCCTTCGGGCTGCTCGACGTGATGCTGGCGCCGCGGCCGGCGCTCCCGGCGCTCCTCGCCACCCGCGGGGTCATCGCCGCGCTCACGCTGGCGCTCTTCCGGCTCCTGCGCACCTCCTGGTTCGACCGGCACTGGCAGCTCGTCACCGCGGCGTTCGCCTGCCTCGTCGCCGCGGGGATCAGCATGATGACCCCGTACATGGGCGGGCTCGCCTCGCCCTACTACGCCGGGCTCACCCTCACCATCGTCGCGGCGGGGCTGCTCTTCGTCTGGCCGCCGGCGGTGGTGGTCGCCACGCACGCGGGGATCGCCGGCTCGTTCCTGGGCGCCAACGCGCTCGCCGGGACGCTCGGGCGCGGGACCGCGGCCCTCTCCAACCTGGCCTTCCTCTCGGCCACGGCGCTCGCCGCGGCGGTCGGCCAGATCCTCGCCTTCCGCACCCAGCGGGAGCAGCTCCTGCAGCGCGTCCAGCTCGAGCAGGCCACCGCCCGGCTCGAGCGCGCCCACGCCGAGCTGAAGAAGCTCGACCAGTTCAAGTCGCGGTTCTCGGCCAACATGACCCACGAGCTGCGCACCCCGCTCGCCATGGTGCTCGCGCCGCTCGAGCTCATGCTGCAGGGGGAGGTGGGCGAGTTCACCGAGGCGCAGCGCGGCGCCTTCCAGGCGATGTTCAGGAGCGCGCTCAAGCTCCTCAAGATCGTGAACGACCTGCTCGACCTGTCGCGCCTCGAGGAGAGCCGGCTCCGGCTCGAGGCGGCCGAGCACGACCTCGTCGAGCAGCTGCGGACCCTCACCGAGCAGTCGCAGGTGCTGGCGCGGCGCAAGTCGATCGCGCTCGCCCTGGCGCCCGGCCCGGCCGCGGCGCCGGTGGTCTACGACCTCGAGCGGATGGAGCGGGTCTTCGTGAACCTGCTCTCGAACGCCATCAAGTTCACCCCGCCGGGCGGGCACGTCACCGTGGCGGTGCGCGACCTCGAGGGCGCGGTGGAGGTGGAGGTGGCGGACGACGGGCCGGGCTTCCCGCCCGACCAGGCGACCCGGATCTTCGAGCGCTTCTACCAGGTGGACATGGCCGGCACCCGCCAGTTCGGCGGCGCCGGCATCGGGCTGGCGCTGGCCCGCGAGCTGGTGGCGCTGCACGGCGGCGCCATCCGGGCCGAGAGCGACGGCCGCAGCGGGGCGCGCTTCACCGTGACGCTGCGGAAGGGGCGCGATCACCTGCGGGCGGACGCGCTCGCGCCCGCGGCGGCGGGCGACGCCGGCCTCGACTGGGCGGTGCAGCTCTCCTCGCGCCGCGAGTTCCGGCTCCTCGACATCGAGGAGGCCTCGGAGCGCCGGGTGGTGGACCGCGACCTCGACGAGGGGGACCGGCCCTACAGCGCGGTGGTGGTGGAGGACAGCCCGCAGATCGTCCGCCTGGTGCACATGGCGCTGCGGCGGCAGTTCAAGGTGCTGGCGGCGCCGGACGGCCTCAAGGGGCTGGAGATGATCCGCCGCGAGCGGCCGAGCCTGGTGGTCACCGACCTCATGATGCCCGGCATCGACGGCCTCGAGCTCACGCGGCGGCTGCGCGAGGACCCGGCCACGCGCCAGATCCCGGTGCTCATGCTCACCGCCCGCGGCGAGGTGGACGACCGCGTCCGGGGGCTCGAGACCGGCGTGAGCGCCTACCTCACGAAGCCCTTCTCGCCGAAGGAGCTCGTCACCTGCGCCCGGCAGCTGGTGCAGGCGGAGGAGGAGACCGCCGACCTCGTGCTCAGCCAGCGCATGGAGTCGCTCGAGATCGTGGCCGCCGGCCTGGCGCACGAGATGAACAACCCGCTCAACTACGCCCGCAACGCCCTGGGCCGCGTGCGGCTCGACCTGGAGCAGGCGCTGGCGCTCGCCCGCGGCGGCGCGCTCGGGGAGGAGGCGCAGGGGCGGCTCGAGGCGCTCGCCGGCCGGCTCGGCGAGATGCTCGGCGTCGCCGAGTCGGGGCTGCGCCGCATCGGCGGCACCGTCGAGCTG
Source organism: Anaeromyxobacter paludicola (assembly GCF_023169965.1). Lineage (NCBI taxonomy): Bacteria > Pseudomonadati > Myxococcota > Myxococcia > Myxococcales > Anaeromyxobacteraceae > Anaeromyxobacter > Anaeromyxobacter paludicola. The sequence continues at coordinate 2,149,133 of NZ_AP025592.1, read as the reverse complement.
ATGGGCCGCTACGGCCGGGGCGGCTTCCGGCGCGAGGTGGTCCCGCTCGACGCCTGGGAGGCGGTGCGGACGGTGGTGGACGTGGTGCTGCCCGCCACCGGCCGCCGCGCCGAGGTCCGCTGCGACCTCCGCGGCGACGGCGTCGTCGAGTGCGTGGCCGAGGAGTTCAACCAGGTGCTCACCAACCTCGTGCAGAACGCCATCGAGGCGGCGCCGGAGGCGGGGGGGCGGGTGGTGGTCCGCGGCGACGGGGACCCGGCCTCGCTCAGGCTCTCGGTGAAGGACAACGGCCCCGGCGTCTCCGCGGAGGCGCGCGCGCGCCTGTTCACGCCGTTCTTCACCACCAAGGGCCCGGGGCGCGGGACCGGCCTCGGCCTCACCATCGCGCGCCGCGTGGTGCAGAGCCTGGGCGGCTCCCTCCAGCTCGTGAGCCCGCCGGGCGAGGGGGCCGAGTTCGTCGTCACGGTGCCGCGGCAGCGGCGCGCGGGGTGACCGCCGTCAAGGGAGGTGCGAACGCCGCGCACCGTGTCGTTGACGGTGCGGCGGGGTGCGTGCCATCGTCCGCTCGCCCGCCTTCCGGCCGGGCGACCAACTCGCTCCAGGGGAACTCGACCATGCGACTCGTCCGTCTCGCCGCCGTCCTCGCGGCCTGCACCGCTCCGCTCGCCGCCCTCGCCGCCGGCGGCCACGACGCCCTGAGCTGCTCGGGCTGCCACTCGATCCACGCCGCCAAGGGCGAGCTCATCTTCGCCGTCGAGGCGAACAAGTCGGCCACCACCCGCGCCAACCAGCCGGTGAGCGGCTCGTCGGCGCTCTGCCTCGCCTGCCACAAGGACGGCGGGATGGCGACCTCGATCTCGTCGCACATGAGCCACCCGTACGGCCTCGACCACGTGAACGCCAAGGTCGCGAAGGTGCCGGGCGAGCTGATGCGGGACGGGCGCTTCGAGTGCCTCGGCTGCCACGACCCGCACCCCTCGAACCCGTACCACAAGTACCTGCGCGTCGACACCGCCAAGGGCCAGAAGATGGAGCAGTTCTGCGCCGTCTGCCACCCGAACAAGGCGGACGACGCCACCGCCAGCGCCAAGGTCGCGCTCTTCACCTCCATGGACGAGACCGGCAACCGCGTGCTCGGCCCGGCGGACGGCGCCGCGCCGGCCCGCAAGGCGGTGAAGGCGCCCGCCAAGGCGTCGAAGCTGCCGGCCAAGAAGGCGAAGAAGGCCGCCAAGGCGGCGAAGGCCCCGGCGGCCGCCGCCGAGCCGGCCGCCGCCCCCGCCGCGCAGCCGGCCCAGTAGCCTCGGGTCCCTCGCCCGCTCCTCGAGAGGGCCCCCGGGAGGCCGGGGGCCCTCTCCGTTCGCGGCCACCTTTTCGGCCCGGCCCCGCGCCCGGCTGCGGCTACACTCCCCGGAGCCGCCGGGGGCGGCGGGGGAGCGAACGATGTCGGAAGGCGCAGCACCGCGCGCGGTCCGCGCACCCGAGAAGATCTTCCAGGCGCTCGTCGAGCAGAGCGGCGACGCGCTGCTCCTGCTCGGGGCGGGCGGAGAGATCCTCTACGCGAGCCCGTCGGTGGAGCGCGTGACCGGGTACCGGCCGGAGCTGCTGCTGGGCCGGGAGCTGCGCGCGCTGGCGCACCCCGAGGACGAGAAGGTGCTCGCCGGCGCCTGGCGCCGCTGCCTGGAGCGCCCCGGCGAGCCGGTGCCGGCGAGCTTCCGGTACCGCCACTACGACGGGAGCTGGCGCCACGCCGAGACGGTCTCGGTGGACCACCTCGCCGACCCGGAGCTCGCGGCCGTGGTGACCAGCGTCCGCGACGTGACCGAGCGCCGGCTGATGGAGTCGCGCCTCGCCTTCACCGATCGGATCGCCTCGGTCGGCTCGCTCGCGGCCGGGGTGGCCCACGAGATCAACAACCCGCTCTCCTACGTGATCTCGAACCTCTCCTACCTGGCGGAGGCGCTCGCGGGGCAGCCCGGCCTGCCCGACGAGGTCCACTCGGCCCTGCGCGAGGCGGCGGAGGGGGCGGAGCGGGTCCGGCGCATCGTGCGCGACATCCGCGCCTTCTCGCGCCCGGACGACGAGCGGCACGGCCCGGTGGACCTGAAGCGCGTGGTCGAGGGGGCGATCAGCCTCGCCTCCAACGAGCTCCGGCACCGCGCGAAGCTGGTCCGCGACCTCGGCGAGGGCGTCCTCGCCTGGGGCAACGAGGCGCGCGTCGGCCAGGTGGCGCTCAACCTGCTCGTGAACGCCGCGCAGGCCATCGCCCGCGGCAGCGCCGCCGAGAACGAGATCCGGGTCTCCACGCGCCGCGTGCCGGAGGGCGTGGAGCTCACCGTGCGCGACACCGGGAGCGGCATGCCGCCCGAGGTGCAGGCCCGCATCTTCGACCCGTTCTTCACCACCAAGCCGGTGGGGGTGGGCACCGGGCTCGGCCTCTTCATCTGCCAGCGGATCGTGGCTGAGCTGCGCGGCAGCATCTCGGTGGAGAGCGAGCCCGGCCGCGGCACCACCTTCCGCGTCGTCTTCCCCGAGGCCCCCGCCCCATGATGCCCGTCGCGTCCCCCCCGCACCCGAGCGGCGACAAGCGCTTCAAGATGCTCGACGCCGCCATGAAGCGGCACCGCTTCCAGCCCGACGCGCTGCTCGAGATCCTGCACCAGGCGCAGGAGCTCTTCGGCTTCCTCGCCGACGACGTGCTCCTCTACGTGGCGCGCTGCCTCAAGCTCCCGCCGAGCCGGGTCTACGGGGTCGCCACCTTCTACAACTTCTTCAGCCTCGAGCCGAAGGGCGAGCACACCTGCACCGTCTGCACCGGCACCGCCTGCTACGTGAAGGGGGCCGGCGGCATCCTCGCCGCGGTCGAGCGCGAGGCGGGGGTGAAGGCCGGCGACACCACCGCCGACGGGAAGCTCTCGGTGGTGGAGGCGCGCTGCGTGGGCGCCTGCGGCATCGCGCCCGCGGTGGTCTTCGACGGCGAGGTGGCGGGCGGCCAGACGGCGGTCACGGTGCTGGAGCGCGTGCGGAGGTGGCGATGAACCGGGAAGAGCTCGAGGCGCTGGCGGCGCGCCGCCGCGCGGCGGACGGGGAGCGCTGGCACCGCGTGAGCGTCTGCTGCGGCTCCGGGTGCCACTCCATGGGCGCCGAGCAGGTGCTCGCGACCCTGAAGGGCGAGGTGGGCGCCGCCGGGCTCACCCGCGAGGTGCAGGTGCACGCCAGCGGCTGCCGCGGGCTCTGCGCGGCCGGGACGCTGGTGGAGGTCGAGTCGGGGCCGGCCGACGGCGCCGAGCGCCACCTCTACGTGGGCGTGGATCCGGAGGTGGCGGTCCGCATCGCGCGCGAGCACCTCGTGGACGGGCGGCCCCTCTCGGAGCACCACGCCGACCCGTCCGACCCGTTCTTCGCGCGGCAGCAGCGGATCGTGCTCGAGAGCGCCGGCCGGATCGACCCGGAGGACCTCGAGAGCTGCCTCGCCGCCGGCGCCTACGCCGCGCTCGAGAAGGCGGTCTCCGAGATGACGCCGGCCGAGGTGCTCGCCGAGGTGACGGCGAGCGGGCTGCGCGGCCGCGGCGGCGCCGGCTACCCGACCGGCCTCAAGTGGAGCACCGTCGCCAAGGCCGCCGGCGACCGCAAGTACGTCATCTGCAACGGCGACGAGGGCGACCCCGGCGCCTTCATGGACCGCAGCGTGCTCGACGGCGACCCGCACCGGGTGCTCGAGGGGATGGCGCTCGCGGGGTACGCGGTCGGCGCCGAGCAGGGGTACGTCTACGTGCGCGCCGAGTACCCGCTCGCGGTCAAGCGGCTCAAGATCGCCATCAAGCAGGCGGAGCGGCTGCAGCTCCTCGGCAACCGGATCTTCGACTCCGGCTTCAACTTCCGGGTGGACATCCGCATCGGCGCCGGCGCCTTCGTCTGCGGCGAGGAGACCGCGCTGATGGCCTCGGTGGAGGGCAAGCGGGGCTCGCCGCGCCCGCGGCCGCCCTGGCCCGCGCAGCGCGGCCTCTTCGGCCAGCCCACCCTCATCAACAACGTGGAGACCCTCGCGAACGTGCCGGCCATCGTCCGCCGTGGCGGGGCCTGGTTCGCCGGCATCGGGACCGCGAAGAGCAAGGGGACGAAGGTCTTCGCGCTCGCCGGCAAGGTGCGGCACACCGGGCTCATCGAGGTGCCGATGGGCACCACGCTGCGCGAGATCATCTTCGAGGTCGGCGGGGGGATCCCCGGCGGCCGGGCCTTCAAGGCCGCCCAGACCGGCGGCCCGTCCGGCGGCTGCATCCCGGCGTCCCACCTCGACCTGCCGGTGGACTACGAGTCGCTCGCCGCGGTCGGCTCGATCATGGGCTCGGGCGGCCTCATCGTGATGGACGAGACCTCCTGCATGGTGGACGTGGCCCGGTACTTCATGGGCTTCTGCCGCGAGGAGTCCTGCGGCAAGTGCATCCCGTGCCGCGCCGGCACCGTGCAGATGCACGAGCTGCTCGGGAAGATCGCGGCCGGGCGGGGCGAGCTCGACGACCTCGGCCGGCTCGAGGAGCTCGCCGACCTGCTCGGCGCGGCCAGCCTCTGCGGCCTGGGCCAGACCGCCCCCAACCCGGTGCTCTCGACCCTGCGCCACTTCAAGGACGAGTACCTGGCCCACATCGAGGAGCGGCGCTGCCCCGCCGGCGTCTGCGGCGCCGGGGCGCGGGCGGAGGAGGTCCGGGCATGAGCGTCGTCACCCTCACCCTCGACGGCCGGCCCGTGAGCGCGCGCGAGGGCGCCACCCTGCTCGAGGTCTGCCAGGAGAGCGGCGTGGCGCTCCCGACGCTCTGCCACCTCGACGGCCTCTCCGACGTCGGCGCCTGCCGCCTCTGCCTGGTGGAGGTGGCCGGGCAGCGGAAGCTCGCCGCCGCCTGCGTGACCCAGGCGCAGGAGGGGATGGAGATCACCACCGGCTCCGAGCGGCTCGTGCGCTACCGGCGGCAGATCGTGGAGCTGCTCTTCGCCGAGCGGAACCACGTCTGCGCGGTCTGCGTCGCCAACGGCCACTGCGACCTGCAGCGGCTCGCGGCCTCGCTCGGGATCGACCACGTCCGCTACGCCTACCAGCACCCGGCGCTGCGGCTCGACGCCTCCCACCCCCGCTTCGTGGCGGACCACGACCGGTGCGTGCTCTGCACCCGCTGCGTCCGGGTCTGCGACGAGATCGAGGGGGCGCACACCTGGGACGTGGCCGGCCGCGCCGCCGGGTGCCAGGTGGTGACCGACCTCGCCGCGCCCTGGGGCGAGTCGGCCTCGTGCACCGGCTGCGGCAAGTGCGTGCAGGTCTGCCCCACCGGCGCGCTCTTCGAGAAGGAGCAGGCGGCGGGCGGCATGCTCTCGAAGCACCGCGACTTCCTCACCTACCTCAAGAACGCGCGCGAGAAGAAGGAGTGGCTGCGATGAGCCGCAAGCGGTTCGCGACGGTCTGGCTCGGGGGCTGCTCGGGCTGCCACATGTCGTTCCTCGACCAGGACGAGCGGCTGCTCGAGCTCGTGGCCGCGGCCGACCTCGTCCACTCGCCGGTGATGGACGTGAAGCGCTACCCGGAGGGCGTGGACGTGTGCCTGGTGGAGGGCGCGGTGGCGAACGAGGAGCACCTCGAGACGCTGCGCGCCGTCCGCGCCCGGACGCGGATCCTCGTGGCCTTCGGCGACTGCGCGGTGACCGGCAACGTCACCGCCCTGCGCAACTGCCTCGGCGGCGCCCGGGAGGTGCTCGACCGGGCCTACCTCGAGCTCGCCGACGTCACCCCGCGCATCCCCTGCGAGCCCGGGCTCGTGCCGCCGCTCCTCGACCGCGTGGCGCCGCTCCACGCGCACGTGCCGGTCGATCGCTTCCTGCCCGGCTGCCCGCCCTCGGCCGACGCCATCCACGCCGTCCTCCTCGAGCTCCTCGAGCTCCCCGCCGGAACGCCGCCGGCCGCCGCCCCTCGCTTCGGATGAGCCCATGAGCCAGCGCATCGTCATCGACCCCGTGACCCGCATCGAGGGGCACGCCAAGATCTCGATCCACCTCGACGACGCGGGGAGGGTGGAGGACGCCCGGCTCCACATCGCCGAGTTCCGCGGCTTCGAGCGCTTCTGCGAGGGCCGGAGCTTCCGCGAGCTGCCGGTGATCACCTCGCGCATCTGCGGCATCTGCCCGGTGTCGCACATGCTCGCCTCGGTGAAGGCCGGCGACGCGCTCCTCGCCGTCGAGGTGCCGGCCACCGCCAAGGACCTCCGGCGCATCGTCAACCTGGGGCAGCTCGTGCAGTCGCACGCGCTCTCCTTCTTCCACCTCTCCGCGCCCGACTGGATCGTGGGCTACGACGCGCCGCCGGAGGAGCGGAGCGTGGTGGGGCTCTTCCGGCGCGAGCCCGAGCTCGCGCGCGACGGCATCCGGCTGCGCGCCTTCGGCCAGCAGGTGATCGCGGCCGTCACCGGCAAGCGGATCCACCCGGCCTGGGCGGTGCCGGGCGGCGTGGCGGCCCCGCTCGCCCCCGAGGCGCGCGAGGCGCTCCTCGCCGCGCTGCCCGAGGCCCTCGCCATCGCCGAGCGGACGCTGGCGCGCTTCAAGCGGGCGCTGCCGGAGCGGGCCGAGGAGGCCGCCACCTTCGGCGACTTCGAGACCCTGCACATGGGCATGGTCGATCCGGACGGCACGCTCGAGCACTACGACGGCCGGCTCCGGCTCGTCTCGGCGAGCGGCGAGGTGCTCGCGGACCAGGTGGACCCGGCGCGCTTCGAGGAGCTCATCGGCGAGGCGGTCGAGCCCTGGAGCTACCTCAAGTTCCCGTACTACCGGCCCTGGGGCTACCCGGCCGGCATCTACCGCGTCGGCCCCCTCTCGCGCCTCAACGCCGCCGCGCGCTGCGGCACGCCGCGGGCGGACCAGGAGCTGCTCTTCTTCCGCGACCTGGCGCGGGGCCCGGTCCACGCCTCGTTCCACTACCACCTGGCCCGCCTCGTCGAGATCCTGCACGCGCTCGAGAAGGTCCAGCGGCTCCTCGACGACCCCGCCATCCTCTCCCGCGACGTGCTGGCGGTGGCGCGGCGGAACCGGCTCGAGGGGGTCGGCGCCTGCGAGGCGCCGCGGGGCACGCTCTTCCACCACTACCGCGTGCTCAAGGGCGGCATCGTGACCGAGGTGAACCTGGTGATCGCCACCGGGCAGAACAACCTCGCCATGAACCGCACCATCACCCAGATCGCCCGGCACTTCCTCGACGGGCGGAAGATCACCGACGGGCTCCTCAACCGGGTCGAGGCCGGCGTGCGCGCCTACGACCCGTGCCTGAGCTGCTCCACGCACGCCGTCGGGCAGCTGCCGCTGCGGGTGGAGCTGCGGGGGCCGGGCGGCGAGCTGATCGACGCCGCGGTGCGCGGGGAAGGCCCCACCGGGGGATGAACCCGCAGTCAACGGGATCCTTGCGCGGACCCGGCCTCCTCCCCTATGGGAGGGAGTCGTCGCAGGAGGGATCGGTGACGGAGGAGCGCCAGGTGCTGCTGGTCCGGGCGGGAGGGCGCGTCTGCGCGCTCCCGGTCGGCGACGTGGTCGAGACGTCGCGCCCCGCCGCCGTCTCGCCGCTCGCCGGCACGCCGGACTGCGTGGCCGGGACGGCGCTGCTCCGCGGCGCGGCCGCGCCGGTGATCTCCCTCGGCCACCTCCTCACGGGCGAGCCGCCCCCGCCGCCGGCGCGCTGGGTCTCGCTCCGCTGCGGAGGGGCCCTGGCCGCGCTCGCCGTGGAGGAGGTGCTGGGGGTCGCCGCCCTGCCGGCCGACGCGCTGGCGCGGCCGGCCCTCGAGCAGGCGGCGGGCGGCGCGCTCGAGGGTACCGGCCAGGTGGGCCGGGAGCTGGTCTTCTCTCTGCGGGCGGCCCGGCTCGTGCCGGAGGAGGTCTGGCGCGCGCTCTCCGGGGCCGGGAGGGCACGGTGACCCCGCTCCGCGAGCGGCTCCGCGAGGCCGCCCGGCAGACCCTCGGGCTCCAGCTCGACGCCTCCCGGCTCGCCGACCTGGAGGACCTCGCCGAGGAGCGCCGCACCGCGCTCGGGCTCGCCGACGTCGAGGCGTGGCTGGCGCGGCTCGAGGCGGGCGAGCCCGAGGAGGAGGGGGCGGTGGCGCGCCGGCTCACGGTCGGCGAGACCTACTTCTTCCGCAACGAGAACGACCTCAAGGCCTTCGTGGGCGAGGTGGTCCCGGAGCGGGTGCGCGCGCGCGGCGCCGACCGCCGGCTCCGCTTCCTCTCGGCCGGCTGCGCCAGCGGCGAGGAGCCCTACACGCTCGCCATGCTGCTGCGCGGCATGCCCTTCCTCGGCGGGTGGGAGCTCTCGGTCCGGGGGGTGGACGTGAACCCGGCGGCGGTGGCGCGGGGGCGCTCGGCGCGGTACGGGGAGTGGTCGCTGCGCCAGACCCCGGCCGACCTGCGGGCGCGGTTCTTCCGCCAGGAGGGGCGCGAGTACCGGGTGAACGACGACGTGCGCGCGCTCGTCGCGCTCGACGTGCGCAACCTCTCGCGCGACGACGGCGAGCTCTTCGCGCCGGGGTCCTGGGACGCCGTCTTCTGCCGCAACGTGCTCATGTACCTGGCGCCGGAGGTGACGCGCCGGATCGTGGACCGGCTCGCCACCGCGCTCGCCCCCGGCGGCTTCCTCTTCCTCGGCCACGCCGAGAACCTGCGCGGCGTCTCGAGCCGGTTCCACCTGCGGCAGGCCCGCGGGACCTTCTTCTACCAGCGGCGCGAGGACGACGGGCCCGGGGACGAGGCGGCGCCCGCCGCGGCGGCCCCGCCGCGCCCGCCGCGCCCGCCGCGCCCGGCGCCGGTCCCCGCGCCGGAGGCGGGCGGGGACCTCGAGCCCGCGCCCGTCGAGGGGAGCTGGGTGGACGCCATCGCCCAGGCGAGCGCGCGGGTCGCGGCGCTCACCGGCAAGCCGCTCGCGCCCCCGGCGCGCCCCCGCGGGGCCGCGCCCGACGCGGCCCAGGTGACGCGCGCCTTCGACTTCCTGCGCCGGGAGCGGTTCGCCGACGCGCTCTCCGAGCTCGGGAGCCCGCCGCTCGAGTCGGAGCGCGACCCCGACGTGCTCCTGCTCCGGGCCGTGCTCCTCGCGAGCGGCGGCCGGCACGCCGAGGCGGAGGCGGTCTGCGCGCGGCTGCTCGCCGTGGACGAGCTCTCCGCCGAGGCCCACTACGTGAAGGCGCTCTGCCGGGAGCACGCCGGCGATCCCGGCGGCGCCGCCGACGAGGATCGCTACGCCGCCTACCTCGACCCGACCTTCGCCATGCCGCGGCTCCACCTCGGCCTCATGCACCGCCGGGCCGGGGAGCTCGACCCGGCCCGGCGCGAGCTGGCGCGCGCCCGGGTGCTGCTCGCCGCCGAGGAGGCGTCGCGCGTCCTGCTGCTGGGCGGCGGCTTCAGCCGCGAGGCGCTCTCCGAGCTCTGCCGGGCCGAGCTGCGCGCCGCCGGAGGTGAGCCGTGAGCGTCCCCGCGCCGGAACAGGAGGCCGCCGCGCGGCTCCGGGCCGAGTTCGACGCCTCCTTCGCCGTCCCGCCGCCCGAGCCCTCGCGGGATCTGGTCCCGCTGCTCCTGCTGCGCGCCGGCGGGCAGCGGCTCGCCGCCCGGCTCCAGGCCGTGCGCGGGCTGGTGCGGCTCGGCGCGGTCACGCCCGTCCCGAGCCGCCGCCCCGAGTTCCTCGGCATCGCCGGGCTGCGCGGCGAGATCCTGCCGGTCTTCCAGCTGGGCCGCCTGCTCGGGCTCGCCGCCGGCGGCGCGCCCCGCTGGATGGTGCTGGCCGGCGCCGAGCGGGTGGGGCTCGCCTTCGACGACTTCGACGGCTACGTCCAGGTCGCCCCATCCGACCTCCAGCCGGCGGCCGGCGGCGGCCCGCTGCCCGAGGTCGCCCGCCTCCCGGACCGGCCCGCCCCGGTGCTCGACCTCGCCCACCTCCTCCAGGCCCTCGGGGGCCGCTGAATCGGAGCGCACATGGCTCGAAGCCTCACGTTCTCGCAGAAGCTCGCCGGAGGGTTCGGCCTCCTCGCCGCCATCTCGGTGCTGGTGGCGGCGGTGGCCTGGCTGGCGCTCCGGGACGTCGTCGCCCTGAAGGACCAGGTGCTCGACGTCGCCGCCCAGCGGCTCGTGGACACCGAGCGGCTGCACGTGGCGAGCGCCCAGAAGGCGGCCGACGCCCGGGCCTACCTCATGACCGGCGAGCCGCGGTACCTCGAGGCCCTGCGCGCCAGCCGCGAGCAGTTCCACACCTCCCTCGAGCTCGTCGGCAAGGAGGTGCAGACCGCCGAGGGGTCGGAGCTCGTCCGGGAGGTGAGGCAGCTCGAGGAGGAGCACAACCGGGTCATGGACGGCATCCTGGCGCAGCGCACGCCCGGCGCGTCCTTCGAGGCGCTCGCCAACCGCGTCGAGCGCGAGGTGCGCCCCATCCGCGTGAAGCTCGACGGCACGGTGGACGCGCTGGTGGCCCGGGAGGACCGGCTGCTCCAGGAGGGCCGGCGCGCCTCCACCGAGGTGGCGAACCGGGCCGCGCGGCAGGTGGCCGGGCTCGCCGGGCTCGCCGTGGCGCTGGCCGCGGCGGTGTCGGTGCTCCTCGGGCGCGCGCTGTCGCGCCAGGTGTCGAGCGCGGTCCGCCACGTCCAGAGCTCGTCGGCCGAGCTGCAGGCGGCCGCGGGGCAGCAGGCCACCGGCGCCAAGCAGCAGGCGACCGCCATGGCCGAGATCACCACCACCATCACCGAGCTGCTCGCCACCTCCCGCCAGATCGCCGAGAGCGCCCAGCGGGTGGCGGCCATCGCCGCCGAGACCGCGGGGGCGGCCCGCGCCGGCGACCAGACCGTGCAGCGCAGCCAGGAGTCGGTGGGCGCCATCCGCCGGCAGGTGGAGCTGATCGTCGGCCACATGCTCGACCTCGGCCGCAAGTCGCAGCAGATCGGGAGCATCCTCGAGATCATCAACGAGCTGGCCGAGCAGACCAACATCCTCGCCATCAACGCCAGCATCGAGGCGGCCGGCGCGGGCGAGTCGGGGCGGCGCTTCGCCGTGGTCGCGGAGGAGATCCGCAAGCTCGCCGACCGGGTGGGCGGCTCCACCAAGGACATCCGGGTCCTCATCGACGAGGTGCGGGCCGCGGTGAACACCACGGTGATGGCGACCGAGAGCGGCTCGAAGGCGGTGGAGACCGGGGCGCGCCAGTTCTCCGAGGTGGCGTCGGCCTTCGGGCAGATCGCCCGGCTGGTGGGCACCACCACCGACGCGGCGCGCGAGATCGAGCTCTCCACCAAGCAGCAGACCACCGCCGTGGAGCAGGTGAACCTCGCCATCGCCAACGTGGCCCAGGCCACCCGCGAGGCGGAGGCGAGCTCCGGCCAGACGCTCCAGACCGCCTCCCAGCTCGCCGGCATGTCCACGGCGCTCGCGCGGCTGGTGCAGAGCCGCGAGGCGGCCTGACCCGCGGCGCCACCGACCGGCCGGCATTCCATGTCCCGCGACCCCTACCGCTACTTCCGGATCGAGGCCCGCGAGCTCGTCGAGGGGCTCTCGCGCGGGCTCCTCGCGCTCGAGCGCGCCCCGGCGGACCGGGCGCTGGTCTCGACCCTCCTGCGGCAGGCCCACACGCTCAAGGGCGCGGCCCGGGTGGTGAAGCAGCAGGAGCTGGGGGAGCTCGCGCACGGCCTCGAGGAGGCGCTCGCGCCCCACCGCGAGGAGGGGGCGCCGCCGGTGCCGCGCGAGCGGGTGGACGCGGCGCTGGCGCTCCTCGACCGGATCTCGTCCGGCGTGGCGGCGCTCGCGCCGGCGCCGCCCGCCCCCGCCGCCGTTCCCGCGGCGCCGTCGGCCTCGCCCTCGCCGCCGCCCTCCCCGGCGCCCGGCGCGGGGGAGGAGGCCGCCGCGCCCGCCGCCGAGGCCGGGGCCCCCGCGGCCGAGCCGGTCCGGCCCGACGAGGCGTTCCAGAGCCTGCGCGTGGACGTCCAGGAGCTCGACGCGCTCCTCGCCTCGGTGCTCGAGGCCGGCGTCCAGGCCACCGGCCTGCGGCGGCAGCTCGGCCGGCTCGACCACGCCGGCGAGGTCGCGCGCGCCCTGCAGGATCAGCTCTCCGGGCCGCGCGGGGAGGGCCCGGTGGCCGCCCGCCGGCTGGCGCCGCTCGTGGACGAGCTCCGGCGCGCCCTCGGCGAGGCGCAGCGCGCGCTGACCGCCCGCGCCGAGCAGGTGGAGCGCGAGGTGCGCACCGTCCGCGTCGCCGCCGACCGGCTGCGGCTGCTCCCGGCGCGGGCGCTCTTCGGACCGCTCACGCGCGCGGCGCGGGACGCCGCCCGCACCCTCGGGCGCGAGGTGGACCTCGAGGCGAGCGGGGGCGAGGTCCGGGTGGACGCGAACGTGCTCGCGGCGGCGCGCGACGCGCTCCTGCACGTGGTCCGCAACGCCGTTGCCCACGGGATCGAGCCCGGGCCCGCGCGCCTGGCCGCCGGGAAGCCCTCGCGCGGGCGGATCACGCTCGAGGTGGAGCGCCGGGGCGGGCGGGTCCTCTTCCGCTGCCGCGACGACGGGCGCGGGCTCGACCTCCCCGGCGTGCGCGCCGCCGCCGAGGCGAAGGGGCTCCTCGGCCCGGGCGCGCCCCCGCTCGACGAGCCCGCCGCGGTGGAGCTGCTGCTCCGGGGCGGCCTCTCCACCAGCCCCGGCGTGAACGCGGTGGCCGGGCGCGGGCTGGGGCTCGACGTGGTGCGCGACGTGGCGGCCCGGCTCAAGGCCGAGCTCGGGGTGCGGAGCGCGCCGGGGGCGGGGCTGACGGTCGAGCTGCTGGTGCCGGTCTCGATCACCGCCATGGTGGCGCTGCGGCTCCAGGCCGGCGGCGCCGACGCGTCGCTCCCCCTCGACGCGGTCGAGGAGACCCTCTGGCTCCCCGCGGACCGGGTGGTGCGTCGCGGCGAGGGGCGCGGCATCTCGCACCGCGGCCAGGTGATCCCGTTCCTGCCCCTCGCCGACGTGCTCCGCCGGCCCGAGCCCGCCTCGCGCCGGCGCGCCTGGTCGGCGGTCGTGGTCCGGGTGGGCGGGGCCCGGCTCGCGCTCGGCGCCGAGCGACTCGCCGGGACGGCGGAGGTGGTGGTGCGCCCCCTGCCGGCCTGCGTCGGCGCCGAGCCGGCCGTGGCGGGAGCCGCGCTCGACGCGGAGGGCACGCCCGTCCTGGCGCTCGACCCCGCCGGGCTCCTGGTGGCGGCCGGGGAGCGGCCGGCCGCGGAGCCGGCCCCGGCGCCGGCCCCGCTGCCCATCCTCGTGGTGGACGACTCGCTCACCACCCGCATGCTGGAGCAGAGCATCCTCGAGTCGGCCGGCTACGAGGTGGAGCTGGCGGTCTCGGCCGAGGAGGGGCTCGAGAAGGCGCGGGCGCGCCGCTACGGGCTGTTCCTCGTGGACGTGGAGATGCCGGGCATGGACGGGTTCGAGTTCGTCCGGGTCACGCGCGCCGATCCGCGCACCGCGGCCACCCCGGCCATCCTCGTGACCTCGCGGTCGGCGCCGGAGGACCGCCGGCGCGGGATGGACGCCGGCGCCGCCGGGTACGTGGTGAAGGGCGACTTCGACCAGGGCCGGCTGCTCGCCGCGATCCAGGAGCTGGTGGGGTGAACGTGCCGATTCGCGTGCTCGTCGTCGAGGACTCCCTCACCATCCGCAAGCGCCTCGTCGAGGTGCTGGGCGAGGACCCCGAGCTGCAGGTGGTCGGCGAGGCGGAGGACGGGCAGCGCGGCGTGGACCTGTGCCGGGCGCTGCGCCCCGACGTGGTCACGCTCGACATGATGATGCCGGTGATGACCGGGGTGGAGGCGGCCGAGCAGATCATGGCCTACTGCCCGACCCCGATCCTGGTGGTCTCGGCCTCCACCAACCGCGGCGAGCTCTTCCGGACCTACGACGCGCTCGCCGCGGGCGCGCTCGACGTGCTCGAGAAGCCGGGCGGGCACGAGCTCGCCGACGGGTGGGAGGGGCGGCTCCGCGCGGCGGTGAAGCTGGTCTCCCGGATCAAGGTCATCACCCACCTGCGCGGCCGGCTGGCGGTCGCCCGGCCCTCCGCGCCGCTCGAGGTCGCGCCGGTCCCGCCGCCGGCGCCCGCGCGCGCCGGCCGCCTGCGGGCCGTGGCCGTCGGCGGCTCCACCGGATCGCCCGGCGCGGTGCTCGAGATCCTGCAGGCCCTGCCGCGCCGGTTCGCCGCCCCGGTGCTCCTCGTCGTCCACATCAACGAGCCCTTCGGCCGCGCCTTCGCCGACTGGCTCGACACCCAGTCGCCGCTGCGGGTGCGCTACGCCCGCGACCGCGAGCCGCTCGAGGCCGCCTCGGGGGTGCTGATGGCGCCGCCGGGGCAGCACCTGTTCCTGGAGCGGGGGCTGCTGCGGCTCGACCTGGGGCCGGAGCGGCACAGCTGCCGGCCGTCGGTGGACGTGCTCTTCGAGTCGGTGGCGCGGGAGCTCGGGCCCGACGGCCTCGCCTGCCTGCTCACGGGCATGGGCCGGGACGGCGCCGCCGGGATGCTCGCGGTGCGGCGCGCCGGGGGGCGCACCATCGCGCAGGACGAGGCCACCTCGGTGGTCTTCGGGATGCCGCGCGAGGCGATCCTCCTCGGCGCGGCGGAGCGGGTGCTGCCGCTCGGGGAGATCGGCGACGCCCTCGCCGCCGCCGAGGCCGGAGGGCTGCCGTGATCCGGGTCCTCGTGGTGGACGACAGCCTCACGGTCCGGATGGACCTGCAGGAGGCGCTCGAGGGGGCCGGGTTCGGCACCGAGCTCTGCGCCGACCTCGCGTGCGCGCGCGAGGCGCTGCGGCGCGGGCCGACGGACCTCGTCGTGCTCGACGTGCTCCTGCCCGACGGCGACGGGGTCGACCTGCTCGCCGAGCTGCGGCGCTCGCCCGAGCACGCCGCCACGCCGGTGATGCTCCTCTCCTCCGAGGCGGCGGTGGCGCAGCGCGTCCGCGGGCTGCGCACCGGCGCCGACGAGTACGTCGGGAAGCCCTACGCCGTCGAGCAGCTGGTGGCGCGGGCGCGCGAGCTGGTCCGCCGGGCCCGGCCGGACGAGGCGCCCGAGGGCGCCGCGCCGGTGCTGGTGGTCGACGACAGCCTGACCGCGCGGGAGCAGCTCCGCGAGCTCATCGAGGGGGCCGGGCTCGACGTGGTCACCGCCGGCTCCGGCGAGGAGGGGCTCCGGGTGGCGGCGGGGCGCCGCCCCCGCGCCGTGGTGGTGGACGGCGTGATGCCGGGCATGGACGGCGCCTCCTTCGTGCGGCAGCTCCGGGCCGATCCGGCCCTGCGCGCCACGCCCTGCATCCTCCTCACCGCCTCCGGCGCCATCGGGGAGCTGGGGGCGCTCGACGCCGGCGCCGACGCCTACGTGCGCAAGGACGAGGAGGGGAGGGCGGTGGTGCTGGCCCGCCTCCTCGCGCTCCTCCGCGGCGGGGCGACCGGCGCGGCGCGCGGGCCGGCCTTCCTCTCGCCGCGGCGCGTCCTCCTGGTCGGGCCGGGGCGGGCGCCCCCCGAGCCGGTGGCGGAGCTGCTGCGCCAGGAGGGGCACGACGTGGCCGCCGCCTCCTCCGCGGCGGAGGCCCTCGCGCTCCTGGCCGTGGACCGGGTGGACGCGGTCCTGGTGGACGGGACCGGCGGGCTCGGGCGGGCCATGGAGGCCTGCCGCGCCCTCCGCGACGGCCCCGAGCGGCGGCAGGTGCCGCTGCTGGTGTTCGGGGAGGCGCCCGAGGGCGAGCGGCTGGCCGCGGCGGTGGACGCCGGCGCCGACGACTACGTCTCGACCGCCGCCGGGCTCGAGCTCCTGCGCGCCCGGGTGCGCGCCCAGCTCCGCCGCAAGCAGCTCGAGGACGAGGACCGCAGCCGGGAGGCGTTCGCCCGGAACGCCGCGGTGCTCGAGAGCATCACCGACGCCTTCTTCGCCGTGGACCGCGCCTGGCGCTTCGTCTACGTGAACCACGCGCTCGAGGAGCTGCTCGGGGCGCGGCGCGCCGACCTGCTCGGCCAGGAGCTCTGGTCGGCGCTCCCGTGGCTCGCGGCCGACGAGGCGGCGGCGGAGCTGCGGCGGGTCGCCGCCGGCCGGGAGCCGGCCACCTTCGAGCTGCGCTGGCCGGACGAGCGCTGGTTCGAGGTGCGGGCCTTCTCGCACGAGGGCGGCCTCACGGCCCACCTGCGCGACGTCACCGACCGGCGGCGCGCGCAGGAGGTGCAGGCGCACCTCATCGGCATCGTGGGCCACGACCTGCGCACCCCGCTCACCGTGGTGGCCGCCTCGGCCGGCCTCCTCCTGCGCGACCCGGCGCTCTCCGGCGACCACCGCCGGGTGCTGGAGCGGATCTCGAGCGCGGGGGCCCGCATGCGAAGGCTCATCACCGACCTGCTCGACTACTCGCAGGCGCGGCTCGGCCAGGGCATCCCGGTCTTCCCCTCCACCGCCGATCTCGACGACCTCTGCCGCGAGGTGATCCAGGAGATCAAGGCGGCGCACCCGGGCCGGGAGATCCGCTTCGTCCCGGTGGGCGACGGCCGCGGCGAGTGGGACGCCGGCCGGATCCAGCAGGTGCTCGCCAACCTGCTCGGGAACGCGCTGCGCTACAGCCCGGAGGGCACCCCGGCGACGGTGACGCGGGCCGGCGACGCGGAGCGCGTCACCCTCTCGGTGCACAACGAGGGGCCGCCGATCGAGCCCTGGCTGAAGGAGCAGATCTTCGCCCCCTTCCGGCGCGGCGACGCGCAGGGGAACCCGCGCGGCGGGGTGGGGCTCGGGCTCTACATCGTCCGCGAGATCGTCCGCGGCCACGGGGGCGAGGTCTCGCTCGAGTCGGAGGAGGGGCGGGGGACCACCTTCACCGTCGCGCTCCCGCGGCGCGAGGGCGCCGGCCGGCCCTGACGAGCGCGCGGCGCGGCGCCGTCGCGTGCGGGCTACAGCGGCTGCGAGTAGCCGAGCCCGATCTCCACGTCGGGCGCGTTCGAGTCGTAGAACCACTTGTAGACGCCGGTGGGGTTCGAGCCGGGCGTCCAGTCCTCGGCGAACCAGACGGTGAACCGGCCCCAGCGCAGCCCGCCGGTGATGCCGTTCTGGGCGCGGAAGGTGGCGGCCCAGGCCGACGCGGCGAGGCTCGGCGGGGACTGGCCCGGCGCGAGCGGCAGCGGGTTCACCCGCGTCCAGCCGCCGTCGTCGAACATGGCGGAGACCACGCGGTCCTCGACCACCAGCGCCACCGGTCCGAGGAGGAGCGCCAGCGAGACCTCGGCGGTCCAGTGGAAGTTCAGCGGCTGCAGGGGCTGCTCGCCGGCGAAGCCCGACCACCACTGGCCGCTCGCCATGGCGTGGGCCACCAGGAACGAGGTGAGCTCGTAGGTGCCGAGGAGGCCCACCCCGGCGTCGAAGCCGCCCGAGCCGCCCAGGTTCGAGAGCCGGCCCACCGGCGCCTTCAGGTCGAGCCGCGCCGAGAGGCCCCAGCGCGTCGCGTCCGGCCCCTGCCCCGGCACGAGCGGCGCGCCGCCGTCGGCGAGCAGGTACTGCGTGCGGACGGCGAGGTCGCCGAAGGAGACCTGCGCCGAGCGCAGGTCGAGGGTCTGCTTGCCTCCGACCTCGCCCAGGGTGACGTGCACCGCGTTCCGCGGGTACTGGTTCCGCTCGAAGTTGTAGAAGCCGGCGAACCCGTGCCACCACTCGATGGTCCCGTCGCTCCAGCCGCCCCAGTGCTGGGTGACGCGCCAGTCGAGCGTGGTGGAGAGCCGGTCGAAGAGCGGCCGGCCCGAGACCACCGGACCGGGCCCGAGCAGGCGGGACCAGGGCGCCCGGAGCGACAAGGTGAGCGAGTCCGACTGCTCGTCGGTCTGGATCTCGACGAGCTTCGCGCCGGAGGCCGCGTAGGTGGGCGCGCTCCAGTCGTTGGCCATCGACCAGCGCACGTCGAGCCCGGCGCGGGGCGCCCGGGCGTCGGCGATGGGCATGTCGAGGAAGAGCTCGCGGATGGTGCCGTCGGTGCCGAGGCCGAGGGGGGCCGCGAGGTCGCGCCGGTCGCCGGCCGCGGCGGGGAGGGCCAGCGCGAGGAGGAGCAGGAGGGCGAGGAGGCGGGGCATGGAGGGTCGCATCATCGCCTGGAATCGCCCGGCCCTGAAGCCCCGCCGCGCCGGCGCCGTCCCGCGCGCCGCGGGGCCGGTGGGCGAAACCCGCGCCTCCGCTCAGGGGCGCTCGAGCCCGAGCCGGACGAGGTCGTCCGGGGTGTTGGCGTTCTCGAAGGCGCGGCCGAGCGGATCCACCGCCCGCCACGCCTCCTCCTCCACGACGGCCGCCCCGCAGGCGACGGCGAGCCGCTGCAGCCCGGGCACCTCGTCGCGCGCGAGCTCCGCCTCGAGCACGGGGAGGCAGGCCTTCGACCAGAAGGCGTGGAGCGGCTCGAGCCGCCCGCCGAACCGGACCACCACCGCCGGGGCGCCGGCCCGGCGCGCGGCCAGGAGCCGGATGCCGGCCTCCGAGACGAAGGGCATGTCGCAGGCGGCGACGAACACCCACTCCGCGCTCGCGGCGCGCAGCGCGGCGTGGACGCCGCCCGGCGCGCCCTTCCCGGCGACGACGTCCGGGATCACCGGCGCGCCGAAGGGCAGGTAGGGGGCGGGGTCGTTGGCGACGACCAGCGCCTCGTCGAAGAGCCGGCGCAGCAGCGCCAGGCTGCGGGCCACGATGGGCTGGCCGTCGATCCGGAGCAGTCCCTTGGCCGCGCCGCCCAGCCGGGTGCCGCGCCCGCCGGCGACGAGCGCGCCGCTCGCGCCCTCGATGAGCCCCGTCATGCGCCCCGGTCTACCACGCCGCGGCGCGTCTCGCCCGGGCGGGAGCGGCGCTCGGCGCTTTGACGGCGCGCCGCGATGTATTAGAAGACGCGGGTGACTCCCGAGCAGCGCCTCGCCCAGCTCCAGAGGTTCCTGGAGCAGAAGCCCGACGACCCGTTCGCGCGCTACGCGTTCGCGATGGGCCTGCGGTCCCTGGGCCGGGCGGACGACGCCGCGCGGGAGCTCGAGGAGCTGGTGCGCCGCGCGCCCGAGTACGTCCCGAGCTACCTCATGCTCGGCCAGGTGCTCGAGTCGCTCTCGCGGCGCGAGGAAGCCGCGCGGACGTACGAGGCGGGAGTCGCCGCCGCCGCCCGCGCTCACGACGAACACGCGCGCAGCGAGCTGTCCCAGGCGCTCGACGCGCTGCGAACGGAAGGGAAGTAGCCGATGGGTCTCATGAGCGGTAAGCGCGCCCTCGTCACGGGGGTCGCCAACGATCGCAGCATCGCCTGGGCCATCGCCCAGGCCTTCCAGGCGGAGGGGGCGGAGCTCGCCTTCACCTACCCGGGCGAGGGAATGGAGAAGCGGGTGCGCCCGCTCGCCGAGGGCATCGGCGCGGCCGCCATCCTCGACTGCGACGTCTCCAAGGACGAGGACATCGACCGCACCTTCGCCCAGCTGAAGCAGGTCTGGCCGGAGGGCTTCGACGTCCTCGTGCACTCGATCGGCTTCGCGCCGCGCGAGGCGCTCGAGGGGCGGTTCACCGAGGTGACGAGCCGCGACGTGTTCCGCATCGCGCTCGACGTCTCGGCCTACTCGCTCATCGGGCTCACCCGGGCGGCCCGGCCCATGCTGCGCGAGGGCGCCAACGTCCTCACGCTCTCGTACTACGGCGCCGAGAAGGTGGTCTCGAACTACAACGTCATGGGCGTCGCCAAGGCCGCGCTCGAGGCGTCGGTCCGCTACCTCGCCTTCGACCTCGGGCAGGACGGCATCCGCGTGAACGCCATCAGCGCCGGCCCGCTCAAGACGCTGGCCGCCGCCGGCATCAAGGGGATGCGCACCATGCTGGCCGAGAACGCCAGCCGCACCCCGCTCCGCCGCAACATCGACCAGTCGGACTGCGGCAAGGCGGCGCTCTACCTCTGCTCGGACCTCGCCTCGAGCGTGACCGGCGAGGTGCTCCACGTGGACGCCGGGCAGAACATCGTGGGCGTCGTCGCGATGGAGTAGCGCCTCTCGGCGCGCGATCCCGGCCGATCTCGGGCGGGCTCCTGCGCCTTGTCCTTTACCCGAGGTCCACCCAGACGCTCTTCGTCTCGGTGTAGGCCTCGAGCCCCGCCTCCCCGAGCTCCCGGCCGAAGCCGGACTGCTTCACGCCGCCGAAGGGGAGGGCGGGGTCGTAGAGGTTGTAGGTGTTCACCCAGACGGTGCCGGCGCGCAGGGCCCTCGCGACGCGGTGGGCCCGCTTCACGTCGGCGGTCCAGACGCCCGCGGCGAGGCCGTACGCGGTCTCGTTCGCGAGCCGGATCGCGTCCGCCTCGTCGTCGAACGGGACGACGGCCAGCACCGGGCCGAACACCTCCTCGCGCGCGAGGCGGGAGTCGTTCCGCACGGGCCCGAGCACGGTGGGCTGCACGTAGAACCCCTTGCCCTCCACGCTCGCCGCCCCGCCGCCGCAGAGGATGGGGGCGCCCTCCTCGTGCCCCGCCTTCACGTACGAGAGCACCTTCTCGCGCTGCGCCGCCGAGACGAGCGGCCCGAGCCGGGTCTCCTTCCTCCGCGGATCGCCGAGGACGAGCTTCTTCGCCCCCTCGACCACCAGCCCCGCCACCTCGTCGAAGGCGGAGCGCTCCACGAGGAGCCGGGACCCGGCCGCGCAGACCTCTCCCTTGTTGTAGAAGATGCCGCCCAGCGCCCCCTTGGCCGCCGCGCGCAGGTGGGCGTCGGCGAAGACGAGGTTGGGGCTCTTCCCGCCGAGCTCCAGCGTGACCCGCTTCACGCCGCCCGCGGCGGCGCGCATCACCTCCTGCCCCACCTCCGTCGAGCCGGTGAAGGCGATCTTGTCCACGCCCGGGTGGCGCACCAGCGCCAGGCCGGCCGCGCCGCCGGGCCCCGGCACCACGTTCAGCACCCCCGGCGGCAGCCCCGCCTCCTCGGCCACGCGCGCGAGGAGCAGCGCCGTGAGCGGCGTCTGGGACGAGGGCTTCAGCACCACCGTGCAGCCGGCCGCGAGCGCGGGGGCGAGCTTCCAGCAGGCGAGCAGGAGCGGGAAGTTCCACGGCACCACGAGCCCCGCCACGCCCACCGGCTGGCGCAGCGTGTAGGCGAAGGCGTTCCCGCGGACCGGGATGGTGGCCCCCTCGAGCTTGGTGGCCCAGCCCGCGTAGTACTGGAGGATGTCGCCGGCGAGCGGGATCTCGACCCGCCCCGAGTCGAAGAGGGTCTTGCCGGTGTCGGCCGTCTCCGCCTCGGAGAGCGGCTCGAGCCAGCGCCCCTTCACGAGCTCGCCCATGCGCCAGAGGAGCTCGCCCCGCTCCTTGCCGCCCAGCTTCGGCCAGTCGCCCGACTCGAAGGCGGCGCGGGCCGCCCGGACCGCCTCGTCCACGTCGTCCGCCCCGCCCTCGGCGATCTCGGCCACCACCTCCTCGGTGGCGGGGTTCACGGTGGCGAACCGCCGGCCCGACCGCGCCGCGCGGAACTCGCCACCGACGAAGAGCTGCGTCTCGAGCTGGAGCTTCAGTGCCGGCATGGCGCTCCTCCCGCGAGAGGGGGTAAGGAGGCCGGCGGGGCGCGGCAAGGCCCGGGAGAGCGCCGCTACAGCTGTCGCCCCTGGCCGACGAAGGGGTTGTTGCGCCGCTCGTCGCCGAGCAGCCCGGCCGCGCCGTGCCCCGGGTAGAAGCGGACGTCGTCGCCGAGCGGGAAGACCTTCTCGCGCAGCGACCGCGCCAGCACCCGGAAGTCGCCGCCGGGCAGGTCGGTCCGGCCGACCGAGCCCACGAAGAGCGCGTCCCCGGTGAAGAGCACGCGCGCCGCCTCGAAGAAGAGCGAGCAGCCGCCCCGGGTGTGCCCCGGCGTGTGGATCACCCGGAGCTGCTCGTCGCCCACCTGGAGCCGGTCGCCGCCGGCGAGGTGGCGGGCGATGGGGGGCGCCCGCACCCCGGTGAAGCCGAACATCTCGCCGTGGTCCTCGATGGCGTCGAACCAGTCGAGGTCGGCCGGGTGGATCTCGACCGGCGCGCCGGTGGCCTCGGCCGCCTCGGCGGCGCCCGCCACGTGGTCGATGTGGCCGTGCGTGAGCAGGATGCGCTTCACCGAGAAGCCGCCCGGCTCGCGGAGCGCGAGCACCCGCGGCAGCTCCCCGCCCGGGTCGATCAGGATCGCCTCGCCCGTGCGGTCGCACCCGGCGAGGAAGGTGTTCTCGGCGAACGGGCCGACGGCGACGGAGCGGACCACGAGCATGGCGCGATGATACGGGCCCGCTTCCGCTCGGGGTGAAGAAAAGCAGGTCCGAAAAAGAGCGAGCCGGAGGCGGTGCTCGCCCCCGGCTCCCTGCGGCGTCTCGCGGCCCTGCCCCCGTGCGGTGAGGGGGCGTCTCTCAGTACGAGAACGACTGGCCGCAGCCGCAGGTGTTGCGGGCGTTGGGGTTGTTGAACTTGAACCCAGCGCCCTGCAGCCCCGTCACGTAGTCCACGGTCACGCCCTGCAGGTACATCGCGCTCATCGGGTCGACGAAGACCGTGATCCCGTCCTGCGTGAGCGCCACGTCGCCGTCCTTCTGCTCCTTCTCGAAGTCCATCGAGTACTGGAAGCCCGAGCAGCCGCCGCCGACGACGCCGACGCGGATGCCGTAGCCGTCGAGGCTCTCCTGGGCCATGGCGGCCTTCACCATCTCGACGGCCTTGTCGGTGAGGACGATGAAGTTGGCCTCGGCGGGCGGCGCCACGGGCGGGGTGGTGGTCTGGGGGGTGGTGGTGGTCGCGTCCATCGGGTCTCCGTCTCCTGGTTCGCGGGTCGGTAAGTTGATCTCGGCCAAGGAGTGTAACAGCGGGCCCGGGCGCCTTCAATCCGTCGTGCACCGGGGCCCTGGCGGGCGCCCCGTCAGCCGCGGCCGAAGAGGCGGCGCCCGCCGTCCACGGGCAGGATCGCCCCGGTGACGTACGGCGCCTCGGCCAGGTAGCGGACGGCCTGGGCCACGTCCTCCGGCCGGCCGGCCCGGCGCAGGGGGATGCGGCGGGTGAGCTCGCGCCGCAGGGACGCCGGGTACTCCTCCGGCCAGAGCACGGTGCCGGGGGCGACCCCGTTCACCCGGATCCGGGGCGCCAGCTCGAGCGCCAGGCACTCGGTCGCGCGCGCCAGGGCCGCCTTCGAGCTCACGTAGGCGGCGAAGCCCTTCCAGGGGACGAAGGCGCCGCCCACGTCGAGCACGTTCACGATCGAGCCGCGGGCCCGCCCGAGGAGGGGGAGGAGCGCCCGGGCGAGGAGGAGCGGCGCGCGGGCGTTCAGGTCCATCTGCGCGTCGAACCCCTCGGCGTCGAGCCGGGCGAGGGGCGCCGGCTCGAACCCGGCGGCGCTGTTGACGAGGAGGTCGAGGCGGGAGAAGCGGGCGCGGAAGGCGCGGGCCAGCGCCGCCGGCCCCTCCGGCGTGGAGAGGTCGGCGGCGAAGGCCGCGAGCCCGCGCGGCGGGCGGTGGCGGTGGTAGTGGGCCGCCACCGTGTACCCGGCGCGCGAGAGCTCCTGCGCGATGACGCGCCCGACGCGGACCCCGGCCCCGGTGACGAGCGCGACGCGCTCTCTCTTCGGCATGGCGCCGAGGTTACGGGGGCGGGGCCCGCGAGGGAAGCGGCTCGTCAGGGCGCGGTGGCCGCCGCGAGGCAATCGACGAGGCCGAAGCCGAACTCGGGGTCGCGGCCCGGCTTGCCGAGATCCTGCGCCGTGGCGCGGAGGAGGTCGCGGAGGTCGCTGTTGGCGTACCCGGGGTGGGCCGCCCAGGCCACCGCGGCGCAGCCGGCGACGTGGGGCGTGGCCATCGAGGTGCCCTGGAGGAAGCCGTAATCGGCGGTGGTGATGGCGACGGTGCCCTCCGCCGGGAGGAGCGCCTTCGCAGCGACGCCGGAGTTGTGGGAGATGGACGCGACCGGCGGCCAGGTCGCGCTCGCGGCGCCGAGCGTGAAGCTGCCCGCGGAGTCGGGCGGGTCGCGCAGGCTGTTGGCGATGATCACCGCCGTGGCGCCGGCCGCCTGGGCGTTCTGCACCTTCTCGGCGAAGGTGATGGTCCCGCGGTCGCACAGGGCGACGAACGGGGCCGCCTGGGCGCCGCAGGCGGTGCTCGCGTCGCAGATGCCGCAGGGCACCACCGGCCCGGTGACCGAGCCGACGGCGGTGAAGGTCACCGGCTCGGCCGCGAAGGTCGAGGCGCCCACCGTCACCGCGGCGAGCCGGCCGACACCGCGCGGCAGCGCCGAGAGCACGTCCACGCCCGGTCCGGCGAGCTCCACCTGCCGGTTGTACTGGGAGAACGAGGCGCGCTGCAGGTTCGCGTCCACCGCCGCGACCGAGACGACGTTCGGATAGGAGGCCGGGTAGTGGAGCGCCGAGGTGCCGGCGTTGCCGGCGGCGGCGAAGGTGAGCACCCCCTTCGCCCAGGCGTACTGGAAGGCCTTCTGCTCCACCTGCGACGGCTCGTCGGAGCCGAGCGAGAGGTTCGCCACCCGGCGCGCGAACGGCAGGTCGGCGCAGGAGAGGATGCCGTTGATGACCGCCTCGGTGGTGCCGTAGCCGTCGAGCCCGAGCACCCGGTACTCGTGGACCACCACCCCCGGCGCCACGCCGGCCATGTTGAGCCGCGCCGGGCTCGCGGCGCTCGCGGCGCCGAGCTGGGCCGCGATGGTGCCGGTCACGTGCGTGCCGTGCCCCTCGCCCCAGGCGCAGGCGCCCGCGACGTTGCAGCCGGCGTCGATCGGGAAGGCGTCCGCGTCCACGAAGTCGTAGCCGGCGCCGAACACGGTGCCGGCGCCGCGGGCGAACTCGGGGTGGCCGTCGTCGATGCCGGTGTCGATGACGCAGACGTGGACCGCGTCGCCGGTGAAGCCCTGCGCCCGCGCCTGCACCGCGCGCACGGCGAGGTTGCCCCAGGGGTCCTCGCCCGCGCCCTGGATGGCCGCGTCGGCCGAGACGGCCCGGTCGCTCTCGACGAAGGCCACCGAGGGATCGGCCGCGAGCTTCGCCACCGCGCTCGAGGGCACCTCGGCGCTCACCGCGTCGAGGGCGTCCCAGCGGCTGCGGATGCTGCCGCCGCGCTGCAGCACCGCCGCCGTGTTCATGCCCGACTTGAAGCCGACGAGCACGCGCCGGGTCGCGGTGGAGGAGGAGACCGCCTGGGTGGTGGTGCCGGTGCCGTTCGAGCCAGTGCCGCCGCAGGCCACCAAGCCCGCCGCCGCCAGGAGAAGCAATCGCCGCATGGAGACCCTCCGGAGTGGGCGGGCGAAGGTGTGCCCGCAGGAGGGTGGATGTGGGCACGTCACGCACCAGCAGGCAATCGCCTGCCAGGGTGCCCCCCTTCATAGGGTTGCCCTGGAAGCCCGGGGCCGAGCCAGGCGAGCGAGGCCACGCGCACCGTTGGCCGGCGAACGGGACGGGTGTCCTGGTCAACCCTCCCCGGCGGGCGGCTTCCAGGGCACGTCCGGCGTCCCGGCGCGGTGGTTGGCGGCCCGGGCGGCGACGAAGAGCCAATCGGAGAGCCGGTTCAGGTAGGCGAGGACGGCGGGGGCCACCTCCACCTCGCCCGCCACGGTCACCGCCCGGCGCTCCGCCCGGCGGCAGACGCAGCGCGCCAGGTGGAGGGCGGCCGCGAGCGGCGCCCCGCCGGGGAGGACGAACTGCCGGAGCGGGGGCAGCTCCAGCTCGAGCGCGTCGATCGAGGCCTCCAGCTCGGCGGCCCAGGACGGGGACACCGGCGGGAGGGCGCCGTGCGCCCGGCTCTCGCGCGGGGTGGCGAGCTCCGCCCCGAGGCTGAAGAGCCGGTGCTGCGCCCCCTCGAGGAGGGCGTCGAGCTCCGGCCAGGCGCCCGCCGCGGCGGCGCGGGCGACCCCCAGCGCGGCGTTGAGCTCGTCCACCGCGCCGTACGCCTCGACCCGCGGATCGTCCTTCTTGACCCGCGGCCCGCCGAAGAGTCCAGTGTCGCCGGCGTCGCCCGTCTTCGTGTAGATCTTCATCCCTCCGGATTGCTTTCATGAGCGAGCCCTTCCCGCAAGAGGAACTCTCCCGCGTGGCCCTCGAGGCCGCGCGCGCCGCCTGGGCCGGGGGCATGACCGTGCGCCGGCCCGACGGCAGCACCGTGCCCATCCCGCTGGTCGCCGAGCCCGAGGTCGTGCCCGACGCCGTGCTCCAGGCCGCCGCGCGCGAGGCGCGCCTCGTCCTCTCCGGCGCCGTGAAGCTCGCGCGGGCGCTCCTCGCCGAGGGCGACGCCCGCGATCGCGAGGCGCTGCTCGGGCCCTTCGAGGGGCTCGAGCGGGAGGCGATGCAGGAGCTCTTCGCGGCGCCGTGCCCGGCCGTCTTCGCCCGGGTGGACTGGCTCCTGCCGGCCGGCGGCGGCCCGCCGCGCGCGCTCGAGCTCAACGCCACCATCCCCGCCATGCCGGGCTACGCCGACCTCGCCGCGCACGCCTGGCTGCGCGCCGCCGCCCGCGCCCGCGGCCGCTCGCCGCGGGAGGCGGCCGCGCTCGTCGCGGCCTGCGGCAGCCACATGGAGAACCTGCGCCGCGCCCTCGTCGGCTTCTACCGGACGCGGGGCGGCGCCGCCGCGCGCCCGTCGATCGCCCTCGTGGCCCGCCCCGGCGACGCGCAGGTGGGGGAGCTGCAGCGGCTCGCCGAGCACTTCCGGCAGATGGGCCACCGCGCCGACGTGCTCACGCCGGCCGAGTGCGTGCCCGAGGCCTGGGAGGTGCTCTACCGGCACGTCTGGGCCCACAACACCGACCCCGCCGCCCCCTTCGCCCGCGCGCTCCGCGAGCCGGGGCGCCACGTGCTCGCGAACCCGGTGAACGGGCTGCTCGAGGCGAAGGCGCTCTTCGCGCGGCTCTCCGAGTGCGCCGAGGAGCCCCGCCTCGCGCGCGCCGCCGGGCTGGACGCCGAGGAGCGGGCCGCGGCGGGCCGGCTCCCGTTCACCCGGCGGCTCGACGCCCGGCTCGCGGCCCAGGTGATCGCCGAGCGCGAGCGGTGGGTCCTGAAGCGGAGCTGGGACTACGGCGGCAAGAGCGTCCACCTCGGCGCCGAGACCGCCCCCGCGGCCTGGGGCGAGGTGGTCCGCGCGGCGGCCGAGGACCAGCGCGGCGGCGGCTTCGTGGCCCAGGAGCGGATCTTCGCCGCCCGGCGCCCCGCCACCCGGATCGCGCCCGGGGTGGTGGCGCGGGGGGAGCTCTACCGCGACCTCTCGACCTACACCGGCCTCCTCGAGGACGCGCCGGGGGGCAGCGTCGTGCGGGCGGCCGCCTCCCCGGTGGTCAACATCCTGGGAGGCGGCGGCCTCGCGCCGCTCATCCCCGAATCCGTGTACCACCGGCTCTGATCTGCTAATCTCGCGGTCGGTGGCGCGCCCCCGGATACTGGTGGTCGAGGACTCGAAGACCCAGCAAGACTGGCTGGTCCAGGTCCTCGCGCGCGAGGACTACCAGATCGACACCGCGAGCGACGGCCGCGAGGCGATCCGCAAGGCCCGCACCACCACGCCCGACCTCGTGCTGCTCGACATGGTCCTCCCCGACATGGAGGGGCTCGAGGTGCTGCGCATGATCAAGGCGCGGCCCGACGAGCACTTCGTGCCGGTGATCCTGCTCTCGGTGAAGAGCGACCTCGACTCGCGCGTCACCGGGCTCCGCATCGGCGCCGACGACTTCCTCGCGAAGCCCTTCGCCGACTCCGAGCTGCTCGCCCGCACCAACGCCATGCTGCGCATCAAGGCGCTGCAGGACACGGTGCGCGCGCAGAAGGCGGAGCTCGAGCGGCTCAGCGTCACCGACGGTCTCACCGGGCTCTTCAACCGGCGCTTCTTCCAGGAGCGGCTCGACGAGGAGTTCCGGCGCGCCCAGCGCTACTCGGACCCGGTGTCGCTCATCATGATCGACATCGACCACTTCAAGCGGGTCAACGACCAGTACGGTCACCAGACCGGCGACGTGGTGCTGCGGGGCACCGCCGACCTCCTGCGCGAGACCATCCGCGACCCGGACATCAGCGCCCGGTTCGGCGGCGAGGAGTTCGCGGTCATCCTGCCGAAGACCCACCTCTCCGGCGCGCTCACGGTGGCCGAGCGCATCTGGCGCGGGATGGGGCAGAAGGTCTACTCGGTGTCCGGCACCATCCACGGGCAGCCGGGAGAGGGGGCCGGCGAGCTGCGCGTCACCGCCTCGCTCGGCATCTCCTTCTACCCGTCGAAGGACGTCACCAGCTCGGAGCTCCTCGTGCGCTACGCCGACGAGGCGCTCTACAAGGCCAAGCACGAGGGGCGGAACACCATCTGCCTCTACCAGGCGCAGGCCTACCGCTACGAGGTCGACAAGAAGGTCCCGTAGCCTCTCCGGGCTCGCGCCGGTTTCGTCAGTCCGCGCGGCCGGATCCCCCGCTCAGGGCGGTTTCCCAAACACCCGCTGGGGTGTCTTACGACCCCTGGGTATGATAAGACCCTTGGGGTTGGGTGCTAACCACTTGATTAGAGGAGACCCGTGGGGGGTTTCCGGTGGACCGGCACGTGCAAAGGACCCGAGCAGCCCCATGCCGGACCCCGAGCTCAACCGCCCGCGCCCCTCCCTCGCCGACGCCGGCATCCTGATCGTCGACGACGACGAGCACGTGCGGCGCGCGCTCCGGCGCGTGCTCAAGCGGGCCACGACGCGCCTCCTGGAGGCCGCCGACGCCGCCGCCGGCATCGCCGTGCTCGAGCGCGAGCCGGTCCAGGTGGTGGTCTCCGACTTCCGCATGCCGGGCATGTCCGGCGTCGAGTTCCTGCGGGTGGTGAAGGAGCGCTGGCCGCTCGTGCAGCGCGTGCTCCTCACCGGCCAGGCCGACACCACCGCGATCGAGGAGGCGGTCAACCGCTCCGAGATCTTCCGCTTCATCTGGAAGCCCTGGGACGACAACCACCTCCTCCTCACCGTCCAGAGCGCGGTGGACCAGCACCGGCTCGTGGAGGAGAACGGGCGGCTCCAGGCGCTGCTCGAGCGGCGCAACGCCGAGCTCGAGCGGATGAACCGCGAGCTCGACGAGAAGCTCGCCGCCCGCTCGGCCGCGCTGGTGCGGGCCGCCGACGAGTGGCGCACCTGCTTCGACGCCATCGGCGACCCGCTCGCCATCCTGCGGGACGGCTGCGAGGTGGTCCGGGCCAACCAGGCCTTCGCGCGCCACGCCGGCGTCTCGGTGTCGGCGCTGCCGGGGCTCCGCTGCGTCGCCCACGCCTTCGGCGACCTGCCGTGCCCGGGCGCGAGCCACCCCTCGGGCGAGGCGGGCGAGAGCGAGGCCCGGCTCGGCGAGCGCAACTGGCTGCTGCGCTCCTTCCCCTTCGACGACGCCACGCGGGTGGTGGTCTTCAAGGACGTGACCCACGAGCGCGAGGTGACGCGCCGGCTCATCCAGGCCGAGAAGATGGGCGCGGTGGGCC
Organism: Anaeromyxobacter paludicola; assembly: GCF_023169965.1. Classification (NCBI taxonomy): domain Bacteria; kingdom Pseudomonadati; phylum Myxococcota; class Myxococcia; order Myxococcales; family Anaeromyxobacteraceae; genus Anaeromyxobacter; species Anaeromyxobacter paludicola. Next base: position 2,119,705 of record NZ_AP025592.1, on the reverse strand, counting down.
AGCTCGCGGGCGGCGTGGCGCACGAGATCAACAACCCGCTCGGCGGCATCCTCGCCTTCGCGCAGCTCATGAGCCGCGAGGAGCGCCCGGCGAGCGACCTCGAGAGCCTGAACCTCATCGCCGACGCCGCCATGCGCGCCAAGCGCATCGTGGAGTCGCTGCTCCGCTTCTCCCGGCGCCCGCGCGAGGACGAGCGGGGCGACGTGGACCTCGCGAAGGTGCTCGAGGACTCCCTCTTCCTGCTCCAGTCGAAGATGAAGGGCGGCAAGGTCGAGGTGGTCCGGCAGCTCCAGCCCGCCGTCTGCGTGGGGAACGCCAACCTGCTCTCGCAGGTGGCGGTGAACCTCGTCGTGAACGCGCTGCAGGCCATGGGCGACCGGGGCCGGCTCACCGTGCGCTGCGGGCCGGGCGAGCCCGGCCGGGTCGAGCTGGCCGTCGCCGACACCGGCCCGGGCGTGCCGCCCGAGCTCGCGAACCGGATCTTCGAGCCGTTCTTCACCACCAAGCCCGAGGGCCAGGGGACCGGCCTCGGGCTCTCCATCTGCTACCAGATCGCCGAAGAGCTCGGCGGGTCGATCCACCTCGACCCGCCGACGGAGGGCGGCGCCTGCTTCGTCGTCGAGCTGCCGGCGGCGAGCGCGGCCGCCTGAGAGGGAACACCATGGAAAGCCCCGAGAAGAAGCCCACGAGAGTCCTGGTCGTCGACGACGAGCCCGCGCTGCTCCGCGCCCTCGAGGCGCTCCTGCGCCGGAAGGAGTACGACGTCATCGCCGTGGACTCCCCCATCGTCGCCACGCAGAAGCTGGCGCAGGAGGACTTCGACGTCGCCCTCCTCGACGTGAAGATGCCGGACCTCTCCGGGCTCGAGCTCCTCACCGCGGTGAAGCACCGCCGGCCGGAGGTGGAGGTCATCATGATGACCGGCCACGCCACGGTGGAGACCGCGCTCGCGGCGGTGAAGGCCGGCGCCTACGACTACCTCACGAAGCCGTTCGAGGACGTGGAGCTCGTCGCCCGGGCGGTCGCGAAGGCCGCCGAGCGCAAGCAGCTCTTCGACCGCAACAAGCAGCTCGAGACGCAGCTCAAGGAGAAGGAGGGCACCTCCGGCGACGGGCTCGTCGGCACCTCCGGCCCCATGCGCGAGGTGGTGCGCATGATCGACGCGGTGGCCTACAGCGCCGCCACCGTGCTCGTGAACGGCGAGAGCGGCACCGGCAAGGAGCTCGTGGCCCGCTCGCTCCACGCCAAGAGCCCGCGCCGCGGCCACCCCTTCGTGGCCCTCAACTGCGGCGCGCTCACCGAGACCCTCCTCGAGAGCGAGCTCTTCGGCCACGTGAAGGGGGCCTTCACCGGCGCGCAGCGCGATCAGCGCGGCCTGTTCGACACCGCCGACGGCGGCACCATCTTCCTCGACGAGATCGGCGACATCCCGCCGGCCACCCAGGTCCGCCTGCTCCGCGTGCTGCAGGAGGGCGAGATCAAGCGGGTGGGCTCGGCCGAGTCGATCCACGTGGACGTGCGGGTCATCGCCGCCACCCACCGCGATCTCCCCAAGCTGGTGAAGGCGGGCAAGTTCCGCGAGGACCTCTTCTACCGGCTCAACGTCATCGCCATCCCGCTGCCGCCGCTGCGCGATCGCATCGAGGACGTGCCGCTGCTCGCGCACCACTTCCTGCGCCGCTACGCCGAGCGGCTCGGGAAGAAGGTCCGCACCGTCGCGCCGGAGGCCGTCGAGCTGCTCTGCAGCTACCGCTGGCCCGGCAACGTCCGCGAGCTCGAGAACGCCATCGAGCGCGCCCTCGTGCTCTGCCGCGGCGAGTCGATCACCCCGGCCGACCTGCCGCCGGCGGTCTCCGGCCGGACCGCGCCGCTCATCCGCGAGCTGCCGGCCTCGGGCGAGGACCAGGCCTGGCTCACCCAGAGCTACGCCGCCGCCAAGGAGCACGCGCTCCGCCGGTTCGAGAAGAGCTACGTCGAGGCGCTGATGCGCGCCTGCGACAACAACATCTCGGCGGCGGCCCGCAAGGCCGGGATGGACCGGTCCAACTTCAAGCGCGTGCTGCGCAAGTACCGCGGCGACCTCGAGACCGAGGGCGGCGACGAGGGGGCCGAGGGGCCTCAGAGCGCGAGCGCGTAGCGGGGGAGAGGGCGGAGCTCGAGGTGGGCTTCGGGGTTTCTCTCCCGCGCGGCGGGGGAGGGCCGGGGAGGGGGCGCTGCGGGGGCCCTGCGCTGGCGAGTCGCTGATCCTGCGCCGGCTGCGCTCCTGCGCCGGGGCGCAACGCCGGCGCCGATGCCCGGCCTGGGCGCCGAGCGCTCGGCGCGGTCGGACGAGGCAGCCCGGAGGTCGCCGGTCCCGGCGACGTTCGGACGAGGGCGGGCCGGTCGGGAGGAGAACGCCGGCCAGGGCCCGCCCCCTGACGCCGTCGCGACCATCGACGTGCCCGCACCGTCCTCTCCACGAACCGGCACCCGCTCTTGAATCGGCGGACCTCCATCCCGCGGCCGAGAGCCCCGTTCGCCGCCACGGATGCGGAGCGGAACGCCGGGGTGGGCGGAGGGCGCCTTGCGGAGCGGTCGTGATCTGGAACGATCGTGAAGCGTACGTCCGCGTGATCGGCGCGACAGCGGAGCCGCCCGTCGATCGGAACCCCGAGGACGCGCAAGCCCCGCTACCGCGCCTCCCGGAGTCGCGAGAGCGACGTCGCGGCGGATCGGGCCGGTCGGGCGATGCGCTCGCCGGCGGGCAGGGGCGCGGCGAGCGGCTTCACCGAGAGGCCGGCGAAGTGCGCCCCGGCGCCCGCCGCGGCGGCCCGTCCGTCGGCGAGCCGGCAGCCGGCGGCAGCGAGCGCCTTGCCCGCGGGGCCCGAGGCCGGCACGTATCGGAGCACGGGCGGGAGCGCCGGCGCGAGCCGGAGCCGCTCCGGGTGCGGCGTGCGCAGCCCCTGCGGCCACGTCTCGCCTTGCGCCACCTGGTACCAGGTCTCGGGGGCGCCGCCGAGGCAGAGCAGCACGGGATCGCCGGCCCGCGGCGCGAAGAGGTCCACGTCGAGCGCCGGCGCGCTCCCCGCGGCGCCGCCGCGCAGCAGCGATCGCGGGAGCAGCCCGAGCTCGTCCGCGAGCGCCCGGATCGCGCCCGCGTCGGCCGGGGCCCACCAGGCCCACTCCACGGGGGCGTCGCAGAGCTCGCGCAAGGTGGCGCCTCTCCCGCCGAGCTCCTCGAGCGATCGCGCGACGTGCCCCTCGAGCGCCGCCGCCTCCGCCTCGCTGGCCCCGCTGGCCCGGGCCAGCGCGGCGAGCGCCGCAGGGGCGCGGCCGCGCGGCACCTCGGCGAGGAGCCGCAGCGCCGCGGCGGCCGGGCCGGCGGGCTCCCCCGCGGCGAGCGCTCGCGGGTCGGCGCCGAGCGCGGCGGCGAGGTCGACCTGCGAGAGGTCGAGGATCGCCCGCAGCCGCGCGGCGAGCGCGAGGATCCCGCCGCGCGCGCGGAGCTCCTCGTCGCTGGGGGGCTGTCCGCCGTGCGTCACCCGCGAAGCCTACCGCAAGCCCGCCGGGCGGACGAAAAAGCGGCGCGGCGGGCGCGGGCCGCGCCGGCGGGCGGACGGGCGCCCACCTCCGCGCGCGCCGCCGCGGGTGCGCAGCTTTCCAGCGATGCGGAGGGCGCGGGCGGCGGCGGGGGCGGGCTTTGCGGCGGCGTGGCTGCTCGTGGGCTGGGCCGCGCCGGCGGCCTCGCCGCGCGGCGCCGGGACCTGCACGCTCTCGTGGTCGTCGCGCGCCGCCGGCTCGCGGACCTGCCTCTCCTGCCACGACGGCTCGCTCGCCCACGCCGCCCTGCCGGCGCGGGCCGCGGCGGGCGAGCCGCTCTCGAACCACCCGGTCGCGATCGACTACGAGGCGGCCCGGGAGCGCGACCCGCGGCTCCGGCCCGCGGCGCAGCTCCCGCCGGAGATCCGGCTCGTCGAGGGGCGGCTCGAGTGCACCACCTGCCACGATCCGCGCTCGACGCTGCCCGCGAGCACGGCGCTCCCGATGCGGGGCAGCCAGCTCTGCTTCGCCTGCCACGACCTGTGAAGCGCGCGCCGACGCGTCGACGGCGACGGCGAGGAGAGAGCGAGACGCGAGGAGCCGCTGGCCGCCCCTCCCCGTCCCTCCCCCGCCCGAGCGGCGAGGGGGTGCGGCGGGAGGACTCGCGGGAGCGTCGGAGGCGCGGCATCGAACACCGCACGCCCCCGGGGATCCCCTCTCCCGCGCCAGCGGGGGAGGGTGCGCGGCTCACCGGCGGTACGGCACGTGCTCCGCGTCGAAGGCGGCGTAGTCGCTCGTGAGCTCCTCGCCCTCGCGGATGTCTCGCGCCGCCACCGTCGAGCCGCCGTCCTCGTCGGGATAGTCGAGGCAGTTGGGCGCGTCCGAGTGGTTGAAGAAGCGCGCGTCGTCGCCGCAGAGGATGTACTCGCCGAGCACGAGGTCCTTGTAGCTGTACTTGCGGATCTGCTCGGCGCCGGGCCCCTCGAGCGACTCGAGCTGCGCGCGGGTGAGCCGGAGGTCCACCGCGGGATCGAGCCGCCAGACCACCGTCCCCTCCGGGACGTCCTCTGCCGCGAACAGCCCCGTGCCGTGGATGCTGCTCGGGCCGAGGCGCGTCTTCACTCGGAGCATGGCGCTCTAGCTTGCCGGGAACCGGCGCCGCGCGCAGCAGGAGTTCATCGCCCCTCGTCGCCCGCCTCGGCGGGCTCCGGCCGCTCGCTCGCCGCGGCCGGGGCGGCGCTCGGCGGCGGCCCGCGCCGCCACAGCACGCGGGACCTCGCCGGGTCCTCCGGCTGCTCCTGCCAGGCCGCGACGAGGTTGCCGTCGCCGGTCACGCCGAGCGCCGGGCTCACCCCGCCCTCCACGTCGAGCCGCGCCTCCGGCGCGCCCCAGCCGTCGCCGCCCCAGCGGGCGAGGAGCAGCGCCGGGGACGGCCCGCCGCGGGGGACGACCACCGCCGGGATGCCCCAGCGGTCGATCCCGATCGCCGGGCGGGTGACGGCCGGGGACGTCCGGCCCGCCGGGAGCGGCTCTCCGACGTCGCCCCAGCCCCGCCCGTCCCAGCGCAGCACCGGCACGGTGCGCTCGTCGCCCCGCTCCAGCACGAAGGCGGCGAGCACGTGGCCGGCCGGGTCGAGGGCCAGGGTGGGCGCGCGGCCGGTCGCGCCGCGCTCGTGGAGCGGCCCGAGGTCCCGCCACTCGTCGCCGTCGTGGCGGGCCACGCGCACCGCGAGCTCGCCCGCCTCCTGCCACGCCACCACCGGCCGCCCGCGCGGCTCGATCACGATCGCCGGGGCGCCGCTGCCGGCCGGGCTGGGCGAGCCGTTGACGGCGTGGCCCACCTGCCGCCACGCGGTCCCGTCGTGGCGGGCCACCAGCACCAGCACCGCGTCGCCCCGCGACTCCTGCCAGGCGGCCCAGAGCGCGCCGTCGGGGCCGAGGGCCAGCGCCGGCGCCTCCGCCCGCTCCTGCGGCTCCTGGTTCAGCTCGGCGCCGAGCGGCTGCCAGGCGCGGCCGTCCCAGCGCAGCACGCGGACCCGGGCGCCGCCCGCGGCGTCCTGCTCCTCGACGGCCACCACCGGCGCGCCGGACTGATCGAGCCGGAGCGCGGCGCCGGCGCAGCTCCCGGCGCCCGAAAGCGGCGCGCCGAGGGGCGCGAGGGCGCTCCCGTCCCAGAGCCGGACGGCGAGGTCGCGCCGGGGAGCGCCGGCGCAGAGCGCGAGGTACGCCTTCGGCCCGCGGCGCTCGACCGCGAGGGCCGGGGCGCCGGCCGGGGCAGCCCCGACCTCGGCGGCGGGCGAGAGCGACGGGCCGCCGAGCGGGGCGCGCGAGGCGCCGGCGGTGGCGCAGCCGGCGAGGGCGGCGGCGCAGGCGAGGACGGTGCGTCGGAACGGCCGGTGCGCGTGCATGGAAGGGACCTCCCCGCGCCGCCCCTGCGGCGCCGGAAACGCCCCGAGCTTAGCCCTTTCCCCCCCGGCGTGTGGACTCCCATCTTTCGCCGAGCGCCTTCTCCAGGCCGCTATCGCTCAATTTCACGATGGGCTGACCCCGGAGGGCGTCGGGCAGGTACTCCTCGGCCACGTAATGCCCCTCGAAGTTGTGGGGGTAGCGATATCCACCCCCGTAACCGAGGGACTCCATGAGCTTGGTGGGGGCGTTGCGCAGCTTGAGCGGGACCGGCACCGGGCCGCGCTCCTTCACCAGCCGGCGCGCCGCGCCGTAGGCGGCGATGGCGGTGTTCGACTTGGGGGCGAGCGCGAGGTAGATGGCCGCCTGCGTCATGGGGAGGACGCCCTCCGGGAGCCCCACCAGCTCCACCGCCTGCAGCGCGCTCACCGCCACCTGGAGCGCCTGGGGGTCGGCGTTGCCCACGTCCTCGCTCGCGAAGATGACCATGCGCCGGAGGACGAAGCGCGGGTCCTCGCCCGCCTCGAGCATCCGGACCATGTAGTAGACCGCGGCGTCCGGGTCGGAGCCGCGCATCGACTTGATGAACGCGGAGACCACGTTGTAGTGCTCCTCGCCCGCCTTGTCGTAGAGGAGCGCCTTGTGCTGCATCGCCTCCTCGACGTCGGCGGGGGCGACCACGGTCCGGCCGGCGAGCCGCACCGCCGCGGCCGCCACCTCGAGCGCGTTGAGGGCGCGGCGCGCGTCGCCGTAGGCGAACCGCCCGAGCAGCTCGCGCGCCTCGGGGGCCACCGCCACCGCGCCGGCGAGCCCCTCCTTCGCGGCGACGGCCCGGTCCACGAGCGACCCCACCTCCTCCTCGGTGAGCGCGCGCAGGGTCACCACCCGGCAGCGCGACAGGAGCGCGGCGTTGATCTCGAACGACGGGTTCTCGGTGGTGGCGCCGACGAGCGTGAGGACGCCCGCCTCCACGTGCGGCAGGAACGCGTCCTGCTGCGCGCGCGTGAACCGGTGGATCTCGTCCACGAAGAGGATGGTGCGCTGCCGGTGCATGCGGCGCCGGTCCTTCGCCTGCTGGACGATCTCGCGGATCTCCTTCACCCCACCCAGGACCGCGCTGAAGGGGACGAAGGTGGAGCCGGTCCGCTCGGCGATGATCCGGGCGAGGGTGGTCTTGCCGGTGCCGGGCGGCCCCCAGAGCAGGAGCGACGGGATCTGGTCGGCCTCGATGGCGCGGCGCAGCGCCGAGCCCGGGCCGAGCACGTGCTCCTGCCCGACGTAGTCCTCGAGCCGCCGCGGCCGCAGGCGCTCCGCGAGGGGCTTGTCGGCCGGGTCCTTCTCGGCGGCGTGGTCGAACAGGTCCATGAAAGCGTTATAGCGCCCCGCGGCCCGGTCTATATTGGCCGGATGGACGGCTTCCCCTGCCCGATCCCGCAGCGGATCGGCATCGTTCACAAGGTGAGTTCGGCCGAGGCCGCCGAGACCGCGGTCTACGTGGCCCAGTTCCTGCGCGCCAAGGGCGTGGAGGTGATCACCGACGAGGCCGAGACCGCCCGCTCCGCGGACCTGGTGGTGGTGCTCGGCGGGGACGGCACCCTCATCCACGCCGCCTCGCTGGTGAACGGGCGGCAGGTCCCGATCCTCGGGATCAACATGGGGAGCCTCGGGTTCATGACCGAGGTCCCGCAGAGCGAGATGTACCCCATGCTCGACGCGGTCCTCGCCGGGCAGGCGCAGGTCTCCGAGCGGATGAAGCTGCGCGTCCACCTGCACCGCGGCGGCGCGGGCAACGCCCGCGAGCTCGACACCGAGGTGATGAACGACGTGGTCATCGCCAAGGGGGCGCTCGCCCGGATGGTGGAGTTCGACACCTCCTACGGCGCCCACTACGTCACCACCTACAAGGCCGACGGGATCATCGTCGCCACCCCGACCGGCTCCACCGCCTACGCGCTCGCCGCGAACGGCCCGCTCGTCTACCCGTCGATGCAGGGGGTGGTGATCGCGCCGATCTGCCCGCACACCCTGACGCAGCGGCCGCTGGTGGTGCCCGACGACGAGAGCATCAACATCGTGCTCGTGAGCGACTCGGGCGAGGTCTACCTCACGCTCGACGGCCAGCGGGGCGTGCCGCTCGAGCGCGGCGATCGGGTGCAGGTGAAGTCGTCGAGCCACCGGGTGCGGCTCGTGCGGAACCCGAACATCGACTACTTCGGCATCCTCCGCGCCAAGCTGCGCTGGGGGGAGCGCTAGCGGGTCGGGTGCGCCGGGTCAGTCCCCCAGCAGCTTCGCCGCCACCTCGGGGGAGAGCTGGTGCAGCCCCGAGATCGCCTGCGGCTCCGCGGCGAGCAGCGCCTTCACCCGCTCCGCCTGCGGCGCCGCCTGGTCGCCTCCCCAGAGGACCCGCACCGCCTGCTGCGCCGCGGGCTCGTCGCGCCGGAGGATCGGGAGCTGCGCCACGGTGTCCACCGGCGCGTCGCCCGGCGCGGGCCGCCGCTTGCGGCCTTCGCCCTGGATGAGCGTCATCTGCGCGCGTCGCGCCTCGGCGGAGGCGGACGACGTCTCCCCGTTCACTCCCGGCATGGGCGGGCGGATGGTGTAGCCCATCGCATGGCTCCCTCGGCCGCGGCGGCGCGCGTCCGCGCCGTCGAGGTTGATGCGATGCTACCGCGAACCGCGCCCCGGAGGACTCCCGCGTTCACGCGGCGTCAGCGCCGCGGCGTCAGGCCTCCGGCGCCCGCGCGATCACCTCGCGCAGCTGCGACAGCTCGGGCGGCTTCGCGAGGTGCAGGTCGAAGCCGGCGTCCCGGGCGCGGTCGCGGTCCTCGGGGCTGGCGTAGCCGGTGAGGGCCACGAGGTAGAGCTGCTTCAGCGCCGCGTCGTGCCGCAGCCGCGCCGCCACCGCGTAGCCGTCGAGGTCGCCCGGCATGCCGATGTCGCAGAAGGTGACGTCGGGGTGGAACCGGTGCGCCGCCTCGAGCCCGGCCTGCCCGTCGTAGGCCACCTCCACCTCGTGCCCCTCGAGCCGGAGGAGCTCGGCCAGCGTCTCGACGCCGTCCACGTTGTCGTCCACGAGCAGCACGCGCCGCTGCCGCGGCACGGCCGCGACCGCCGGGCCGGCCTGGCGCGGGAGCCGCTCGGCGCGCGCCCGGCAGGGGAGGGTGACGCGCACGGCGGTCCCGAGCCCCGGCCCGTCGGAGCGGGCCTTCACGGTGCCGCCGTGCAGCTCGACGAGCCCCTTCACGAGCGCGAGCCCGAGGCCGAGCCCGCCGCGGCTCCGGGCGAGGCTCACGTCGGCCTGCGCGAAGGGCTCGAACATCCGCTCCTCGGTGCCGGGCTCCATGCCGATGCCGCTGTCGGAGACCGAGAGCACCGCCTGCCCCCCGGAGGCGGTGAGCGAGAGCTGCACGTAGCCGCCCGCGTCGGTGAACTTGACCGCGTTCTCGACGAGGCTCCCCACCACCTGCGCCAGCCGCGCGCCGTCGGCGTCGGCGAGCACGGGGCCGTCGGGCAGCTCGAGCCGCAGCGAGAGCCCCGCCTCGTGCACCAGCGCCCGGTGGTCCTCGGCGGCCCCGCGCACCACGCCGCAGAGGTCGAGCCGCTCCCGCCGGAGCGCGATCTTGCCGCGCGTGATCCGCGAGGCGTCGAGGAGGTCGTCCACGAGCTGCGTGAGGTGCCCGAGCTGCCGCTCCATGATGGCGGTGGCGCGCCCGAGCTTCTCGGGATCGTGGTGGGCCCGCAGGAGCAGCTGCACGCAGTTGCGGAGCGGCGCGAGCGGGTTGCGCAGCTCGTGGCCGAGCAGCGCCATCCACTCGGCCCGCTGCCGCCGGGCGTCGCGCAGCCCGGCCTCCGCCTGGGACAGCGCCTCCTGGGTCGCGACCAGCGCCTCCCGGAGGGCGGCGGGGGACTCCGAGAGGAGGCCCCCCTCGTGCTCGCCCTGCCGCCATCGCATCCGGTCGCCCAGTTTCGCCCCCGCACCCAAGCCTCGCAGCAGGTCACCGACGTTTACGCCCACCGCGATATCGCTCGCCAGCTACCGGCCGGGTCCAGCCCCTGACTGGTCGCCTAGTAGGAGGGGGACCGGGCCCGGCGCCAGACTACTGAAAATTTGCGCAGTGTCAGGGCCGGGTGGCAGACTCCCCGCATGCTCACGACGCTCCGAATCTCCGGCCTCGCCGTGGTGGACGCCGCCGAGGTGCGCTTCGGCCCGGGACTGAACGTGCTCACCGGCGAGACCGGCGCCGGCAAGTCGATCCTCGTGAACGCCCTCCACCTCGTGCTCGGGGGGCGCATGGGCGCCGACGTGCTGCGCGACGGCGCCGACGAGGCGGTGGTCGAGGCCCTCTTCGAGCTCCCGCCCGACCACCCCGTCCTCGCGCGCCTGGCCGCGGCGGGGATCCCGGCGCCCGAGCCGGCGGAGGGGGGCGGCGCGGAGCTCCTCGTGCGGCGCGTGGCCAGCCGCGGCGGCCGGGGGCGGGCCTTCGTGAACGGCGCGCTCTGCACCGTCGGCATGCTCGAGTCGGCGCTCCGCGGGGCGCTCGACATCTGCGGCCAGCACGAGCACGTGGCGCTGCTCCGCGCCGAGTCGCACACCGGCCTGCTCGACGCCTTCGCCGGGGCGCAGGGGGCGCTCGCGCGCTACCGCGAGCGGTTCGACGCGCTCGCCGCGGCGGTCCGGGAGCGCGAGGCGCTGGCGCGCGGGGAGAGCGAGCGGGCCGCCCGCGCCGACTACCTCGCCTTCCAGCTCCGCGAGATCGACGCGCTCGCGCCCGAGGCCGGCGAGGACCAGCGGCTCGAGCAGGAGCGGGTGGTCCTCGCCCAGGCCGCCCGGCTGCGCGACGCGGCCGCTCGCGCCGAGGCCTGCGCCTACGGCGAGGAGGGGAGCGCGGCCGAGCGGCTGGGGCTCGCGCTCCGGGCGCTCGAGCCGGCGGCCCACGTCGATCCGCGGCTCGAGCCGGTCGTCGCGCTCCTGCGCTCCGCCGCCGCCGAGGTGGACGAGGCGGGGCGGGCGCTGGCGCGCTACGGCGCCGCCCTCGGCGGAGACCCCGAGCGGCTCTCGGAGCTCGACGAGCGGCTCGGTGCGCTGCGCGCCCTCGCCCGCAAGCACGGCGGGAGCCTCGCGCGCGCGCTCGAGCGGGCCGGGGAGATGCGGGCGGAGCTGGCCGCCGCCGCGGGCGGGGCCGGGCGGCTCGAGGAGCTCGCCGCCGCCGAGCCGGCGCTCGCGGCCCGGGCCGCGGCCGGCGCCGCCGAGCTCACGCGCGCCCGGGCCTCGGCGGCGCGCGCCTTCTGCGCGGAGGTGCAGGCGGAGCTCGGCGCCCTGGCCATGGGGCGCTGCCGGATCGAGGTGGCCTTCCGGCCGCCGGAGGGGGGCGTGGAGGTGGCCGGCCGGCGGCTCGCGCCGGGCGGCGCCGAGGAGGCGGAGCTGCTCATCGCCCCGAACCCCGGGGAGGCGCCGCGCCCGCTCGCCCGCATCGCCTCGGGCGGCGAGCTCTCCCGCGTGCTGCTCGCGGTGAAGCGCGCCCTCTCGCGCACCGACCCGATGCGCACCTACGTCTTCGACGAGGTGGACTCCGGGATCGGCGGCGCCGTCGCCGAGGCGGTGGGGCGCCGGCTGCTCGAGGTCTCCCGGGGCCGGCAGGTGATCTGCGTCACCCACCTGCCGCAGGTGGCGGCCTTCGCCGACCGGCACCACCGGGTGGAGAAGCGGGTGTCCGGCGGCCGGACGTTCACGGCGGTCCGGCTCCTCGAGGGCGACGCGGCGCGGCGCGAGGAGGTGGCGAGGATGCTCGCCGGCGCCACCCTCGGGCCGTCCGCGCTCGAGCACGCGGCGGCGCTGCTCGAGGCGGCGCGGGCGGGGGCAGCGGAGGGGGCGGGCGGCGGGGCCGCGGCCGAGCCTGCGCCGCGACAAGGCCGGCGCGCCGCTCCGGTGCGGACGGCGGCGCGGGTCGCGGCGAAGAAGAGGAGCGCCGGCGCGGGCGGATCGCGTTGACCCCCGCGGCGCGGCAGGGGTACGATCCCGCTCCGCGCTCACGGGCGCGCCCCGCCATGACCATCGCCGCCCGCGGCCTCTCCGACGTCGGCCAGAGACGTGACCACAACGAGGACTCGTTCCTCGTGGACGAGCCGCTCGGGCTCTTCGTGGTGGCGGACGGGATGGGCGGCCACGCGGGCGGGGGGACGGCCTCGCGGATGGCGGTCGAGACCATCCAGGGCCGCGTCCGGCGCGCCCGCGAGGCCGCTCCGGCGCTGTTCGAGAGCTCGCGCCCGCTCGGCGAGCACCCGCTGCGCAACGTCCTCCGGGAGGCGGTCGAGGACGCCTGCGCCGCCATCTACCGCGCCGCCCAGGGCGACCCGGCGCTCGCCGGCATGGGCACCACCGTCACGGCGCTGCTGGTGCTCCGCGGCGTGGGCGCGTTCGTGGCCCACGTCGGCGACAGCCGCTGTTACCTGGTGCGCGGCGGGAGCATCTACCAGGTCTCCGAGGACCACTCGCTCGTGAACGAGCAGCTCAAGGCCGGCGCGATCACCGCCGAGGAGGCCCGCACCAGCCGCTTCAAGAACATCATCACCCGCTCGGTGGGGTTCGAGGAGCAGGTGCTCGTGGACCTCATCGGGCTCGAGGTGGAGCCCGGCGACCGGCTGCTCGTCTGCTCCGACGGCCTCACCAACATGGTGGGCGACGAGCGGCTCCTCGAGGTGGTCGCCGGCGCGCCGGTCGAGGAGGCGCCGCGGCGCCTCGTGGACCTCGCCAACGCCGCCGGTGGCGACGACAACGTCACCGTGGTGGTGGTCCGCATCGACTGATCCCCGGCGGTCGCTCGCGCCCCCGCCGAGACGGCCGCCCCTCGTGCCCCGGCGCGGCGAGCTTCCCGGCCAGCCGGGCCGCCCCTAGGTTTGGCCGCGATGAGACCCCGGGGAAGAGGTCCGGGCGACCCGGTCACCGTGCTGGTGGTCGGCACCCACGGAGAGGCGGTCCGGCGCTACCAGGTGAAGCGCGGGCTGCCGCGGCGGCTCGCCTTCGCCGCCGCGCTGGCGCTCGCCGCGCTCGGCGGCACCGGCGTCCACTACGCGTCGCTCCTGGGCGTGGCCGCGGCCAACCGCGCGCTCCGGGACGAGAACGCCGCGCTGAGGCTCCGCCTCTCCGACGTGGAGCAGCAGGTGGCCCACGTCTCCGCCACGCTCGACGACGTGGAGCGGCTCGACGCCAGCCTCCGGGCCTCGAGCGGCCGGCTCGAGCCGGCCCGCGCCGCCCCGCGCCCCCGCCCGCAGGACGAGGCGGCGCCGGCGTCCGCGCCCGACGGCCGCAGCGGCCCGGCGCCCGCGCCGCCCCTGGCCCCCCCCGCCGCCGCGCCGGAGGGGCGCCCCGCCTCCCGGGCCGGCGCCGCCCTCGGCGAGCTGAGGGACCGCGCCGAGCGCGGGGCGGGAGAGCTCCGCGGCGCCCTCGCCTACTTCGACGCGCAGCGCTCGCTCCTCGACCGGATCCCGGCGGTCTGGCCGGCCCGCGGCTACGTGACGAGCGACTACGGCACCCGGCTCGACCCCTACACGGCCGAGCGGGCGATCCACCGCGGGCTCGACATCGCCGCCCGCCCCGGCGACCCGGTCCTGGCGCCCTCCGACGCGGTGGTGGAGTTCGCCGGCGTGGAGCACGGGTACGGGAACGTGGTGGTCCTCGATCACGGCGGCGGGCTGAAGACCCGCTTCGGGCATCTCTCGCGCATCCTGGTGCGCCGGGGAGAGCGGGTGACGAAGGGCACGCAGGTGGGCGCCGTGGGGTCCACCGGCAAGTCCACCGGCCCCCACCTGCACTACGAGGTGCGGGTGGACGGAACAGCCGAGAACCCCCGGAAGTTCCTCATGGAATGACCGGCCCCAGGGCTCGCCTCCACCGCGGGCCGGCCCCATTTGATTTCGGCTGGCGCGGTGTTACCTAAGCAGGTAGTTTCGCAGCGCTTGCCGCCGCGCGACGGACCCACCCGGCGTGGCCGCAGGCGCTTTTGCTTTCTGGGAGCACAGAGGACTCGATGTTCGACTACGCCCTGAAGAAGATCCTCGGCACGAAGAACGAGCGCGAGCTCAAGAAGCTCCGGCCGCTCGTGGCCCGGGTCAACGAGCTCGAGCCGCGCATGAAGGCGCTCAAGGACGAGGACTTCCCCCGGCTCACCGCCGAGTGGAAGCAGCAGGTCCAGGAGAAGGGCCGGTCGCTCGACGAGCTCCTCCCCGAGGTCTTCGCCGCCGTCCGCGAGGCGGGCGTGCGCGCCCTCGGGATGCGTCACTTCGACGTGCAGCTCATCGGCGGGATGGTGCTGCACCACGGCAAGATCGCCGAGATGAAGACCGGCGAGGGCAAGACCCTCGTCGCCACCCTGCCGTGCGCCCTCAACGCGCTCGCCGGCCGGGGCGTGCACGTCGTCACCGTGAACGACTACCTCGCCCGCCGCGACGCCGAGTGGATGGGCCGGCTGCACCGGTTCCTCGGCCTCTCGACCGGCGTGGTGCTCCACGGGCTCTCCGACCGCGAGCGGCAGGAGAACTACGGCTGCGACATCACCTACGGCCAGAACAACGAGTTCGGCTTCGACTACCTGCGCGACAACATGAAGTTCCGGCTGCAGGACTACGTGCAGCGGGAGCTCCACTACGCCATCGTGGACGAGGTGGACTCGATCCTCATCGACGAGGCCCGCACGCCGCTCATCATCAGCGGTCCCTCCGACGAGACCACCGACAAGTACTACACGGTGAACCAGGTCATCCCCTCGATGATCCGGGACGTGGACTTCACCGTGGACGAGAAGACCCGCACGGTGGTGATGAGCGACGCCGGCGTCGAGAAGATGGAGAAGAAGCTCAACGTCGGGAACCTCTACGATCCCGACGAGATCGAGACCCTCCACCACGTCGAGCAGGCGCTCCGGGCGCACCACCTCTACCGGAACGAGGTGGACTACGTCGTGAAGGAGGGCGAGGTCGTCATCGTCGACGAGTTCACCGGCCGCCTCATGCCGGGCCGCCGCTGGTCCGACGGCCTGCACCAGGCCGTGGAGGCGAAGGAGGGGGTCAAGATCGAGAACGAGAACCAGACCCTCGCCACCATCTCGTTCCAGAACTACTTCCGCATGTACTCGAAGCTGTCCGGCATGACCGGCACGGCCGACACCGAGGCGGAGGAGTTCGCCAAGATCTACAACCTCGACGTGATGGTCATCCCGACCAACCGGAAGAACATCCGGAAGGACTCGGAGGACGTCGTCTACAAGACGGAGCGGGAGAAGTTCACCGCCCTCTGCGACGAGATCGAGCAGCGCCACCAGAAGGGGCAGCCGGTGCTGGTGGGCACCGTCTCGGTCGCGAAGAGCGAGGTGGTCTCGTCGCTGCTGAAGAAGCGCGGCGTGCCGCACAACGTGCTCAACGCCAAGAACCACGGGCGCGAGGCCGAGATCGTGGCGCAGGCCGGCCGCAAGGGCTCGGTCACCATCTCCACCAACATGGCCGGCCGCGGCACCGACATCCTCCTCGGCGGCAACCCGGAGATGATGGCGAAGCACGAGGTGGGGCCGGAGCCCGACGCGCCGATGGAGGGCGAGGAGGTCGAGGCGTTCGAGGCCCGCCGCGTCGAGTGGCAGAAGCGGCTCGAGGCCGCCGTCGGCCGGCTCAAGGACCAGACCGCGGCGGAGCACGAGGAGGTGGTGGCCCTCGGCGGTCTCCACATCCTCGGCACCGAGCGCCACGAGTCGCGCCGCATCGACAACCAGCTGCGCGGCCGCGGCGGCCGCCAGGGCGATCCCGGCTCGTCGATCTTCTACCTGTCGCTCGAAGACGAGCTGATGCGGATCTTCGGCTCCGAGCGCATCTCCGGGATGATGGAGCGCCTGGGGATGAAGGAGGGCGAGCAGATCGAGCACCGCTGGCTCTCCAAGGCCATCGAGAACGCCCAGCGCAAGGTCGAGGCCCACAACTTCGACATCCGCAAGAACCTGCTCGAGTACGACGACGTGATGAACCAGCAGCGCAAGTCGGTCTACCGGCTGCGCCGCATGGTCCTCGGCTTCGGGGCCGGCATCCCGGTGGTCGAGTTCGACGAGGACCCGAAGACCCGGGTCAAGACGCGCCGCGAGAAGACCTACGGCTGGCAGGACGCCCGCGAGCACTTCCTCGACGTGGTCGAGGACCTCGTCATCGACATGGTGGCGAACGCCTGCCCCGAGCGGCAGAGCCCGGCCAACTGGGACTTCGACGCCCTGCGCGCGCTGGTGCGCGACCAGTTCGGCGTGGACATCCAGTTCGGCGCCCCGCCCTCCGGCAAGGAGGCCCGCGCCGCCGTCGAGGAGCAGGTCTTCAACGTCGTCGAGAAGGTCTGGACGGCGAAGGAGCAGGAGATGGGCGTGGACGCCGAGGGCGTCCCGGTGCTCCGCCGCTGGGAGCAGTACCTGTACCTGCAGTCGATCGACCAGCTCTGGAAGGATCACCTGCTGGCGATGGACCACCTGCGCCAGGGCATCGGGCTCCGCGGCTACGGCCAGAAGGACCCGAAGCAGGAGTACAAGAAGGAAGGCTACGAGATGTTCGTCCAGATGACCTGGCGCGTGAAGAGCGCGGTCATCGGGAACGTGCTGCGCCTCCAGGTGGTCCGGCAGGAGACGGCCGAGGAGATCGAGCGCAAGCGCCTGGCGCTCGCGCGCAAGCAGCGGGTGATCGAGAGCCACGGCGCCGAGGCCGGCGGCGACGGCGAGGCGGCGGCGGCGCCGAAGCAGGAGACGGTGGTCCGCACCCAGCCCAAGGTCGGCCGCAACGACCCGTGCCCCTGCGGCAGCGGCAAGAAGTACAAGAAGTGCCACGGGGCGACTGAAGCGCTGGCGTGACCCGCGGGGAGGGACGCCGGCGGGGAGGGGCCCCAGCGCAGCTGGGGAGGGGCGCAGCCCCTCCCAGCCGGGCGAGCCTCCGCGACCCGCGAAGGCGGGCGCGGGGGCGCAAGGGCCCCGGCGAGCAGGGGTGGGGCCCCGACGGCTCTGCCGGCGGGGCGGGGACGCAGTCCCCGTGAGATATGAACACCCCCGTCCCCTTCGACCTCGACCTCACCGTCCGGTCCCACGGCTTCTACGACCTCGCGCCCTGGACCTGGGACGCCGAGCGGCGCGTGCTGGCGCGCCCGCTGCTCCTGCGCCCCGGCCGCGCGGTGCACGCCGAGGTGGCGGAGCGGGGCGGGCCGGGCGGCGGCCTCGCGGTGCGGCTCACCGCCGAGGGCCGGCTCTCCGCCGCCGAGGCGGCCGAGGCGCGCCGCCAGCTCTCGGCCGCGCTCGCGCTCGACGAGGACCTCGAGCCCTTCTACGCGCTGGTGCGGAGCTTCGCGGCGCAGCAGGCACCACGGCGCCCCGCGCTGCCCGACCTCCGCTGGGCCGCCGAGCGCGGCGCGGGCCGCATGCTCCGCTCCCCCACCGTGTTCGAGGACGCGGTGAAGACCCTCTGCACCACCAACTGCTCCTGGGCGCTCACCCGGGCCATGACCGCCAAGCTCGTCACCGAGATGGGCGAGCCCGCGCCCCGGGGCGGCCGGACCTTCCCGACCCCGGCGGCGATGGCGTCGAAGGGGGAGCGGTTCTACCGGGAGGTGGTCCGGGCCGGCTACCGGGCCCCGTTCCTCCACACCCTCGCCCGCGACGTCGCGAGCGGCGCGCTCGACGTGGAGGCCTGGCGCGACTCGCCGCTCGACACGGCGGCGCTGGGGGCGCAGATCGCGAAGCTCGCCGGCTTCGGCCCGTACGCCACCGAGCACCTGCTCCGGCTCCTCGGCCGCCACGACCACCTGGCGCTCGACTCGTGGACGCGCGCCAAGGTGGCCCGGCTCCGCCGGCGGAAGACGCAGCCGACCGACCGGGCGATCCGACGGATGTACGCCCCGTTCGGACGCTGGGCCGGCCTCGCCATGTGGCTCGAGGTCACGGCCGACTGGCACGGCGCCGAGCCCTCCTGGCCGTGAGCGCCGGCCGGCCGGCCGCACGGCCGATCCCCTCGACCGAGATCGCCACCTCGCCGCACCCAAAGGCCCTCGGCAGGCCGGGTTGACGCGACACGTCACGGACAACATGTTCTGGGCGTTGACCCGAGAATCAGCCCAGGAGCACCGCATGGCGACCCGTCCCGAGCTCGTGACCGACCCCCCGCTGCCCCCCGGCGGCGGCTTCCTCCTCGTCCCGGCCGGCTCCGAGCGGATCCGCACCCCCGAGGACCTGACCGAGGAGCAGCGCGAGTTCTACAAGGTCGCCGACAAGTTCTCCCGCGAGCGGGTCATCGCCAGCGCCGACCGGATCGAGCACAAGGACTACGAGCTGCTCCGGGCGCTGCTCCGCGAGGCGGGCGACCTCGGCCTGCTCTCGCTCGACGTGCCGGAGGCCTACGGCGGCCTCGCCCAGGACGAGACCACGAGCATGCTCGTCACCGAGGCGATGGCGCGCAACGGCTCCTGGTCCGTCACCTTCGGCGCGCAGGTCGGCATCGGCACCCTGCCCATCGTCTACTTCGGCACCGAGGCGCAGAAGCGGCGCTACCTCCCGCGGCTCGCCACCGGCGAGCTCGTCAGCGCCTACGCGCTCTCGGAGCCGTCGAGCGCCTCCGACGCGCTCGGGGCGCGCACGCGCGCGGTGCGCTCGCCGGACGGCAAGAAGTGGATCCTGAACGGCGCCAAGCAGTGGATCACCAACGCCGGCTTCGCCGACGTCTTCATCGTCTTCGCCAAGGTGGACGGCGAGCAGTTCAGCGCCTTCATCGTCGAGCGGGGCTCCCCGGGGTTCACCGTCGGCCCCGAGGAGCACAAGATGGGCATCCGCGGCAGCTCGACCTGCCCGCTCGTCTTCGAGGACGCCGAGATCCCGTACGAGAACCTGCTCGGCGAGGTCGGCAAGGGGCACAAGATCGCCTTCAACATCCTCAACATCGGCCGGCTCAAGCTGGGGGTCGGCTCGGTGGCCGGCGCGCGCAACCTCATCGCGCTCGCGGCGCAGTACGCGAAGGAGCGGCGCGCCTTCGGCAAGACCATCGCCGAGTTCGGGCTCATCCGCGAGAAGCTCGCCCGCATGGTGGCGCTGGTCTACGCCGGCGAGGCGATGACCTACCGGACCACCGGGCTCATCGACGCCCGCATCGCCGCCTCCCCGGCCGCGAAGGGCACGCCCGCCTTCGACCGCGACCTCATCGCCGCGGTCGAGGAGTACAACGTCGAGGCCTCGATCCTGAAGGTCTGGGGCAGCGAGGCGCTCGGCTACGCCGCCGACGAGGCGGTGCAGATCCACGGCGGCTACGGCTTCGTCGAGGAGTACGCGGTGGAGCGCGTCTACCGCGACAACCGGGTGAACCGGATCTTCGAGGGCACCAACGAGATCAACCGGCTGCTCATCCCGGGCACCATGCTGAAGCGGGCCATGAAGGGCGGGCTGCCGCTGCTCGACCTCGCCGGCACGGTGGACGCGTCGCTGCGGAGCGGCGAGCTCCCGGCCCTGAGCAAGGGGCCGCTGGCGCGGGAGCGGCGGCTGGCCGAGCTCGACAAGTGGCTCATGATCCACGCCACCCGCGTGGCGGTCGAGTCCTTCGGGCCGGAGCTCTCGGAGCACCAGGAGGTGCTCGGGGCGCTGGCCGACGTGGCCATGGAGACCTACGCCGCCGACAGCGCGGTGACGCGGGCGCTCCAGTCGGCCCAGGGCGGCCGGGTCGATCCGGTGGTGGAGGCGGCGGTCCGGCTCCACGCGGTCGAGGCCCACGAGCGGGCCTGCGACCGGGCGAGGCGCGCCATCCGCTGCGCCGTCCCGGAGCCGGCGGCGGCCGCCGAGCAGCTCGCGCTGCTCCGGAAGCTCTACTCGGAGGAGCCGGTGGACCTCGTCGGCCTGCGAGAGGTGGTGGTCTCGGCGACGCTCGAGGCCGGGCGCTACCCGCTGGGCTGGGCCTTCTAGCCGCCCAAGCGAAGGGCGGCCGCCGTGTCCGGCGACCGCCCTCGACCCCTCCCTTGTCGTCCACCGACCCCACCCACCACTCTGCACGATGGGGAGTGAGCGCCCGCGCCGCAAGGGACGGGACGGCGGGCGGGTCCTGAGGTAGCGTGCGAGCGGGCCCGAGCGGCCCCCACCCGGGAGGAAACGATGAAGGCCGCCTTCGTGCTCATTCGCTGCGAGCTGGGCCGGATCGACGAGGTCGCGAACAAGGTGATGGAGATCGACGGGGTCTCGGAGGTCCACTCGATCACCGGCCCGTTCGACCTGCTCGTGAAGCTGTACGCCCCGACGACCGAGGCCTTCGGCGACCTCATCCCCGGCCGGCTGCAGCGGGTCCCCGGGATCCGCGAGACCGAGACGCTGCTCGCGTTCCGCGCCTTCAAGCCGGAGGGCTAGCGGGCGCGGCCGCGCGGTCGCGCTAGTTCTCGCCGAAGTCGCGCCCGAACATGCGCACCGCGGCGATGAAGAAGGCCACGATGAGCGGCCCGGCCGCGAGCCCGACCGGCCCGAACACCGCGAGGCCGCCGAGCAGCGCGAAGAAGATCACCGCGCCGTGGATGGCGAGCCGGCCGCGCATCAGCAGCGGCTTCACCACGTTGTCGATCATCCCGACCACGAGCAGGCCGTAGAGCGCGAGCGCCACGCCGGCGACGTGGTGGCCGGTCACGAACTGCAGGAGCGCCATGGCGAGGACCACCACGGTCGCGCCGACCGCCGGGACGAGCCCGAGGACGAAGGTGACGAAGGCGAAGAAGAGCGCGTTGGGCACCCCGGCCACGACGTAGCCGATCACCGCGAGCACCGTCTGCACGCCGGCGGTGGCGATGGTGGAGAGGAGCACCGAGACGGTCACGTTGCGGAAGTCGCCGAGGAGCTCGGCGAGCTGCCCGCGCTTGAGCGGCAGCACCGCGCTCCCCCACGCCACGAGCCTCGGCCCGTCCACGAGGAAGAAGAAGAAGGCGATGAGGAACATCGCCGTCTTGAAGAGGAAGCTCCCGGCGGTCCCGAGGATCCCGCCCAGGGCGACCGCCGCCCGCCCGCCCTCCCTGGCCGCCAGCGACTGCAGCTCCTCGAGGCCGTGCGGCAGGCCGTCCAGGGCGCGCTGCACCAGCGGCCGCGCCCAGCCGGGCAGCTCGGAGACGAGCCCCGCGGTCCCCTCGCTCTGGAGCGCCTCGCGCAGCCAGCCCACCGCGCCGATCACCTGCCGCACCAGCTCGGTGCCGAGCCAGCCGAGCGGGACGAGCACCACCACGACCAGCGCGAGCAGCAGCACCGTCCCGGCGAGCTGGCGGCGCCCGCCGAGGCGGCGGGAGAGCGACTCCATCCAGGGGTGGACCGCGCCGGCCAGCACCGCGGCGATGAAGAACGGGCTCGCGAACGGCGACAGCAGGACCCCGAGGAGCCCCGCCGCCAGGACCACGAGCAGGATGAGCGCGACGCGGGCGGTGGTGGCGGTCGCCATGGGGGCGAGTGTAGCGGACGCCGCCCCGCGCGCGGCGCCGAAACTGCGAGGCGCCGGCGTCAGAAGTTGAGGTGCACCCGGCCCGGCGGGACGCCCGCCTCGGCCAGGGTGGCGCGCACGTCGTCCACCATCGAGGTCATCCCCGAGACGAACGCCACCGACTCGCCGGGCGCGCTGCCGCCGAAGGCGAGCGTGCGCGCCACCTCCTGCACCCGGCCGCGCAGCCCGGGCCAGGCGTCGTCCTCGCCGGAGGGGCAGAGCACCACCCGCACCCCGGCGCGCTCCCAGTCGAGGTGCTCCCGGACGTAGGCGAACTCCGAGCCGTGGCGCTGGCCGTAGAAGAGCGTCACGCGCCGCACCTCGGCGCGCCGCGAGACGAGGTGCTGCACCACCGCGCGGATCGGCGCGATGCCCGACCCGGCGGCGAAGAGGAGCACGTCGCGGCCGCGCGCCTCCTCGACCGGGAAGCCCTTGCCGATGGGCGGGCTCACGTCCAGGAGCGCGCCCGGCGCGGCCGCCGCCACCACGGCGTCGGCGACCCGCCCGCCGCGCTTCACGAGGAGGTCGACCCGCCCGTCGGCGCGCGGCGCGCTGGCGAGCGCGAAGTAGCTCTCCCCCGACGGCGCGCGCAGCTTCACCACCTGTCCGGGGCGCTCGTGGGACCGCGCCAGCGCCGGCGGCAGCTGGAGCGAGACGGCCCGGAGGGCGGCGGTCTCGTCGTGCGCCGCGACGACGGCGGCCGGCGCGAAGGGGATCTCGACGTGCATCCGGCGGGGTCCTAACCCGGCGCGCCCGGCGCGTCGAGCGCCTCCGGGGTGAGCGGCAGGATCATCCCGTCCTCCGCCGCCACGACCGGCACGCCGGTCCGCTCCGAGATGGCGAGGGCGAACCGCGCCGGCGGGCCGGCCAGGAGCTGCTTGCCGAAGTGGGTCAGGACGGCGAGCCGGGGCCGCACCGCCGCCACCAGCCGCTCGGCGTCGTCGGCGCCGAGGTGCAGGATGCGCCGGTCGCGGCCGGAGCGGCGGGTGGTGTTGACGACGAGGAGGTCGGCCCCGGCGTACGCCTCCGGCAGCGCGTCCATCCAGAAGGTGTCCACCACGTGGCAGGCGGTGAGCCCGCCGAACGCGAGCCGGTAGCCGTAGGTCTCGACGCCGTGGTCGTGGGCGAGCGGCGTCTCCAGGGTGAGCCCCGGCGCGAGCCGGTAGGAGCCGCCGGCCCGGAGCCGCACCACCGCCCGCGGGAAGCGCTGCGCGTACCGGAAGACCACCGGCTCCTCGTCGAGCGCGTCGGCCGGCGCGTAGAGCGCGCCGCGGGCGTGGAAGCCGCCGCCGGTCATCGCCTCGACGGCGGCGGTGGCGTCGCCGGCGTGGTCGAGGTGGCGGTGGGTGAGGACGAGCGCGGTGACCGCCGCCGGGTCGAGGGGCGGCGCGGCCGAGAGGGCGCGGACGAGCGCGCCCGGCCCGGGGTCGACCCAGACCGTGGCGCCGGCCACCCGCCAGACCAGCCCGCCCGAGTGGCGGGACTGGGCGGCGACGACGTGCCGGGCGCCGGCGGTGCCGAGGAACTGGAGCGAGGCCTCCACGAGGGGAAGATAGCCGGCGCGGCGAAGGGCGACCCGGCGCGCGCCCGCGCGGCTCAGAACGTGACGAGGCTGCTGACCTGCTCGGAGCCGAGCCGCCGCCGCCCGTTCAGGAAGGCGAGCTCGACCACGAAGGAGTACCCGCAGAGCTGCGCCCCCTGGCGCGCCACCAGCCGGCCCACCGCCTCGGCGGTGCCGCCGGTCGCGAGCAGGTCGTCCACCACCACCACCCGGTCGCCCGGGCCGATGGCGTCGATGTGCAGCTCGAGCGCGTCCTGGCCGTACTCGAGGGCGTACGCCTCCGAGATCCGCTCCCACGGGAGCTTGCCCGGCTTGCGGACGATGGTCAGCCCCGCGCCGAGCGCGTAGGCGAGGGGGGCCGCGAAGATGAAGCCGCGCGACTCGATCCCCACCACCTTCGCGATCCGCTCGCCGCGCCAGCGGTCCGCGAGCGCGTCCACCGTCAGCTTGAACGTCGCGGCGTCCTGCAGGACCGGGGTGATGTCCTTGAAGACGATCCCCTTCTTCGGGAAGTCGGGAACGTCGCGGATGCGGGCTCGAATGGCGTCCATGGCGGGCATCTTAGCGGAGCCGGCGAGAGGGCAAAAAAAGACCGCCTGGCCGATGGGGGGGGTATCGGCCGAGGCGGTCCGAAAGACCTCGAGGGTCTCTCTGGGCAATCTTGTCTCACAAGCCGGGATCGGGCTCCACGGACGGAGCGTAGAATCACTGCAGGTACAGCATGGGGTTCCGGGGCCGCGCACCTTCTCGCACCTCGAAGTGCAGGTGGGGGCCGGTGGTCCGGCCCGACTGCCCCACCTTCGCGATGGGCGCGCCGGCGTCCACCTCCTCGCCCTCCCGGACGAGGAGCGCGCTGGCGTGCGCGTAGAGGGTCACGAGGCCGCTGGCGTGCTTGAGGATCACGATCGAGCCGTAGCCCGACTGCTCGCCCGCGTAGACCACCTTGCCGGGCGCGGCGGCCCCGATGACGGTGCCCTCCGGCGCCGCGATGTCGATGCCGTCGTGGCGCTGCCCCTGGCGCTGGCCGTAGCGGCTGTAGAGCAGCCCGCGGATCGGCCAGCGGAGCGCGTGCTCCCCGGCGGGCTCGTCGGCCTCCGCCTCCGGCCGGCCCGCGGCGAGCGCCGGGACCTCCACCTCGCGCGAGGCCCCGGGGACGAAGAGCGAGGTGCCGGGCTCGAGCTTGCGCGGATCGCTGAGCCCGTTCGCCTCCATCAGCTCCGAGAGCGGCAGGCCGTAGGCGCGCGCGATCCGGTAGAGCGTCTCGCCCCGCTTCACCTCGTGCAGCACGCCGGCGAGGTCGGGCTCGGGGTGGAGCGAGGGGGCGATCGCCTCGCCGCGGTGCAGCCCGCAGCCGGCGGCGAGGAGGAGGAAGGCGCAGGCGAGCGCGCGGCGGCTCACCGGGCCGGCTCCTTGCGGAACCCCTCGAGCGTCCAGCTGCGCAGCTCGGACAGGAGCGCGTCGTGCGTCACGTCGAGGTGGATGGGCGTGACCGAGACGAGCCCCTCGTCGAGCACCGCGTTGCAGTCCGAGCCGGGGAGGTCCTCGTGCGGCGCCGCCTCGCCGCCGATCCAGTAGTACTTGCGGTTGCGCGGATCGACGCTCTCCACCACGGCGTTGCCGTAGTTCCGGCGGCCGAGGCGCGCGAAGCGGAAGCCCTTCACCGGCCCGGGCGGCACGTTGACGTTGAGGAGCACCGGCGCCGGCGGCCGCGCCGCCACCACCCGCCGGGCGAGCGCCACCGCGAACCGGGCCGCGTCGGAGAACTCGTGAGGCGGCGGGGAGGCGAGCGAGACCGCGATGGCGTGGCAGCCGAGCAGCGCCCCCTCCATCGCGGCGGCGACCGTCCCCGAGTAGAGGACGTCGTTGCCCAGGTTGGGACCGTGGTTCACGCCCGAGACCACCACATCGGGGCGCAGGCCCTGCAGGATGTGGTTCATCGCCAGGTAGACGGCGTCGGTCGGCGTGCCGTCCACGGCGTAGCGGCGGGGCCCGACCTCGGAGATCCGGAGCGGCCGGTGGAGCGAGATGGCGTGGCTCTGCGCCGACTGCTCCCGGTCCGGGGCCACCACCCAGACCTCGTCTCCCTCGAAGGCGGTGGCGAGGGCGTCGAGGCCGGCGGCCTGGACGCCGTCATCGTTGGAGAGCAGGACTCGCACGAGGGAGGAATTGTACCAACGTCCTACCCCCGCGGCCAGAATACGGCTTGGATTCGCGGAGTTGGCGAGGGGCTCCCGACAGGGGATTGACCCGGTTTTCGACGGCGAGCGAAGATGCTCCCCGCGCGGGGGCGCTTCTGACAGAACGGACGACCACACTGCCTCGCAGGCTGCTGCCACCGGCCGTCTCGCCGTTGGGCGGGGCCGCGGACGCGGCGGCCTTCCTGGCGGAGGCGGCCCGCTCGCTCGGCGGCTGCGCCTCGGAGCAGGAGCTCGCGACGGCGCTGGCGGCGCTGGCCGTCCCGGCGCTCGCCGATTCGGCCGGCGTGGAGCTCTTCGACGAGGGCGAGGGGAGCCGCACGGCGCACCGCGCCACCGTCGGCCTCTCCGGCGCGCCGGTGCACGTTCCGGCGGACCTCCCCATCACCGCCGCGAGCGCGCTCCTCGGCCGGCTCGACCTCCGCTGGGCCGATCCCGGCGAATCCGGTCGGGCGGTGCACGTGGCCGTGGCCGAGTCCCTCTGCCGGATGGCGGGCTTGGCGCTCCTCGCCACGAGGGAGCGCGACCGGGCCGCCCGGGCCGCGCGGCGCGCCGACCGGGAGGAGGGGCGGGCGGCCGAGGCCTGGCGCCGGCTCGAGCTCCTCGACCGCGTCGCGGCGCTGGTGGGCAGCTCGCTCGAGCAGGACGAGCTGCTCGAGGGGCTCGGACGGGTGGTGGTCCCGGCGCTGGGCGACTGGATCGGCTTCTGGCTCGCCGGGGCGAGCGGCGGCTGGCGGTCCGCCCAGGGCAGCACCGAGGCGCTGCACCAGCAGCTCCGCGCGCTCTTCGGGTTCGAGCCGATGGCGCGGGTGCGCCACGTCGTGGACACCGGCGAGCCGGCCCTCTGCCAGGCGCCGCCCCGGGCCGAGGGCGACTGCGGGCTGCGGGCCGAGTCGGCGCTGGTGGTCCGGCTCGCCGCGCGCGGGCGGGTGTCGGGCGCGATGGTGCTGCTCTCGTACGACGGGGCCCGCCGCTACGGCGCGCCCGAGCTCGCGGCCGCCGAGGATCTGGCCGGGCGCGTGGCCCTGGCGCTCGACAACGCGCGGCTCTACCGCGACTCGCAGGACGCCGTCCGCATCCGGGACGAGTTCCTCTCGGTGGCGTCGCACGAGCTCAAGACCCCGCTCTCCGCGCTGCGGCTCAACGTGCAGAGCCTGGCGCGCGGGGTCGCGCGCGGCGTCGTGGACCGGACCGTCCTGCTCGATCGGGTGAAGAGCGCGGAGCGGCAGACCGACCGGCTGGCGCGGCTCATCGAGAAGCTGCTCGACATCTCCCGCATCACCGCCGGCAAGCTGGTGCTCCAACTCGAGGAGCTCGACCTCGCCGCGGTGACCGGCGAGGTGGTGGCGCGGGCGCTCGAGGAGACCCGCGGCGAGGTCCCCATCCACTGCGCGCTCGAGGGGGATCTCGTCGCCACCTGCGACCGGCTGCGGCTCGACCAGGTGGTCACGAACCTCGTCTCCAACGCGCTCAAGTACGGCGGCGGCAAGCCGGTGGACGTGCGGCTCCGCCGCGAGGGCGAGCGGGCCCGGCTCACCGTCCGCGACCACGGGATCGGCATCGCGCCCTCCGACCAGGAGCGGATCTTCGGCCGGTTCGAGCGGGCCGTGACCGGCCACCACTACGGCGGGCTCGGGCTGGGGCTCTGGATCGTGCGGCAGATCGTGGACGCGCTCGACGGGAAGATCGCCGTCGAGAGCACGCCCGGCGGCGGATCCACCTTCACGGTGCTCCTGCCGCTCGCGCCGCGGGTCGGATGCGCCGAGCGCCCCGAGCCCGGCGCCCCCGCGCCCTGAGAGCCGGTGCCGGGTTCCCCTTCGAGGATCCCCTAGCGGAACCCGGCGAGCAACACCGCCAGGGTCACGAGCGACGTCCCGACCATCGCCCACCCGAGCTCCTTGAGCCGCTTGGGCGGCACCCGGGCCAGGCAGACCACGATCGACGCGAGCGCCATGGGGGCGAGCGCCGCCGGCACCACCCAGGGCAGCGCGCCCCCCGCGGCGAGCGCGGCGGCGGCCCCGGCGAGCGCGGCGGCGAGCGCGGCGTGGAGCGGGCCGGGATCGCGCCCGCCCTTCGTCCGCGCGCGCACCAGGATGACCTGCACGGCCAGCGTCGCCGCCGCGAACCCGAGGATCCAGGTGATCCAGCAGGCGAGCGCGACGCGGACCGTCGCTCCGCCGGCGAGCGCCACCGGGAGCCCGCAGGACGAGAGCGCCGCCGCCACCACCACCTCGCCCGCGAGCGTCTTCTCCCGCCGCGAGGCGACGAGCAGCACCACGCCGCCGCCGAGCACGACCGGGGCGGCGAGCGCGACCCGGGCCTCGGGGGGCGCGAGCGCCACGCCCGCGAGCCCGAGCGCGGCGGTCAGGCCGGCGAGGCGGGCGAGGAGCACCCGCGCCCGGGGCCGGTCCTCCTCGGCGGGGCGGCGGCCGCGCAGGCCGGCGAGCACGAGCAGCGGCTCGTGGGCCCCGAAGGCGGTGAGCGCCGCGAGCGCGAGGAGCGCCGCCGCGACGGTGGGCCGCCCCACCGCGAGGCCGGCGACGAGCGGGAGCAGCACCTGTCCATAGGCGCCGTGCTCCCGGGGGAAGAGCGAGCGGGGACGGTCCGGCATGCGCGCCATTCCTAAGCGGCGCGCGCCGGCGCCGCACGCTGGCCCGCGCCGGCGCGCGTGCCCACGTTTCCGCATGTCGAGCGGCGGGACCGCCGCGGAGAGGAGCGACGATGGCGCAGCGGGCGAGGGTGGCGTGCGTGCTGGGCGACGGCTTCGAGGACTCGGAGTTCCGCGTCCCGTACGATCGGATGCGGGCGCAGGGGTACGAGGTCCAGGTGATCGGCGAGCACGCCGGCCAGGAGATCGCGGGCAAGCAGGGCAAGGAGCGGGTGAAGGCGGACAAGGGGATCGCCGACGCGCGCCCGGGCGACTACCAGGCGCTCTTCATCCCGGGCGGCTACTCCCCCGACCACCTGCGGATCGACCGCAGGTTCGTGGAGTTCGTGAAGGCCTTCGACCGCGACGACAAGCTCATCGCCGCGGTCTGTCACGGGCCGCAGCTCCTCATGACGGCGGGGCTGGTGAAGGGGCGGACGCTCACGGCCTGGGCGACGGTGCAGGACGACCTGCGGCAGGTGGGCGCGCAGGTGAAGGACGACCCGGTGGTGCGCGATCGGAACTGGATCACGAGCCGCAAGCCGGACGACCTGGGGAAGTTCAGCGACGCGATCGTCGAGGCGCTGCACTGAGCGCCCCCGCGGCCCCGGATCGGCGGCGCGCCCCCGGATGACCGCCGCCGGCCCGGCGGGCGCGGGGTACAGTCCACGGCCATGCCGCTCACGCTCAGCTCACCTGCCTTCGCCGCCGGCGCGGAGATCCCGGCGGTGCACACCTGCGAGGGGAAGCACCACTCGCCGCCGCTCGCCTGGAGCGGCGCGCCCAGGGGGACGCAGAGCTTCGCCCTGGTCGCCGACGACCCCGACGCCCCCGATCCGGCGGCGCCTCAGCGCGTGTTCGTCCACTGGGTGCTCTACAACCTGCCGGCGACCGCGTCGGCGCTGGCCGAGGGCGCGCCGCAGCCGCCGCTGCCCGAGGGCGCGCGCCAGGGGAAGAACGACGCGCTGCGGCCGGGCTACACCGGCCCGTGCCCGCCCATCGGCCGGCACCGCTACTTCTTCAAGCTCTACGCGCTCGACGCGGTCCTGCCCGACCTCGGCGCGCCGACCAAGGCGGAGCTGCTCGCCGCCCTGGCCGGCCACGTGCTCGCGCAGGCCGAGCTGATGGGCACCTACCGCAAGCACCGGTAGCCGTTCGCCCGCTCGCCCGGCCGTCCTTGAGGCCCCGGTGGGGCCGTGGGACAGTGCCGCCGCGCCGTCGTCCCGGCGCGCGAGCCGCCGTGCCCACGATCGAGCGCCGAACCGACCACGCCCTCCGCCGCGCGCTGTCGCTCTCCACCGCCGAGGGGATGGCGGCCGAGGTGGTGGGCGCCTGCTCGGTCGGCAGCGGCTTCGCCGCCGGCGCGGTGCTCGCCGGGTGGGCGCTGCACCTCGGCTGCGGACCGCTCTGGCTCGGGCTGCTCGGCGCGCTCCCGTTCTTCGCCCACCTGGCGCAGCTCCCGGCGGCGCTGGTGACGAGCGCCTTCGGCCGGCGCCGGGTGGCGATCGCCGCCGTCGCGGCGTCGCGGCAGGTCTTCTGGCCGCTCGTCGTCCTGCCCTGGCTCCCGCTCTCGCAGGGCGGGGCCCGCGCGCTCCTGCTCGCCGTCGCCGCCGCCTCGAGCCTCCTCGCGGTGGTCGGCAACAACGCCTGGACCGCCTGGATGGGCGACCTCGTGCCGGCCCGCGTCCGCGGCCGCTACTTCGGCGCGCGCACCTCCCTCTGCACGCTCGCGGGCACCGCGGCGGCGCTCGCCGCCGGCCTGGCGCTCGACGCGGCCGGGCCGGCCACCGGCCGCGTCCTCTCCGCGCTCGCGCTCGTCGCCTGCGTCGCCGGGGCGGCGACCACCTGGCTCATGGCGCTGCAGGCCCGCAGCACCGCGCGGCCGGCGGAGCCGCGGCTCGCGCTCGGCGCCGCGCTCCAGCCCCTGCGCGACCCGCGCGCCAGGCGCGTCCTCCTGTTCCTCGTGGCCTGGAACGGCGCGGTCGGGCTCTCCGGCAGCTTCTTCCAGGTGCACCTGCTCCAGAACCTCAGGCTCGGTTACGCCCGGGTGGCGCTCCACGCGACGGCCGCGGCGGTGGCGCGGATGGCCGCGGCGCCGCTCTTCGGCAGGGCGGTGGACCGGGCCGGCGCGCGACCCGTGCTCGCCGCCTGCTCCTTCGGGCTCGCCGCGACGCCGCTCCTCTGGATCGGCGCCAGCGCCGAGCTCCCCTGGCCCATCGCGCTCGACGCCCTCGTGTCGGGCGCGCTCCTCGGCGGCCACGCCCTCGCGAGCTTCGCCCTGCCGCTCGAGACGGCGCCGCGCGAGGGGCGGCCCTTCTACCTGGCGGCGTTCGCGACGGCCGGCGGCCTCGCCTACGCGCTCGCCTCGTCGGCGGGCGGCGCGCTCCTCCTCGCGCTGCCCCGCGCGCTGGAGCCGCTCTCGCGCCCGGGCGGGAACCTCCACCTGCTCTTCGGCCTGGGGGCGCTGGGCCGCCTCGGCGCGGCCGCGCTCGCGGTGAAGCTGCAGGAGGCGCCGGTCGGCGCCGTCCAACCGACCTCTTGAACGGCGCCGGCGCGCGGGGTAGGCAAGGGCGTGCCCCCGCCGCCCGCCCGCTTGCTGGCCCTCCTCGCGACGACGCTGGTCGCGGCCGGCGCCCCCGGCCCCGCCGCGGCGGCCGCCGAGCGGGTCCGGGCCGTCGAGGTGGACGGCAACGAGCGCACCAGCCGCCACGTCATCGAGCGCGCGCTGGGCGTGTCGCCGGGCGACGCGGTGGACCCCGACGACCTCTCGGCCCTCGAGCAGCAGGTCTACAACCTCCGCATCTTCCGCTCGGTCCGGGTCCGGGCCGAGCGCGAGCCGCAGGGCGGGGTGGTGCTCCGGGTCGCGGTGGAGGAGCGGCGCACCTTCCTCCTCCTCCCGCTCATGGGCGCCTCGCGCGGCGCCTTCCGCGTGGGCGGCGCGCTCATGGACACCAACCTGCTCGGCCTGCGCAAGGAGCTGGTCCTCATCGGCTCCTGGTCCACCCGCGGCAGCCAGGCCATCGCGCTCTACCGCGATCCGGGCGTGGCGCAGAGCCGGGTGGTGGTCGCCGCCGAGGCGGCGCTCGAGGACGTCGTCCGCGAGCGCACCGAGGGCGGCGAGGGCGCCTACTCCTTCCGCGACAAGCGGGCCGACGTCTCGGTGCGCGCGGGGTGGCTCCTCACGCCGCGGCTGGCGCTCCGGGCCGGCTGGTTCGGGGTGAGCGAGGTGAGCGAGCCGGAGCCGGGCTTCGCGGCGCCGCCGCGGGCGCGCCCGGCGCACGGGCCGTCGGCCGACCTCGAGTACCAGGGGCAGGACTACCGCGACTGGCTCAACGTCGGGCCGGCGCTGCGGGCGCGCTGGCGGGAGGGGGTCCCGGCGCTCGGGAGCGACCGCTTCCTCCGCGCCGCGCTCGTGCAGGGCACCTGGGCCTTCCGCGTCTTCGACGGGCACGCGGCGTCGCTCTCCACCGCGCTGCACCTCGGCCAGGGGGACGCGGTGCTCGACGCGGTCCGGCTCGGAGGACGGCCGGGGACCCGCGGCTTCGACGACGCGGGGCTCTGGGCGGAGCGGGCGGCCACCTTCACGGCGGACTATCAGATCCCGATCTGGCGCCCCGCCTTCGGGACGCTCACGGCCCTCGGCTTCGTGGACGCGGGGGTGCTCGGGTACGAGGGGCGGCGGGTCTCCTGGGCGTCCCCCGGCGTCGGGGTCCGCCTCTACCTGCGCAACGTCGCGCTGCCGGCCATCGGCCTGGACGTGGCGCAGAGCACGACGGGGCGGGGGCCGGCCGGGAGCTTCTTCCTCGGGTTCGGCGGGTAGGGCGGGCCGCTCCCCGGTCCCGCGACGCGGGAGGGGAGGGGGCGGCCCCGCGCGCCGGTCGCGTCAGCCCTCGTACACCCGCAGCGCGGCCTCGAGGGCGACGCCGGGGCGAGAGACCTTTCCCTGCCGGGCCAGGACCTGCTCGAGCGCCGACAGGACGGCCACCACGCTGCCCTGGCGGGCGCCGTCGCCCATCAGGCCGATGCGCCAGACCTTGCCGGCGAGCGGGCCGAGGCCGCCGCCGATCTCGATGTCGAACTCCTCGAGGACCGCCTTGCGCACCGGCGCCTCCGCCACGCCATCGGGGGCGAAGATGCAGTTCAGCGAGGGGAGCCGGCGCCCCTCCGCGGCCACCGGACGGCAGCCGAGGGCGGCGAGGCCGGCGAGGAGCGCGGCGCTGTGGCGGGCGTGGCGGGCGAACCGGGCGTCGAGCCCCTCCTCGAGCACGAGCCGCAGGGCCTCGCGGAGCGCGTAGACCATGTTGATGGGCGCGGTGTGGTGGTAGGCCCGCTTGCCCTCGGTCCAGTAGTCCGCGATCATGCTCATGTCGAGGTACCAGCTCTGCACCTTCTGCTTGCGCGACTTCAGCACCTCGACGGCGCGCGGGCTGAAGGTCAGGGGAGCCAGGCCCGGCGGGCAGGAGAGGCACTTCTGCGTCCCCGAGTAGCAGGCGTCCACGCCCCACGCGTCCACCTCCACCGGGAGGCCGCCGAGGGAGGTGACGGTGTCGAGGACGAGGAGCGCGCCGTGCCGGCGGCAGAGGTCGCCCATCCCCTCCATGGGCTGCCGGGCGCCGGTCGAGGTCTCGGCGTGGACGAGGGCGACCAGCTTCACGTTCCCCTCGCGCGCCAGCGCCTCCTCCACCTCGGCGGGCGTGAAGACCTCGCCCCAGGGGGCCTCGAGCTTCACGACCTTCGCGCCGCAGCGGCCGGCGATGTCGGCGAGCCGCGCCCCGAAGACGCCGTTCACGCCGACGACGGCGGTGTCGCCCGGCTCGAGCAGGTTCACGAGCGCGGCCTCCATGCCGGCCGAGCCGGTGCCGGAGACGGCGATGGTGAAGGGGTTCCGGGTGCGGAACACCTCGCGCAGGGCCGCCTGCAGCTCGTTCATGATGACGAGGAAGGCGGGGTCGAGGTGGCCGAGCGGCGGCGTCCCGAGCGCGCGCAGCACGCGGGGCGACACGGGGCTCGGGCCGGGGCCGAGCAGGAGGCGCGTGGGCGGGGCGAGCTCTGACAGGGACGCGGCGGTCATGTACTCCTCCAGTGCGCGGGGGGCGCGAGCATAACCCCTCCGCCCGGGCGGCGCTCGTCCTCCAACGGGGGCGGCGGTCCGGCTCAGCCGCTCGCGGCGGAGCGCTCCAGGATCCGCAGGAGCACCCGGCAGAGCTGGCCGAAGTCCACCGGCTTCTGCAGGAGGGCCTCGGCGGCGGGGCGGGTGGCGGGCGGCGTGCCGGTGACGACCACCACCGGGATCCCGGCGAGCCGCGAGGACGCGCGCATCCGCTCCAGCAGCTCGAGGCCGCCCATGCGCGGCATGACCAGGTCGAGGACCAGCGCGTGCGGGAGCGGATCGGCCTGGAGCCGCTCGAGCGCGTCGAGCCCGTCGCGCGCCGCGTCGGTCTCGAAGCCCTCCATCCCGAGGCACTCGGCGGTGATCTCGCGGAGGTCGTCGTCGTCCTCCACGAGCAGCACCCGGAGGCGCTCCGCCTGTGGCGCGCCGCCGCCGACCCCGGGGTCGCTCATGGCGCCGGCACCGCCGCCAGGGGGAGCACGAGCGTGAAGACGCTGCCCTGGCCCGGGCCGCCGCTCTCGGCGCGGATGGTCCCGCCGTGCGCCTCGGCGAGCGAGCGCGCCACGTAGAGCCCGAGCCCGATCCCCTCGGTCTCGCCGACGTCGCCGGCCCGGAAGAACCGGTCGAAGATCCGCGGCAGGTCCTCGGCGGAGATGCCGCGCCCCTGGTCCGCGACCGCGAGCTCGAGGTTCGGGCCGGTCGCCCGGGCGCCGACCCGCACCGGCCCCTCGGAGTACTTGAGCGCGTTCCCGAGCAGGTTCACCAGGATCCGCTCCAGCCGGCCGGGGTCGGCGGCGACGCGCGGCAGGCCCGGCGGCAGCTCCGCGGTGACGCGCTCCACGGGGAGCGTCCCCCGGAGCCGGTCGAGCAGCTCGGCGAGGAAGGCCTGGAGATCCACCGGCGCCTGCTGCGCCGCCGCGCGGCCGAGCTGGATCCGCGCCATCTCGACGAGGTCGTCGATCATCGCGGTGATGCGGCGCGTGCTGGTCGCGATCGACGCGAGCCGCCGCGGCAGCCCCTCCAGCGAGGGCTTCATCCGGAGCAGCTCCGCCTGGTTCACGATCACGTTGAGCGGGGTCCGCACGTCGTGCGAGAGGGTGCGGATGAGGTCCGCCCGCTGCTCCTGCAGCTCGCGGATGGCGGAGACGTCGGTGAGGCTCACCACCGCGCCCTGCACCTCGCCGGTGGGGCCGCGGATGGGCGCGGCGCTCACCGAGTGCCAGATGCGCTGCCCGTCGGGGCGGCGCATCCCGACCACCCGGCCCCGGCTCGTCTCGCCGCGCAGCGCGCGCCAGGCCGGCGTCTCCTCGATCGGGATCGGCCGCCCGGCGTCGTCCACCAGGTCGCCGGCGCGCAGGCGCGCCGCGAGCGGCCGCTCGAGCAGCTCGTCGCCGAACCCGGTGGTGTCGCGGCCGGCGGGGTTGATGTGGAGCACCTCGCCGGACGGGCCGTAGATGATGAGCCCGTCGGCGATGGCGGCGAGCACCGCCTCGAGCTGCGCCGCCTGCCGCTGCACCCGCTCGAAGAGCTGGCGGCGATCGCGCTCGGCCTGGTGCAGCGCGGTCACGTCGCGGATCGTGAGCACGTTCACGAAGGGGCGCCCGCCCTCGCCGGCGACCGGCCGGCCGCCGTACGAGAGGATGCGCCGCCAGCCCTGCTCCGGCCGCTCCAGCTCGAACTCGAGGTCGTCGAACGACTCCCCGCGGACGATCCGGCCGAGCGGCCAGTCCTCCGGCGCGAGCTCCCGCCCGGCGAGGTCGCGCACGCGGAACAGGGACGACAGCTCGCGCAGGCCGAGCTGGTAGTCCTCGCCGGTGCCGAAGCCGTGCAGGGCCGCGGCGGCGTAGTTGAGGACCAGCAGGTTGCCGGCCGGGTCGGCGATCATCACGCCGACCGAGAGCGCGTCCACCACCGCCTGCAGGTCGCGCAGGGCCTTGGCGCTGTGGGAGGCGCTCTCCTCGGCGACGCGGCGCGCGTGCACCGTGGCGGTGGTCTCGGTGGCGAGGATCAGGAGCCGGTCCGGCCCGCCGCGCGGGTCGGTGAGGCGGTCCACGCTGAAGTCGAACCAGGCGGTGCTCAGCCCGCGGCCGCGGCGGACCGGCAGCGGCTGGTCGTGGCCCCCGAACCGGCGTCCGGTCCGGAGCACCTCGCGCAGGGCGGGGCGGAGCCGATCGCCCATCTCCACCCAGGCGCTCCCGAACGGCCGCCCGACCAGCGACGCGCCGGCCACCATCGCCTGGTAGGCCGGGTTCACGTACTCGTAGACGAGCTCCTCGCCCCGCAGCAGCGCGACGCCGGCCGGCATCAGCTCGAAGATGGCCGTCGCCAGCGGTTCGCCCGGACCCGAGGCCGGCGGGATGTCGTCGTCTGCGACCAACGGAGCGCCCTCTCGGGCCCCGTTCTAGCCGACCTTCACCCGTCGAGACACGCATCCGGACGGGTCGGTCGGGGATCTACGGCCGCGGCCGGGGCACGCGCTCCGCCGGCCGGCCCGGGAGCAGGCTGGCGTCAGCCGGAGTGACCGAGCCGCTGGCTCTGCCGGTAGGGGAAGATGTCGATGACCTCGCCGGCGCGGAGCCGCTCCTGGCAGCGGCGCCAGAAGCCGGCGGTCAGGAGCTCGGCGTGGGCCGAGAGGAACGCCTCCCGCAGCGGGCCGGGCAGGCCGAGGAAGCGCAGGAACTCCTCCGGGAACACGTCCTCGTCGGCCACGTAGAACCAGGGCTCGGCGGCCGTCTCCTCGCCGTCGTCGCGCGGCGCCGGCAGGTCGCGGAAGCGGCACTCGGTCACCGGGCAGAGCTCGTCGTAGTCGTAGAAGATGACCCGGCCGTGCCGGGTGACCCCGAAGTTCTTGAGGAGCAGGTCGCCGGGGAAGGTGTTGGTGGCGGCGAGGTCGCGGATGCACTGCCCGTAGTCGAGCACCGCGTCGC
The DNA here is from genome assembly GCF_023169965.1 of Anaeromyxobacter paludicola. Taxonomy (NCBI): domain Bacteria; kingdom Pseudomonadati; phylum Myxococcota; class Myxococcia; order Myxococcales; family Anaeromyxobacteraceae; genus Anaeromyxobacter; species Anaeromyxobacter paludicola. The sequence goes on along the minus strand of NZ_AP025592.1, from coordinate 2,083,860 downwards.
GCGCGCCCGGCTCGTCGTGGTCCCGCACGTACAGGTCGAGGGGCACGAGCCGCCGCTCGGCGTAGAGGTGCCGGACCACCACCCGGTCGCCCTCGAGCCGGACCGACTCGCCGCAGTCGCGGAGCAGCGCCTCGAGCAGCGCCGGCTCGAAGCGGGCCCGCTCGAAGGCGAGGTGCTCGAACTCCTGCGCGTCCACGAGCCGCCCGGCGCGGTCGTGCCGGAACACCAGGGCGTACTTCCTCATCACCTCGGCGCGGGTGGTGCTCTTCGGCGCCGGGAAGCGGTCCTTGATGACCTTGAAGACGAGGTCGAGCGAGGGGAGGGTGAAGACCGCCATCACCATCCCGGGCACCCCCGCCGCGACCCGGAAGCGGTCGTGGCCGTGGGCGAGGTGCTCCTGCAGCTCGCGGTAGAGCTCGGTCTTGCCGTGCTTGTTGTAGCCGAGCCCGATGTAGATCTCGGACACCCGCTTGGTGGGCAGGAGCGACTTCACGAACCAGACGAGGTCGTGCGGCCGGTCGATCTCGACGTGGAAGTAGGAGCGGGTGAAGCTGAAGACGATGCTGGCGTCGCGCTCGGTGAGGAGCACCGCGTCGAGCGCGATCCCGCCCTCGCCGTTCAGGAGGGGCAGGAGCAGCGGGGAGAGCGCGTCGCCGCGCCGGAGCCGCCCCACGAGGTAGGCGCCCTTGTTGCGGAAGAAGACCGGCCGCGCGAGCTCGACCGCGTCGAGCGGGCGGCCGTCGAGGGTGGACGCGAGGAAGGCGTCGAGCTCCGCCGCCGCGAGCCGCGCGTCGCCGGCGAGGTCGCGCCACGGCACGCGGAAGGCGCGGTCCCCGAGCAGCCGCCGGAAGAGCGCCTCGGTGCCGCCCTCCGGCCGGTAGGTGGCGTAGACCGGCTCGGCGGAGGGCGCGGCGAGGAGCTCCCAGTCCGAGGCGACGAACTCCTGGTCCGGCTGCACCCCCACCGTCCCGAGCACGCGGCGCGTCGCCGAGTTGAAGAAGGTCTCCGCCAGCTCCACGTCGTGCCGCCCGGCCATCCGGGCGGCGTAGAGCCGCTTCATCCCGGCGAAGAGGGCGTGGCGCTCGGCCGCCCCGGCGCAGCGGGCCTCGAGGGCCTGCACCAGCTCCTGCACCGAGCGGGGGCGCAGGTCGAGCCGCTCCACCGCGTCCTGCTGGATGCCGCGCCAGTCGCGCGCCTCGAACCGGGCGCGGGCGCGGCCGGTGATCCGGTTGAACTCCTCGCGGAAGAGCTCGTACGACCGCAGGATGGCGTCGGCCCCCCACTCCGCCAGGTCGAGCTCGCTCTCGGGTCGGGCCGCGCGCATGCTGCGGGTGCTCATGCGGGCGCCGGCGCGGCGGCGCAACCCGTTCGCCGCGCCGGGGATGACCGGGGACCCCGTTCCGGGCTAGGGTCGCCCCCGCCTTGTCCCGCGACCGCCTCCCCCTCGCCGGCGCCCTGCTGCTGCTCGCCGGGCTCACCTTCTCGCTCCTCGTGGTGCACGTGGACGAGAACGACGGCGCCGTGTACGCGGTCATCGCCCGCCACCTCGCGCAGGACCGCACGCCGTTCCACCTGCGCTACCTCGCGGAGGCGCTGCCGGCCTTCCACGAGCACCCGCCGCTCTGGATCTGGGCGCAGGCCGGCGCGCTCGCGCTCCTGCCCGGGCTCCACCTCGGGCTCCTCGGCGCGCTCTGCGCGCTCGGCACCCTCGCCGCCACCTTCGCCATCGGACGCGACCTGCTCGGGCCGCGGGCGGCGTTCCTGGGCGCGCTCCTCCTCGCCACCAACGACTCCTTCTTCCGCTGGAGCCCGACCGCCAAGCTCGACCCGCCGCTCGTGCTCCTGTTCACGCTCTGCGTGGCGGTGCTGCTCCGGGCCGGGACGAGCGGGCGGCGGCTCTTCCTCGGCGGGCTCCTCGCCGGCCTGGGCGCGCTCGTGAAGGGCGCGCCGGCGCTCGGGGCGCCGGTGGCGGCGGCGCTGGTGCTCCTCTGCGCCGGGCGGCGCGAGGCGCTGCGCTCGGGGCGCGCCTGGGCCCTCGTGCTCGCGGGCGTCCTCCTGCCCATCGCCGCCTTCGCCGCCGCCGACCGCGTCGCGACCGGCGGCGCCTATCTCCAGGGCTACCTCCACGACCAGCTCCTCGCCTCGATCACCGGGCGCCGGACCGACGGGCGCGGCCACCTGCAGCTCCTCTCGGACCTCCTCGGCCGCGGCCTGCCGATCGTGGCCCTCGCGCCGCTGGCGCTCCTCCGCGAGCGGCGGGGCCGGCTCGGGCTGCTCCTCTGGGCGGCGCTCGTGCTCGGCGCCTTCAGCGCCGCGGCCCGCTCGTTCTGGTGGTACTTCCTGCCGGCCCTCCCGCCGCTGGCGCTGCTCGCCGGCGCGGCGCTCGACGACCTCCTCGTGAAGCTCGGCCGCGCGCCGCTGGCGGAGGCGCTCCTGCCCCGGCTGGCGGCGCTCGCCGGGATCGCGCTCCTGGCGGCGCTCCCGCTCCGGCTCGCCGCCCCCACGGTCCGCCCCTGCCGCTTCGGCGCCCTGGCGGCGCGGGCCGGCGCGCTCCCGCCCCCGGGCGCGAGCCTGGGGCTCGTGCCGGTCGATTACCCGAACCAGGCGCTCCTCGCCGAGCACACCGGGCGCGACGTGCGGCTCCGGCCGACGCTCGCGGCCCTCCCTCCCGAGATCGGCGTGGCCCTGACCATCGGGCTCGCGGCGCCGGAGCCGGGCTGGCGGGAGCGGGCGCGCGACGGGCGGGTGGCGCTCGTGGAGCGATCGCGCTGAGACGCTCCCGCCTTCGTCGAGCGCGCGCGAGCCCGGGTGACCGGGACGCGCCCGGCCCGGTCCCCGGCTCCTCGGGGCACCCCGCGTGAAGCGCGCGGCGCCGGCCGGGCCGGGCCCCCTGGTGCGCGCGCCCTGGGGGCCGTGGTAGCGTGATCGGTCCCATGGCCACGCCCCCCAAGGAAGCCGGCTCCGCCACGATCGCTCCCTGCCAGACCCTCCAGGAGGTCCGCGAGCGGATCGACGCCCTCGACCAGGACCTCGTCGCGCTGCTCGCCCGCCGCCGCGCCTACGCGCTCGCCGCCGGCCGGTTCAAGCGGACCGCCGACGGCGTGAAGGACCCGGCCCGCGAGGAGCAGGTCATCGCGCACGTGCGCGGCCTCGCCCAGCGAGAGGACATCGAGCCCGACCTCGTCGAGGCGCTCTACCGCGACATGATCGCGGGGTTCGTCCGGGTGGAGCTGGCCGCCGGCGGGCACCCGCTCGAGCGCACCGAGAACCTGAACGTGGGCAGCTTCGAGGCGATGCCGCCCCCGGACCAGCTGAAGCAGCGGCTCCCGGTCTCCGAGAAGGCGGCGGTCACCGTGGTCGAGGGGCGGCGGACGGTGGAGGCGATCCTCGACCGGAGCGACCCGCGCCTCCTCGTGGTGGTCGGCCCGTGCTCGATCCACGACCCGGTCGCCGGGCTCGAGTACGCGCGCCGCCTCCGCGCCCTCGCCGACGAGCTCGCCGACACGCTCTTCCTGGTGATGCGCGTCTACTACGAGAAGCCGCGCACCACCACCGGCTGGGAGGGGTTCACCAACGACCCCGACCTCGACGGCTCGTTCCACATCCGCCAGGGCATGGAGCGCGCCCGCAAGTTCCTGCTCGACGTGAACGAGCTCGGGCTCCCGGCCGGCACCGAGGCGCTCGACCCCATCGCGCCCCACTACCGCGGCGACCTCATCGCCTGGACCGCCATCGGCGCCCGCACCTCCGAGTCGCAGACCCACCGGAACCTCGCCTCCGGCCTCTCCACGCCGGTCGGGTTCAAGAACGGCACCGAGGGCGAGATCGACGGCGCGGTCAACGCCATCCTCTCGGCGGCCCGGCCGCACGCCTTCCTGGGCATCAACGACCAGGGGCGCTCGGCGGTGATCCGGACCCGCGGCAACCGCCACGGCCACCTCGTGCTGCGCGGCGGCGGCGGCCGGCCCAACTTCGACAGCGTCTCCATCGCCATGGCCGAGGAGGCGCTCGCCAAGGCCGGCCTGCCGGGGAACATCGTGGTGGACTGCTCGCACGCCAACTCCTGGAAGAAGCCGGAGCTCCAGCCCAAGGTGGTGAACGACGTGGTGGACCAGATCCGCCGCGGCAACCGCTCCGTGGTGGGGCTCATGATCGAGAGCTTCCTCGAGGCGGGGAACCAGCCCATCCCGGCGGACCTCTCGAAGCTCACCTTCGGCCGCTCGGTGACCGACCCCTGCCTCTCCTGGGACGACACCGCCGCGGTGCTCCGCGAGGCCCGCGAGGTGCTGAAGCCCGTGCTGGCGGGGCGGATCGAGGGCGAGCCGAAGGCCGGCTAGGGGCCTGCGAGGGCCCTGGGCGGCGGCCCCCCCGTGGACCGGCACCCGGGCCGTGCGCAGGTTACGAACAGGGCTCGAGAGGCCCCGTTCCCATGCCCACTCCCTCGAAGAAGCGGCGCTGGCCGCTCGTCCTCGGCGCCGTCGTCGCGGTGCTGGTCGCCGCTCTGGTCGCGGGCTCGCTGGTGCTCGACGGCGTCCTCACGCGGAAGGCCCAGGCGGCCGCCGCGGAGCTGTCGCAGAAGCTCGGCCGGCCGGTGGAGATCTCCAAGGTGTCCACCCGGATCCTCACCGGGCTCGGCGCCCGCGTCGAGGGCGTCCGGATCGGGCCCGGTCCCGGCGAGGACGCCCCGCTGCTCGAGCTCCCCTCCGCCTCGGTGCGGATCGCGGCGCTCCGGGCGCTCTTCTCGTTCGGCAAGGACGTGGAGGTGCGCTCGATCGAGGTCGAGGGGCTCCGCGCCAACGTGGTCCGGCTCCCGGACGGCACCACCAACGTCGAGCGGCTGCAGGCGAAGCTCGCGGAGGAGCAGCCCAAGGCGGAGCAGCCGGAGGCGCAGCAGCCTCCCGCCGATCGCTCCTGGCTCCGCGTCGGGCACGCGGCGGTGAAGGACGCCCGCGTCGCCCTCCTCGACCACGCCACCCCCGGCGCGAAGGAGCTGGCGGTGGAGCACCTCGACGTCACCGTGGACGGCCTCCGGGCCGGCCAGCCGCTCGAGGTGGTGGTGCGCGCGGCGGTGCTCGCCTCCCAGCAAAATCTCGAGCTGCGGCTCGGCGCCGCCCCGCTGCCCCCCTCGCTCGTGCCGACGCCGGAGCACGTGGTCCTGAAGGTCCAGCCCATCGACCTCGCGCCGCTCGGCCCGTTCACGCCGAGGAGCGTGGGGCTGCGCGGCGGGCGCTTCCAGGCCGATCTCGACGCCGCGCTGGGCGCGGCGGTGCCGGGCGGGAAGGGGCCGCTCCAGGTGAAGGGCACGCTGCGCGGCACGGGGCTGCGGTTCGCCGCGCAGGAGGGCGGGAAGGCGCTGGACGTGGCGCTCGACGCCGATCTCGACGGCGACGCCGACAAGGGCGATCTCCGCATCGGGACGCTGCGGCTCGACGCCGGGCCGGCCTCGCTGCGGGGCCAGGGGAAGGTGTCGGGGCTCAAGACCCCCTCGCCGCGGGTGGAGGGGCTCGAGATCGTGGCCCACGACCTCGACCTCTCGAAGCTGGCCGCGCTCTACCCGCCCATCCGGAAGCTGGGCGAGGAGCTGGTGGGCCCCATCGGCCTGACCGTGAAGGGCTCCGGCGGCCAGGCGGACCAGGCGGTGCAGCTCCTGGTGGACCTCACGCCGGTCCGGATGCGCCTCCCCGACCAGCTCGAGAAGGCGGCCGGGGCCAGGGCCACCCTGCAGGCCACGCTCCGCGGCGGCGAGCAGGGGCAGTCGAACGCCTTCCGCTTCGAGGTGGCGAGCGACCTCGCCGGCGTGGACCTCCGCCCGGGCCAGGCCCTCGACAAGCGCCCCGGCGACCGGCTCACGCTCGCCGCGGCCGGCACGGTGCGGAGCGCCGGGAGCGCGCGCGACGTGGACCTCACCCGCCTCGAGGTGGGGATCGAGGGGGACGCGATCACCGGGAGCGGCAAGGTGGCGATGCAGGGGCAGGGGAAGGGCGCCCAGACCCGCTTCGACCTGCAGGCGAGGAGCCAGCAGCTCGACCTCGACCGGATCCTCTACGCCGGCCCGAAGCGCGAGCAGCCCCCCTCGAAGCCGCTCGATCCGGCCACCTTCGCCGGCCTCTCCGGCAAGGCGACCGTCGACGTGGCCGCGCTCCGCTTCAAGAAGATGGACTTCCGCGACGCGGTGGTCCAGCTCACGATGCAGGGCGACGAGGTCACGCTCGACCAGGCGCGGCTCGTCGCCTTCGGCGGCAAGATCTCCGCGGCCGGCACCCGCGTCGCGCTCGCCCACCCCGCGCAGCCGTTCCACCTCGCCGCCGACCTCTCCGGCCTCGAGCTCGGCCAGGCCATCCGGCTCTTCGCCGATCACCCGGTGGCCACCGGCAAGCTCCAGGGCAAGCTCGCCCTCGACGGGGGCGGCCGCACCGGGAAGGAGATCGCGAAGTCGCTGGCCGGCGCGCTCGCGGGCAACCTGCAGGGCGGCGTGCTCCAGTCGAAGGACCTCGTGGGCGGGGTGGTGGGGCCGCTCGCGAAGGCGCTGCCGGCCGGCCTCGCGGCCAAGGTCCCGCAGGGCGGCGCCACGCCGCTCGGCAAGGACCTGCCGTTCTCGCTCCACTTCGACCGCGGCACGGCGAAGCTCGACAAGCCGCTCGCGGTGAAGCTGCCGCAGGGGGACCTGGACGTCACCGGCGCCTTCGGGCTCGACGGCAACCTCGACATGCCGGCCACCATCCAGCTCGCCCCCGCCACCGTGGCGAGCCTCACCGGGGGCAAGGTGACGCCGGCGGCCCCGCTGCCGGTCACCTTCCGGCTCGCCGGACCGGCCTGGAGCCCGAGCCTCGCCGATCTGCAGCTCCGGCCCGCCGTGGAGGCGATCGCGAAGCAGGCCGGCTCGGCGCTGGTGGGCCGCGTGCTGGGGCGCGCGCCGGGGCTCGGGGGCGCGAAGAGCGTGGACGAGGCGAAGCAGAAGGCGTCGCAGCAGGCCCAGCAGCAGGCGGACGAGGCGCGCAAGAAGCTCGAGGACCAGGCGAAGAGCCGGCTGCAGGGGCTCTTCGGCAAGTAGCCGATCAGGCGCGCGGGCGCTCGTCGGGCTCGACGTGCGGCGGCGCCTCGGTGCGCCAGCCGAGCCGGATCGAGAGCAGGCGGGCGGCGAAGGTGGCGGCGATGGACCAGACCGCCGCCTGCGCCGGCTCCATCCGCAGGGCGATGACGAGCGGGAGCAGCACCGCCTGCCCGATGATCGCGGCGAGCGCGTAGAACTCGCCCGGCTGGAACATGAGCGGCTCCTCGCGCGTCAGCAGATCGCGCAGCAGGCCGCCGCCCACGGCGTTCACCACCCCCACGAAACCGGCGCTCAGCGCGGGGAGCCCGGCGTCGAGCGACTTCTGGGCGCCGACCACCCCGTAGATCCCGAGCGCGAGCGCGTCGAGCACGAGGATGGGCAGCCGGAGCCGCTGCAGGTGCCGGCCGAACCAGGTCCCGACCGAGCCGCCCAGCAGCACCGCCACGAGGTAGCGGCCGTCGGTGAGGGAGGCGGGCGGGCCCCCCTGGAGGAAGATGCCGTCGCGGAGGAAGCCGCCGCCGAGCCCGGCGACGAGCGCGAGCGACAGGGTGCCGACGAGGTCGTACCGCTTGCGCACGCCCGCCAGCGCGCCGGTGGCGGCGAGGAGCGTCACCGCCGCCAGATCGAAGTGGATGGGGAGCTGGAACTCGCCGCGAAGCATGGGGCGCCGCATCCTTTCATGGCGGTGCACGAGTGCAAAGGGGGACGGACACGATGACGACGACGAGGATCCTGGGGGCGGCCGGACTGGCGCTGGCGCTCCTGGCAGGCGGAACCGCGCTGGCGACCGGCAACCAGGCCCAGACGGGAGACATGGACAACGCGCAACTGCGCGACTGGCTCGGCAAGCTGCACGCCGGCAACCAGCACGAGATCCAGGGGGCGCGGCTCGCGAGCCAGAAGTCCACGGACCCGCAGGTGAAGCAGCTCGCGCAGCACATGCTGTCCGAGCACACCCAGATGGACCAGCAGGTGCTGGCGCTCGCGAAGCAGCGGGGCATCGACCTCTCGTCGAAGCCCGCGGCGAGCTGGGCGGACGCGAAGCAGCAGGCGGCCATGGAGAAGCTGAAGGCGGAGTCGGGCGCCGACTTCGACCGCGGCTACGCCGAGATGATGGTGAGCGATCACCAGGACGACGTGAAGGACGTCACCCGGATGCGCGACCAGGCGCCGGACCGCGACCCGACGGTGAAGAAGCTGCTGGCGGACACCAAGGACCGGATGCAGCACCACCTCGACATGGCGTTCTCGACGCGGAGCGCGCTGAACGAGCAGCAGTCGCCCACGCGCCAGGGGCGCCGGCCGTAGGGCCCGGCCGGGCTGCGGGGCGTCGTCGCCGGGGGGGAGCTCAGGCGATGACCCAGCCCCGCAGCACCTGGTCGATCTGCTCCTCGGAGAGCTCGCCCTTGTCGGCGAGCTCCTTGATGCGGCGGGTGACCGCCTTGAGCTCGCCCTCGCCGAAGGTCATGCCCATCTCGCGGGCGCGGTAGGCGATGGCGTGCCGGCCGGTGAGGCGGCTCCCGATGATGAGCTTGCGGGTGAGCCCGAAGGCCTCCGGCGGGATGATCTCGTAGGAGCCGGGGTTCTCCATCATCGCCTTGAGGTGCATGCCGGCCTTGTGCGAGTAGGCGGTCTCGCCGGTGACCGGGGTGTTGAACGGGATCTCGACCCCGCAGACCCGCGCCACCAGCCGCTCCAGCTCGCGGAGCTGGCCGAGCCGGTAGCGCTCGGCGACCGCCTGCGGCTCGAGGCTGTACATGCGGGCGATGAAGGCGCCGAGCGGCGTGATGCCCACCCGCTCGCCCACGCCGAGGACCGAGACGTCCACGTGCGTGGCGCCCGCCGAGATCGCCTCGTAGGCGTTGCCCACCGCGCAGAAGGTGTCGTTGTGGCCGTGGAAGCCGATGTCGCAGGTGACCGTGCGCCGGATCTCGCGGACCAGCGCGTAGACCTGGCGCGGCGTGGCGATGCCGACCGTGTCGGCGAGGCCGACCCGGTGCACCCCGAGCCGCTGCGCGGCGGCGTACACGGCGAGGAGGTCCTGCTCGCCGGTGCGGAAGGTGTCCTCCGCCGAGAAGCGCACCTCGAGTCCGGCCCGGAGCGCGAGCTCGATGGGCGGCCCCATGGCGTCCACGATCTGCTGGATGCTCTTCCCGTGCGAGGACTCGCGCAGGATCCGGCTGGTGGCGAAGAGCAGGCCGATGCCGCGCACGCCGGAGTCGATGCCGGCCTGCACGTCGTCCACCACGCAGCGGGCGTGGGTGATGACCCGCGCGCCGAGCCCCAGCTTCGCGACCTGCGCGGCGTCGCGCTGGGACTGCGGCGACGCCGCCGGGGAGGTCACCTCGACGTAGTCGGCGCCGAAGGCGTCGAGCGCGCGGGCGATCTCCAGCTTGTCCTCGGTGCGGAAGGCCGCCTTGGCGAACTGCTCGCCCTCCCGCAACGTCGTGTCGATGATGCGCCAGGTGGGCTTCATGGGTTCTCCGCGGGCGCTCACCACTGGAAGGTGGCCTCCGCGTCCAGATCCGCCACGAGGCCGCCCGACCCGGGGTCGGTGCGGAAGCCGTAGCGCCGGAAGTACTTGGGCTGGAAGTAGCCGGTCTCGAGGTGGCGCACGCCGCGCCCCTTGAGCCGGCGCATGAACTCCCGCATCAGGCCGTCGGACACGCCCTTGCCCCGCTGCTTGCGCGAGACCACGAGCTTCTCCATGTGGACGCGGTCGGGAGAGACGGCCCGGTAGAAGAGCCCCCCGATGACCGTCTCCTTGGCGTCGAGCGCCAGCAGGAACTCGTGCTCGGCCGAGAAGGTGACGGCCAGGGTGGCCTCGTCGAAGAGGTGGATGAGCCGCGCCACCTCGCGCGGCGTGGCCGGCGCGCGCACCGAGAAGCGGCGCCCCTCGGCGTCGGTGAGCCCGACCACCACCTCGGTCACGAACCCGCCGCCCGACGGCAGCATGATGAGCGCCGCGTCGTCGGTGGGCTTGAGGTAGCGGTAGGTCATGCGGGCGAGGAAGTAGTCCTCCTCCGCCGTCGGCCGGACCGTGCCGCGGATGCTCGCCACCTGCTCCTCGAGGTCGAGGCCGCCCGCCGGCAGCTGCCGGGCCCGCGCCATGAGCCGATCGAGCGCCAGCCCCAGCTCCGGCCGGGCGCCGGCGAAGATGGTCTGGCGGAAGAAGCGCACCCGCGTGTCCGGCCAGGTCTCCTCGAGCTCGCCGAGCCGGTAGGTGCTCCAGAGCTCCACCAGGATGGCGCTCTGGGCCTCCAGGGTGGCGGCCGGGTTCACCGCGATCCAGCGCTCGTACCGGCGGGCCGCGAAGTGGACCCGCTTCGGCGTGTAGCCCTGCTCGGCCACGGTGGCGAGGAACGCCGCAGCCCCCTCGCCGCGCCGGCCGGAGCGCGCCTGCTCCACGAGCTCGCGCGCCCGGGGCAGCCCGAGCGCCTCGACCACCGCCGAGAAGAGGAGCCGGTCGTCCACCATGCCCCGGAGCGAGCCGTGGGCCGCCTCGATCCACTCGACGAAGTGCTGCACGAACCGCTCGAGCACCTCGTCGAAGCTCTCGCAGGGCGAGCGGTCGGAGATCGACACCAGCCGCGCGCCCATCTGGTAGTCGTGCGACGGGATGATGAACCCGCCCGGCGACGGCACCTTGAGCGCCAGCGTCCGCCCGGTCCGGTCCCAGAGGTCCACGTGGGCGGAGAGGGCGGTCCAGGCGAGGAAGGGCCAGAGCGACTCGAGCCGGCGGGTCTCGCCCTGCTTCTCGAGCCGCGCCACCGCCCGGCCGACGTCCTCGCCGGGGATGAACTCCTCGGTGAAGATGCCGTACTCGGGGTAGTAGCCGCCGAACGCCTCGACGAGCGGCGGCGGCGCGCCGGCCGCGAGCAGCCACGAGACCTCCTCGCGCAGCTCCGACGCGGGCATCGCCTCGGCCACGTTGATGGCGATGTCGAAGGTCTCGCGGGCGCGGGTGGCGAGCGAGAGCCGGTAGACGCTCTTGCCGTGCTGGGCGCCGAGGAAGGTGATGATGGCGCCGCCGGGCGGGACGTCGGCGAGGCTGATGAGCGCGCCGCGCCCGAAGAGGAACACCGAGGCGCGCATGAGGGTGGTGTCGGCGAGCGCGCGCAGGAGCAGGTCGCGGGCGGTGAAGCCGATCCCGGGCCCGAAGACCACCACCTCCTTCCAGCCGTACTCCTCGCCGGTGTCGGGGTCGAGGGCGCGGCGGAGGTTCGGGCCGATCCAGTTGGAGAAGCCGCGTCGCAGCCGGTCGTGCTCCTCGCTGGCGCGCGCCGCCACCTCCTCGGCCGGGTGATGGGAGAGGCGCGCCAGCGGCACGCGGAGGCGCTGGTACCAGGCCGGGTGGGTGATGGCGCAGGCGGTGAGGAGCCGCATGGCGGCGACGAGCAGCCGCCGGTCGGAGGGGGAGGGCTCGGGCGCGAGGGCCCGCTCCGAGGCGAGGAACCCGAGCAGCACCTCCACCTGCGGCTCGGAGAGCCCCTTCTCGCCCATGGAGACGAGGTCCTCGTCGCGGGAGGCGACGGGCGCCATCCGGTCGAGGAAGGTGCGGAGCGTCTCGATGGTGCGCTCCGGCTCCTCGTGCGGCACGAGGACCCGGAAGGCCCGGCGCCGCACCGCCTCGTCGGGCGCGTCGGCGGCGCGCCGCAGCAGCGAGCGGCAGAGCGTGGCGTGGTCGCGGCTGCCGTCCTTCAGCCCCTCGTGGAGGTGGACGATGGCGCGGGTCGCCTCGGGCCGCTCGGCGCGGAGCAGCTCGCCGGCGGCGTGGATGGTGTGGAAGCTCACCGCGCCCTTCTCCACGGTGGCGAGGAGCGCCTGCAGCCGGTGCGCCGGCGGGGGCTCCCAGGCGCGCGGGTCGAGCCGGAGCTCGGCGCCGGCCTTGCGGCGGCGGGCCACGAGCGAGACGAAGGCCTCCTCGCCCAGGAACGCGCGGAGCCCCTCGTTGCCGAGCCAGAGCGCCGGGCGCGCCAGCAGGCTGCCGAGGTCGACCGGCCGGCCGCCGGCGTCGTAGGCGAGGTCGCCCACCCGCATGGCGCCGGGGGCGCCCTCGAAGCGGCCCACCACCAGGCTGCGGCCGCCGGCCTGCACCTCGCCGGCGCGGAGCACCACCTCCTGCTGCAGCACGCCCATCTCGCGCAGCAGCCAGTTCGGGATGCGCAGCTCCATCCCCTCCACGCCGAGCGAGAGGTGCTTCTGCTCGTACATGGTCTCGACGAGCGTCTTCCAGCTCGCCTCGACCTGCTCGCGCTTGTAGGTGAGCTTCTTGGTGAGCTCGCCGTGCTCCTCGTCGAGCGCGCGCGGCAGCACGCGGAAGGCCACCACCCGCTCGAAGGGGGCGAGGAACCGGTTGGCGCTCGCCACGAGCGAGCTCAGGAGCTCGTGCAGCTCCTCCGGCGTCTTCTCGCGGAGCTGCGGCTGCCCCTCGAAGTTGGGCCAGATGAGCAGGGTGTTGTACTCGCGGTGGTCGCCCACCAGGAACGCCTGCGCCACCGCGTCGAAGTCGCGGAAGAGGTTCTCCACCCGCTGCGGCGCGATGGTCTGGCCGCTGCGGTTCTTGTAGATCTCCTTCTTGCGGCCGGTGATGCGGAAGTGGCCCTCGGGGTCGAGCGAGACGAGGTCGCCGGTGCCGAAGAAGCCCTCGGCGTTCCAGCTGTGGTCGTCCTCCTCCGGCTCGAAGTAGCCCGGGCTCACGTAGGGGCCGCGGATGAGGAGCTCGCCGTCGGGGGCCCGCACCGCCTCGACGCCGGGCAGGGGCCGGCCGATGGAGCCGTCCACGTACGCGCCGGGCTGCGTCATGGTGATGCCGCCCGTCGCCTCGGTCATGCCGTAGCCGGAGCAGAGCTCGATGCCGGCCCGCTGGAAGGCGCGGAAGAGGGCCGGGTCGAGGTAGCCGGCGGCGGAGAGGCCGTAGCGGAGCCGCCCGCCGGTGATCGCCCGCAGGTGCGGCGTGACCTCGTCCGGATCGTCCGAGGCGGCGGCGCGCACCGCCGCCTCGTGGACCTCCATCCACTTCTTCGGGACGCTGATGAAGACGGTCGGGCGCTGCGAGCGGAAGTCCTCGAGCAGGGACGCCTGCTGGGGCGAGCGCGCGAAGACGTAGGTGGCGCCCCACCAGATCGAGCCCATGAGCTCGAGCCAGCGTCCGAACGTGTGGTACAGCGGCAGGTAGCAGAGGAACACGTCGCCCTGGCCGACCGAGGGCAGCGCGAACCCGCGGCAGAGCCGCTTCGTGACCAGGTTCTGGTGCGTGAACTGGATCCCCTTGGGGCGGCCGGTGGTGCCCGAGGTGTACATCACCGTCGCGAGGTCGCGGCTCCTCACCCGGGCCGCCCGCGCCGCGCGCGCCTCGTCGTCGAAGGCGCCGCCCTGGCCCACCATCTGCTCGAGCGACAGGAGCCCGTGCCGCTCGGCGCAGGGGCGCGAGAACACCACGATGTCGCGCAGGTCGGGGAGCCGCCCCAGCGCCGGCAGCACCTTCCCCACCTGCTCCTCGTCGGAGCAGAGCAGGAGCTGCGCCTTCGAGTGGCGGAGCATGTAGACCACCTGCTCGGCCACCGCGTTCGCCGGGAGCGGGAAGTCCACGATGCCGTTCGTGAGGCAGGCGAGGTCGCAGAGCGCCGCCTCGAGGCCGTTCTCGGAGAGGATGGCCACCCGCGCGTTCGGGTCGTCGCGCAGCACCGCGAGCAGCCCGCGGGCGATGGTGCGGGTGCGGCGCGCGAGCTCCGAGACCGTCAGCTCGCCGCCGTCCGGCCCGAGCACCCGGAGCGCCACGGTGCGCGGGTCGGTCTCGGCGCGCGACCGGAGCAGCTCGCCCACGGTGTAGTCGGCCCGGTCCACCACCGGGAGCAGGAGGTCGAGCCAGGGCGCGATCCGCTCCGGCGTCATCGCCTCGGTGAAGAGGCGCCGCCGCACGGTGTCGAGCAGGGCGAAGAGCGCCTGGCGCGCGGGCTGCCGGTGCCCCGGCGCCTCGAGCCGGCCGAGGAGGAGCTCCACCAGCGGCCGGAGCTCCTCGAGCAGGTCGGGGCGCGCGCCCGTGAAGGCGTCCCGGGTGGCCTCCACCAGCTCGCGATCCGGGGGCTCGTCGGCGCGGCTCCAGCGGGCGGCGAGCTGGGCGTAGACCGGTTCGGGCTGGGCCTGGAGCATGAGGAGAGGAAAGCACGAAGGGCGGTGGGTGTCGATGCGTCAGCGCTCGCCCGGTCGCCCCAAGCGGGAAGGGTTCGCCGGGCCCCGCCGCGGTATCGGACCAGCGCCTTTCCGGGAGGATGAAATGGACCTGCGCCCCGCCGTCGCCGCCGCCCTGCTCCTCGCCGCGCCCGCCGCCCGCGCCGGCCTCGTCATCGGCACCCGGAACACCCAGGGCACGAACGCCGGGCAGGAAGGGACCGTGTACATCGAGGGGAACAAGCTCGCCTCCGACTCGGCCGGCGACCAGGCCCACTTCTTCATCTGGGACGGCGACGCCAACAAGGTGGTGCTCGGCGACCGCGCCCAGAAGACGTACCAGGAGATGACCCCGTCCGACGTGACCGGGATGAAGGCCCGGATGTCGAAGCAGCTGGAGGAGGCCAAGGCGAGGATGTCGCCCGAGCAGCGCAAGGCGCTCGAGGAGATGCTCGGCAAGCAGGGCGCCGCGGCGGCCCCCGCGGCGAAGCCGCCGGAGACCGAGTACGTGCCGGCGTCCGGGGGCGACCGGGTGCTCGGGCACGCCTGCAAGAACTACCGCGAGGTGCGCGAGGGCCGGACGGTGGCGGAGACCTGCTTCATCCCCTGGAGCGACGGGGTGGTGACCCGCGCCGACCTCGCGCCGCTCGAGAAGATGGAGCAGTTCTGGCGGCCGCTCAGCGAGCAGCAGCCGGGTGCGCGCCGGCGCCAGGCGATGAGCGAGGAGCTCGCCCGGGCGCCGGGCGTGCCGGCGATCCGCAAGACCCTCGGGGCGGACGGCAAGCCGGAGAGCGAGGAGCGGCTCACCAAGCTCGACCGCACCCGCGTCCCCGCCGAGCGGTTCCAGGTGCCCGCCGGCTACACGCGCTCGAAGCGGCAGCTGGGCGAGTAGGGCGGCGGGAGGGGCCCGGCGCCGGGGCTTCCGCCCCGGGCGCCCGTTGGGTACTCTTCCGCCCCCGCCATGCCCGCACGCCCCATCGCCGTCCTCTTCGACCTCGACGGCACGCTCGTCGACACCATCGGCTTCATCCTCGCCTCCGTCCGCCACACCTTCGAGGGCTACGGCGGGCGCGCCCCCACCGACGCCGAGTGGATCGCGGGGATCGGCACGCCGCTGCGGGCGCAGCTCGCGTCCTTCGCGGAGCGGCCGGACCACGTCGAGCCCCTGCTCGAGCGGTACCGGGCCCACCAGCGCCTCCACTTCGAGCGCATGACGCGGCCGTTCGAGGGGGCGGTGGAGGTGGTGCGGGAACTCGCGGCGCGCGGCCACCCGGTCGGCGTGGTGACGGCGAAGCTGCACGAGCCGGCCGAGCGCGCGGTGCGGCTCATCGGGCTCGAGGGCTGCGTGGAGGTGATCGTGAGCGCCGACTCCTGCCCGCGCTGCAAGCCGCACCCGGACCCGGTGCTGCTGGCGCTGCGGCAGGTCGGCCGCGAGCCGGCGGAGGCGCTCTTCGTGGGCGACTCGCCGCACGACATCGCGGCGGGCAACGCGGCGGGCGCGGTGAGCGCGGCGGCGCTCTGGGGCGCCTGCACGCGCGAGGTGCTCGAGGCGGCGGGCCCGGGGCACCTCCTCGCCGACGTGCGCGAGGTGCCGGCGCTCGTGGAGCGGCTCGGGTAGGCGCGGGCGCCGAGCGCCGCTCGGCCGATCCAGAAGAAGAGACCGGCGCCGGGTCTCCCCGGCGCCGGTCTGGCGCTGCGAAGCTGCGGCGAGGCCTAGAGGCGGACCTTCGCGAAGACGGTGCCGAGGCGGTCGTCGGTCGCGTCCACGCCCGCGGCGTGCTTGCCGAGGAGGTTGCCGAACTCGAACTTCGCGCCGAAATCGACGTTGTGGTTCACGGCGTACTCGAAGCCGGCGCCCACCGGGATGGTGATGAGATCGGAGAAGTTGCTGAAGTTCGACCCCATGGCGGCGCGCACGAAGACGGCGAGCTCCTTGGTGACGTTCAGGGTCGGCTCGGCGTCGACGAACAGCGTGTCGTCGGTCAGGCCGGGGGCGAGGTCGCGGTTGTTGAGGCCGATGTGCACGCCGAGCTTCACCGGGAGGGCGAAGTTGCCCATGGCCCACTTCTCGGACAGGCCGAAGCGCGCGCGGGCGATGGTCGGGTCGGCGATGGTCAGGAACTCGACGCCCGCGAAGGCGGCGAGCTGGTAGTCGTCCTTGCGGAGCAGGCTGACGACGCCCTCGCCGGCGATGGTGTTGAGCACCGGGGCGAGGAAGCCGCCCTTGCCGACGCCCTGGAACGGGTAGCAGCCCTTCGACTCGCCGGTGAGGCAGAGGCCGGCGAACATCGGGGTGGCCGGCTCGACCTCCGTGTAGAGGCCGACCATGATGTCGTCGGTGATGCCGAAGTACACGGACGGGTTGATGCGGACCGGCTTGAACGGACCGAACTCGGTCACGCCCGCGATCGTCTCGTCCTTGGACAGGTTGACGTTCACGGGGACGTAGATCTCGGCCATCCCGGCGGGGAGCGTCAGCGGACGCTTGGCGAGCTCCTCGGGATACTTGTCCTTCGAGTAGACCGTCCCGGGGCCCTCTTCGGCGCGCGAGGCGATCGGCGCGAGCACGAGAAGCGCGGCCAGGAGGCCGATGAGACGCTTGGACATTGGGTGCAACCCCCTTCGCGCGGAATTGCGCGGCCGAAGTGTGCCACAATCGGGGCCTCTGGCAAGAAGGATCGTTCACTCTTGGACAATCCCGAAGACCTTGATTTTCGGGCAGGAATTGATGCAGCGTGAGCCAGATCATGTCCGTCCGCCTCGTCTTCTTGCGCCCGCGCAACCCGGAGAACCTCGGCGCCGTCGCGCGGGCGATGAAGAACTTCGGCCTCTCCGATTGGGCCATCGTGGACCCGCGCACGCTCGACTTCGCCACGGCGCGCCGGGTAGCCGTCCACTCCGAGGAGCTGCTCGACCGGCCCCGGGTGGTGGCCACCCTCGACGAGGCGGTCGCCGACTGCGCCTGGGTGGTGGGGACGAGCTCCCGGAAGGTCCGCGGCAAGCGGCGGCTCCTCCCGGAGGAGGTGGCCCGGGAGGCGGCCGAGCGCGCCCCGGCGGGGCTCACCGCCATCGTCTTCGGCGACGAGCGGAGCGGGCTCACCAACGAGGAGATCGATCGCTGCCACGACCTGTCGGCGATCCCGTCGCTCGGCGAGCAGCCCTCGCTCAACCTGGCCCAGGCGGCGCTGGTCTACTGCTACGAGGTCCGGGCGCGCGCGACCTCGGGCCGGCCGCCGGCGCCGCTCCCGGTCGCCGCCACCGACGGGGAGCTCGAGCGGCTCACGGCGTCGCTCCGCGACCTCCTGCGCGACGGCGGCTTCCTCGCCGGCCCGGAGCGGCACGCGGTGAAGGACCTCGTGGCCCCGCTCCGGCGCGCCCGGCTGAGCGGCAAGGAGGCGCGGCTCTGGATCGCCGCGCTGAAGAAGGTGGGCCGAAGGCCGGCGTGAGGAGGAGCCGCCGCCCTACGGCGCCGCCGTGAGCGGCCCGGGCCCGGTGAAGCCGGCGGCGCGGGCGGCGCGGAGCGACTCCTCGGCGGAGCCGGGGCCGCCGAGCGTGCAGTAGGGCGCGGGGGCGAGCCCCATGGCGCCGCGCAGGAGCGGGTCCTGCCCGAAGAGCTCGTTGATGCGCGCGAGCTGGCTCGGGTGCTCGTCGTCCACCAGCGGGCCGATGAAGCCGGTCGCGAGGAAGGGGCCCTCGGCGTCGAGCAGCCGGCACTCGAGCGCGAGCGCCGCGTCCACCTGGCGCGCCCGCGCGGCGGGCGGGGCGGCGGCGACGCGGGCGGCGGCGAGCCGGCTCGCGATCCAGTCGGCCAGCACCTCGGCGGCGCGCTCGTCGGAGGCGATCGGGATCCGCTGCCGCTGGCACTCGAGGAGCGGCTCGAAGGCCGGCCCCAGGTCGGGGCCGGGCCCGCGCCCGGTGCGGGGCGCGAGCTGGTGGCCCACCTCGTGGGCGAGCACCGTCCGCAGCTCCTCCACCTCGTCGCCCCGGGCGAGGAGCAGGATCGGCTGCAGGTAGACGCCGGCCGGCTCGCCGTGGGCGGCGGGCCGGAAGTGCGCGTCGAGCGCGCGCAGGCCGGGGAGGGCGGCGTCGGCGAACGGGTCCTCCTCCGGGCGCGACTCCTGGCGCGACGCCCGGGTCCGGAGCGGCAGCGGGAAGCCGGGGTCGAGGGCGAAGTCGGACGCGAACAGCGGCCGGGCCCGCAGGAGCTGCAGCGAGGAGATGCCCTCGAGCACGCCGCGGGCCTCCTCGGGCGAGAGGCGGAGCCGGGGCAGGATCTCGCGCTCGGCGAGGGCGCGCACCGCCGCCTTCACCTCGCCGAACACCCGCTCCGCGCCGGCGTAGCGCTCCTCGCCGAGCGTCCGCTCCTCGACGTAGGTCACGAACGGCTCGGACGCGGCGAGCTTCGTCCCGAGCGCCTGCAGGCGGGCGGTCACGAGGGACCGCTCGGTCCGCTCCGCGCCGTCGCAGAGCCGGGCGAGGTGCTGGCGCCCGCGGCCGTCCCACTCCTGGAGCAGCTCGGTCCCGAGCCGCTGCACCTCCGAGACGTCGTCGCCCGCGCCGGGCCCGCTCGCGGCGGCCGGCAGGAGCAAGAGGAGCCGCCGCGCCTCGTCCGCGTCGAAGGCGGCGAGGGCGAGCGCGCGCGTCACGTCGCGGGCGCGGGCCTCCTGGAAGGCGTCGGCGCGGGCCGCCAGCGCGGGCGGGCGGCCGTCGAGCAGCGCGGCCTCGGCGGCGAGCCCCTTGAGGCCGTTCTTCTGGCAGAAGGGGACGGCGTCGAGGGCGGCGAGCCTCGCCCGCACCGACTGGAGCGCGGTGAGCTGGAGCGGCGCCGCGAGCGCGCCGCGGTCGTGCAGCGCCTCCCAGGCGGACTGGGCGGCGCGGGCGTCGCGGGCGGCCCGCTCGCGCCCCGCCCGGACCTCGTCGCAGACGCCGCGCAGCCGCGCCACGAGCTGGGCCGGCGACTCCTGGGCCAGGAGCTCGCGGAGCCGCTGCTCGGCGAGCGCCACCCGCGCCGCGGTGGCGGCGAGGCGGGCCGGGGCCTCCGCCGGCTCGGCCTCGGGCGCGGCGCAGCCGGGGAAGGCGTCGGGGCCGAACCGGACGAAGTCCTCGAGCGGCCCCTCGCGCCGGAGCCGGAACCAGCTCGCCGCGAGCGCGGTCTCGAACCGGCCGCGGTCGTCGGGCCGCACGAGGTCGCGGGCGAACGGGCCGAGCCAGTCGAAGGCGAGGTCGGTGAGGTCGTCGGCGGGCCAGGCGTCCACGGCCTCGTCGAGCCCGCGCCGGACGATCGACTCGGCGCGCACCCGGAGCTGGGTGAAGGTGCGGCCGGCCGAGTCGCGCCGGCACCAGTCCACCGGGTCGAGGAGCGACGGGGGGCCGGCCGGGTCCGTCGCGGCGCCCCTGCCATCCTCGACGCCCCCCTCGCCGGCGGCCCGCACGCTCCCTGCGCACACCGCGAGCGCCAGGGCGGCCAGCGCCGCCCGCCCCACCGCCCCGCCTCGCGCTCGCCCGTGCCTCGCCGCTCCGCTCACTGACGCGAGCGTATCACGCAGCGGCCGTCGGCCCCGAACGCGCCCGGCGGCCCGGAAGGACCGGCGGGGCAGGCGGTGCGGCTCGGCGCGCCGGCCGGCGACGGCCGCTCGAGCACGAGCCCCGGGCCGCCGGCCCCACCGCGGCCCGGCTCGCCGCCCGAGACGTCGCAGCGGACCCGGCCCCGGATCTCCTCGGCCTGGATCTCCACGCTGGCGCCCGGCTTCCCGGCGCCGCCCTGGCCGCCCTGGCCGCCGACGCCCGACTCCTGGCACTGCTGCAGCGCCGCGGCGAAGGCGCTGGCGCTCCGGACGCGCTGCACCGGGGCCTGGCAGCCCGGGCAGGGGGCGCCGGCCTTGCCAGGCTCGCCCGCCTCGCCCTTGCCGTCGATGTCGATGACCGCGCCGTCCTCCGCCGAGATGCGGTGGGCCTTGAGCGTGAGCCGGGCGCCGTTCGCGACCCGGATGCGGCCTCCGGGCCGGAAGACGATCTCCCCGGCCTCGAGCGTGGCGTCCTTCGCGAAGACCAGCTCGGAGCCGACCACGAGCGGTCCCTGGGCCCCGGCGTCGGGCCTGGCCTGCCCCGGGCCGGCGGCGAGGAGGGCGGCGAGGAGGAGCGCGCTCACGGCGACCTCCGCCGGACCTCGGCGTGCGGGACCGTGCGCCGCTCGAGCAGCCCGCGGTGCACCTGGATGGCCGGGGTGCGCCCCTGGTACTCGATCTCGACCTTCCCGGAGGAGACGATCTCGACGTAGGGCCGCTCGGTCCGGTCGCGGGTGGCGAGCAGGACGAGCGGCGCGCAGGCCAGGAGCGCGGCGGCCCCGGCGAGCCCGCGCTTGCGGCGGCGGCGCACCTCGCGCTGGTGCTCCAGCTCGGCGACGCGGGCGCGCACCAGCGCGACCCGCTCGGCGGCGCGCGCGCGCCGGTCCTCGGGCTTCGGGGTCATGCCAGCACCTCCTCCGGATGCGTCTCTTCCCAGTGCAGCCGGGCGCAGAGCTGCTTCAGCTCCTTGCGCGCCACGCCCAGCCGCGAGTTGGTGGCCTCGGGGGTCTCGTCGAGCAGGGCCGCCATCTGCCGGATCGGGAGCGGCAGCGTGAGCTCGTCGGCCCGCAGGTCGAGCTTCGCGAGCACCACCGCCGGCGGCAGCCGCATCACCTCGGCCACCCGCTCCAGCGTGGTCGCGTAGTACTTGAGCTCGATGACCTGCCGGTGGTGCGGCGCGAGCCGCCCCATGGCCATCTCGACCATCCGCCGGTGGTCCTCCTCGTCCATCCCCCGGTCCGGGTCGGGGTAGACGAGGGCGATCCGCTCGAGCGCCTCGAGCAGCTGGTGCCGCCGCAGCTCCTGCGAGATCCGGTTGAAGGTGCAGTGGCGCGCCACGCTGCGGAGCCAGGTGCGGAGGTTCGCCTTGCTTGGGTCGAAGCGCGACAGCTTGAGCTCGGGGCGCCCCTTCGCGACCGGCGCGGAGATCCGGGCGAGCACGTCCACGGTGGCGTCGCGCACCGGGTCGTCGTCCCGCCGGAGCCGCTGGCCGAGCACGCGGAAGCGCGTCCGGACCACCTCGCCGGCGATCACGTCCCAGCAGTCGTCGATGAGCAGCGCGAACGCCGCCTCGTCGCCGCGGGCCGCGGCGCGCACGAGGTCGAGGTCGTCGCTCGGCCGGAGGTCCTCCTGCATCTCAACCTCTATTCTCCCCGCCGGGCGCCATCTCTCGCGCGGGACGCGGAACTTTGCAAGTGGCTGAAACCATTGGGCGGGGTCCCGTCCGCCCCAGCCGCCTGACCGCGCTCCGCGAAAAAAAAGAGGAGGGCGAGAGAGAGATCTGCGGCCGACCGAGGAACAGAGGGAGTGGACCCCCCTCCTGCAGGGAGGGTCGTCACCCTGCGCCGACATTCCGCGGCGCCACTGGAGGCAGGACCATCATGAAGCGCGTTTCCCTGATGCTGCTCCTCACCGCCGTCTCTTCCGGCGCGCTCGCCGGCTGCGCCGGCGCGAACAAGTCCCAGCGCGAGCTGACCGAGAAGGACGCCAAGCCCGCCGCCACCGCGCCGGTCGGGAAGTCCGACGCCGCCGCCAAGGCCGAGGCCTCGGCGCCGGCCCCGGCGCCGGTCGCCAAGGTGGACGCCTGCACCCTCTCGAAGGTGAGCTTCTCCTACGACGACGCCACGCTGAACGACGACGCCCGCCACGCCCTCCAGGGCGTCGCCGACTGCATCCGCGCGCGCAAGCTGCCGGTGGTCGAGGTCGAGGGCCACTGCGACGAGCGCGGCACGCAGGAGTACAACCTCGCCCTCGGCGAGCGGCGCGCCCAGTCGGTGAAGCGCTACCTCACCGCCCTCGGCGTCCCCGCCGCGGTCCAGACCATCTCGTTCGGCGAGGAGTACCCGGCCGTCGACGGGCACGACGAGGCCGCCTGGAAGCAGAACCGCCGGGCCGAGCTGCGCGGCCCTGGCGAGAAGCTCGCCAACGGCACCCCCGTCGCGACCCGCTAGTCTCCTGAGGCAGCACCCGCCGGCCGCGGTCTCCCCGAGCGGGAGGCCGCGGCCGGTTCCTTTTCTGCCTGGCCCCGACGCCGCCAGACGCCGCCGCCCGGTGAGGCGAGACCCGGGGTCGGGTGAGCCCCGTTTCCGGAGGGTCGCGAGGGACGCGCGTGGACCGCCCGAGCGCGCATTTTCCTCCGAGATTCCGAGCCGGGTGGCACCCGGTCCCCATCGCCTGGCACCCGGTGTCACGCTTGCATGCCTGCCTGACCGAGACCCCTGCCGGACGACCCTGGCCGGGAACCTTGGGAAGGGACCCACATGCCGACCTGGAATCCGACGCTCGCCGTCGGGGTGAACGCGATCGACGCGCAGCACAAGGAGCTCTTCGGGCGCGCCGACGCGCTGCTCGAGGCCATGAAGCAGGGCCGCTCCGGCGACGAGGTGCTGAAGCTCCTCGCGTTCCTCGACGACTACTGCTCGCGTCACTTCGCCTGCGAGGAGAAGGTCATGCGGGAGCAGCGGTACGCGGGCTACGACGAGCACGTCGCGCAGCACGCGATCTTCGTGAAGCAGTTCCAGGACCTGGTGGCCCAGTTCCGGGCCCGCGGGCAGTCGCCGGTGCTCACCATCGGGCTGCAGAAGCTCATCTGCGGCTGGCTCGTCCAGCACATCGGCGCCGTGGACAAGAAGCTCGCCGGCGCGCTGGCCGGCAAGGAAGTGCGCTTCGTTTAGGTCCACCCCTGGCGCGGCCGCCGGGCGTGCGTAGCCTGAAGCCCCGGAGGTGCGACATGGCGAGGCGACGTGCGCTCGGCCGGCTGCTCGCGCTGGCCCTGGCGATCCCGGGGGCGGCCTGGGGCCAGACCGGCGGCTCGAGCGCGGGGAGCACGGGATCCTTCGGCTCCGGGGCCTGGGCCGGCGGCAGCGGCGCCGGGTCCCGGACCGGCAAGAGCGGCGCGACCGGGACCGAGTACGGGACGCCGCAGGGCGTTCCCATGGCCGCCGCGGAGCCGCGCGCGTCCGGCGATCCGGCCCTGGGCCCCGGCTACAACGGCGTGCCCTCGGCGTCGGTGGACGCCATCCACGCGGCGCGGACCGGCGACCAGGAGAACCCGGGCAAGCGCGAGCCGGCCGACGTGCAGGCGGAGCAGGCCGCCAGCGGCGGCGAGCGCTCCGACGCGCCGGCGGGCAGGAACCGCTGAGCGCGGGAGCGCCCCCGCTCCGCCGTCGCGCCGGCGACCTGCCGCGCTTACATTCGCCGCCCATGGACCTCGGACTGGGCGGCAAGCGGGCGGTGGTGACCGGATCGACGGCGGGCATCGGCCTCGCCATCGCGGAGGCGCTCCTGCGCGAGGGGGCGCGGGTGGTCGTGAACGGGCGGACCGCGGCGCGGGTGCGGGAGGCGGAGCGGGCGCTGCGCGCGCGGGTCCCGGGCGGCGAGGTCGCGGGGGTCGCGGCCGACCTCGGCACCGCCGAAGGCTGCGACGCGCTGATCGCGGCGGCGCCCGACTGCGACGTGCTCGTGAACAACGTCGGCATCTTCGCGGCCCGGCCCTTCGCCGAGATCGGGGACGGCGAGTGGGCCCGGATGCTCGAGGTGAACCTGCTCTCGGGCGTGCGGCTCTCGCGGCACCACCTCCCGCGGATGCTGTCGCGGAACGAGGGGCGGATCCTCTTCATCTCGAGCGAGAGCGCGCTGCAGATCCCGGCCGAGATGATCCACTACGGCGTGAGCAAGACGTCCCAGCTCGGGCTCTCGCGCGGGCTCGCCGAGCTGACCCGCGGCACCGCGGTGACGGTGAACGCCATCTTGGCCGGGCCGACCCGGAGCGAGGGGGTGGGCGACTTCGTGGAGGGGCTGGCGCGCCAGCAGGGCAAGCCGGCCGCCGAGGTGGAGCGCGACTTCTTCCGCGAGGCGCGCCCGAGCTCGCTCCTGCAGCGGTTCGCCACGCCGGAGGAGGTGGCGGCGCTCGTCGCCTTCGTGGCGAGCCCGCGGGCGGCGGCGGTGAACGGGGCGGCGCTGCGCGTGGACGGCGGGGTGGTGCGCGCCATCGTGTGAGCGGCGGCCGCCGGTCAGTGCGGCGCGCCCGCCTCGCCCGCGGTCGTCTCGGAGAGCCCCGTGAGCGCGTCGGCGACGTGCCAGAGCCGCTCGGCGAGGTGGTCGTCGCGCGCCTGCGGCGAGGGCCGGCGGTCGTCGGTGACGTCGAAGTAGCGGCCGGTGGTCTTGGAGAGCTGGGGCGCGGTGGCGAGCCGGAGCACCGCCTCGACCGCCACCTCGACCGGCGCGCCGCCCGCGCCGAACCCCCGGTGCAGGAGCTTGGTGGAGATGACGCCGGGGTGGAAGGCGTTCACCGTCACGCCGGTGCCGCGCAGCCGCCGCGCCAGCGCGCGGGCGAAGAGGATGAGCTCGAGCTTGCTCTCGGCGTAGGCCATGTAGGGATCCCAGCGGCGCTCCGAGTCGAGGTCGTCGAGGTGCAGCCGCGCCTGGCCGTGGGCGGTGGAGCTCGTGAGCAGGATCCGCGCGGGGGCGGAGCGCAGGAGGAGCGGCACGAGGAGCCGCGTCAGCAGGAACGGCGCGAGGAAGTTCACCTGGAAGGTGGTCTCGTGCCCGTCGGGCGTGACCGTGCGGGCGCTCGCGTACACGCCGGCGTTCGCGAGCAGCACGTGCAGCGCCGGCGCCCGCCGCGCCACCTCCGCCGCGAGCGCTCGCACCTCGTCGAGCCGGCAGAGGTCGGCGACGACCCCCTGCCCGCGCCCGCCCGCCGCCTCGACCTCCGCCACCGTCTCGCGCACCTTGCCCGGGTCGCGCCCGTGCACCAGCACCTCGAGCCCCTTGCGCGCGAGCGCGATCGCCGACGCCCGGCCGATGCCGTCCGTCGCCCCGGTGATGAGCGCCACCTTCCCCAAGGGCCACCTCCCTCGGCCAGAAGGATGCGCCGGGCCGGGCCGCCGCGCCACCCGTCCTGGCCAGGCGGCGGGGCGCCTCGCGGCGCAAATGGGTCGGATGCCCTCCCGGCCGGCCGCGGTCGCGTTCGACGTCGTCGAGACCCTCTTCCCGCTCGAGCCGCTCCGGCCGAGGCTCGTGGCCCTCGGCCTCCCGCCGCACGCGCTCGAGCTCTGGTTCACGCGCCTGCTGCGCGACGCCATGGCGCTCGACGCCGCCGGCCGGTTCGCCAGCTTCCGCGAGGTGGGCGCGGGCGCCCTCGAGGTGGTCTGCGGCCAGCACGGCGTCTCCTGCGGCGAGGCGGAGGCGGCCGCCGTGCTCGACGGGCTGGCGGAGCTGCCGGCGCACCCGGACGCGGCGCCGGCCTTCCGGCGCCTCGCCGAGGCCGGGGTCGCGGTGGCGACGGTGAGCAACGGCGGGGTCGGCCCCACGCGCGCCCTCCTGGAGCGGGCCGGGCTCCTGCCGCTCGTGGCCCGGGTGGCCGGGGTGGACGAGGTGCGCCGCTGGAAGCCGAACGCCGCGGTCTACCGGCACGTCTGCGACGCCCTGGCGCTCCCGCCCGAGCGCGTGGCGCTGGTCGCCGTGCACGCCTGGGACGTGCAGGGCGCGAGGGCGGCCGGGCTCCTCACCGGCTGGGCGAGCCGGCTCGAGCGGCGCTGGCAGCCGGCGATGCCGCCGCCCGACGTGCGCGGCGTGGATCTGGTGGAGGTGGCGGAGGCGCTGCTCGCCCTCGGGTGAGCGCGGCGGCGCCCCGCGGGAGCGCCGCGCCGGAGCGGCGGCGACGGGTCAGCGGGCCACGCCGATGACCAGCGTCCGGTCCCCCGGCTCCGGCTTGCCGTCGGGGCCGATGGCCGGGCGCCAGAGGCAGCCCTCCATGGCGCGCCGCAGCTCGACCCGCTGCGACGGCGTGAGGTCGGGGGCGAGGAACTGCACCAGGGTGACGCGGCCGGCGGCGTCCACCGCCACCTTGGCCGTGACCTGCTCCACGCCGGAGAGGCGCATGGGGCCCTGGACGCGGTTGCGGCAGGAGGGATCCGGCTCCGGGAGGGCGCGCTCGGCGGGCGCGACCGGGACCGGCCTGCCGCCCGCGCCGGGCGCTGCGCAGTCGAGCGCGGCGGCGCCGGCGAGGGCGGCCAGGGCGACGATGCGGTGCTTCCCCGTGCTCCCGTGCTTCACGGCGCGATGGTACCGCCGCGCGCCCGCCCCGGCGCGCGGCCGGGTGGGGCGCGGCGGCCCGCGCGGCTAATGCGGCACGATCCCGGGGAAGAAGAGCGACTGCACGAGGACGAGCACCCCGACCAGGCACGCCAGGACGAGGCTGTGCCAGAACACGTACCGGAGGATGGGCCCCTCGTGCCCCTGCTGGCCGGTGGCGACGCCGGCCACCACGATGCTCTGCGCGTCGATCATCTTGCCCATGACGCCGCCGGAGCTGTTGGCGGCGGCGGCGAGGATCGGGTTCATCCCGATCTGCTGCGCGCTCACCACCTGCAGGTTCCCGAAGAGCACGTTGGACGAGGTGTCCGACCCGGTGAGCGCGACGCCGAGCCAGCCGAGCATCGGCGAGAAGAACGGGAAGAGCGCGCCGGTGGAGGCGAAGGCGAGCCCCATGGTCGTGTCCGACCCCGAGTAGCGGGTGGTGAACCCGAGCGCGAGCATGGCCGCGATGGTGAGGAGCGAGAAGCGGACGCGCTTCAGCGCGTGCAGGTAGATGCGCGCCAGCCGGCCCGGCGAGACCTTCAGGAAGATGCCGGAGACGATGCCCGAGAGGAGCAGCGCGGTGCCGGTGGCCTGCAGGACGTTGAGGCTGTAGATGGCCCCCTCCGCGGTCGGCTTCTTCACCACCGGGGGCACGCGCATCACGAGGTTGTGCAGGCCGGGGATCTCGAAGGCCGGCTTGGGCGCGAGGTGGAGCTTGTACATCGAGGTGTGCAGGTTCCCGAGCCACGCCTTGACGTCGGGGAGGCCCCACACGAACACGCAGACCGAGAGGACGATCCAGGGCATCCAGGCGAGCCAGCCGTCCTTGGTCGAGACCGCCGGCTGCGCCGACGCGGCGCCCACCGAGCGCGGCACCGCCCCGGCGCCGAGCCGGGCGTCCTCCCGCTCGTCCGGGAAGCGCCAGATGCTGGGCGGCTGCCAGAACCGGAGCAGGACGTAGGTGGCGCCGATCGAGACCGCCGCCGCCACGATGTCCACGAGCGACGGGCCGAAGTGGTTCGAGACGAGGTACTGCGGGATGGCGAAGCTCACGCCGGCGACGAGGCAGGCCGGCCAGACCTCCTTCATCCCCTTGAACCCGGCCATGGCCCAGACCAGCCAGAACGGCACGATCACCGAGAAGAACGGGAGCTGCCGGCCGACCATGGCCGAGAGCAGGTTCACGTCGAGCCCGGTGACCTTGGCGAGCGTGATGACCGGCGTGCCGAGCGCGCCGTAGGCGACCGGCGCGGTGTTGCCGATGAGCGCCAGGCCGGCCGCCGGGAGCGGGCGGAAGCCGAGGCCGATGAGCATCGCGGCGGAGATGGCCACCGGCGTGCCGAAGCCGGCCGCGCCCTCGATGAAGGCGCCGAAGGCGAAGCCGATGAGCAGCACCTGGATGCGCCGGTCGCTCGCGAGCCCGGCGATGGTGTGCTTCGCCACCTCGAACTTCCCGGTCTCGACCGTGAGGTCGTAGACGAAGATGGCGTTGAGGATGATCCAGCCGATGGGCAAGAGCCCGAAGGCCGCGCCGTAGAGCGCGGTCACCCCGGCCATCTTCGCCGGCATGCCGTACACGCCGATGGCGATGGCGAGGGCGCAGAGCAGGCCCAGCAGCGCGGCGAGGTGGGCCTTCACGTGGAAGAAGGCGAGGGCCCCGAGCAGCACGACGACCGGGATCGCCGCCACGACGGCCGAGAGGTACAAATTTCCGAGCGGCGTGTAGACCTGCGACCAGTTCACGGGTGCCTCCCTGCGCGGCGCTCGGCCGCGGTGCGCTCGACTGCCCGAGCACAAGGCGTGCCCATGCTCGCGCCGAACGTCAAGGAAATCGCAGGGGGGCGGCGGTCAACGATCGTTCACGGAGCGTGTCTGGCCCGGCGCCGGGGCCGGCGGCGGCGTCCGGCGCGCGCCCCGGATGGAGACGTCGAGCAGCTCGATCGGGTGCAGCGCCGGGAGCGCCGCGCCGCGCCCGCGAAGGTGCCCGCCGAGCTGCAGGAGGCAGCCCGGGTTGGCGCTCGCGAGGACATCCGGCCGGACCGCGAGGATCGCCTCGGCCTTGCGCGCGCCGATCTCGGCGGCGCTCGCCGGCTCGAGCAGGTTGTAGACCCCGGCCGACCCGCAGCACTGGTCGCCCACCTCCACCAGCTCCACCCCCGGGATGGCGCGCAGCAAGGCCTGCGGCTCCGAGCGGAGCCCCTGCGCGTGGAAGAGGTGGCAGGACGGCTGGTAGGCGACGCGAGCCTGGACGGGGTGACGGACGGCGCGGGCGGGCAGCGCGGTGAGCACCTCGCTCACGTCGCGCACCCGGGCCGAGAAGTCGCGGGCCCGCTCCGCCCACGCCGGGTCGCCGGCGAGGAGCCGGCCCAGGTCCTTGAGGTGCGAGCCGCAGCCGGCGGCGTTCACCGCGTAGACGTCGGCGCGGGTCGCCTCGAGCCGGGTCACGAGCGCCCGGGCGAGCGCGAGCGACTCGGCCTCGCGCCCGGCGTGCATCGAGAGCGCGCCGCAGCAGCCCTGCGGCGGCGCGAGCACGTCGCAGCCCTCGGCCGAGAGCACCCGGGCGGTCGCGCCGTTCACGCCGGGGAAGAAGACCTGCTGCACGCAGCCGGTGACGAGCGCCACCCGGAGCCGGCGCTCGCCGCGCGCCGCCGTGCGCGCCGGGAGCCGCCCGCGCAGCTCCCGCAGCCGGAGCCGCGGCAGGAGCCCCTCGAGCGCGCGGAGCCGCGCCGGCAGGAGCCGGACGAGGCCGGTCGCCCGCAATAGCCGCTGCAGCCCGCTCGCCTGGTAGGCCCAGAGCAGCGGGAGCAGGACCCGGAGCCGGGCGGGGTAGGGGAAGAGCGCGAAGAGGAGCCCGCGGAAGAGCCGGTCCGGGAGCGGCCGCGGCCGGGCCGCCTCGACCTGCGCCCGGGTCCGCTCGATGAGCTCGCCGTAGCGCACGCCGGAGGGGCAGGCGGTGACGCAGCCGAGGCAGCCGAGGCAGCGGTCGAAGTGGCTCGCCACCTCGCCGGTGAGCGCGAGGCGCCCGTCGCGCAGCCCGCGCATGAGCTCGATGCGCCCGCGCGGCGAGTCCATCTCCTCGCCCCAGGAGACGTAGGTCGGGCAGTGCGGCAGGCAGAAGCCGCAGTGGACGCAGTCGTCGAGGGGGTCCTTGCGGAGCGGCGGCGGCGCCGACAGGTGCGCGGCGGTCATCTCAGATGCCTCCCACGAAGCGGCCGGGGGCGAGCCGCCGGTCGGGGTCGAACCGCTCCTTCAGCCGGCGCATGACGCCGAGCGCCGCGGGCGGCGGGCCCCAGGGGTCCGCCGCCTCGCGCAGCGACGCCGGGCAGGCCTGGACGACGAGGCTGCCGCGCCAGCCGACGAGCTCCGCCCGGGCGCGGGCGACGGCGGCGGGCGCCTCGGCCGACGGTTCCCCGCCCGCGAAGCCGAGCCCGAGGAGCGGGTACCAGACGGCGGCGCCGCCCTCCATCGCCGCGAGGAGCCCGGCGAGCGGCCCTGCGGCGACCCGGGGCAGGTCGGAGGGGAGCGCGGCCAGCTTCGCCCGGAGGGCGCCGCGCCGGCGGAGCGCGTCGTGCCGCCGCCAGAACGCCGCCGCCTCGCCGGGGGCGAGGAGGGCGGCGCCGCGCCGGCCGGCGAGGGCGAGCGCGCGGCGGGCCTGCGCCGACACCGCCGCCTCGAACCCCTCGAAGCGGACGCCGAGGTCCCAAAGGCCTCCCTCGCAGAGGGCCGCCACCGCGGCCGGCTCGAGCTGCGCCTCGCGCAGCGCCCTGGCGAGCTCCCAGGCCGCGTCCGCGCCGAGGCCGGGGAGCGCCAGGGTGGCGGAGGTCTCCGGGAGCGGGTGGAGCCGGAAGCTCACCTCGGCGACGAGCCCGAGCGTGCCGCGCGCGCCGGAGAACAGGCGGGGCAGGTCGAAGCCGGCCACGTTCTTCACCACCTTGCCGCCGCCGCGCACGAGCGTCCCGCCGGCGGTCACCACCGCGATGCCGATGACGAGGTCGCGCGGCCCGCCGTAGCGGGTGCGCAGCGGCCCGAAGGCGTTGGCGGAGAGCAGGCCGCCCAGCGTGGCGCGCTCCGGGAGCGGCGGGTCGAGGGCGAGCCTTTGCCGCTCGCGCCCGAGCACCGCCTGCAGCGCGGCGAGGGTGAGCCCCGCCTCCGCCACCACCACCTGGTCCGAGGGGGCGTACTCGACGACGCGGGCGAGCCGGCCGGTCTCGAGGACGGCGCAGGCGCCCGGCTCGTCCGGGCCGAGGTCGGTGCCGCCTCCCTCGAAGAGGAGCGGCTCGCGCCGGGCCGCCCCCTGGCGCAGGAGCTCGGCGGCCTCGGCGACGGTGGCGGGCGCGTACCGCGCCGGGCCCTCCGGGGCGGCGGGGCGCGGCGCCGGCCGGGCCGCCGGGGCCGCGTCGGGGCTGGGGGTCGGGATCACGGCGCGCTCCTAGACCCGCTCCGCGAGCCCCGCGAGCTCGGCCGGGTGGGGGTGGTACGGCCCGGGCCGGTCGCCGCAGAGGCGCGGCGTGGGGAAGACCTTGCCGGGGTTGAAGCGGCAGAGCGGGTCGAAGGCGCAGCGGACCTGCGCCATGGCGGCGAGGTCCTCCTCCCGGAACTGGACCGCCATGTAGGCCGCCTTCTCGGCCCCGACGCCGTGCTCGCCGGTGATGGAGCCCCCGGCGCGCACGCAGAGCGCGAGGATCTCGCCGCCGAGCCGCTCGGCGCGCGCCAGCTCCCCGGGGACGCGGGCGTCGTAGAGCACGAGCGGGTGGAGGTTGCCGTCGCCGGCGTGGAACACGTTCGCGACCCGCAGCCCGTGCCCCGCCGCGAGGGCCGCGATCTCGCGGAGCACGCGGGCGATCTCGGAGCGCGGGATGACGCCGTCCTCGACCACGTAGTCGGGGCTGATGCGGCCGACCGCGGCGAAGGCGCTCTTGCGCCCCTTCCACATGAGCAGCCGCTCGGCGTCGTCGCGCGGCCGGCGGACCTCGAGGGCGCCGGCCGCCTCGGCGATGGCGACGGCGCGGGCGGCGGTGTGCTCCGCCTCCTCCGCCGGGCCGTCCACGTCCATGAGCAGCAGGGCGCCCTGGTCCGGCCAGTCGAGCCCGGTCGCCGCCTTGGCGGCGGCGATGGCGAGCCGGTCCATCATCTCGATGGCGGCCGGGAGGATGCCCGCGGCGATGATGCCCGAGACCGCCGCGCCCGCCTCGTCGGTGGAGGGGAAGATGGCGAGGAAGGTGCGCGTCGCCTCCGGCTTGCGCAGCAGGCGGAGCCAGACCTCGGTGACCACGCCGCACATCCCCTCGCTCCCCACCAGCGCCGAGAGGAGGTCGTAGCCCGGGGCGTCGAGCACCGGCCCGCCGAGGGTCACCACCTCGCCGCCGTCGAGCACCACCGTCGCCCCGAGCACGTGGTGGGTGGTGAACCCGTACTTGAGGCAGTGCGCGCCGCCCGAGTTCTCGGCCACGTTGCCGCCGATGGTGCACACGCTCTGGGACGAGGGATCGGGCGCGTAGTACCAGCCGGCGGCGCCGACCCGGCTCGAGACCTCGAGGTTGATGACGCCGGGCTGCACTCGCATCCGCCCGTTCTCGAGATCGACCTCGAGGATGCGGCGCATCCGGGAGAGCCCGAGGACGAGGCAGCCCGGCACGGGCCGGGCGCCCCCCGAGAGGCCGGTCCCGGAGCCGCGCGGCACGATCGGCACCCCCGCCGCGGAGGCGAGCCGGACCACCTCCGCCACCTCCTCGGTGGTGCCCGGGAGGGCCACCAGCGCCGGCGCGACGCGGGCGTTGGTGAGCCCGTCGCAGGCGTAGGTGGCGAGATCCGCCGGGTCGCGGATGCAGTTCCGCGCGCCCACCACGCGGGCCACGAGCTCGCCGAGGCCGGCCTGCGCGCGCGCCGGGGTTCCCATGCTCCTGCGATAAGCGCGCGCCGGGGCGGGCGCTCCGCCCTCGACGGAGCGGTGACGCGCCCCTCACGCCGAGGCGCGCGCCCCGCCGGCGAGGAAGCCCGCGAGCTCCTGCTCGACCGCCCGCACCAGCGCGAGCGGGTGCTCGAGCGCCGCCGCGTCGGCGCGGACGGCGAGCCGGACCTCTCCGGCGTAGCGCAGGAGGCTCACCCCGAGCCCGAGCGTGGCCGGGTGGGGCACGCAGAACATGGCGCCGTCGATCCGCCTCCCCGCGAGGTGGAGCCGCACCGGCGGCCCAGGCACGCTGCTCAGCACGAGCGAGGCGCGCCGGGCGAAGAAGTCGGCGGCGACGTGCTCGAGCGCCGGCGGGCAGCGGCCCAGGCCGGAGAGCACGCCCGCCGTGACCACCGGGTCGAGGCTCGCCTTGAGCTCCGCCATGCGCGCCTGGACCGCCCGGAGCCGCGCGAGCGGCGCCCGCTCCCCGACGGGCAGCTCGAGGAACACGAGCCCGAAGCGGTTCCCGAGCGGCGCCTCGCCGGCGGTGCCGGGGAAGTGGCGCCGGAGGTTCACCGGGACGAGGGCGCGCAGCGAGAGCCGGTCCACGCCGGCCACCTCGCGGGCGAGCACCCGGCGCAGCCCGCCGGCGACCGCGGCGACCAGCAGGTCGTTGAGCCCCGCGCCGGCGTGCCGGGCCGCGGCGCGCAGCGGCGCCACCGGCAGGCCGCGCGTCCAGGCCACCCGCCGCACCCCGGACGTCGGGCGGGTGAGGGGGGTCGCGGGGTCCGGCGCCAGCCCGGCGAGCCGCGCCAGCGCGGCGGCGGAGCGGGCCGCGAGCTCGGGCGGCGCGAGCCGAGCGGCGGCGGCCACCGCGGCGGGCGGCGCCGGGACCGCCGGGGACGGGCCCGCCGAGAGGGCCTCGTCGCAGAGCGAGAGGAGCACGCCCACGAGCGCGAAGCCGTCGCCCATCGCGTGCTGCAGCTTGAGCACCAGCGAGGAGCGCCCGCCGGTGGAGGCGAGGTGGACGACCCACGGAGAGCCGCCGTGCGGCAGCGGCTCGGAGGCGACGCTGCCCACCAGCTTGCGGAGCGCCGCGCCGCCGTCCGGGAGCCGGTGGAGGATCACGTGGCGCGAGAGGGCGAACGCCGGATCGTCCTCCCAGGCGCCGGGCCCGAGGAGCTCCGGGTGCACGCGCTGGCGGAAGCGGCGGTGCACGAGGAGCCGCTCCTCCAGGAGCCGCAGGAGGGCCGAGACGGTGAGGGGCCCCGACAGCGCGAGCAGCCCGACCACGTCGGCCGTGTTCCCGGGGCGATCCATGTGCAGCCAGGCTGCGTCGAGCGCGGTCAGCGGCTCGCGAGCGTGCGTCGCGGCGGCGGTCATGGGGGCCTCCCCGGCCGCGGCGGGAGGCGGCCGCGGCGGCGATCCCATGATGAAGCGGCCCGCCGGCGCGCCGGCGGGCCAAGCTGGGTGCTATCCTGCGGAGGTGATCTGGCACCTGCTCGTGGACGGAGCGCCCGCCTGCGCGGCGGACTGGCTTCCGGCGGAGGAGCGGCTCGAGTTCCCGCTCTGCGGGAGCCGCGACCGGCAGCGGCTGGAGGACTGGGCCGCCTTCCTGCGCGCCCGCCACGCGGGCCAATCCTTCGAGGTTCGGCCGGGCGGCTGCGACGTGCGGGGCGAGTGAGCGGCGCCGGGGCCGGGGAGACCTCGCGGCGCCGGGGACGTCAGTCCTCGAGCGGCGGCTGCGGGCCGGGCTTGATGCCGGCGAGGTCCGGATCCTCCCCGGGCGGGAGGTTCTTCCGGCGCTCCTCGGCCTCGCGGCGGCGCTGCTCCTTCCGCTCCGCCTTGTCCTTCTGGTGCTCGCGGCGCCCCGCTTCCTTGATGCGCTTCAGCTGTCCCGGATTCTGAGCCATTCCTTCTTCTCCTTGCCAGAAAGCAAAGCCCGGCCGCGAGGCCGGGCCGAGCAGTTCCTCGCCCGAGATGCCGCGCCGGGCCCCCGAGGGGGCGAGGACGAACGCGACACCTTAGTCTAGCGCCCCCGACCCGTCGAGTGCCCACTGCGAGCGCCGCGCGACCGCCCGCGGCCCGGCCGCGCGGCGGGGCGGCCGTGGTGCTGGCCTTGCGCGCCGGCCGCGGCGCGGCCCGCCGGGCCGGACGCGGCCCGGGCCGTCTGGGCGCGGGCGAGCTCGTCCCGGAAGGCGCTCGCCTCACGCGGGACGGCGGCCCGCCGCAGCTCCCGGCGGGTGAGCTTCTCGATCCCCCGCAGGAGCGGCAGCTCCTCCGGGGAGGCGAAGCTCGAGGCGCGGCCGCTCGCGGCGGCGCGCGCGGTCCGGCCGACGCGGTGGACGTAGTCCTCGGCCACGTGCGGCAGGTCGAAGTTCACGACGTGCCCGATCTCGGCGACGTCGATGCCGCGGGCGGCGATGTCGGTGGCCACGAGCACGCGGAAGGTGCCGTCCTTGAACCCGTCGAGCGCCGCGCGCCGCTGCCCCTGCGAGCGGTTGGCGTGGATGCGCGAGACCTTGTGCCCGGCCCGCTCGAGCAGGCGCGCCACCTTGTCGGCGCGGTGCTTCGTGCGGGTGAAGACGAGGGTGCTCTCGTCGTCCACCTCGAGCAGCGCGAGCAGGAGCGGCACCTTCTCGTCCTGGCTCGCGAGGTACACCTGCTGCTCGGCGCGCTCGGCGGTGGTCCCGCTCCGGGTCACCTCCACCCGCACCGGCTCGCGCAGGTGGCGCCGCGCGAACTCGGCCACCTCCCCGCCGGTGGTGGCCGAGAAGAGCAGCGTCTGCCGGTCCCGGGGCAGCTTCGCCAGGATCCGATCGAGCTGGGGCTTGAAGCCCATGTCGAGCATCCGGTCGGCCTCGTCGAGGACCAGCACCTCGACGTCCGCGAGCCGCGCGGTGCCCTGCGCCAGGTGGTCCACGAGGCGCCCCGGGGTGGCCACGATCACCTCGCGCCCCTCGCGGAACGCCGCGGCCTGGTTGCCCATGCCGACGCCGCCGATCACCACCGCCCCGCGCACGTGGCGGCCGTGGCCGAAGCGCTCCAGCTCCTCGCCGATCTGGATGGCGAGCTCGCGCGTGGGGGCGAGCACGAGGGCGCGGGTGGCGCGCGGCCCGGCGGAGAGCCGCTCGAGGATGGGGAGGAGGAAGGCGGCCGTCTTGCCGGTGCCGGTGGCGGCGGTGCCGATCACGTCGTGGCCGGCGAGCGCGGGCGGGATCGCCTGCGCCTGGATCGGGGTGGGGTGCTCGAAGCCGGCGCGGCGGAGGGCTTGCTGGGTCTTCTCGGAGAGGTTCAGCTCGGCGAATGACTTCAAATGGTCTCCTATGGGACCGCACCGTATAGCGCTTTCAGGGCCGGCGCGCCACGAGGGTCCCGGGAGCCTCGGGGGCGGGCGGGGAGGCGGGCGCCGAGGACGGGGCCGGGGACGCGCCCTCCGCCGGCCGGGGGTGGAAGCGCGGATCGACGCGGGGCCGGCCAGGGTCGCGCACGCACTGCGAGAGCTCGCGGGCCCGGATCTGCAGCTCGAAGTTCCACGCCAGCGCGCGCACCGGATCGACCGGCACGAGCCCCCACTCCGGGAAGCGGAGCGACGGCACGTCGCCCGCGTTCTCGCCGGTGAAGGCGGCCACCAGCGCGAGCGGATCCTCCACGTCCACGCCGGCGATCCGGAAGAGCTCCTTCAGGAAGGCGGCCCGCTCCGGCTCGCAGAGCCCCATGCCGCGCGGCCGGCGCGGCAGGGCGCTCGGGGCGGGCGGCGGCTGCGTCCGTCCCTCCGCCTCGCCCACGCCGGGCTGCGGGGCGGCGGGCGGTCGCGCCGGCTCGGCGGCCGGGACGATCGACAGGGTCCCGCCGGGCCCGGGCTCCTCCGGCTCCTCGACGCGGAGGAAGCCCTCCGGAGTCCGGATGGTGCGCCCGGTCGCCGGGCCGCTGGCCGAGCGCCCGGCCGGCGCCTCGGCGGGCGCTGGCCCGGCGAGCGCAAGGGACGGGAGGACGGCGACGGCGGCGGCGAGGCAGAGAGGAGGCGCGCGCATGCCGTGAAGGTGTGGCGCGCGCCTCCGCTCGACTACTTCCCGCCCTTGGGCTGGTTCGGCTCGGTGCGGGGCGCCTGGGGCTGCTCCTTGGGCTTCGCGGTCTGCTGCTTCTGGTCCTCCTCCTCGATCTGGTGGATGCGCTGCTCGAGCGCGTGGAACCCGCGTTTCTTCTGCTCGGCCATGTGTGCGTCTCCTTCCAGGCAAGCGTCGTGGCGCCGCAAGCTCACATCCTGCGCCTCGCGCCCGGCGGTGCGGAGCCCCGGAGGTGGCGCCCCTGGTTTCCGGGAATTCAGGGGCCGCTCAGGCGATCGCCTCGGGGGCGAGCGGCGCGTAACCGGCCCGCGCGAGGAGCGTCTCCTCGTCGAACCAGAGCTCGCGCCCCAGCGCGGCCAGGCTGTCCCGGTCGAGGGCCGCCCCGTTCGCGCCGGCCCAGTCCCAGAGCCGGTTCTGCGCCGCCCAGAGGTCGAGCGTGAGGCCGAGCCGGCTCGCGAGCGAGAGCACCTCGACGAGCTCGGCCGCCCGCGCCGCCGCGCCCCGGCCGGCGGCGACGTCGGCCATGCGCGCCTCGACCACCTCGAGCACCTGGCGGCGCACCGGGTCGAGGTGCAGCCCCACCCCGAGCCGGCGCGCGAGCTCGACGGTGCCGCGCAGCTCCGGCTCGCCGTCGCGGAGCGCCACCTCGCCCGCGCCGATCCGGCGGGTGAGGGACGAGAGGCGGCGGCTCAGCGAGACGTCGGCGGCGGCGCGCAGCGGCCCGGGCACGGGCGAGTCGAGCTCGCGCAGGAACTCCATGAGCCGCCGGTTGTCCTCGAAGATCCGGGTGAAGTCGTACTCGTAGCGCCGCATCGAGTCGGCGAGGAGGATCTCGGCGACGCGCCGCCGCTCGTCGAGGAAGAGATCGCGCAGCGTGTAGTCGCGGCCGCCGAAGGCGCGGTCCACCGCGCGCAGGAGCTCCGGGAGCGAGGCCGCCTCGCCGCGCGCGAAGAGCGCCTCCTCGACGGCGGCCTGCGCCGCCTCGCCGGGCCAGGGCTCCACGCCGCAGCGGAAGTCGGCGGCGCCGAAGTGCATCACGCAGACGAGCGCGTCGAGCCGCTCGCCGGTGGCGAGGCTCTCGAGCTCGAGGCGGCCGAGGGCCAGGGTGGCCGCCCCGGCGCGGCCGACCCGGCGCCCACGGACGCGGTAGCGGTAGCAGAAGAGCCGGCCGGAGTCGGGGAGCGGCTGCACCAGTCCGGCGATGGCGAGGTGCGCGGCGACCCGCTCGAGCGAGGCGACGCTGGGCCGGACCAGCTGCTCGTAGACGCGCCGCCCGTCGCGGAGCGCCGGCACGTTGGACGGCGCCCGCCCGAGCGCCTCGGCGAACTCCGGCTCGAGGTCCTCGCCGGCCGCCTCGCGGGCGAGCTGGATGGCGCGCGCCGCGTACTTGAGCACCTGCACGGTCTCGAGCCCCGAGAGCTCCGAGAAGAACCAGCCGCAGCTCGTGTACATGCGGAGCGCCTGGCGCTCCATCTCGAGGAGGCGCAGCGCGCGGACCCGCTCCTCGCGCGCGAGCGGCCGGGCCGCCTCGACCCGGAAGAAGCGCTCCACGTCGCGCCGCTCGGGGTCGAGCACGAGCTCGACGTAGCGGTCGCGGGCGCGCCAGGGGTCGGCGAGCAGCCCCGCGGAGGCCCGCTCGTACAGCGCGGCGCACCGGTCGCGCAGGCCGTCGAGGGCGCTCCGCAGGGGCGCGCGCCAGGCCTGGTTCCACGCGGGCTCGCCGCCGGCGTTGCAGCCGCAGTCGCTCCGCCAGCGCTCGAGCCCGTGCGCGCAGCTCCAGGAGGAGCCCTCGGCGATCTCGGCCTCCCAGCGCACCGGCACGAGCTCGAGCGCCTGGCCCAGGTTGACGATGCGCGGCTCGCCCTTCGCGGCGAGCCGCCGCAGGGCGGCCGCCAGCACCTCGTCGGCCCCCTTCTTGTGGTGGCCGAGGGTCTCCCCGTCGATGGCGACGGTCAGGATCTCGTCGTGGCCGCGGGTGTCGTCGTAGCCGTCCTCGAGCCGGGAGAGCAGGGCCTCGGGGGTGGAGAGGGCCTGTCCGAAGGCGAGGTCGCGCGCGATGTGGCCGTCGTAGAAGAAGACCGCCAGCTCGCGGTCGCCGGCGCGGACGCGGTACGGCCGGCTCGGATCGAAGCGGGCCTCGGTCGCGTCGCGCCAGTCGCCCTCGTCGAGCCGGATGCGCCGGACCTGGTAGGGCGAGAGCAGGGTGAAGCGGATCCCCTCGGCCGCGAGCGCCGCGAGCGTGGGCGAGTCGGCGGCGGTCTCGGGGAGCCAGAAGCCCTCGGGCGCGCGGTGGAAGCGCCGCTGGAAGTCGGCCAGCCCCCACCGGATCTCGGTGCGCCGGTCGCGGGGGGAGCAGAGGGGCAGGATGGCGTGGTGGTAGGCCTGGGCGAGCGCGTTGCCGTGCCCGGTCCGCTCCAGGCTCCAGGCGTCGGCCTCCAGCACGCGCCCGTAGACGTCGGGGCGGTGGCGCTCCAGCCAGGCGAGCAGCGTCGGGCCGAAGTTGAAGCTCAGGTGCCGGTAGCCGGAGACGATGTCCACGATGCGGCCGGCGCCGTCCTTGATGCGGGCCGCCGCGTTGGGGCCGTAGCACTCGGTCGCGATCCGCTCGTTCCAGTCGTGGAACGGGTCGGCGCTGTCCTGCACCTCGATCTCGTCGATCCAGGGGTTCTCGCGCGGGGGCTGGTAGAAGTGCCCGTGCAGGCAGAGGAGGCGCCGCGGCATCGCGGCCCTTCATGCCGCGCCGGGACGCCCTTGGCGAGGGCCGGTCTGGGGGGCTCCGGGCGGGGGCCCTCCCGCGCGTCAGTGCCAGGCGGACTGCGGTCCGTTGAAGCAGACGCAGGTGAAGTTGAAGCTCTGGAACACCGCGCCCGCGAGCGTCCCGCCGTAGCACCAGATCCCGCACGTCCCGTCGGAGCGCTGCCACCCGAAGCAGGTGGACCCGGCGCCGCCGCCGGAGCAGCCGGTCGTCACCTGCTCGCTCCCGCTCGCGCTCCAGGCCTTTGCGGCCTCCTTCGCGGTGGTGAGGGTGAAGGTGTCGGGCGGCGCGCAGTCCAGGAACTGCTGCCCGAGCCCGTTGTCGTGCGCCGGGCAGCTCGCGCAGGCGCCGCTCGAGCAGGCCGCGCCGGCGCCGCAGGCGTTGCCGCAGGCCCCGCAGTTCGCCGGGTCGGTCTTGAGGTTGGTGCAGGTCGAGGCGCCGCCGCTCGCGCAGACCGTGCTCCCCGACGGGCAGGCGCAGGCGCCGGCGCTGCAGAGCGTGCCGCTCGGGCAGACCCGGCCGCAGGCGCCGCAGTTGTTCAGGTCGGAGGTGGTGTCGAGGCAGCTCGCCCCGCAGACCTGCTTGCCGGGGCCGGAGCAGGTGCACGCGCCGGCGCCGCAGGAGAACCCGGTGCCGCAGGCGTGGCCGCAGGCGCCGCAGTTGAGCGGGTCGGTGGCGAGCACGCTGCACGCCGCCCCGCACTGCGTGGTGCTCGGGGGGCAGGCGCAGGCGCCCTGGAGGCAGGCGAAGGTCGCCGGGCAGGCCGTGCCGCACGCGCCGCAGTGGCCGGGGTCCCGCGTCAGGTCGGCGCAGACGCCCGCGTGTCCGCCGCAGTCGGTCGCGCCGGGGCTGCAGGCGCACGCGCCGACCTGGCAGGTGCCGAGGCCGCAGCTCGTGCCGCAGGTGCCGCAGTGCTGCGCGTCGGTCTGCAGGTCGGCGCAGAGGCTGCCGCAGGAGGTCTGGGTCCCCGGGCAGACGCACGCGCCGGCGGTGCAGGTGGCGGTGGCGGGACAGACGTTCCCGCACGCCCCGCACTGCAGGGGATCCGTGGAGAGGTCCACGCACTGTCCGCCGCAGCGGGCCTGGCCGGCGGGGCACTTCGGCGACGTGCCGCCGCAGGCGGCGAGCAGGGCGACGGCGAGGCACGCGAGCAGGGTGCGCATTCACTCATTGTAGGCTGGCGCTCGCCGGGCGGCGCGTGCTTCTCCCAGCCGGGTAGGCACGAGCACCCTGCCCGGTGCTACCGTTGGGAGGCG
Source organism: Anaeromyxobacter paludicola (assembly GCF_023169965.1). Taxonomy (NCBI): domain Bacteria; kingdom Pseudomonadati; phylum Myxococcota; class Myxococcia; order Myxococcales; family Anaeromyxobacteraceae; genus Anaeromyxobacter; species Anaeromyxobacter paludicola. The sequence continues at coordinate 2,043,528 of NZ_AP025592.1, read as the reverse complement.
AATGCCCTTTCAGGTGAAGCAAGCGCGCCCCGGCCCGGCGCCGCTCGACCTCGACGCGCTGGCCGAGCAGGGCTGGGTGCTGGTCGCGGCCCATCCGGACGACGAGACCATCGGGGCCGGGGGGCTGCTCATCGAGCACCCCGGCGCGGGCGTGGTCCACCTGACCGATGGCGCGCCGGCCGACCCGGCGCTCTGGTCGCCGCGCGCCCCGGCTTCGCGGGAGGGTTACGCGGCGCTGCGGCGGCGCGAGGCGCTGGAGGCGCTCGCGGTGGCGGGCGTGCCGGCGTCCGCCGTCCGCTGCCTCGGCGTTCGCGACCAGGAGGCCACCCGGCAGCTCTCCCGGCTGGTGCGGGAGCTCGCGCGGCTGCTCGACGAGCGCCGGCCCGCCCTGGTGGTCACCCACGCCTTCGAGGGCGGCCACCCCGACCACGACGCCACGGCGCTCGCGGTCCGGGCGGCGGCGGCGCGCCTGCGGGGGGCGGCGCCGGTCCTCGTGGAGATGACCGCCTACCAGCGGGGAGCGGGGCCGCTCACGTTGCAGCGCTTCCACGGGGGAGGGGAGGAGCAGGTCCGCCCGCTCGGCCCGGAGGCGCGGCGCCGCAAGGAGGCGATGCTCGGCCTCTACGAGAGCCAGCGGGAGGTGCTCGCGCCCTTCGCCGCCGGCGAGGAGCGGTTCCGGCGCGCCGAGCCGGTGGACTTCTCGCGCCGGCCGCACCCGGGGCCGCTCCACTACGAGTGGCTCGGGTGGCGCACCTTCGACAGCTGGTGGCGCGAGGCGAGCCAGGGGCTGCGCGCGCTGTCCCTGCCCAACGCGCCATGGCCCTGACCGTCCTGCAGGTGGCCTGGCCCCTCGCGCCGGTGGGGCCGGGCGCCGCGGGCGGGGCGGAGCAGGTGCTCTGGCAGCTCGACCGCGCGCTCGCCGCGGCCGGGCACCGCTCCCTGGTGGTGGCGCAGGAGGGCTCACGGATCGCGGGGACGCTCCTCGCCGTCCCTGCGGCGCGCGGCCCGCTCGACGAGGGGGCGCTCGCGCGCGCCGAGGCGGCGGTGCGCGCGGTGGTCGCGCGGGCGCTCCGGGAGGAGCGGGTGGACGTGGTCCACCTGCACGGGCTCGACTTCGCGGCGTGCCTGCCGCCGCCCGGGCCGCCGGCCCTCGTCACCCTCCACCTGCCGCCCGCGCTCTACCCGCCGGGCGCGCTCGCCGCGAGCCGCCCCCGGACGGCGCTCGTCTGCGTCTCGGAGGCGCAGCGCGCGCGGCTCCCGGCCGGCGTCGCCGCCGCGGCCTGCGTGCCGAACGGCGTCCCCCTCGACCTGCTCCGGCCGCGGCGTGGCGGGGCGGCCGCGCCCGGCTTCGCGCTCTGCCTGGGCCGGATCTGCGCCGAGAAGGGCTACCACCTCGCGCTCGACGCGGCCCGCGCGGCCGGGCTCCCGCTGCTCGTCGCCGGCGAGGTCTTCCCGTACGCGGCCCACCAGCGCCACTTCGACGCGGAGCTCCGGCCGAGGCTCGACGCCGCGCGCCGCTACGTCGGGCCGGTGGGGCTCCGGCGCAAGCGCCGCCTCCTCGCCGCGGCGCGCTGCCTCGTGGTGCCGAGCCTGGTGGAGGAGACGAGCTCGCTGGCGGCGATGGAGGCGCTCGCCTGCGGGACGCCGGTGGTGGCGTTCCGCCGCGGCGCCTTGCCGGAGGTGGTCGAGGACGGCGTGACCGGGCTCCTCGTGGACGGGCCGGAGGACCTGCCGCGGGCCCTGCGCGAGGTGGCGTGGCTCGATCGCGCCGCGTGCCGGCGCGCGGCGGAGGCGCGGTTCGACGGGCGGGAGATGGCGGCGCGCTACGTGGCGCTGTACCGGGAGCTCGGCGGCGGCCTCGCTTCGCGGTCCCCCCCTCCCTCGCCCTCCCCCTTGCAGGGAGAGGGGAAGAGGGCCTCTGCGCCGGGACCCGCGAGGACACCCTCCCCGCCGGGCGGGGAGGGCCGGGGAGGGGCGGCCAGGAGGAGCCCCGCGGTCCTTCGCCCCGCGCTCCTGACCTCCTGGTCGGAACTGGAGGCGCTGCGGGACGCCTGGGCCGACCTCTTCCGGCGCGCACCGGCGGCCACGCCGTTCCAGTCGCCCGGGTGGCTCCTCGCCTGGGGTCGCCAGCTCGCGCCGCCGGCGCCGCCCCTCGCGGCGGCGCTCTTCCGCGGGCGCGAGCTCGCGGCCCTGCTGCCGTCGTTCGTCTACCGCCGCGGCGGCCGCCGGGTGCTCGGGCTCCTCGGCGGCGGCGTCTCCGACTACCAGGACCTGCTGCTCGATCCGTCGCTCGCCCCGGAGGGCGCGGCGACCCTCCTCGCGCGGCTCGCGGGCACGGGGGCCTTCGACGCGCTCGACCTCGAGGCGCTCCCGCCCGGCTCGCCGCTCCTCGCGCCGGGGGCGCTGCCGCCGTCGCTCGCGGGCGGCGCCGCGCCCCAGGCGGCCTGTCCCGGGCTCGACCTCCCCGGCGATCCCGCCGCGTGGCGCGCGCGGCTCTCGGCGAAGGCCCGCGACAACCTGCGGCAGGGGCGGCGCCGGCTGGAGCGGCTCGGGCCGGTGGAGGTGCGGCTGGCGGGTGCGGGGATCGAGGTGACCGCGGCGCTCGCCGAGTCCTTCCGCCTGCACCGCGCGCGCTGGGCGGGGCGGGGCGAGGCGGGCGTGCTCGGCGCCTCCTTGCTCTGGCGCTTCCACGCCGAGGCGGCGCGGGCCGCCGCGCGCGAGGGCACCCTGCGGCTGCGGCTGCTCCTCGCCGGCGGCCGGGTGGTGGCCTCGCTGCACGGGTTCCTCTGGCGAGGCCGCGGCTACGCCTACCTCTCCGGACTCGACCCCGCCGCCGCGCGCGCCAGCCCGGGGCTCCTGCTCCACGCCGAGGCGATCGAGGGCGCGATCCGCGAGGGCGCCCGCGGCTACGACCTGCTCCGCGGCCGCGAGCCCTACAAGTACGGCCTCGGCGCGGAGGATCGGTTCACGCTGCGGCTCCAGGCCGAGGTGCGCGCGGGGGGCGCCGCGACGGGGGCCCTGGAGCGGCTCCCCGGCGCGGCGCCGGCGCTCTAGGCCCTCGCGAAGTCCGGCGGGTCGAGCTCGGCCAGCCTCGGGTCCGCCGCGGCGCGGCCGGCCAGCGCGGGCCTCGGCTGGCGCGGGCCCCGCGCCGGCGCGGCGGGGGCGGCCGCCCGCCGCTCCAGCTTGAACGCGCCCACCATGGCCGCGAGCTCCTCCGACTGGCCGGAGAGCTCGGTGGCCGCCGAGGAGGACTCCTCGGAGCTGGCGGCATTCTGCTGCGTCACCTTGTTCATCTCGTCCACCGCCCGGTTGACCTGGGCGATGCCGCCCGCCTGCTCCTTCGAGGCGGCGGCGATCTCGGCCACGATCCCGGTCACCTTCTGCACCGACCCGGCGATCTCGGCCAGCCGCGTCGCCACCTCGCGCGAGGTGCTCTCGCCCGCGGCGGCCTGCTTCACCGACTCGCGGATGAGGGCCTCGGTCTTCTGCGCCGCGTCCTTGGAGCGGAGCGCCAGCGACCGGACCTCCTCGGCCACCACCGCGAACCCGCGCCCGGCCTCGCCGGCCCGGGCCGCCTCCACGGCGGCGTTGAGCGCGAGCAGGTTGGTCTGGAAGGCGATCTCGTTGATGTCCTTGATGATGGCGCTGGTGCCCTCGGCGGCCGCGCGGATCTTGACCATGGCCCCGGTCATCTGCGCCACCGCCGCCTCGCCCGACTCGGCGCTGCTCTTCGCGCCCTGGGCCAGCTGATCCGCCTCGCGGGCGTTGTCGGAGCTCTGCCGCGCCATGCCGGCCACCGTCTCCAGGCTGGCGCTGGTCTCCTCGATGGCGCTCGCCTGCTGCGAGGCGCCGCTCGCCACCGCCTGGCTGCTGGCGGCGATCTGGTTGGCCGCCGACGAGACCTGCGCCACCGCCTCCGCCACCTGGGCCAGCGCCTCGTGGAGCGACTCCGCGGTGCGGTTGACCGCGTCCTTCAGGCGGGCGTGATCGCCGGGGTAGCTGCCCGCCATGCGCGCCGTCAGGTCGCGCTCCGAGAGCCGCTCCAGCACCTGGCGGGCCTCCTCGCCCGGGGCGAGCAGCGCCGCCAGGGTGGCGTTGAGCCGCTCCGCCATCTCGCGGGCCTCGGCCTGGTAGCGGGAGGCGTCGGTGCGGGCCGAGAGGTGCCCCTCGGCCAGCTCGCCGAGCACCGCGGCGATCTCCTTCACCGGCGCGTTGACCCACTCGAGCGTCTGGTTGAAGCCCTCCACGATGCGGCGGTAGTCGCCGCCGTGCCGGGAGGCGTCGGCCCGGGCCGAGAGCCGGCCGGCGCGCGCCGCCTCCGCGAGGTGGTCGGCGTCGGCGATCACCGCCTTCAGGTTGGCGCGGACCTGCTCGACGGTCTCGTTGATGAAGGCCTTCTTGCCGGGGAACCGCTCCAGGGGCGCCTCGAAGTTGCCGCGGCCGAACTCGGCCACGCAGGCCATGGCCTTCTTCTTCACCGCGATGTGGCCGGCGACCATGGCGTTCACGCCCTCGGCCATCCGCCGGTAGTCGCCGTGGAACCGCTCGGCCGGGATCACCACGTCGATGTCGCCCCGGTCGTGCTCGGCGCTCATCCGGTTCATCTCGGCGATGAAGCCCTTCAGGTTGCCGCGGACCTCCTCGACGATGTCGTTGATGAAGGCCTTCTTGCCGGGGAACCGCTCCAGCGGGGCGTCGAAGTTGCCCTTCCCGAACTCGGCCACGCAGGCCATCGCCTTCTTCTTCACCGCGATGTGGCCGGCGACCATGGCGTTCACGCCCTCGGCCATCCGGCGCCAGCCGCCCTGGAACCGGTCCACCTCGATCCGGACGTCGATCTCGCCCTGGTCGTGCTGCTCGCTCATCCGCTGCATCTCGGCGAGGAAGGACATCAAGTTCCCGCGCACCTGCTCCACGGTCTCGTTGATGGAGGCCTTCTGGCCGGGGAACCGCTCCAGGGGGGCGCCGAAGTCGCCCTTCCCGAACTCGGCCACGCAGGCCATCGCCTTCCGGTTCACCGCGAGGTGGCCGGCCACCATGGCGTTCACGGCCTCCGCCACCTTGCGGTAGTCGCCCTGGAACCGGGCGGCGTCGAGGACCACGTCGAGCTCGCCCCGATCGTGCGCGGCGCTCATCCGCCCGAGCTCGGCCAGCAGCCCCTCCACCGTGCCGATCACGGTGTTGAGGCTGTCGCGGACCGCGTTGTAGTCGGCGCCGGCGGCGTCGCGGAGGCGCTCCGGGACGTCGCCGCGCGCGATCCGGTCGAGGGTGGCCCCGAGCTGCTCGAGCATCGTGCCTCCCCGCCGCGAGACCACCACTCCGAGGGCCAGGACGGCGGCGGCGCCGGCGAGCACCGCGAGCCAGGTGAGCGCGTTCCCGGTGACGACCGCCTGACGCCCGCGCACCGCCACCGCGCTCGCCGCCGCGGCGTGGTGCGCCTCCAGGGTCTCGAAGGCCTTGGCGAGCGGGCCGAAGCTGGCGCGCGGGGCGCGGCAGGTCTCCCAGACCGAGTCCTCCAGGGCCGCCGCCTCCGCGGCGCGGCCGCCCGAGAGCAGCCGCTCCCGCGCCTTGCCGGCGTCGAGGCAGGCCCGCGCGCCGCGCTGCCAGGTGCCGAGCGGCTCGAGGGTGGCCTGCCAGAGCCGCTCGGCGTCGGGGTCGTGGGGGAGCTTCTCGTAGGCCGCCCGGCCCTGCTCGAGCCGCGCCAGCGCCGCCTCGGCGTCGGCGATGAGCCGGGCCCGGTAGTCGCCGTCGGCCTTGGGGATGAGCACCGCCAGGTACCCGCGCGCCGCGGCCGACTTGGCCTCGTTCATGGTGGCGATGGCCGAGACGCTCGGGAGCTGCAGCTCGGCGGCGTCCTGCAGCTCCCGGCCGACGCGCGCCTCGCAGTACCAGGAGAGCGCGCCGACGAGGACGCTCACGCCGATGGCGATCCAGAACCCGGCCAGGATCCGGGCCCGCAGGGTCAAGTTGGCGAACCAGCCGGTGGCGGGCGCGGGGGTGCTCTCGGTTGGGCGATCCATGTCGTTCCTCGCTCGGGTGCGGTGACTCTCTCGGGGGAGGCGCGTCTTCATGGAGCGTGCCGGCCCGGCGGCAGCAACCGAATGGTTTCGCGGAGATGGCGGGGCAGCGCTATGTAAGTTGCCTCGATTCATCGACGAATCGTTCGTTGACGACGATCAGTTCCGTGCCGAGAGCCGGCCTGGACGGGACGGCGGCTTGTCCCTTGATCGGGGTCAGTTGGCCTGGAGGTGGGGCGACCCACTCCCGGGTTCGGACCCAGGCCCTGCCGGTGCCAGCGCTCGGAGTCCGATGACCCAGCAGGGCTCACCCGGACGGCTCGCCTTTCGGCCCTCGGGTGTGGTGTCTGGAAGGCTCGTCCCGCGCAGCCCCCCGGAGCCCGCATGACCGCCCGCTTCCGCAAGGTCCTCGCCGCCAACCGCGGCGAGATCGCCACCCGCATCTTCCGCGCCTGCACCGAGCTCGGCATCGGCACGGTGGCCATCTACTCCGAGGAGGACCGGCTCGCGCTGCACCGGTACAAGGCCGACGAGGCCTGGCTCGTGGGCAAGGGCAAGAAGCCCATCGACGCCTACCTGGGCATCGAGGAGATCGTCGCCCTCGCGAAGGAGAAGGAGGTGGACGCGATCCACCCCGGCTACGGCTTCCTCTCCGAGAACCCCGACTTCGCCGACGCCTGCGAGGTGGCCGGCATCGCTTTCATCGGCCCCACCGGCGAGATGCAGCGCCGGCTCGGCGACAAGGTGGCGGGGCGCAAGGCGGCGACCGCGGCCGGCGTGCCGGTGGTCCCGGGCACGCCCGAGCCGATCACCCGCGAGGAGGAGGCGCTCCGCTTCGCCGCCCAGCACGGCTACCCGATCATCGTGAAGGCGGCCGCCGGCGGCGGCGGGCGCGGCATGCGCGTGGCCCGGGACGCCCGCGAGCTCGCCGAGGGGCTCGAGGCCGCGCGGCGCGAGGCGGCGGCCGCGTTCGGCAACCCGGCGGTGTTCCTGGAGCGCTACCTCGACCGGCCCAAGCACATCGAGGTGCAGGTCCTGGGCGACCACCACGGCAACCTGGTCCACCTGTTCGAGCGCGACTGCTCGGTGCAGCGCCGGCACCAGAAGGTGGTGGAGTTCGCCCCCTCGCTGGCGCTCGACGAGCCGACGCGCCCCGCGCTCTGCGAGGCGGCGCTGCGCATCGCCCGCTCGGTGGGCTACCGCAGCGCCGGCACGGTCGAGTTCCTGCTCGACGGGCAGGGGCGCTGGTACTTCATCGAGATGAACCCGCGCATCCAGGTGGAGCACACGGTGACCGAGATGATCACCGGCCGGAACCTGGTGCAGGCGCAGATCCTGATCGCCGAGGGGAAGCGGCTCTCCGACCCGGAGATCGACATCCCGGACCAGGCGGCGGTGCAGCGGCGCGGCTACGCCATCCAGTGCCGCATCACCACCGAGGACCCGCAGAACGGCTTCGCGCCCGACCTCGGCACGCTCAAGGCCTACCGCAGCCCGGGCGGCTGCGGGGTGCGGCTCGACGCCGGCAGCGCCTATACCGGCGCGCAGATCACGCCGCACTACGACTCCCTGCTGGTGAAGCTCAGCACCTGGGGGCTCACCTTCCCGGCGGCGGCGGCGGTGATGCACCGCTCGCTCATCGAGTTCCGGGTGCGCGGGGTGAAGACCAACATCCCGTTCCTCGAGAACACCGTCACCCACCCGGACTTCCTGGCCGGGCGCTGCGACACCTCCTTCATCGACCAGCACCCGGAGCTCCTGACGGTGAAGGGGCGGCAGGACCGCGGCAGCAAGCTCCTCGCCTTCCTCGGCGACGTCACCGTGAACGGCTCGCCGGGCGTGGCCCGCAAGCTCGAGAGCGCGGCCCTGCGCGAGCCGCCGCTCCCGAAGGTGGACCTGACCCGGCCGCCGCCCCAGGGGACGCGCGACGTGCTGCGCGCCGAGGGGCCGGAGGGGCTGGCGCGATGGGTGAAGGCGCAGGGGCGCCTGCTCCTCACCGACACCACGATGCGCGACGCGCACCAGTCGCTGCTCGCCACGCGCATGCGCAGCTACGACCTGCTCCGCGCGGCGCCGGCCACCGCCCGCCTCGAGGCGGGGCTCTTCTCGCTCGAGCTCTGGGGCGGGGCCACCTTCGACGTGGCGATGCGCTTCCTGCGCGAGGACCCGTGGGACCGGCTGCGCCGGCTGCGGGCCGCCATCCCCCACGTGCTCTTCCAGATGCTGCTCCGCGGCTCGAACGCGGTGGGCTACACCAACTACCCCGACAACGTGGTGCGCCGGTTCGTGGAGCAGGCGGCGGCCTCGGGCGTGGACGTGTTCCGGGTCTTCGACTCGCTCAACTGGACCCGCGGCATGACGGTGGCCGCCGAGGCGGTGCGCCGGAGCGGGGCGGTGCTGGAGGCCGCCGTCTGCTACACCGGCGACCTCACCGACCCGAAGCGGGACAAGTACCCGCTCGGCTACTACGTGGGGCTGGCGAAGGAGCTGGAGCGGATGGGCGCCCACCTCCTCGCCATCAAGGACATGGCGGGGCTCCTCAAGCCGCTCGCGGCCCGCAAGCTCGTCCGCGCCCTGCGCGAGGAGGTGGGGCTCCCCATCCACCTCCACACCCACGACACCTCCGGGAACGGCGGGGCGACGCTGCTCGAGGCGGCGGCGGCCGGGGTGCACGTGGTGGACGCGGCGCTCTCGCCGCTCTCCGGCGTGACCTCGCAGCCCTCCCTGGAGGCGCTGGTCGCGGCGCTGGCCGGCAGCGAGCGCGACCCCGGCCTCGACCTGCGCGGGCTGGAGTCGCTCGCCGCCTACTGGGAGGCGGTCCGCGAGCACTACGCGCCCTTCGAGTCGGGGCTCAAGAGCGGCACCACCGAGGTCTACCGGCACGAGATCCCGGGCGGCCAGTACTCCAACTTCCGGCCGCAGGTGGCGGGGCTGGGGCTGCTCGACCGCTGGGAGGAGTGCAAGGAGATGTACCGGAAGGTGAACCTGCTCTTCGGCGACATCGTCAAGGTCACGCCCAGCTCCAAGGTGGTGGGCGACATGGCCATGTTCCTGGTGAAGAACGACCTCGACGTGAGCGACGTGGTGCCGCGGGCCGCCGAGCTCACCTTCCCCGAGTCGGTGGTGGGGATGATGAAGGGGATGCTGGGGCAGCCGCACGGCGGCTTCCCGCCCGAGGTGCAGCAGGCGATCCTCAAGGGGCAGGAGCCGATCACCTGCCGCCCCGGCGAGCTGCTTCCGCCGGCCGACCTGGAGGCGGCGCGGGCCGAGGGCGAGGCCAGGGTGGGGGAGAAGCTCGACGACGAGCAGCTCCTCTCGTACCTGCTCTACCCGCAGGTCCACCCCGAGCTGGTGCGGCACCGGCAGGCCTTCTCCGACACCTCGGTGGTCCCGACGCCGATCTTCTTCTACGGGCTCGCGCCGGGGCAGGAGACCTCGATCGAGATCGAGCCGGGCAAGACGCTCATCGTGAAGCTCACCAACGTGGGCCCGCTCCAGAAGGACGGCACCCGCGAGCTCTACTTCGAGCTCAACGGCGAGCAGCGGGCGGTCACCGTCCCGGACGCCTCGGCGGCGGTGAAGGGCGAGGCCCGGGTGAAGGCGGCCAGGGGAGATCCGCGGCAGGTCGGCGCGCCCATGCCGGGCAAGGTGGTGAAGCTCGCGGTCAAGCCGGGCGACGCGGTGAAGGCCGGCGATCTGCTCCTCGTCACCGAGGCCATGAAGATGGAGACCAGCGTGAAGGCGCGGGCCGACGGCAAGGTGGCCGAGGTCCGGGTGAAGGAGGGCGGGCGGGTGGAGAAGGAGGACCTGCTCGTCACCTTCGCCTGAGCGGGCGGGGCGCGCCTACGGGTGCGCCGCCCCCGCGCTCGTCCGCACGAGATCCCACCAGGCCTCGGCCGGCAGCGCGCCGTCCCAGTGGCCGGTGAGCTTCGCGACGCCGACGAAGGCGAGGAAGAGGCCGGCCACGCCGGCCGCCACGACCCAGGCCGGCACGCGCCGGCGGACCGGGGCGGCGAGGTCGAGCGCGCCCTGCACCGGGCAGGCGCTGACGCACTCGAGGCAGCCGGTGCACTCGGGGCTCAGCACGTTCAGCTTCACGTCCACCGGCAGCCGCGACGGGCAGACCTTGGCGCACTTGCCGCAGTCGATGCACGGGTCGGGATCGCGCCGGATGCGGAGCGGCGAGAGCCAGCCGGCGAGCCCCATGAACGCGCCGTAGGGGCAGGCGTAGCGGCACCAGAAGTTGGGGACCAGCAGCGAGGCGACGGCGAGCGCGCCCACCACCGCCGCCGCGGTCCCGCCCATGTGCCGGAAGAAGTCGAGCATCCTCAGGTCGAGCGTGAGGCCGTAGGGGTTCTGGAAGAACGCCTGCACCGCGAAGAGCGGCATGTCCACGAAGACGGTCTTCAGGAAGAAGGCGAGCAGGAGGTACTTGAGGCCGCGCAGCGGCAGGTCGAGCCAGCGCGGCAGGAGGAAGCTGCGGCCGAGCAGGCGCCGGCCCGCCTTCCAGAGCGCCTCGGAGAGCGTGCCGACGGGGCAGAGCCAGCTGCAGAAGGCCTTCCGGAAGACGATCGAGATGGCGAGGAAGGCGAGGAAGAGCACCAGGCCGGCCGGGTAGAGCTCCGGCATGGAGCCGGTGAGCAGCAGGGCCTTCAGGTTCATGAGCCCGGCGATGGGCAGCCAGCCCTCCACGCCCGCCGGCCGCGTCGCCCAGGTGGACGCCCCGCCCGTCTCGAAGAAGCGGACGAACAGGTAGAACTGGACGCCGATCCAGACGTTGAGCGCCAGGAAGGCGAGCTGCACCGCGCGGCGCAACACCTGCGCTCGATCGCCCTTCCGGCGCACCGGCTTCTTCTTCGCGGGCGGCGGCGCGACGGCGGCGGAGGCGGTATCGGCCTGGGGATGGGCGCTGTCGGGCTCGGTGGCGGCGGCGGTCGGGTTGACGTCGGTCATGTCGGGCGGCGGAGTTTGCATCCAACGTGCCCCTCCGGGCAAGGGGGACGCCGGCCGCTCGCCCTGGCGCTGCCGGTGGCGTCGCGCGCCGCCATGGTTGGGGAGAGGAGGCCACATGGCGACGAGCCGGGACGCGAACGACCCGCGCGACCTCATGAAGGGCATGCGGCGCGAGGCCGAGCGCGAGTTCGAGGGCAGCGAGGCCGGCGACAGCGGTGGCGTGGAGCACCGCGGTCCCGAGGAGCAGGACGGGCGGCCGGGCGAGCGCCCGCCGCAGCCGCGGGTGCGGGAGGGGGAGGAGCCGTGAGCGCGCGCGCGGCGGACTGGGGGCTCCTGCCGATCGCGGTGGGCGGCGCGCTGGGGGCCGCGCTCGGGCGCGGGATCTTCCGGCTCGCCGGGCTCTGGGCGGCCGGCTGGGCGCTCTGGCGGCTCTGGCTGCGGGCGCCGGAGGTGGCGGGCGCGCGCCGCTCGGCGCGGCTCGATCAGGCGCAGGGGCGGGCGCTCCTCGCCGGGGAGCCGGGGACGGGCGCCGGGCCGGGGGCGGTCGAAGCCTCGCAGGCGATCGCGCCCGAGCCGGAGGACGCGGGCGCGGCTCGGGGCGCGCGCGATCCCCGGGAAGAGGAGTTCGAGGCGCAGCGCGAGGCGGCGCGCGAGGAGAACCGGGCGGTGGAGGTGCGGCAGCACGCGCCGCGCGGCCCGGAGGGAATCCCGTAGCAGCCCGGGGGTGTTCGGCCCGCCTCGCCGGGGGAAATGGACGCGACGAGCGAGCCTTCGCTAGGATGGCGCCTTTTTCGCTTTCCGCTTTCCCCTGGAGGCCCCCATGAGCGTCCCGTCCTACCTCAACGGCGCGAGCACCCTGCCGCTGCTCGGCGAGACCATCGGCGAGAACCTGCGCCGCACCGCCGAGCGGGTCCCCGAGGCCGAGGCGCTGGTGGTCCCCTTCCAGCAGCGCCGCTTCACCTACCGGCAGCTCTGGGAGGAGACCGGCCTCATCGCGCGGGCCCTCATGTACCGCGGCGTCAAGAAGGGCGACCGGGTCGGCATCTGGGCCCAGAACCGGTTCGAGTGGGTGGTGGTGCAGTACGCGAGCGCCCGCATCGGCGCCGTCCTCGTGAACGTGAACCCGGCCTACCGCGAGCACGAGCTCGAGTACGTGGTGAAGCAGTCGGAGCTCTCGACGCTCCTCTGCTCCCGCAGCTTCCGCAACGCCGACTACCTCGCCATGGTCCGCGCGGTGCGGCTCAAGGTGGACACCCTGCGCCAGGTGATCGTCATCGACGACGAGTGGGGCTCGCTGCGCGCCGACGCCCTCCGGCTCTCGGAGGAGGAGCTCGCCCGGCGCGAGAAGGAGCTCCAGTTCGACGACCCCATCAACATCCAGTACACGAGCGGCACCACCGGGTTCCCCAAGGGCGCCACGCTCTCGCACCACAACATCCTCAACAACGGCTTCTTCATCGGCGAGACGCTGCGCTACACCGAGCGGGACCGGGTCTGCATCCCGGTGCCCTTCTACCACTGCTTCGGCATGGTCCTCGCCAACATGGCCTGCACCACCCACGGGGCCGCGATGGTCCTGCCCGGTGAGAGCTTCGACCCGGCGACGGTCATGCGCACCGTGCAGCAGGAGCGCTGCACCGCGCTCTACGGCGTGCCGACCATGTTCATCGCGGAGCTCGACCACCCCGAGTTCCGGTCCTTCGACTTCTCCTCCCTCCGCACCGGCATCATGGCCGGCTCGCCCTGCCCGGTGGAGGTGATGAAGCGCGTCCAGAAGGACATGAACATGCGCGAGGTCACCATCTGCTACGGGATGACCGAGACCTCGCCGGTGTCCACCCAGAGCCGCCCCGACGACCCGCTCGAGAAGCGGGTCTCGACGGTGGGGACCATCCACCCGCACACGGAGATCAAGATCGTGGACCCGGCCACCGGCAAGATCGTGCCGCGCGGCGTCCCCGGCGAGCTCTGCACCCGCGGCTACTCGGTGATGCTCGGCTACTGGAACAACCCCGGCGCCACCCGCGAGGCGATCGACCAGGCCCGCTGGATGCACACCGGCGACCTCGCCACCATCGACGAGGACGGCTACGTGAAGATCGTCGGCCGCATCAAGGACATGGTGCTGCGCGGCGGCGAGAACATCTTCCCGCGCGAGGTGGAGGAGTTCCTCTACACGCTCCCAGCGGTCGCCGACGTGCAGGTGATCGGCGTCCCCGACGCGAAGTACGGTGAGGAGCTCATGGCGTGGGTGAAGCTCCGGCCCGGCTACCAGGCGACCGGCGAGGAGCTGCGCGCCTTCTGCAAGGGCAAGATCGCGACCTACAAGATCCCGAGGTACTGGAAGTTCTGTGACGGCTTCCCGATGACGGTCACCGGCAAGATCCAGAAGTACAAGATGCGGGAGCTGGCCATCGAGGAGCTCGGGCTGCAGCAGGCGGCGAGCATCGAGACCGCCTAGGCGACCGGCCGTGTACCAGGGACGGCCGAGCTCCGCGCCCCCGGGCGCCGCCCTCCGCGGGACCGAGGAGCGCCGGCGCTGGGTCTGGGCCCTCTACCTCGTCACGGTGGCGGTCTACTCGGACATGTACGTGACCCAGCCCGTGCTCCCGCTCCTCTCGACGGAGTACGGGCTCACCCCGGCGCAGGCCGGGGAGAGCGTGTCGGCGGTGGTGCTCGCCATCGCGCTCGGGTCGCTCGTCTACGGCCCGCTCTCGGACGCGCTCGGCCGTCGCCGGGTGATGGTCGGGACGGCGCTCCTCCTCGCCGTGCCCACCTTCGGCTGCGCCCTCACCCGCACCTTCCCGCAGCTCCTCGCGCTCCGGGCGGCGCAGGGGCTGCTCATCCCGGGGGTCACCGCCGTCTCGGTGGCGCTCTGCGGGGACGAGCTGCCGCCCGCCGAGCTCGCGCCGGTGGTGGGGGGCGTCATCGCCGCGAGCGTGGCCGGCGGCCTCCTCGGGCGGGTGGGCAGCGGGATGGTCGCGGCGGCGGCCGGCTGGCGCGCCGCCTTCGTGCTCTTCGGCGCGGTGACGCTGGCGGGCGCGCTCGGGCTCGCCCGCGAGCTGCCGAGGAAGGAGCACCGGGGTGGTCCGGGCTGGCTCGCCGCCCTCCGCGGGATGGCGCGCCACCTCGCCGACCCGCCGCTCCTGGGCGGCTTCCTGGTCGCGTTCGCGCTCTTCTTCGCCTTCATCGGCGTCTTCACCTACCTGCCGTACCGGCTCACCGCGGCGCCGTACCACCTCTCGACCGCGCTGGTCTCGAGCGTCTACGTGGTCTACCTGGCCGGCGTGCTGGTCTCGCCGGTGGCGGGGAGGCTCGCGGCCCGGGTCCCCTCGCGCGCCCTCATCGCCGCCGGGTTCGTGGTCGCCGGAGCCGGCGTGGCGCTGACGCTCGCCCGGCCGCTCGCCCTGGTGGTGCTCGGCCTCGTGGTGCTCTGCCTCGGCATGTTCACCGCGCAGGCGGTGGCGCCGGCCTTCGTGAACCGGACCGCGCGGGAGGCCAAGGGGGGCGCCAGCGCGCTCTACCTCACGTTCTACTACCTCGGCGGGACGCTCGGCTCGGTGCTGCCGGGCCACGCCTGGCAGCGGGCGGGCTGGCCCGGCGTGGCGGCGAGCTGCGGCGGCGCGCTCGGGGCGGGGCTCCTGGCGGACTTGCTCCTCTGCCGCAGAAAATGAGAAAAGGACGCCCCGCCGGGGGGGCCGGGCGAGGAGAGCCGATGATCCGGAAGATCGTGCAGATCGACGAAGCGAAGTGCGACGGCTGCGGGCAGTGCATCCCGTCCTGCGCCGAGGGCGCCATCCAGCTCGTGGACGGGAAGGCCCGCCTCTCCGCGGATCAGCTCTGCGACGGCCTCGGCGCCTGCCTCGGCGAGTGCCCGCAGGGCGCCATCACCGTCATCGAGCGCGAGGCGGAGGCGTTCGACGAGGAGGCCGTGGAGGCGCACCTCGCCGCCAAGGAGCCGCCCCCGGCGCCGGTCGCGAAGCCCCGCGCGTCGCTGCGGCTCGTGCCGACCGAGCCCGCCCCCGCGGGCGGCGGCTGCCCGGGCGCGCGCACCATGACCTTCGTCGCCCCGGCGAGCGCCGGCGGCAACGCGGCGATGCTGCCGCCGCCCCCCGGGCCGGGCGCCGCGCTGTCGCAGCTCGGCCAGTGGCCGGTGCAGCTCCACCTCGTGCCGACCAGGGCGCCGTACTTCGCCGGGGCCGACCTGCTGGTCGCCGCCGACTGCGTCCCCTTCGCCTACGCCCGCTTCCACGAGGACTTCCTCGCCGGGAAGCGGCTCGTGGTCGGCTGCCCCAAGCTCGACGACCTGCAGGCCTACGTCGCCAAGCTCACCCAGATCTTCGCCGGAAACTCGATCCGGAGCGTCACCGTGCTGCGGATGGAGGTGCCGTGCTGCGGCGGGATCAGCATGGCCGCGCGCCAGGCGCTCGCCCAGGCCGGCAAGGTGATCCCGTTCCAGGACGTCGTCATCGGCGTCCAGGGCGACGTGAAGAGCTAGGGGCTCGTCCCGCTGGCGCCGGTCTGGCCGGCGCCGAAGGTACCCGCGTCGCCGGTGCCGGTACCGAGGCCGGTCGAGCTCCCGGTGCCGCCGAGCGTGCCGGTGCCGGTCGAGGGCGAGCTGGGCGCGGTGCCGGTGCCGAAGTTGCCGGTGCCGGTGCCCGGAGCGGTGCTCCCGGTCCCGCTGCCCAGGGTGCCGCTCGCGCCGCTCGAGCCGGTGCCGTAGTTGCCCGGCGCGGTGCCGCTGGTGCCCGGGCTGCCCTGGACTCCCGTCCCGGTCCCGCCGCCGACGCCCGCGCCGGTGCCGAGCCCGGTCGAGCCGCTGGTCCCCAGGCCGGTCTCCGTCCCGCCGCCGACTCCCACTCCCGCGCCGGCGCCCGAACCCGGTCCCGTGCCCGCGGCGCCGGCGGTCCCCGCCGTCCCCGCGCCGCCGCCTGCCGCCTGGGCTTGGGCGCGCCCGCCGGCGAGCGCGCAGGCGGCGCAGAGCGCCAGGATCCTCGAGGTCCGCTTGGTCATGCCCGTGCCTCCCGTTCTCCACGAAGGGTAGGGCGCGCCGGCCGGGTGGGGCAGCGGGGGCAGCCGGCCGCAGGGAGCCCCTGGCCGCCCCTCCCCAGCCCTCCCCGCGCGGCGGGGAGGGAGTGCCTCGGGGCGCGACGCGAGATTGAGGTGCGTGCCGGTCGCGAGCCCTGAAGCCTCCCCTCTCCCGCGAAGCGGGGGAGGGCCAGGGAGGGGGCCGGCGGGCCCTCAGGCCTCGCCCGTATCCTCGGGCGGCGGCTTCACCCCGGGGTAGAGCCGCGCCAGGCAGGCCGGGCAGACGCCATGCGTGAACTGCACCGCCGTGCGCTGCTGGAAGTAGGCCTCGATCTTCCGCCAGTAGCCCTGGTCGTCGCGGACCTGGTGGCAGCAGGAGCAGATCGGGAGCAGCGCCTGGAGCCGGCGCACCTCGCCGACCGCGTCCTCGAGCTCGCGGATGAGCCGCTCGCGCTCCTCGCGCGCGCGGCGCCGCCCGGTCACGTCGCGCACGAGGTAGAGCCGCCCCGCCTCCTCGCCGAAGGCGGTCCGGACCGGGCTCGCCGCCACCTCCAGCCAGCGGCGCCCGTCGCCCTCGCCGAGGGCGAGCTCCTCCTGCCAGCGCTCGCCCGGCGCGCGCTCCCGCTCCCAGCTCCGGGCCAGCGCCGCGACCTCGCCGGAGGTCGCCTCCGGCCCGAGGCCCAGCGCGCCCTGGGCGGCCGGGTTCCGCAGGAGGAGCCGCCCGCCGCGGTCCACGAGCAGCACCCCGTCGCCGAGGCTCTCCACCACCGCCTCCTGCGCGATGGGCACGAGGTCGAGCAGCCCCTGCCGCAGCACCGCCCAGGCGAGCAGCGCGCCCATGGCGGCGACCCCGAGCGCCGTCCAGTCGATCCCGGGCCAGGGGCCGAGCTTGGCGATGTACACCGCGCTCCCGGCCCAGGGCAGGACCGCCGAGACCGCCACCACCGCGAGCGGACCGCGCAGGCCCGGCACGGCGCGGCCGGCGGCGCGCAGGAGGGCGGCCGTGCCGATCGCCATGTGCGCGTAGTTGCCGGCGATGAAGAGCCAGAACCAGGGCCCGTAGTAGTAGAGCGCGATCCCGCCGCCCGCCGGGGCGGGGACCACGCGCGCCCAGAGCAGGTGGTGGAGCGGGTTCGTGAACGCGACCGCGACCGTCAGGAGCGGGACGACCCAGCCGGCCGCCCGCAGCCGCGGCGCGAGCCAGCGCTCCTCGCGGGTGAGCTCGAGGGCGGTGCGCGAGAAGAGCGGGGCCGCCGGCGCGACGCCGAGGTAGAGGAGCTGAGCGCAGAGGAGGTTCAGCCGCGGGCCCGTCGCGAGCACGCCGAGCGCGTCGAAGAGCGCCCACCATCCAGCGGCGGCGAGGAGCAGCGCGAGGGAGCGGGCCCCGCGGGTCTCCCGGCGGCGCCAGGCCGCCATCCCGGCGCCGGCGCAGAGCGCCGCGGCGGAGAGGTAGAGCGCGGTGGCGGCGAGGGCGAAGCCTGGCATGCGCGGGATCCGGGTCCCGCGAGCAGAGCACGGCCCGGACCGGCTGTCGAACTCGCGGCCGGGGCTACCGGCCGAGGACCCGGGCCAGCAGGTCGGGCCGGTCGGTCATGACGCCGTCGGCCCCGGCCGCCAGCACCGCGCGCATGTCGGCCTCCTCGTCCACGGTCCAGACGAAGACCGCGAGCCCGCGCGCGTGGAACCAGGCGACGGTGGTCGCGTCGGCCACCTCGATCCCCGACTCGGTCCGCAGCGGGAGGTCGGCCACGTCCCAGCCGGCGGGGCAGCTCGCCGGGTCGGCGCCGCAGCGCGACGCGAGCACGTGCGCCGTGCCGGCCTGCTCCGGGATGAAGTGGCAGGCCTGGGGCAGGAGCGCCCGGATCCGCTCCCCCTGCGCGTCGTCGAAGGAGCCGAGGCAGACCCGCTCGACGGCGCCCGCCTCCCGCACCACGCGCACCAGCGCCTCGGCCGCCTCCGGCTCCACGTCCTTCACCTCCACGTTCACGCGGGTGGCGGGGTGCGCGTCGAGGACCTCGCGGAGGGTGGGCACGGCGACGCCGCGCCCCCGGAACGGGAAGGTGCGGCCACCGTCGGGCGTGAAGGCGAACCCGGCGTCGAGCGCCTTCAGCGCGGCGAGCGAGCGATCGCGCACCCGGCCCGGCGCGCCGGTCACGCGCCGGGTGTCCTCGTCGTGGAAGACCACCAGGGCTCCCTCGCGGGTGAGCCGGACGTCGAGCTCGAAGGCGTCGGCGCCGAGCCGGGCCGCGACGTCGAACGCGGCGAGCGTGTTCTCCGGCGCGAGGCGGGAGCCGCCCCGGTGGGCGACGAGCCAGGGGCCCGGCAGGTCGAGGTAGGGCTTCATGGGCCCCAAACCATAGCCGCCGGGCTCGCGCCGGAGGCGTAGCATCTCGGGTCGGGGGACCCATGGAGCCGGCACGGGTCGAGGAGGCGCAGCTGCGCGGGCTCTCGCCGGAGGAGGCGCGCGCCCGGCTCGCGGCGGTGGGTCCCAACCGGCTCGTCGCCGTCGAGCGCTGGGCGTGGCTCAAGGAGGTGCTCTCGGTCGTCGCCGACCCGATGGCGCTCATGCTCGCCTTCGCGTCCGTCGTCTACCTGCTGCTCGGGAAGACGAAGGACGCGGTGATCCTGGCGGCGGCGCTGGTGCCGGTGATGGGCGTGGACGTGCTGCTCGAGGCCCGCTCCCGGAGCGCCCTGCGCAAGCTCGCCGGCGCGGTGCGCCCGCGGGCGCGGGTGATCCGCGGCGGCGAGGAGCGCGAGGTGCCCACCGAGGAGCTCGTCCCCGGCGATCTCGTGGTCCTCGCCGAGGGGGACGTGCTCCACGCCGACGGGGCCGTGCGGCGGGCGCGGAACCTGACGGTGGACGAGTCGCAGCTCACGGGCGAGTCGGAGCCGCAGGCCAAGTCGGCGACCGCGGGAGAGCCGGGCGACGAGCCGGAGCGGTTCTACGCCGGATCCCTGGTGCTCGCCGGGTCCGGGCTGGGCGAGGTGACGCGCACCGGTCCGCGCACCCGCTTCGGCGCCATCGCCCGGCTGGTGGCCGAGTCGGCCCCGGATCCCACCCCCATGCAGCGCCGCACCGGCCGCCTGGTCCGGCAGCTCGGGGCGGTGGCGCTGGCGGTCGCGGCGGCCCTCTTCGCGCTCGAGCTCCGCCGCGGCGTCTCGCTGGGGCAGTCGCTCCTCGCCGCCGTCAGCCTCGCCATGGCGGCGATGCCCGAGGAGTTCCCTCTGGTCTTCACGCTGTTCCTCTCGCTCGGGGCCTGGCGGCTCTCGCGGCGCGGGGTGCTGGTGCGGAGGCTCGCCAGCATCGAGACCCTCGGCTCCACGACCGTCATCTGCACCGACAAGACCGGCACCGTCACCACCGGGCAGTTCACGCTCGCCGAGCAGGCGCCGCTCGGCGAGGGGGTCGGCGAGGACGCGCTGCTCGAGGCGGCGCTGCTCGCCTGCGAGCCGGAGCCGGTGGACCCGATGGAGCGGGCCATCGCGGCGCGGGCGGGGGAGCGGCGGCGGGAGGCGGTGGGCGCGCGCGGCGGCTGGCGGCTCGTGCGCGATCACGACTTCGATCCGGTCGGGAAGCACATGAGCCACGTCTGGCGCGTCCCCGGGGGCGCGCGCGAGCGGGTCGCGGCCAAGGGCGCGCTGGAGGGCATCCTGCAGCACTGCCGGCTCGGGCCCGGGGAGCGGGAGCGGGCCGAGGCCCGGAACGCCGAGCTGGCGAGGCGGGGGATGCGGGTGCTGGCGGTGGCGGGGCGCGAGGGCCCGCCCGGCGGCGGCGCGCGGGAGGAGGACGAGGCGGGGCTGCGGCTCCTCGGGCTGCTCGGCTTCCGCGATCCGCTCCGGCCGGAGGTGCCGGCCGCGGTCGCCGAGTGCGCCACCGCCGGCATCCAGGTGAAGCTCGTCACCGGCGACCACGCGCTCACCGCCCACGCCATCGCCGAGGCGGCCGGGATCCCGGGCGCCGGCGGGCCGGGGCTGACCGGCGAGGACCTCGACCGGCTGGCGCCGGGAGCGCTGGCGTCCGCGCTGCGCCGCGCGGCGGTGCTGGCCCGCATCCGGCCGGAGCAGAAGCACGCCATCGTGGAGGCGCTGGCGCGCGACGGCGAGGTGGTGGCCATGACCGGGGACGGCATCAACGACGCCCCGGCGCTGCGCCGCGCCGACATCGGCATCTCGCTCGGGCGGCGGGGCACCGAGGTGGCCCGGGCGGCGGCCGACCTCGTGCTCCTGGACGACGACTTCACCTCCCTCGTGGCCACCGTCCGCGAGGGCCGGGCCATCTACCAGAACATCCAGCGGGCGTTCCTCTACCTCATCGCCTTCCACATCCCGGTGATCGGCGTGGCGCTGGCGGCCCCGCTGCTCGGGCTGCCGCTCCTGTTCCAGCCGGTGCACATGGTCTGGCTGGAGCTCATCGTGCACCCGGTCTCGGCGCTGGTGTTCGAGGCCGAGCCGCCGCCGCCGGACCTCATGATCCGGCCCCCGCGCCGGCGGGGGGCGTCGCTGCTCGCCGGGGCCCTCACGCTCAAGTCGATCCTGTCGGGCGCGATCCTCACGGTGGGCGCGATCTGGATCTACCGGGACCACCTCGGGATGGGGGTGGCCTACGCGCGGAGCCTGGGGCTCACCGTGGTCATCGCGGGGTCGATGCTGCTCGTCTGGGCGGAGCGGGGCGTCGGCGGGTCGTGGCTGGGCGCGCTCCTCCCGCGCGGCTGGCGGTTCTGGCTGGTCTGGGGCCCGGTGGCGCTCACCCTGCCGGCCTTCATGTACTTCCGGCCGGCGGCGGAGGTGTTCGAGATCGTCCCGCTCACCGGGAGCGACTGGCTGCTGGCCCTGGCGCTCGCGGCCTCGGGCGTGTTCTGGCGGATCGGGGGCGGCCGGCGAGGGTAGAGGTCGGCGACCCTCGCGCCGTCCGTCCCCCGTGGTTATCTCCCCCCGGTGTCCTTCGACCTGCGCATCCTGGAGGCGATCTCCGACGTCCCGGCCGCTTCCTGGGACGCGCTCCTCGCGCACGAGCCGGACCGCGCGACGCCGTTCCTGCGCCACGCCTTCCTCTCCGCCTGCGAGCTGTCCGGCTGCGCGGCCGGGGCGGGCTTCGCGCCGCGCCACCTCACCCTCTGGCGCGGGCGGCGGCTCGTGGCGGCGGCGCCGGCGTACGTGAAGGACGGCTCGGAGGGCGACTTCTCGCGCGACTGGGAGTGGGCGGCGGCGGCGCGGCAGGCGCGGGTCCGCTTCTACCCGAAGCTCGTGCTGACCGTCCCCTTCACCCCGGCGACGGGGCGCCGCTTCCTGGTGGCGCGCGGGGTGGACCGGGCGGCGGCGGTGGCGGCGCTCGTCGCGGGGGCGCGGGCGCTCGCGGAGGAGGAGCGGCTCGGCGCCGTGCAGGTGCTCTTCCCGCTCGAGGAGGAGGCCGGCGCCCTGGCGCCGCTCGGCCTCGCCGCGCGGCTCGACTTCCAGTACCACTGGGCGAACCGGGGCTACCGCGCCTACGACGACTTCCTGGCCCGCTTCTCGTCCAAGCGGCGCAACCAGCTCCGGCGCGAGCGGGCCGCCCCGGGCCGGGAGGGGATCGAGATCGCCACGCTGCGCGGCCCGCGGCTCGCCGAGGACGCGGCGGCGCTGGCGCGCGACGTCGAGGACCTGCACCGCGCCACCGTGGACCAGATGGCCTGGGGGATGCGGTGGGTGGACCGCGACTTCTTCGAGCGGCTGCTCACCGGCATGCCGGACGCGATCGAGATCGTGGAGGCCCGGCGCGGCGGGCGGCGGATCGCGGCGGCCTTCAACGTCGCCTCGCGCACCCACCTCTACGGCCGCTACTGGGGCTGCCGGGAGGAGCACCCGTTCCTGCACTTCAACGTCTGCCTGTACCACTCGGTGGAGGAGTGCATCCGGCGGGGCGTGCAGGTGTTCGAGGGCGGCGCCGGGGGCGAGCACAAGCTCGCGCGCGGCTTCGAGCCGGCCGAGACCTGGTCCTCGCACCTGTACCTCGACGCGCGGCTCGACGGCGCCGTCCGCCGCCACCTGGAGCAGGAGGTGCCGGCGCGCCGCGAGGCGCTCCTGCGCTGGCAGGCGGACGCGCCGGTGCTGCGCCACGCGGGCGCGGCCGACTGACCTCACTCCTCGACGAGGGCCCTGAGCCGCAGGAGCGCCTCGTCCCACCGGCGCGAGAGCTCGTCCATCGTCCGGCGGGCCTCCGCGAGCCGGCCGGGCGCGAGCTCCCAGCGCCGCTCGCGCCCGCGCCGGACGTCGTGGACCAGCCCGGCGCCGGCCAGCACGTCGAGGTGCTTGGTGACCGCCTGCCGGCTGATGTCGGTGCCGCCGGTGAGCTGCGCGGTCGAGAGCGCGCCGCCCTCGCAGAGCCGGGAGAGCAGGGCGAGCCGCGTCTCGTCGCCGAGGGCGGCGAAGACGGGGGCGGAGCGGGCGAGCCCGGCCGGGCGCTGGCTAGCTCGCGACATGCCGCGCGATGTTCTCGAGCTGCGCCGCCCAGCCGCCCTCGTTCATGCGGAACGCCTCGTCGCGGCGGGCCGGCAGGACCTGGTCGAAGCCCGACTCGACGACCGAGAGCTCCGTGCCGCCCGGCGCCTCGCTGAGGCGGAGCTCGACGAGCGTCATCGGCTCGCCGGAGAGGTCGGCCCCCGGCTTCGGGTAGGGGTGCCAGCGGTAGGAGAAGAGGGTCTCCGGCTCCACGCGCTCGATCACGATCTGGAAGCGCCAGTGCTCGTAGCCGGGGTGGGTGATGCCCGCGTCGATCCGGGCCGCCGGCTGGAACACGGTCCCGGCGTCGAAGCGGGCCCCGAACCAGCGCCCGAACTCCTCCGGGACGGTGAGGGCCCGCCACACCCGCGCGCGCGGGGCGCGAAGGAAGATGCGCTTCTCGATCCGATCGCTGCTCATGAGCAACCTCCTGGTTGCACATGTGGCCACGCGGGAGCGAAAGCGCAACCGATCGGCTGCGCGTCCCGCAGGGGGCGGCGGCGGCACGGTCCCGGCTCCTCCCGCGGGGGCCGCGACCGCTCGCCGCGCCGCGGCCCGCCTACTCCATGAAGAAGTTCTGCGGCGCCGAGCCGGCCGGGGGCAGCTCGCCCGCGACCTGGGCCGGCACGGTGCCGGCCACGAACGGCACCACCGCGGTGGTCTCCGGGGCGGCCCCCTCGCGCGCGAGGAGCCCGCTCTTCTTGTCCACGCGGGCGAAGGTGACGCCGGTGGGCACCGGGAACTCCCCGGCCTTCACGGCTCCCTGGCGCATGAAGCCGAGCCACGCCGGGAGCGCGGCGCCGGCGCCGGTCTCCCTGGGGCCGAGCGGGTCGTGGGAGTCGAAGCCCACCCAGACGCCGGCCACGAGGTCGCTCGTGAAGCCGACGAACCAGGCGTCGCGGTGCTCCTGGGCGGTGCCGGTCTTGGCGGCCACCGGGCGGCCGAGGGCCTTGGCGGCGGCGCCGGTGCCGTACTCCACCACGTCGCGCATCATCGAGGCGAGCACGTAGGCCACCTGCGGCTCCATCCCCGACTCCGGGATCTGGGCCGGGGGCGCGGGCTGCGCGGCGACGGTCCCGCCGTCCGGGGTCCCGGCGTCGGCGCCGTCGGCGAAGGGGGCCGAGGGCGGCGCGCCCGGGGCGGCGACCGGCGCGTTCGGGACCGGCACCGCGGCGGCGGCGCCGGCCGGGGCCGAGACCACCTGCAGGCTGCCGGCCTCGCGCGCCGGCGGCGCGTTCGGCGCGTGCTCCTCGAGCACCTGCCCCTTGCGGTCGCGGACCTGCAGGACGAGGAGCGGCTCGGCGCGGTAGCCGCCGGTGGCGATGGTCGCGTAGGCGTTCACGAGCTCCATCGGCGTGACCTCGCCCGTGCCGAGCGCGAGCGTCAGGTTCTTCGGCAGGTCGGAGGAGACGCCGGCGCGCTTCGCGAAGGCGCTGACCGCGTCCACGCCGAGCTCGTCCACCAGCTTCGCCGCCACCGTGTTCTTGGAGTGGGCGAGGGCCGCCTTGAGCAGGAGCGGGCCGTCGTACTCGTCGCGCTCGAAGTTCTGCGGCTTCCACTCCTTGCCGGTCCACTTGTCGCGGTAGACGTCGGGGGTGTCGTAGACCAGGCTCGCCGGCGAGTACTTGCGGCTCTCGATGGCGGTGCCCCAGACGAAGGGCTTGAAGGCCGAGCCGGGCTGCCGCTTCGCCTGGATGGCGCGGTTGAACTGCGAGAGGGCGAAGTCGTAGCCGCCCACCAGCGCGCGCACGCCGCGGGTGGCGGGGTCGATGGCCACGAGCGCGCCCTGCACGCGCGGCGCCTGCTCGAGCGCGAGCGGGAGCGGCTTGCCCTGGCGGGCCAGGTCGGCCGGGGCCGGGCCCTTGCCGGCGAGCACGCGCACGAGGACGAGATCGCCCACCTTGAGGACGTCGCCCATCTTCTTCGGGGCGGCGGTGCCGGAGGCCGGGTTGTACTTGCGCGCCCAGCCCACGTCGGGGAGGGCGAGGGTGCCGGCGGCGTTGCCGAGGTCGATGGTGGCCTGCTTGTCGGTGACCGCCGAGACGAGGGCGGTGTAGAGGCCGTCCGGCTGGAGCGGGCGCACCCGCGCGGCGCGGCGCAGGTCGAGCTTCTTCACCTCCGCGCCCGGCTCGAGGTCGTCGGGCGAGGCCTTGGCGAGGTCCCAGACCAGCACCTCGCCCGGCCGCGGCACCACCGCCTTGAGCCGCTCGCGCCAGCCCTTCTCGGCCTGGGCGAGCTGCTTCGGGTCGAGGTGGATGGGCGCGCCGCGCCAGCCCTGGCGCTTGTCCACCGCGCGGAGCTGCGCCTCGAGGGCGTCCTCGGCCGCCTTCTGCATCCGCGGATCCATGGCGACCCGCACCTCGAGGCCGTCGGTCTCGACGCGCTCGGCGCCGTACTTCTGGTCGAGGTACTTGCGGACCGCGTCGGCGTACCAGGCGCCCGGCGGATCCTCGCCGTGCGAGACCACCTTGATCGGCTTCGCAGCCTCGGCGGCGGCGAGCTGCGCCGAGATGAAGCGCTCCTCCTCCATGCGGCGCAGGACGTACTTCTGGCGCTCCTTCGCGGCGGTGGGGTGCTTCACCGGGCTGAGCCGCTCCGGGGACTGCACGAGCCCGGCGATCATCGCCGCCTCGCCCACCGAGAGCTCGCCCACGCCCTTGCCGAAGTAGAAGCGGGCCGCCTCCTCGACGCCGTAGCGCCGGTGCCCGAAGTAGATCTGGTTCAGGTACAGGTAGAGGATCTCGTCCTTCTTGAGGTTCTGCTCGAGCCGCCGCGCGAGGACGATCTCCTTCACCTTGCGGGAGATGCGCCGCTCGGAGGAGAGGAGGAAGGTCTTCACCACCTGCTGCGTGATGGTGGAGCCGCCGCAGGCGCGCCCGCCGAGGGCGCCCTTGAGGGCGCAGCGGGCGATGGCCCAGTAGTTCACGCCCTGGTGCTCGTAGAAGTGGGCGTCCTCGCTCGCGAGCACCGCCTTCTTCATCACCTCGGGGATCTGGTCGAAGGGGAGGACGGTGCGCCGCTCGCGGGCGAACTCGAACACCTCGCTGCCGTCGCTGCCGTAGACGCGGGTGGCGACGAGCGGGTGGTAGTCCTTGAGCGTGTCGAAGGCGGGGAGGTCGTGGGTCCAGCCGAGGAAGAGCGCGCCGCCGCCGGCGCCGCCGAGGAGGGTGACGGCGAGGAGGGCGAGCACGACGCGGCCGGCGGTGCGCGCGCGGCCGCGGCGCCGCTGGGCGGGCGCGGAGTCTTCGGAGGAGGAACGCTTGGTCATTGGATGGTGAACCCGTGGGGCCGGGGGGAGGCCCGCAGAGGCGCGGGTCTAGCCCGAACCGCCAGCGCCGGCAAGGGGCCGGCAACCCCGCCGGGCCGGGCGCGGGCGCCGGGGCGAGGAGTCTCGGCTGGAACACCCGGCGAGGTTGCCCCTATTCCGGGCCCCATTTTCCTTTGACTCACCCCCGCAACGGAGCGAGATCATCCGCGTCCAAGCCCGCTCTGCCCGTCACTGGAGGTCACGATGCGCCGCGTCCTGATGCTCTTCGCCCTCGTCTCACTCGCCGCCCTCGCCGGCTGCCGCGCCAAGCCCACCGGCCGCTGCACCTCCAGCAAGGACTGCGCGGACCAGGAGGGGTTCGGGCGCGTGTGCGTGGACGGCACTTGCCAGGAGTGCGGCCAGGACGCGGACTGCAAGGAGGGCTTCCTCTGCGAGGCCAACAAGTGCGCCCCGGTCCAGTGCAAGCAGCCCGCCGACTGCGGCACCGGCAAGGACTGCCAGCGCGGCCGCTGCGTGACCCCGGCCGCCCCGCCGCCGGTCACCGAGGCCCCCAAGGCCGAGTGCGACGACCAGCACCCCTGCGCCGGCGGGCGCGAGTGCCAGGCGGGCAAGTGCGTCGAGTCCCCCGCCGCCGCGGCCTGCTTCGCGGGCGAGGCGGAGGGCGGCGGGCGGCGGCTCCAGCCGGTCCACTTCGACTTCAACGGCGCCACGCTCGACGCCGAGGACACCGCCACGCTGCAGAAGGACTTCCAGTGCATGCAGCAGCTCAAGGTGAAGAAGGTCACCATCGAGGGGCACTGCGACGAGCGCGGCACCACCGAGTACAACCTGCACCTGGGCGAGCGGCGGGCCGAGTCGGTGCGCCGCTACCTGTCGCAGCTCGGCGCCGACGCGCGGCAGCTCAAGGCCATCAGCTACGGCAAGGAGCGCCCGGCCGACCCGGGCCACGACGAGAGCGCCTGGAAGAAGAACCGCCGGGCGGAGCTGGTCGTCCAGTGAGCGCCCGCCGCCCCCTCGCGCTCCTGGGACTCGCCCTCACCGCCCTCGCGGGCTGCGCCACCAGCTCGCGGGTGGACCGGCTCGAGGCCCGGCTGCGGGACGTCGAGGACCAGGCCGACGCGCAGCAGAAGTCGCTCGAGCAGCAGCGGGCCGCCATCCAGGACGGCATCGGCAAACTCGACCAGAAGCTCGGCGAGCTCAACGCCGCCGCCCGCCGCACCGGCGCCGACCTCGCCGTCCGGCAGGATCGGCTCGAGGAGGGCTCCACCTCCCTCAAGGGGCAGCTCGAGGAGCAGCAGCAGCGGGTGGCGCAGCTCGAGGGCACGGTGAAGTCGCTGCAGGCCGACAACGCCACCGCCATCTCGGTGCTCAAGGGGACGGGGGCCTGGGAGACGTACCAGTCGAAGCGGCGGGCGGAGGAGCTCACCCGGCCCACCGAGCCCGCCCCGTTCCTCGCCCTGGCGCAGCGGGAGGAGGCCTCCGGCGACCGCGCCGTGGCCCGGCAGCTCTACGACGAGTTCCTCCGCAAGTGGCCCAAGGACCCGCGCGCGGCCGAGGCCCTCTACCGCACCGGCGACCTCCAGGCGGGCGACAAGCGGTACCGGGAGGCGGTCCTCTCCTTCGGGAAGGTGGTGCAGGAGTTCCCGAAGTCGGACCGCGCGCCCGACGCCCTCTACCGGATGGCCGAGACGCTCCAGCAGCTCGAGCTCAAGGACGACGCGCGCGCCGCGCTGCAGGACCTCGTGCAGAAGTACCCGTCGAGCGCGGCCGCGAAGAAGGCGAAGGCGAGGCTGGCCGAGCTCGCCCCGCCGAAGGCGCCGGTGAAGAAGCCGAAGAAGCGGCAGTAGCGCCTCCGCTACTCCTCGTCGTCCCCCTCGGCCACCACCCCGGCGCCGCGCCCCTCGGCGTGGAGCCCCCACTGGCCGATGCGCTTCATGACCGTGCTCTTGGCGATGGCGAGCTCCTTCGCCACCGCCATGCGCCGGCCGCGGTTGCGCCGCAGCGAGAGCCGGATGGCCTCGCGCTCGATCTCCTCCATCGTCAGCCCCTTCACCCGGAGCACCTCGTCGGCGCCGCCGCGCTCGGGCGAGCCCTCGCCGCGGGTGTCGTCGAAGGTGACGGCCGACGCCGGGATGACGCGCCCCTCGCCGCGGAAGAGCAGCGCCCGCTGGACGGTGTTCTTGAGCTGCCGGACGTTGCCCGGCCAGTCGTAGGCCTCGAGCTTCTCGAGCGCCTCCTCCGACCAGGCGAGGGAGAGGCCGCGCGGCGCGGCGCGGGCGAGGAACTCCTCCGCCAGCGGCCGCACGTCGCGGGGCCGGGCGCGCAGGGGCGGCACGTTCACCGGGACCACGCAGAGCCGGTAGTAGAGGTCCTCGCGGAAGCGGCCCGCCCGCACCTGCGCCCGCAGGTCGCGGTGGGTGGCGGCCACGATCCGCGCCCGCACCTGGATGGGCCGGGAGGCGCCGACGCGCTTCACCTCGCCGAGCTCGAGCGCGCGCAGGAGCTTGGGCTGCAGGTCGAGCGGGAGCTCGCCGATCTCGTCGAGGAAGATGGTCCCGCCGTCCGCCTCCTCGAAGGCGCCGCGCCGGAGCCGGTCGGCGCCGGAGAAGGCCCCCTTCTCGTGCCCGAAGAGCTCGCTCTCGATGAGGGTCTCGGCGATCGCCGAGCAGTTCACCGGGATGAAGGGGGCGTCGGCCCGCCCGGAGCGGGCGTGGAGCGCGCGGGCCACGAGCTCCTTGCCGGTGCCGGTCTCGCCGAAGATGGTCACCGCGGCCTCGGTCGGCGCGACCCGCTGCACGAGGTCGAAGACCTGCGCCATGGCGAGGTCGCGCGAGGACATGCCCTCGAACGCGGGCGCGAGCCGCTCCTCGCGGACCGGCTCGAGCCAGAGCTCGGCGTCGCCCGCTGCGACCACCGCCCCGGGGAGGAGCTCGGCCCGGCTCACCGCGATCCCGCCGAGCCGGGTGCCGTTGGTGGAGCCGAGGTCGCGGACCCACCAGCGCCCGCCCTCGGGCTCGATCCGCAGGTGGCGGCTCGAGGCGAAGGGGCAGGAGAGCACCACGTCGTTGTCGGCGTCCTTGCCGACGGCGGCCCCGCCGGGCGGCAGGGAGTGGCTGCGCTCGAGCCCCCCCTCGCGCACCTTGAGCCGCACCGGGGGCGCGCGGCCCCCGTCCGGCGCCGGCGGCCGCGCCACCGTCGCCTCGGCGAGCCGGGTGTCGTCGGCCTGCTCCTCCGGCCCGAGCCGGAAGAGCGCCCGCCACCCGCCCAGGTGGAGCTCGGCCCCGTCCTCCAGCGGCGACTCGGCGACGGCGCCGCGGCCGAGCCGCGTGCCCCGGCCGGACCGGTCCACGAGGTGGTACCCCTCCGCGCGCCGCTCCACGACCGCCTGCACCCGGGACAGGGCAGGGTCGGGCAGCGTCACGTCGCACTCGGGCGCGCGCCCGATGGCGATCCTCTCCCCCAGCGCCACGCGGAGGAGCTCCTCCCCGTGGCGAAAGAACGCCAGCTCAGCCATGCGCCGAGCTTACCCAAAAGTGAAATGCTGTGAAGGGGGATGTGCGACGGCGACGGCGAAAATCCTACCCGTGCGCCAGCTCGTCGTACTCGGCGTTGCCCTTGAGGGCGTCGAACATCGGATCGCTCGCGAGCCAGCCCTTCACCTTCGCCGCGTCGGTCGCGAGGGCGCGCTTGAGCGCCTCGAGCGCCTCGGCCGGCTTGCCCCAGAGCGCGTAGAGCGCCCCGAGGTTGTAGTTGAGGAGGAGGTCCTCGGGCTGGAGCGCCCGGGCCCGGTCGTAGGCCCGCTCCGCCTCGGCGTAGAAGCCCTTCTGCGCGTAGCTGATGCCGAGGTCGAGGTGGGCCTCGAAGTTCTCCGGCTCGAGCCGCACCACCTCCTTGAGGTGGGTGATGGCGGCCCGGTAGTCCCCCTCGTCCATCTGCAGGGCGGCCAGCTCGTGGCGCGGGAAGGGATCCTTCGGGTCGAGCGCGATGGCGGTCTCGAGCTCCTTCACCGCCTCCTCGGTCTTGCCCTGGTCGGCGAGGGTGAGGCCCAGGTTGAGGTGGGCGTCGGGGTACTCGGGGTCGAGCTGGATCGCCTCCTGGTACTCGGCGATGGCCATCTCCGGGCCGTGGGTGGCGAGGAAGCAGGCGAGGTTGTAGTGGGCCGTCGCGCTGTCGGGCTCGAGCTGGATGGCGGTGAGGTACTCGCCCATCGCCTCCCGGTAGAGCTTCTTCTCGGAGTAGACGGTGGCGAGGTTGTCGTGCGCGTGAGCCGAGGTGGGGTCGAGCTCGATGGCCTTCTTGAACTCTCGGATCGCCTCGTCGAGCCAGCCGCGGTCGGCCAGCTCGATGCCGCGGGAGTTGTGCTCGTCGGAGAGCGCGATGTGGTCCTTGTCCCGGCTGCTCACGTTCTTGTGCCCCGATTCCTTGTTCTTGGCGTGGAGGGGGCGCCCTTCTACCAGAAAAAGCGGGCGCCGGCGGGGAGCGGGCGCCCGCCCGGTCCCGCCCGGGGACCGGCAGGGCGGGTTACCGGTTGACCCCGCTGCGTCGAACCGTGCATTCTGACCGGCCAATTCAGGCGCGCATGGCCCTCTACACCCCACTCAGCCCCGAGCAGCTCTCCCAGGTCGCGGGTCGGTACGGACTCTCCCTCGACAGGTCGGTCCCCGAGCCCAAGGGGAGCATCAACACCAACTACCACCTGTGGGCGGGCGGCGAGCGCTACTTCCTGCGGCTGAACGAGGGGAAGACCGACGCCGAGGTGGCCTTCGAGGCGAGCGTGCTCCGCTACCTCGAGGAGGCGCGCTTCCCCGCCGTCCGGCTGGTGCGCTCGACCGAGGGCGCCTCGCACGTGGAGGTGGCGGGGCGCCAGGCGATGCTGTTCGCCTACGCGCCCGGCGAGGAGCTCCGGCGCGAGGACGTCGGCGAGGCCGAGTGCCGGCGGATGGGCGAGCAGTTCGGCCGCCTCCACGAGCTCGCGAGCGGGTTCGAGGCCGACCGCCCCAACCCCTACGCGCTCGCCCGGGTGGCGGGCTGGCTCGCCGAGCTCGGGACCGACGGCGACGGGGACCCGGAGGTGGCGGCCGCGCTGCCGATGCTGCGCGACGAGCTCTCCCGGGCCGCGGCCCTCCCGTCCGCGCCGCGCGGCCTCGTGCACGGCGACCTCTTCCTCGACAACGTGCACTGGATCGGCGGGCGCGTCTCCGCGGTGCTCGACTGGGAGATGAGCTGCGTGGACGCCTTCGCCTACGACCTCGGCGTGGCGGTCAACGCCTGGTGCTACGACGCGCGCTTCCGGCCGGAGCTCTGCCGGGCGCTGCTCCAGGGCTACCGGGCGAAGCGGCCGCTCGACGACGCCACGCGCGACGCGCTCTACCCCTTCGCGCGCTACGCGGCGCTCCGGTACACGGCCTCCCGCATCCACGCCTTCCACCGCGCCGGGCTCGGGGCGGACCGGCTCGCGTGGAAGGACTGGCGGCGCTACCGCGACCGGCTGGCCGCGCTCCGCGACATGGGCGAGGCGGGCTTCCGCGACTTCGCGGGGCTGTAGGCGGGCGGCGGCTAGAGGCCGCTCACGAACTTCCAGCCGCTCTTCTCGTGGTGGAAGCGCATCCGCTGCACGTCGGCCTCGGCCTTCGCCACCTCGCCGCGCGGGGTCACGATCCGGAACTTGCCGTCGTAGAACACCTCGGCGGTGGCCTTGTCGCCCTCCACGGTGACCTGCTTCACGCCGATCTCGAGGCGCACCGAGGCGAGCTTGTCGAAGTCCTGCGGGAGCGCGCGCTCGAGCTGCGCGTAGTCCATGTCGTCCCCGGGATCGGCGGTGCCGGCGTCGTCGTAGTAGAGCGGCGACACGAGCGCCATCACGGCGCGGGCGTCCTTCGCCTCGACCGCCTTCCGGTAGGTGTCGATCACCGCGACGATCTCGCGGGTGTCGGCGGTGTCGCGGATCTCGGTGCCGGGGATGCGCTTGGGCGAGCAGCCGCCGAGGGCCAGGAGGACGAGCAGGGAGGCGAGGGGTCGGCGGTCGAGCATGCCGCATTCAAACCGCGCCCGGCGGGCAGCGTCAACCCTGGCGAACGGGGCGCGGCGCCCGGGCGGCGCAGCCGGGGGCTCGCCCGACGACCCGGCGATGCCAAGGTTCCAAGCCTGAATCCCCCAACCGGAAGGAGATCCCGATGAAGAGAATGCTTCAGGTGCTCGCGCTCGCGGCCCCGCTGGTGGCCTGCAGCAGCCGCGAGAAGAGCTACTCCGACACGTCGATGCAGAGCGCCAGCGCCGCCGAGCCGAGGTCCGAGGTGGCGCGCCCGTCCGATCTCAGCGCCGAGCAGGTGCGGCTCGTCCAGCGCGCGCTCTCCGACAAGGGCTTCGCGACCGACCTCAACGGCTCCTGGGACGATCGCACCAAGAGCGCGCTCATGAGCTTCCAGCGCTCCGTGAACCTGGCGCCGACCGGGAACGTCAACGCCCAGACCGCCGAGGCGCTCGGCCTCGACCCGCAGCAGGTGATGCCGGTGCGCGGCCAGGGGACGCAGAGCGACGACACGGGCTCGATGCACGATCCGCAGAAGAACGACTCGAACACGCGCCCCGGCACCGAGGGCAGCGTGGGCGGGACGCCGCAGCCGCCCGGCTCGATGGCCCCGCCGTCCACGAGCCCCAGCACGCCCGACACGACGACGCCGGGCAGCAGCGGCGAGTACCACGAGAAGTAGGGGCGCGGAGGGGGAGGGAGGGGCCTCGCGCCCCTCCCGCTCCAGCTCCAGCCGCCGCGGCAGGCCCGTCAGCGGCCGGCGGCGAGCGCGACCGGCGCGCCGAAGCGGCGCTCCGCGAGGACGATGGGCACGGCCAGGGCCACGCCGCCCGGCGTGAGCAGGGCGAGGTCCACCACGCCGACCACCGCCCCGTCGCCGTCGAGCACGGGGCCGCCGCTCGCGCCCGGCTCCACCGCGGCGGCGATGCGCAGGTAGTCGCCCCCGGCGAAGCGCCAGCTCGGCGAGAGGACCGCGCCGAGCACCTCTCCCCCGCAGCGCTGGCGCGGGCAGCCGTGGAGGTGCACGAGGGTGCCCGCGGGCGGGGGGCCCTTGGCGCGCGGTGCCGCGGCGAGCGCCGCCGGCGAGCCCTCGAGCCGCACCAGGGCGAGGTCGAGCGCCGGCTCCCGATCGACCACCCGGGCGGCGAGCGTGCGGCCGTCGGCCAGCACCGCCTCCACCGCCGGCATGTCCTCGACCACGTGCAGCGCCGTCAGCACCAGGCCGGCCGGGCCGTCCCAGACCAGCCCGGCGCCGTAGTACCCTCCGCCGCGCAGCTCCACCGTGGTGGGAGCGGGCAGGCGCCCGGCGGGCGCGGGATCGCGAGGCGCGCCGAGCGAGAGCGCGAGGAGCAGGGAGACCAGCACGGGGAGGCAGGCTAGCAGCCTCGGCCGGGGGGTGGTCAACGCGCGGGCGGGGCGGGGCTCGCCCGGCAGGTCGCCGTCGCGCGCCGGCCCGCCTCGCGCCGAAGCGCGCGCTTGCCAGCCCGTCCGGCGGCTCCTACATTGCCGGGCCACGCGGAGGGTCGAGATGCCGGGAGAGAGCTTCGAGGCGCTGAAGAGGTTCTTCGAGACGCAGCCCGCGGCGCGCAAGGCGACGCAGCCGCTCCACGCCGGCGCGGAGGTGGGGCTCGCGCTCGACTCCGGCCCGGCCCACTTCACCCTGCGCGGCGGCGCGCCGACCGTGGAGGAGGGCCCGGCCGCCGCCCCGGACTTCACGCTCACCCTGCCCGACGGAGCGGTCCGGCGGATCACCTCGATGACGACCGACGACGTGGGCGAGTTCGGCATCGCCTTCTTCAAGCTGGTCCTCGAGAAGGACCCCGCGCTCAAGGCCCGCGTCCACATCGACGCGCCGACGACGCAGCTCATCCAGCACGGCTACCTGGGCGTGCTGGCGGTCGGCGGGATGAAGGTGGCCTTCTGGCTCCTCAAGAACGGGGTGAAGAACCCCAAGGCCGCCATCGACCGGCTCCGGGGGAAGTAGCGGGCGCTCACTCCCCGATCCGCGGCGCCGGGTCCTTCACCGGGGCCTGCGTCGCCGGCCCGCGCGGCGGCTCGCGGATCTCGGGCGCGCTCGACGGGCCGCGGGGCTCGGGCTCCCGGGCGGGCGCGCGCGGCGCGGGGGCGCGCTCGGGGGCCGGTGGTCCGCGCCGCTCCTTCTCGCTCGACATGCGGCTCACTTAACCGGGTCGGTCCGGGGCGGCCAGTCGCCGGGCGAGGGGGGCGGGACGCCGAACTCGGTCCGCTCGAAGTCGCAGCGGCGGGCCTCGTCCTCGGCCGACTCGCGCTCGGCCGGCCGGGCCGAGCCGCTCGCCAGCACGGCGTAGCCGGCGGCCGCGTCGTCGTAGCGCCCGAGCTCGCACCAGGCGCGGGCGAGGAGCCGGGCCGCCTCGCGGGCGAAGCCGGCGTCGCCCAGGCCGGGGCCGGCGCGGGAGAGCTCGGCGGCGGCGAGCGCCGGGGCGCCGCGGGCGAGGGCGGCGCGGCCGTAGAGGTAGCGCGCGAGCGGCGCGTCGGAGCCGGCGAGCCGCCCGAGCGCCAGGGCCGGCTCCCCCGTCCCGAGGAGCCACGGGGCCACGGCGCGCGCCAGGACGGGGTCCACGGTCGCCGAGAGCTTCGCCTCGAGCAGCCGCCGCTCGGCCGGCTCCGGGGCGAGGGCGAGCGCCGCCCGGTAGCGCGCGGCGGCGCCGGCCGCGTCGCCGGCCTCGAGCCGCAGATCGCCGAGCTCCGCCTCGAGGGCGCCGCGCAGGCCGGGCTCGGCGCCTTCGGCGAGCAGCCGGAGGGCGGCGGCGAACGCCGCCTCGGCGCGCGCGCTCGCCCCGGCGGCCGCGAACGCCTCGCCCTCGGCGCGCAGGTAGGCCGGGTCACCGCCGGAGAGGGCGGCGGCGCGCCGGTAGAGCGGGGCCGCGTCCTCCGGCCGCCGCGCCCGGGCGAGGTCGGCGGCGCGCGCCTCGAGCGAGGCCACCTCGCGCGCGCAGGTCCGGGTGAAGAGGCTGCCCCGCCGGAAGCGGAGCTGCGCCGCGGCCCGCAGCTCGGGCGGGACCGCCACCCCGTCGAGGAACCGGCCCCACTCCGCGGCGAGCGCCGGGAGCGGCGCCCCGAAGGCCCGCGCGAAGTCGCCGTGCGCGTAGAGGGCGCGGACCGGGGCCGCGCCGCGGGTGTCGAGCAGCCAGCGCAGGAAGCTCCCCGCGGCGGTGTAGGCCCGCGCCGGCGCCGCCCCGAGGAAGCCCGCCGGGCCCACCAGCGCCTCCACCGGCGGCATCACGCCGGCGTCGCGCATGGCCCGGGTCCACTCGTGGAGCGTGAACGGGCCGTGCGGCGCGTCGGCCGCCTCGGCGAGCCCCTCCACCAGGCCGGCGTAGACGAGCACCCCGGCGCGGGCCGGGACGCGCAGTGGGCCGGGCGCGATCGCGGAGGCGAGGGCGTGCACCAGCTCGTGACGCAGCACCGGGTGCGGGGTGGGGCCGTCGTTGAGGTGGATCTCGGCCAGCCAGGGCTTCGTGAAGTTGGTGCGCCCGGCGCCGGTGAGCCGCCCCTTCTCCGCCGCGTCCCGGTAGACGTAGACCCGCGCCCGCGGCGGAGCGAGGAGCCCGAGCCGCCGCGCCACCTCGGCCGCGTCGTACTCGCAGTCGCGCAGGAGCCGGTCGGCCTCGGCCGGCGGCTTCTCGCGCGGGAAGTGGAGCTCGCAGCGGGCGCCGTCGAGCCGGCCTCCGAGGACGCGGTCGAGCTCGGAGCGGCGGGTGAGGCCGCCCCCGGCGCGCGAGGCGACGAAGGCGCCGAGGAGCCCGGCCAGCGCGAGGGCGACCGCGGCCCGCCCGCGCGCCGGGCGCTCCTCCGCGCCGAGCCACCCGCCGCCCCGCGACCCCCGGGCGGCGGAGGCGAGGGCGCAGGCCGCGAGCCAGAGCCCGAGCGTCCCGGCGCGGAAGAGGACCAGGTGGCGGTCCACCGCGATCGCCTCGTCGTAGAGCGGCCCGGGCCAGACGCCGAGGAAGTGGTCCTGCGCGGTCGCCGTCGGCCCGCGCCAGGCCGCGACGGCGGTCCAGGCGAGGGAGCCGGCGACGACGGCGACGTAGAGGGGCAGGCCGACGCGGCGGCGGCCGCGGGCGACTAGCCCGCACAGCACCCCCACCGCGGGGGCGAGGAGGGCCGAGGGGAGCGCCAGGATGGGGAAGAGCGCCGCCGAGGCGAGCGGGGCGCAGGGGGTGGCGAGCCGGGCGTGGAGCGCGCTCGCGCCGAAGAGGAGCGCCTCGAGCGCGAGCAGGGGGAGGGTGGCCGAGGCGAGGGCTCCCCCGGGGGAGGGGGCGCCGCGCGCGAGCTGCCGGCGGGCCGCGGCGACGCCGAGCGGCCCGCCCGCGAGGGCGGCCAGGAGCGCGCCCGCGAGGCCGAGCTCGAAGCCGGGGACGCCGAGGAGCCGGAGGGGGTCCATTCCGCCAGGAACTATGCCCGAGGCGAGGCCGCAGGGTAACATCCGGTTGATGGCAGAGAATCGCGTGCACCCGCGGGCTCCGATCGAGCTCAAGGTCGAGTACAAGCGGCTCAACCGCTTCTTCGCGGACTACACGCGCAACATCTCGAAGGGCGGCACCTTCATCGCCACCGCCCACCCGCTCCCGCTCGGCACCCGCTTCGTGTTCCGGCTCGCCCTCCCGGCGCAGGCGGAGCCGCTCGAGCTGCTCGGGGAGGTGGTCCGGGCCAGCGTGGGCGAGGCGAGCGACCCGACCGGCATGGGCATCCGCTTCATCTTCGACGACGATCGGGCGCGGTCGGCCTTCGCCGCCAAGGTGGAGGGGATCATGGCCGCGAGCCTGGGCGAGGAGCTGGCGCGAAAGCTGGTGGCGCAGGAGCGGAACTGATCGCGGGCGCCCCCGCTCACTTCTGCGGGATGGCGCACCAGCTCGTGGTCTTGAGGTCGCCCAGGTACTTCTGCGGGATCGAGGCGATGAACGCCGGGTCGAGCACCACCTGGCGGCAGACGAGCCCGGTCGCCGAGGTGTCGCAGTCGGCGTCCGAGACGCAGGGCTTCGAGCAGTAGCCCGGGTTGCAGGTGATGCGCCGGTCGCCGTTGGCGGGCGAGACGATGCAGACCAGGTTCTCGCAGGCGGTGACGCCCGTCTCGAGGTAGTCGCCCTGGACGTTGGCGCAGCTCGTCGCCACGCCGTTCTGCGCCGGCAGGTGCACCGGGCAGGGCTGGCCCACGTCGGGGGGCTGGCACGCGAGGACGACCCCCGCGAGCACGATCCAGGCTGGCGGCCACGACCGAGCACCCATCGGCGCTGAAGGTCAGCACGCCGGCGAGCGGACGGTCGGGAAACGAGGGGCTCTCCCCTCAGGGAGCGCGCGGTCGCGGCGGGGCCGCTCCGTTGCCCGCCTCGCGAGCGGACCCTACCGTCCATCCGAAGCAGAACGGGGGTCGCGTTGCCTCGAGCGGGTCCAGCCACTCTCCTCCTCCTCGCGCTCCCGCTCCTCGCGCGCGCGCAGGAGGTCCCCGGCCTCGACCTCTCCGAGCCGGAGCCGGAGCGCCCGCCGGCGAGCGCCGCGCCCCCGCCCGAGGCCGGCGCCGACGAGCCGCCCGCCCCGGCGCGCGCGCCCGCCGCCGCGGACGCGGCCGAGGCCCGCTCGCCCATCGGCGACACCGGCGAGCGCGACGCGGCGCTCGAGGACCGCGTGAAGGCGGTGCAGCGCAAGGGCTTCCTCAAGCGCGGCCGCTTCGAGCTCGGGCTCGCCGCGCCGGGCTCGCTCAACGACGCCTTCTTCCAGAAGGTCGGGGTGGCGGGGCACCTCGGGTACAACCTGGCCGAGAGCTTCGCCCTCAAGCTCGACGGCGGGTACTTCTGGTCGGTGCGCACCGGCAACGTGCGCCAGGGGAAGCTCGCCTTCGAGAGCCAGCTCCTCGAGAGCCAGCTGCGGGCCAAGGCGATGCTCGACGGCGTCTGGTCGCCCATCTACGGCAAGGGGGCCTGGCTCGGCAGCCGCATCGTCCACTTCGACCTGTACCTCGCGGCCGGCGTGGGCGCGGTCTGGAGCGCCACCAGCGGCTCGCCCCGGAACGAGGGGCCGCACCCGGCCGGCGACCTGGGCGCCGGGTTCCGCTTCTACCCGAGCTCCTGGCTCTCGCTCGACCTCGGCGTGGACGCGACGCTCTACCCGGACCAGCCGTCCCTGACC
Organism: Anaeromyxobacter paludicola; assembly: GCF_023169965.1. Classification (NCBI taxonomy): domain Bacteria; kingdom Pseudomonadati; phylum Myxococcota; class Myxococcia; order Myxococcales; family Anaeromyxobacteraceae; genus Anaeromyxobacter; species Anaeromyxobacter paludicola. The sequence continues at coordinate 2,005,598 of NZ_AP025592.1, read as the reverse complement.
GTGCCGAGCACCCTCCAGAAGCTCGTCACCGCGCAGCTCGGGGTCACCTTCTTCCTGCCCACCCGCTTCGACTACGGAACCCCGTGACCGCGCGCCTCCGCCCCATCGCCCTCCTCGCCGCCGCGCTGGCCCTCGCCCCGGCCGCCGCGCGCGCGAGCGCCGCCGACGCCTTCGAGAACCGGATCCCCCCGGTGGCGGGGCAGCTCTACGGCAAGGCCGGGCGGTTCGAGCTGTCGCCCATCGCGCAGGTCTCGCTCAACGACGCCTTCTTCTCGAAGTACCTCTTCGGCCTGCGGGGCGGGTACCACTTCTCCGAGCTGCTCGGGCTCTCGGCCAGCTTCGCCACCGGCCCCTCGGTCGCCACCGGCTCCACCAACGTCTGCCGCTCCAACGCCGGCTGCCGGAGCGCCACCGACGCCGAGCTGTTCCAGGTGCCCGGCCACGTGAACTGGCTCGCCGGGCTGGAGCTCGAGGTGAGCCCCATCTACGGGAAGCTCAACCTCTTCGCCGAGCAGGTGATCCACTTCGACTTCTCGCTCCTCGCCGGCGGCGACGTCGTCGCCTACCGGCGCGTGCTCGACGCCACCGCCGCCGGGACCGCGGCCGCCGCCGGGGCCACCCCGCCCACCGACTCGGCGATGGGCGGTCACCTCGGGCTCGGCGCCCGCGTCTTCCTCGGCCGCTCGGTGGCGCTCAGGCTCGAGCTCAAGGACTACCTGTACCGGATCCCGCTCGCGGGGCGCACCGACACGCAGTCGCAGCTCCTCACCGAGCTCGGGCTGTCCTTCTTCTTCGGCGGCGGGCGCTAGGGGAGGGCGCGAGATGACCCGCCCGAGGACCGCTCCGCTCGCCGTCGCGCTCGCCGCCGCGCTCGCGCCGGGCCTGGCCCTGCCGCAGGGGCTCGGTCTCGACCTCTCCGAGCCGGCCGCGCCGCCGCCCTCCGAGGCCCGCCCGCCGAAGGCCGCCCCCGCGAAGCCCGGGCCGCGCGCCGGAGCGCCCGACGCCCCCCCGCCGAAGGCGGTCCCGGTCCCGCCCGCGCGCGCCGCGGCGCCGCCGAGCCGGCTCGCGCCCCTCCCACCCTACGCCCCCGATCCGCGGCTCGCCGAGGCGCGGAAGCTCGTGGACCGGCGCCGGTACGAGGAGGGGGCGCAGGCCGCCTTCGCGGTGGCGCGCGACCCGGCCGGCGCCGGCGCGCGGCTCGAGGCGACGGTGGTGCTCGCGCAGGCGCTCGCCGGGCTCGGGCTCGACCAGGTCGCGGTGGCCGAGCTCGCGGCGGCCCTCGCCGATCCCGCCCCGGGCTCCGCCGCCGGGCTCGCGGTGCAGGAGCTGGTCGCGCTCGGCGAGCGCGACCACGCGAACGAGCACGGCGTGGCGCTGGCGCTCGCCGGGGCGGCGGCGGTCGAGCTCCCGCCCGCGGCGGAGGGGCGGCTCGAGGTGGCCCAGGCGCGCTGGGCCTACGAGCGGGGGCGCGCGCTCGAGGAGGCGGGGCGCGGGGCGGAGGCGAGGCAGAGCTACGCCGACGCGCTCCGGCTCGCCGGCCGGCCCGGAATGGCGCCGGTGGCGGCGGCCGAGGCCCGCTTCGTCGAGGGGCTCGTCCGCTACGCCGAGGACGATCAGCCGGCGGCGCTCGAGTCGTTCAAGGAGGTGGTGCGGATCACCAACCCGCGGCGCGGGGAGGCCTCCGACCCGCGGCTGCGCTCGCTCGCGTTCCTGCAGCTCGCGCGCATCCACTACGAGCACCGGCAGAACCGCTACGCGATCTTCTACTACGACCGGCTGCCGTGGGGCGGCGAGGAGTGGCTCGAGGCGCTCTGGGAGTCCTCCTACGCCCACTACCGGATCGGCGACTACGAGAAGGCGCTCGGGAACCTGCTCACGCTCCAGTCCTCGTACTTCAAGGACGAGTACTTCCCCGAGTCCTACGTGCTCAAGGCGATCATCTACTACGAGAACTGCCGGTTCCCGGAGGCGCGCCGGATCCTGGAGGACTTCGCGAAGGACTTCGGGCCGCTCCAGGCGGAGCTGGGGCGGCTCGCCGCCCGGAGCGGGCCGCCCGAGGCGCTCTTCGGCGCCTTCGCGCGGGCCGAGCGCGAGGGCGGGGCGGAGCTGTCGCCGCGGGTGGTGAAGGCGGCGCTCACCGACCGCAGCCTGCGCCGGCTCGACCTCGCCGCGCGCGCCGCCGACCGCCAGGCCGGCGAGGGGCTGGCGCGCCTCTCCCCGGGGTTCCGCGACTCGGAGCTGGGGCGCAAGGTGGCCGCCGCGCTCGCGGGCGTGCGCGCCGGGCTCGCCGCCGAGGGCGGCGCGCGGCTGCGCCAGCAGCTCGAGGCCGAGCGCGACGGGCTGCGGGACCTCCTGCAGCAGGCGCTCCGGATCCGGATCGAGGTGACCCGGCGCGAGCGCGAGGCGCTCGAGGCCTCGCTCACCACCGGCAAGCGGCCCGACGCGCTGCGCGCCTACCGCTACTCGACCGCGGTCTCGGACGAGCAGCTCTACTGGCCCTACGACGGCGAGTTCTGGCGCGACGAGCTCGGCACCTACACCTACACGCTCACGCGCGGCTGCCGCGCGCCGGTCGAGTCAGGGGGCGCCGCGCCGGAGCAGGGGAGCGGCCGTTGAGCGCCGCCCTCCTCGCGCTGCTCCTCGCCGCCGGGGACGCCGCGGCGCCCGCCGGCGGCGCGCCCGAGGCGGAGCCGGCCCGCGCGGCGGAGCCCGCGCCGGTCGCCGCCCCCGCGCCCGGAGGCGCCCGCCGCGGCGCCGACCCGGCGGCGAGCCCGCTCGAGCTGCTCGGCCGGAAGCGGAGCGCCGCCCCCGACCCGTCGCTCGCCGGCAGCATCGAGGCGAAGGGGCGCGCGCCGGGGGCGGGGCGTCCGGCCCTCGCCTTCGACGCCTTCCGCCACCAGGTCGAGGTGGAGGTGGCGGGCAAGCGGCGCGAGGAGATGGCCGGACTCGAGGAGCTCATCCGGCTGGGCGGCGCCGACGCCGAGCTCCCGGGCTGGCTCTTCCGGCTCGGCGAGCTGCACTGGGAGGAGGCGCAGCACCTCTTCTTCGAGGCCAACCGGAAGGACGACGAGGCGCTCCGCCCCGGGACCGGCGCCGACCGGGCGCGCGCGCTCGCCGCCGAGAAGCGCGCCCTCGAGGCCCGCTCCCGCGACGAGCAGGAGGCCGCGGTCGGCCGCTACCTCGAGATCGTTCGGCGCTACCCCGCCTGGCCGCGCATGGACGAGGTGCTCTTCTTCCTCGGCGAGAACCTCTCGCGCCAGCACCGGCCGAAGCAGGCCGCCGCCGCCTACAAGCGGCTCCTCACGCGCTTCCCGCGGTCGCGCTTCGTGCCCGACGCCTGGGTGGCCCTCGGCGAGCAGTGGTTCGACGAGGCGGAGAAGTCGGACCGGGAGCGCCGGCTGCTCGCGGCGCGCGAGGCCTACCGGCGCGCCGCCGCCGCCGAGAGCACGGTGCGGGGCTACGCGCTCTACAAGGAGGCCTGGGTGGACTACAACCTCGGCGAGCTCCGCGCCGCGCTCGAGCTGTTCGAGCGGGTGATCGCGCTCGGCGAGCAGCCCACCGCCGGCGTCCCGGCCGAGAAGCGGCTCGCCCTCGGCCGCGAGGCGCGCCGCGACTACGTCCGCACCTACGGCCACGTCGGCCAGCCGCAGACGGCCGAGCAGGAGTTCGTGCGGGTGGGCGGCGGCGACGGGCGCGAGATGCTGAAGCAGCTCGCGCAGCTCTACTTCGACGACGGCAAGGACCGCGAGTCGATCCTGGTGCACCACCGGCTGGTGCAGCGCTGGCCCGGCGCCCCGGACGCCGCGCTCTTCCAGTCGCGCATCGTGACCGCCGCCGGCCGGCTCGGGAAGAAGGAGCTCGCGGTGCAGCAGGCCGGGAAGTTCGTGGACCTGGTGCGCGCCGCGGAGCGGGGCGGGGCGGCCGGGGACGCGCGGCAGGCCGAGGTGCTCGCCGCGGCGCGGCGGGAGGCGGAGAACACGCTCCGCACGCTCGCGGTCCAGTACCACAACGAGTGGCGCAAGACCCGGGAGCCGGCCACCGCGCAGCTCGCCGCCGACCTCTACCGCGACCACCTCGCGCTCTTCCCCGAGGGGCCGCGCGCCTACGAGATGGGCTTCTTCCACGCCGAGCTGCTCTTCGCGCTGGGCCGGTTCCAGGAGGCGGGCGACGCCTACGCCCGGGTCGCGGCGCTCGACCCGTCGGCGCGCGGCGGCGCCCCCGGGCGCTGGCTCGGCGACGCGCTCGAGGGGGCCATCTTCTCCTACGACGCGGTGCTCCGGGCGACGCCGGGCGGCGCCGGACCCGCGCCGGGCCAGCCCGAGGCGCACGCCGCGCGCCCCTGGACGAAGGAGGAGCGGCAGCTCCTCGACGCCTGCCTGCGCTACACGGCGCGCCTCCCCAAAGGCGACAAGGCGGTGGAGGCGACCTACCAGGCGGCCCGCCTCCGCTACCGGCACGACGAGCCGAAGGAGGCCGCGGCGCTCTTCGCCGCCATCGCCCTCGAGCACCCGCGCCACCCGGTCGCGGGCTACGCGGCCAACCTCCTGCTCGACGCCGAGAACCTGCTCGGCGACGTGCGCGCCACCGGCGAGTGGGCGCGAAGGCTCTACGGCCGGCGCGAGCTGCTCGAGGCCCACCCCGAGCTCGCCGCCGACCTGGTGCGCGTGGTCGAGCAGAGCGCCTTCAAGCTCGTGGAGCAGGAGGAGAAGGCGGGGCGCTACGGCGAGGCCGCCAGGGCCTACCTCGCCTTCGCGACCGACTGGCCCGGCTCGGGGCTCGCCCCGACCGCCCTCTTCGACGCGGCGGTGGACTTCGGGAAGGCGGGCGACCTGCCCCGCGCCACGGCGGCGCGGCGGGCGCTCTGGGACCGGCACCCCGCGCACCCGCTCGCGGCGCGCGCGCTCCTCGCGAGCGGCGCCGACGCCGCGGCGCTCGCCGACTTCGCCGGCGCGGCCGACGCCTACGAGCGCTACTTCGCGGGCTGGAAGGCCGAGCGCGACCGGGCCGCCCGGCCGCGGCGCGGGGCGCGGCGGGGCGGGGACGCGCCCCCGGCGCCGCAGCCCCGGTTCGAGGCGAAGGCGGCGCAGGACGCCCTGCACGACGCCGGCGTCTACCGCGAGGGGCTGGGCCAGCTCGCGCGCGCCGAGGCGGACCGGCTCGCCTTCGTGGCCGCGTTCCCCGAGGCGAGCGAGACGCCGCAGGTGTTCCGCTCGCTCGCGGGCGTGTACGAGCGGCAGCAGGCCTACGGGCGCGCGGCGCGGCAGCTCGAGGCGTTCCAGCGGCGCTGGGCGCCCGCGGGCCGGCCCTGGTTCGAGGCGCAGCAGTGGATCGCCCGGCTGCGCGAGGAGGCCGGCGACGCGGCGGGGGCCCGGCGCGATCGCGCCGTCGCGCTGCGCCGCTGGCGGCAGGAGCGCGCCCAGGCCGGCGAGGCCGGGGTGGCGCTCGCCGCCGGCGCGCTGGTGGACGAGCTCGATCGGCCCTTCGCGGAGTACGAGCGGATCGGCCTCGCGGTGCCGGCCCGGCGGCTGGCGGCGCGCGTGGCCGAGAAGGGGCGGCGGCTCGTCGACCTGCAGCGTCGCTACACCGAGGTGGTGAAGCTCGAGGCGGCGGCGCCGGCGGTCTGCGCGCTGTACCGGATCGGCGCCGGCTACCAGCACTTCGCGGCCGCGCTGGTCCAGGCGCCGGTCCCGGCGGAGCTCCGGCGCGATCCGGAGCTCGCGAAGGAGTACCGGGCGCAGCTCGCGGCCCAGGCGGCGGCCCCGCGCAAGAAGGCGGTGGAGGGGCTCGCCCTCGCGGTCACGCAGGCCCGGGCGCACGGCGTGGCGAGCGGGTGCGCCCGGGGGGCCGCGGCGGCGCTCCGGGAGCTCGACCCGGACGCGGCGGCCCCGGCGCCGGAGCGGGTGCCCTGGCCCTCCTTTGACGCGCCGCCTTCGCCGGCCGAGCGGGTCCTGGCGGAAGCGCGGGCGGGGCAGGTGGTCGGCGACGCCCCGGCCGACCGCGTGCGGCGCGGGCTGGCGCGGCTCGTCGCCGGCGACGCGGCGGGCGCGGCGCAGCTCGGGCGGGAGGCGGTGGCGCGCGATCCGCGCGTGAAGGGGGCGCACGCGCTCCTGGCGCGCGCGGCCCTGGCCCAGGGCCAGCTCGACCTCGCCGGGCTCCTCGCGCTCGAGGCGGCCAAGGTCGATCCGGCCGATCCGTGGATCCCGCTCGTCCAGGGGCGGGTGCTGGAGCGCCGGGGGGACGCGAACGCCGCCGCCGCGACCTGGCGCCGCGCCGCGAGCGGCCCGGGCGCGCCCGTCCTGTCGCGCGAGCTGGTGCGGCTCTCGCTCGCGCGCGAGGCCTGGGGCGAGGTGGGCCGGGGCGCCGAGGCCCTCGCGGCGGACGACCCGCGCGACGCCCCGGCGCGGCTGGCGCTCGGGGTCGCGCGGCGACACCAGGGCAAGCCGGAGGAGGCGCTCGCGGCCTACGCGGAGGCCGGGCGGCTCGCCGGGGACGCGCTGCCGGAGGTCCACCTCGCCCGCGCCGTGCTGCTCGCCCAGGACCGCCACGCGTGCGAGCCCGCGCGCGCCGAGCTCGAGCGGTACGCCGCGCTGGCCGGTCCGGCGACGGCGGCCGACCGGCGCCGGCTCCTCGCGGGGTGCGAGGAGCGGCGCGTGGCGAGCAGCGGGCAGCCGGGCGGGCCCCGGCAGGACGAGCGCCCTGCCGCCGCCGGCAAGGCCCCTTGAGCGGCCGTGCCGGACAGGCCCGGCAGTGCGCTTACTTTCGGGCGGATCACGCGGAGCGGGGACGTCATGGCGAGGCTCGGGACGAGGGCGGCGGTGCTGGCGGCGGTGGTGGGGCTCGGCGTTCCGGCGGCGGCCGGCGCGGCGCCCGGGGCGGAGCCGCAGGCGGCGGGGACGGCGAGGCCGGCCCCCCGCGTCGAGTACGAGAAGAAGACCGTCATCAACTTCGACGACGACACCATCCAGGGCGACCTCACCCGGCCCGACGGCGAGTACGTGGAGTCCCGCAAGAAGGTGGACCACTCGAGCCTCATCCGGATCAGGGAGAGCTGGCGGGAGAAGGTGAAGCAGGCCGGGTCGGAGCTGTGACGTGGGCGCCCGGTGCGCAGCCATGGCGAGCCCCATCACGCTCGAGGTCTACCGCGGAGACGAGCTCGTCCGGACCGAGCGGTTCGACCGGCAGGTGATCAAGATCGGCCGGCTCGCCACCGCCCACCTCCGGCTCGAGGACGAGCGGGTGGCGCGGCTCCACTCGGTCATCGAGGTGGGCGGGGACGGCGCCCTGTCGATCGTGGACATGGGCAGCGCCGCCGGGACCATCGTGAACGGGCGCCGGGTGAGCCGCGGCCCGCTCCGGCCGGGCGACCAGATCACGCTCGGCGCGCTGCGGATCGTCCTCGCCGCCAACACCGCCATGAACCTCGCGGAGCCGGCGGAGACGCCGCGCCCGCCCATCCAGCCGGCCCCCGAGGACCCGCCGCGGCCGGCGCCGCCGCCCGAGCCGGAGCCGGTGGTGCCGGAGCAGGCCGCCCCCGCGCGCGCCGGGGACGCGGCGGCGGCCGCGGAGGGCGGGGCCGGGGTCGAGCTCCGGCTCTTCTGGGGCGACGCGCTCCTCGCCTGCGGGACCTTCGCCCGCCCCGCCCAGCCGGTGCGCATCGGCGACGGGCCCCGCTGCGCCATCGAGGTGCCGGCCGAGCTCCTCCCGGAGCCGGAGTTCCCGGTCCTGCGCTTCGAGGGGGGCGAGCACCGGCTCTCCTTCGGCGCGGCGATGACCGGCGCGCGGCTGGAGGACGGCCGGGCGCGCCCGCTCGCCGAGCTCTGCGAGCGCGGCGAGGCGCTGCCCGAGGCGGCCGAGGGCGTGCGCTCGGTGACGGTGCCGGCGCGCGGCTTCGTGCGCGTCGAGCTCGGGTCGGGGCTCACGCTCGAGGCCTGGCCGCGCACGCCGCCCCGGGCCGCGGTCTCGCCGCTCTGGAGGCAGCTCGAGCTCAAGTTCGCCCGGCTCTTCCTGCTGCTCCTCGCCGGCGAGGCGGCGCTGGTGGCGCTCGCGGTGAGCGACGCCAAGGGGGACGCGCGCGGCTACGAGCGCCCCGCGCCGCAGCGGCTGGCGCGCTGGGTCATGCCGGCCGAGCCGCCGCGGCGCGACCCGTACGTCGAGAAGCTGAAGCGCGCCGCGGAGCGCGCCGGCGATCCGGGCGAGCGGGCCGCCCGCCACCGCGGGGTCGAGGGGCAGATGGGGCGCAAGGACGCGCCGCGCACCGAGGGGCGGAGCGCCCCGCGCGCCGTGGACCCGCGCTCGCGCGAGCAGGTGCGCAACCTCGGCCTCCTCGCGGCGGTGCGCGGGCGCAACGGCCAGGCCGGCCTCTCGACCATCTTCGGGCAGGGCGGCCTCGGCGGCGACCTCCAGGGCGCCGTCGGGAACCTCTTCGGCCCGGTGGTGGCCGACAGCCGCGGGGCCGGCGGGCTCGGGCTCAAGGGCGCCGGCCCGGGCGGCGGCGGCGCGGGCGACACCATCGGCATCGGCGCGGTCGGCACGCGCGGCCGCGGCGGCGGGCTCGCCGGCTACGGCGACGGCGTGGGCGGGCTCGGCAAGAAGGGCGATCGCGCGGTGGCCATCGCCACCGACGACGCCCGCGTCCTCGGGGCGGTGGACGCGGAGCTGGTCCGCAAGGTGATCCGCGACCACGCCTCCCAGATCCGCTACTGCTACGAGCAGCAGCTCGCGGTGGACCCGCGCCTCGCCGGGAAGGTCTCGGTGCGCTGGCAGATCGGCCCCGACGGGCGCGCCAGCCGCCTCTCGGTGGAGGGGGCCGAGACCACGCTCAAGAACGGCGCGGTGCACGACTGCATGCTGTCGCGCATCGCCACCTGGGACTTCCCGAAGCCGAAGGGCGGGGGGATCGCGCTCATCAAGTACCCCTGGATCCTGCGCTCCTCCGGAGGAGGCTGACATGACCCCGACCCGCGCCGCGCTCGGGCTCGCCGTGCTGCTCGCCGCGGCCGCCGCCCGGGCCGCCGAGCCGGCCCCGCCGCTCGAGGAGGACCCGCGCGCGCCGCGCTTCCACGAGGTGGAGCACGGCGCCTTCACCACGCTCGAGACCGGCTGGTTCACGCTCTTCAAGACCCGGGTCGCCGACCGCGCGCGCTACCCCTACGCCGGCGCCGGGGGCGGCGCCGCCAGCGGCTGGCTCGCCGGGGCGCGGCTCGGGACCGAGCTCGGCGACCGCTTCGCGCTCGCGGGGGTGGTGCTGGTCGGCAACGCGAGCGCGAGCCCCTCGTACGGAGCCTTCGACCTCCTGATGATCGGGGGCGACCTGCGCGCCGCCGTCTGGCGCGGCGCCGACCGGCAGGGGGTGGACCGGCTCCTGCTGTACCTGCACGGGCGGGCCGGCTGGCTCGCCACCCGCCCCGACGGGCTGTTCGGGTCGAGCGACCTGCTCCTCGGGGGCGGTCCCGGGCTGGAGTACTACACGCACCTGCGCCACTTCTCGATCGGGCTGGCGCTGGACGGGATCTACGCCGTCTCGGCGGGGGCTCCGGGGCTCGCCGTCACGCCGACCGTGACCTACACCTTCTAGCGGAGCAGGCCCTTCCCCTGCCGCCCAGAAGGCATCCGTGAGCGTCCACCGCTCCCCACCGCCGCTCACCGTGCTGCGCCCCGTCGCCGGCGAGGCGGCGCCGGCCTCGCCGCGGGACCGGCTGCGGCGGCTCGAGGAGGAGCGCGGGCGCGCGGCGAGCGCGGAGGAGCGGGTCCGGATCGACCGGCAGCTGGCGCGGATCTGGGAGGAGGAGCTCCAGCAGGCCGCGCCGGCCTTCGTGGCCCTCGCCCGCGCCGTCCGCGCGGCGCCCCGGGACCCCGGGCTGCGGAGCGCCCTGCGCGCCGCCGCCGAGCGCTGCGGCGCGCGCCTCGCCTGGGCGCGGGTGGTGGCCGAGGCGGCGCTGGCGCTGCCCGCGGCGGACGCCCGGCCGCTCCGCGCCGAGCTGGCCGCCGCCGCCGAGGGCTCGCCGGACCTCGACGCGCTCGCCTGGCCCGCGCTCCTCGCCCACCACGGCGAGCGGCTCGCGGACGGCGCGGCCGCCGGCGAGGCGGCGGCGTCGCTCCAGGCCGTCGAGCGGCTGCTCTCGCTCGCGCCGGCGCGCGCGGGGGCCGCGCGGCTCCTCGAGGACGCGGCGCGGGAGAGCGGCGATCCGCGGCGGCTCGCGCAGGTGCTGACGATCCGGCTCGAGGCGGCCGATCCGGCCGAGGAGGGGCCGCTGCAGGCCGAGCTGGGCGCCCTCTGCGAGCGGCTCGGGGAGCTCGACGGCGCGGCCCGGGCGCTCTCGCGGGCCTGCGCGCTCGCGCACGGCGAGGGCCGGGCGACGCTGCTCCTGCGGGTGGGCCGGCTCCACGCCGCGCGCGGCGCGCTCGACCTGGCGGAGGCCTGGCTCGCCCGCGCCGCGGAGGGGGGCGCGCCGGAGCCGCTCGCCGAGCTGGCGCGGGTGCGGGCCCGGCGCGGCGACCGGGCCGGCGCGCTCGCGGCGCTGCAGGGGCAGGCGGCGCGCGAGCCCGACCCCGGCCGGCGGCGCGAGCTCTTGCTGGAGGTGGCGGACATGCGGGCCGAGCAGGGTGACGTGGCGGGCGCGGTGGACGCCTGCCGGCAGCTCCTCGCCGTTTCCCCCGACGACCCGCAGGCGGCCGCGCTGCTGGCGCGGCTGCTCGGCACCTCGGAGCGCTGGAGCGAGCTCGACGAGGCGCTCGGGCGCGAGGCGCGCGCGGCCGATCGCCGCGGGGATCCCGCGGCGGCCGCGGATCTCGAGGTGCGCCGGGCGGAGCTGCGGCGGGGCCGGCTCGACGACGAGCCCGGGGCGCTCGCGGCCCTCAGGGAGGCGCTCCGGCGCGCCCCGCGCCACCCCGGCGCGCTCGCCGCGGTGGAGGCGCTCGCGGCGGGCGGCGGCCCGGCGGCGGAGCCGGCCTGCGAGCTGCTCGACCCGATCTTCGCGGCGGAGCGGCGGCCGGACCGGCGCGCCGCGGCGCTGGGCTGGCGGCTCGCCCGCGCGACCGACCCCGCGCGGCGGGCGGCGCTCCTGCTCGAGCTCTCCCGGCTCCGGGCCGGGCCGCTCTCCGATGCTCCCGGCGCGCTCGAGGCCGCCGCGGCGGCGCTGCGCGAGGACCCCGACGCCGCGGGCGCGCTCGAGCAGGTGGAGGCGCTCGCGGCCGCCGCCGGCCAGCCGGCCTCGCTGCGGGCGCTCTTCGGGGAGTGCGCGGCCCGGGCGCGCGCGCCGGAGCGGCAGGTGGCGCTGCGGCGCGCGGCGGCGCGGCTCCTCGCGGCGGCGGCGCCGGAGGACGCGGCCGACGCCTGGCGACGGCTCCTGCGCGACCTGCCGCAGGACCTCGAGGCGTGGCGCTGGCTCGCCGCCTGGCACCGGGCGCGCGCGGAGGCGGAGCCGCTCGCCGAGGCGCTGCGGGCCCTCGAGGTGGCCGAGCCGGAGGAGGCCGCCCGGGCGGCGGCGCTCGACGAGCTGGCCGCCGTGCTCGAGGGACAGGGGGACGCCGCCGGCGCCGCCGCCTGCCTGCGGCGGCTCGCCGCCCTGCGGCCCGAGGACCGGGCCGCGCTCTCGCGCCTCGACGCCCTCTGCGCCGCCGCCGGCCGCGAGGCCGAGCTCGCCGAGGTGCTCGCGCGGGAGCTCGCGCTCGCCGATCGCGACGGCGACCGCGCCGCCGCCCGGGCGCTGCGGCTCAGGCTCGCGGCCCTGCGGGCGGGCCCCCTCCTCGACCGCGAGGGCGCGGTGGCGCTCGCGGCGCAGGTGCTCGACGAGGACCCGGGCGCGGCCGAGGCGCGGGCGCTGCTCGAGGCGGCGGCCGCCGCCGAGCCGGGCCACCCGGTGGCGACGGCGGCGCTCGAGCGGGCCTGCGAGCGGACCGGCGACCTCGCGGGGCTCGCCGCGGCGCGGGAGCGGCGAGCCGCGTCCGCCGCCGCGCCGTCCGAGCGCAAGGCGCTCCACCTCGCGGTGGCGGCGCTGCGCGAGCGGCTCGGCGACCCGGCCGGTCGCTTCGAGGCGCTGGCCGGCGCGTTTCGCGAGGACCCCGGCGACGGCGCGCTGCGCGAGCGGCTCGCCGCCCTGGCCGAGGAGACCGGCCGGCTCGGCGCGCTCGCCGACCTCTACGCCGCGGCGCTGGCGCTCCTCCCGCCATCCCCGCGGGCGGAGCTGGCGCTCGCCCTCGGCGCGCTGGCGGAGCGCCTGGACGATCCGGAGCGGGCCTGCGGCGCCTACGCCGAGGCGCGCGCGCTCGACGCGGGCGCGGCGGCCCGGGCGCTCCCGGCGCTGGAGCGGCTCCACGCGGCGGCGAGCCGCCACGAGCCGCTCGCCGAGGTGCTCGAGGCCCAGGCGCGCGGGACGTCGGGCGCGGCCCGGGCGGCGCTCTTGATGCGGCTCGCCCGCCTCCACGAGGAACGGCTCGGGCGGCCCGAGGACGCGCTGCGCGCCTGGGAGGCGGCGCGGGCGGCGGACCCGGACGCGCTCGAGGCGCTGCGGGCGCTGGCGCGGCTCGACGAGGCGGCCGGGCGGCGGGCCTCGCTCTGCGAGCGGCTCGCGGCGCTCCGGGCGCACGCGTCGGACCCGGCGGACCGGGCGGGGCTCGCGGCGCGCGAGGCGGAGCTGCTCGAGGCGCTGGGGGATCCGGCCGGCGCGGCGGAGCGGTGGCGCGCCGGGCTCGAGGAGCCCGCGAGCGGCTGGCCCGCCGCGACGCGGGCCGAGCGCTGGTCCCACCTCGGCGAGCTCGAGGCCGGGCTCGGCGAAGCGGCGAGGGCCGCCGCGGCCTGGCGGGAGGCGCTCCTCGCCGAGCCGCAGTACCTGCCGGCGCTCCGGGCGCTGCGGCAGGTGCACGCCGCGGCGGGCGAGCCCGGCGCGCTCCAGGGCGTGCTGCGGCGGCTCGCGGCCCTCGAGGACGGCGAGGCCGAGGGCGAGGCGCGGCTCGCGCTCGCCGAGGCGCTTCTCTCCTCGGGCGAGCGGCGCGAGGCGGCGGAGCAGGGGCGGCGGGCGCTGGCGGCGCTCTCCGGCGAGGCGGAGCTGGCCCGGCTGGCGCGCGTCTTCGACGAGGCCGGCTCGGCCGAGGGCGCGGCGCGGGTGGCCGAGGCCCGGGCCGAGCGGGCCGCGACCGCCGCGGCCTGGGCCGACGCGGCGGCGCGCTGGGCGGCGGCGGGCGGGGCGGGGGCCCGCGAGGCGGCGGCGCTCTCCCGGGCGCTCGAGCTCGACCCGGCGCACCGGCCGGCCTGGGAGCGGCTGCGGGCGCTCCGCGCGGCCGAGGGCGACTGGCGGGCGCGGGCGGCGCTCGACGAGGCCTTCCTGCCGTCGCTGCCGGCTGGCGAGCGGCGCGCGCTGCGGCGCGAGCTGGCGCGGGCGCAGGAGGAGCGGCTCCGGGAGCCGGCGCTCGCCTTCCTCGGCTGGTGCCGCGCGCTCCAGGAGTGGCCGGAGGACGCCGAGGCGCTGGCCGAGGCGCGGCGGCTCGGGACCGAGACCGGGCAGCTGGAGGAGCTCGCCGGCGTGGTCGAGGACCTGGCCGAGGCTGCGGCGGGGCCGCAGCGGGCGCGCCTCCTCCTCTCGCTCGGCGAGCTGCGGCGGTCGGGGCTCGGCGACGACGCGGGCGCGCTCGCGGCCTGGGAGGCGGCGGCCGAGGCCGCGCCGGGCGAGCCGGCGCCGCTCGAGGCGATCGCGGCGCTGCAGGAGGCGCGGGGCGACGCGGCCGGCCTGGTCGCGGCGCTGGAGCGGCAGGCCGAGGCGGCCGCCGAGCCGGCGCGGAAGGCGGCCCTCCTGCGGCGGGCGGCGGCGCTCCAGGAGGAGCGGCTCTCGGACGGCGCCGGCGCGGAGGGCTCGCTGCGGCGCGCCTGGGAGCTCGATCCGGGGGAGGGCGCCCTCGAGCCGCTCGCCGGGCTGCTGGCGCGCCAGCGCCGCTTCGGCGACCTCGCCGACCTGCTCGCGCGGGCCGCGCAGGCGGCGGCGCCGGGCGAGCCGCGGCGCGCGCTCCTGGCCCGGCTGGCCGAGCTGCGGCAGCGGGAGCTGCGCGACGACGCCGGCGCGGTGGCGGCCTGGCGCGACGCGGCGGCGGTCGATCCCGCCGATCCGGGCCCGTGGCGCGCCCTCTCCGCGCTCCACGCGGCGGCCGGGCGGCAGGCCGAGGCCTGCGAGGCGCTGGAGCGGCTCGCGGCGCTCTCGCCGGAGCCGGGGGAGCGCGCCGAGGCGCTCGGGCGCGCGGCGGCGCTCGCCGAGGAGGCGCTCCACGACGCGCCGCGGGCCGTCGCGGCGTCGGAGGCGCTGCTGCGGCTCCGGCCCGGCGAGCCGGCCGCGGTGGCCCGCCTCGGGCGGCTCTACCGGGCCCTGCGCCGCCTCGAGCCGCTCGACGCGCTCCTCGCGGCGCGGATCCGCGAGGCGGAGGGCGAGGAGGCGCTGGCGCTGCGGCTCGAGCGCGCCGCCCTCCTCGAGCGCGACCTCGGCGACCGCGCCGGCGCCGCCGCGGTGCTGCGCGAGGCGCTCGCCGAGGCGCCCCGCTCCGCGGAGGCGCTCCTCGCGCTCTGCGCGCTCGACGAGGCCGCCGGCCGCCTCGGCGAGGCGGCGGAGCTCCTGGCGCGCCTCGCGGCCCTCGCGCCGGACGGCGCCGCGCGGGCGGCGGCGCTCACCCGCCTCGGCGAGCTGCACGCGTCGAGGCGCGGGGACGCGGCGGCCGCGGAGGCGGTGCTCCGGCAGGCGCTGGAGGCGGATCCGGGCCACCTGCCGGCGCTGCGGGCCGCCCGCGCGCTCGCGGAGTCGGGCGGCGACCGGGAGCGGGCCGAGCAGCTCCTGGAGGCGGAGGCGCGCCACGCCGGGTCGCCCGCCGAGGCGGCGGCGCTCTACCTCGGGCTCGCGGCGCGCCGGCTCGACCGCGAGGACGGGGCCGCCGCGGCGCGGGCCTGCGCGGCGGCGCTGGAGCGGGCGCCGGGGGATCTCGACGCGCTCCGGCTCGCGGCCGAGCTGGCGCTCTCGCTCGGCGAGCTCAGCCGGGCGCACCTCCTGCTCGCGGCGCGGGTGCAGGGGCTCGGGGCGGCCGGCGAGGTCGCCGCGCCGGAGCTGCCGCCGGCCCTGGCCCGGCTCGGCTGGGTCTCCGAGCGGCTCGGGCGCGCCGAGGAGGCGCGGGGGGCGTTCCGGCGGGCGCTCGAGCTCGACCCGGGGCAGCGGCTCGCGCTGGCGGGGCTGGCGCGGCTCGCGGCCGCGGGCGGCAGCGCCGAGGAGGCCCTGCGGGCCGGCGAGGCCTGGCGCGCGGCGGATCCGGACGCCGCGCCGGAGGTGGAGGCCGTCTTCCGGGCCGCGGCGGCGCGGCTCGGCGGCGGGAGGGTGAGCCATGCGTGACGACAAGCTGCCCGAGGGGAAGCAGGGCGCCGCGCGGGCCCGCGGCGCCGGCCGGGTGCGCGCCGCGGCGCGCGGGACGAAGGGTGCCATGCAATTCAGCTGCGAGGCGTGCGAAGCGCGGTACCTCATCCCCGAGGAGCGGCTCGGCCGCGCCGGGGTGCGGGTGCGCTGCAAGAAGTGCGGGCACGTGGTCCGGGTGCGGCCGCCCAGCGCGGCGGAGCTCGAGCTGGTCGAGGGGGCCGCGGGCGAGCGGAACGTGGCGGTGCTCCCGCCGGCGCCGCCTCGCGCGCCGGGCGCCGGGGTCGAGTGGTTCGTGGCCGGGGAGGGGAGCGCGCGGGGACCGCTCGAGGTCGGCGCGGTCCGCCGCCAGCTCGCGGCGGGCGAGCTGCCGGCCGCGGCGCTCGTCTGGCGCGAGGGGCTCGTGGGCTGGACGCCGGCCTCGGCCATCCCGGAGCTGGCGGGGCCGGCCCCGGCCGTGGCCTCGGCGGTGCCGAGGGCGCCGCCTCCGCTGCCGGTCGCCGCGCCGCCGCCGCAGCTCGAGAGCGCCGCGGCGGCGGTGCTGGCCGAGCTCGCGCGGCGGGACGTCGGGGCGCCCCGCGGCCCGACCCCGCGCGGCACCCCGTCCCAGGGGGCCCGGCCCGCGGGGCCGCCCGCCGCCGGGCCGAGCCCGGAGCGGCGCGTGCTCTACGCCTCGCTCGCCCTGGCGGTCGTCGGGGCGGCGTCGCTCGGCGCCGGCGCCGCCTGGCTCGCCTCCCGCCCGTCTCCGGAGCGCGCTCCCGCCGCGCCGCGCGCCGCCGCCGGCCCGGGCGCCGAGCCCGGAGCGCTCGCCCGCGCTCCCTCGGCGCCGCCCCCGGCCAGCGCCGGGGCGCCGGTCGCCGCCGCGCCGCCCGGTCCGGCCGCGGCGCCGCGGCCGGAGCCTGCCCCGGCCGCGCACGGCGCGCCGGCGCCCGGAGAGCGCCCGGTGATCGCGAAGCGGGCGAGCCCCGCCGCCGAGCGAGCGCCGGCGGTGCGCGCGCGCTCGAAGCGGGCGGAGGCCGGCGCGCGGGCGCCGGAGCCGCGGACGGCGGCGCTGCCGCGGAAGTCCGCCGCGCCCGAGGTGGATGCGCGGCGGGCCGGCAGCGGGAAGGTCGAGCCGGCCGCGACCGCGAGCTCCGCGACGGCCGGGGCCTCGGCCGCCGCCGCGCCGCGCCCCGCGCTCCCGGCGCTCCCGCCCCCCTCGCGACCCCCGCGGAGCGAGGACGAGCTGCTCGCCGAGCTCGGCGCGAGCCCGAAGCCGGCGCCGAAGCCGGCCGCCGCCGCGCCGGCCCCGCAGCCCGCGCCCCGCGCCCGGCCGCCCGACCCGCTCCTCGACTCGGTGAGCGACGACGAGCTCACCCGCGAGCTCGGCAGCGCGCCACCGCCCGCCCAGAAGCGGAGCGTCTACGTCCCGCCGGCGGCGCCGAGGGCGACGGCGAGCGCCGCGCCCGCGGCCGCCGCGCCCGCGCTGCCGGAGCGGCTCACGCCCGAGCAGGTGAACCGGGCCGTGGCGGCGCGGACGAGCGACCTCAAGCGCTGCATCGCCGACCAGCGCGCCGCGGAGCCGGGGCTCAAGGGCACGCTCAAGGTCCGGCTCGTCATCGGCGGCGATGGCGCGGTGCGCGAGGCCGCGCCGGTGACCGAGGAGCTCGCGGGGAAGCCCATCGCGCGCTGCATCGCCGGCGTGGTGAAGGACACCCGCTTCCCGCCGTCGCGCGCGGGCGGGCAGGAGGTGATCTTCCCGTTCAAGTTCTAGGGAGCGGGCGCCGCCGACCCGCCCCCGATGGCCCCGCGCCGCGGCCGCCCGGCCCCCTTGACCCGGCCGGGCCCGGCTGGCATGAGTACGCCGCACTTCGGGCGGGAGCGGCCGTGGACGCGACGATGAAGCGACTGGACCCGGCGGAGTACCGGCCGGTCGATCGGATGAGCCTCGGTGACCTCGAGGCGCTGCGGCTCATCCTGCGCGGCGGCTCGGTCATCGACTGGCGGCGGCTCCACTTCGAGACGCCGGAGGAGGTGGACGGCTTTCTCGGCCAGAACCTCTTCTCGCTCGACGACCCGCGCGACGAGGCCCGGCTGCGGGCGATCCTCGGCCAGGCGGTCGAGTACCTGCGCGGCGCCTTCGGTTACCGGGTCGCGGCCCAGGTGGCCGACCCCGCCGACGTCCGGGACCTGTTCCTGTTCGCCTCCGGCGCGAAGGAGCCGCGCCACCGGCGCATCGCCTGCGTGGTGCTCAAGTGCATGCACGTGGTCCACCACCTCGAGGCGCGCGAGCTCCTCTTCCGCACCCCCATCCGCGAGGCCGACCTCTCCGAGATGGTGGATCGGCGGGTGATGGCCGAGGCGAAGCGGATGGCCCACCTCGGCTTCCCGGTGGTCGAGTTCAGCGGGAACGTGAAGACCCGGGCCTCGCTCATCACCAAGCTCATCTCGAAGCGCGAGAGCGTGGCGGCCCAGGTCTTCGACCGGGTCCGCTACCGGATCGTCACCCCCCGCCCCGACCAGGTGGCGCCGGTGGTGCGCCACCTCGCCTCCACGCTCTTCCCGTTCAACTACGTGGTGCCCGGGCAGACGCAGAACAGCCTGCTCAGGTTCCGCCAGATCGTGGGGCTCCACCCCAGGGCCGACGACCTCGTCCAGCAGCTCCAGGCGCCGCTCGAGCTGGAGGCGGGCGAGACGGCACCGTTCAACGAGTTCAGCGCCGAGGGCTACAAGGTCCTCAACTTCGTCGTGGATCTGCCGGTCCGGATCGACGCGTTCGTGAAGCCGCCCGCCTCCCCCGCCGAGGACCTCGGCCGGGTGGTCTTCTCGCTGGTGGAGTTCCAGGTGGTGGACGCCGCCACCGCGCGCGCCAACGAGGTGGGCGAGGCGAGCCACGAGCGTTACAAGAAGCGGCAGGTGATGAAGGTCCTGCGCCGGCTCTCCCGCGGCCTGGTGGTGCCCAAGAAGGCGCCGGGCGCGCGGAAGAAGAAGCGGCGGGGCCGGCCGCAGCGGTAGCCGCAGCAGGGGGAGCCATGCGCGAACCGACGAAGGACAGCCCGGCCGATCGCGGCGAGGTGATGCTGCGGGGTCAGTGCCAGGTGTGCGGCGCCGAGGGACCGATCGTCGCCGTGCCGTTGGCCGATCCGCCCAACCAGTTCTGCCCCCGCTGTGCCATCGAGTACGGCGAGTCGGCGGGCGGCATCGAGGAGGAGCTGAGGCCGTAGGCCGCCGGGCGTGGCGGGCCGCCCCTCCCTGGCCCTCCCCACCACGGTGGGGAGGGGAGCAGGGCTGCGCCCATGGCGGGGGAGTGGGTTACCCCGCCGCGGCGGCGAAGCTCACCGAGTCGGTCCCGTCGCTCCACTGGCCGTAGTGGATGAGCCGCGCCCCGGCGCCGGCCGCGCGCATGGCGGCGTAGATGGGCGCGACCCCGCAGAGCCGCCGGCGCGCGTCGTCGAGGGTGGCGTCGCGGTGGAAGCCGCCCGGGTCGCCGCGCTCCAGGAACGCGAGGGTGCGCCGGTCCTCGGCCGCGAGGCCGGCCAGCGCCTCGGGCGTCGGCGCCGCCTCGTCGCCGTACATCGGCCCGACGTGCGCCAGGTCGGCGCCCGCCACGTAGCAGACCCTGCGCCCCCGGACCGCCCGGGCGAGGGCGTCGAGGAAGGCGCGGGTCTCCCCGTCCGGATCGTCGAGGTGCGAGATGGAGGAGCAGAGCACCGGCAGCGCGCGGATGGGCCGGTCGGGGAAGAGGTGGCGCAGCCAGAGCAGCTGGAACTCGCAGGAGTGCTCCTGCCGGTGGCAGAGCTCGTCGGCGAAGAGCTCCTCCTCGCCGAGCTCCTCCGCGAGGGCGCCGGCCAGCTCGCGGTCGGTCGGGACCGGACCGAGCGGCGTGTCGTAGTCGAGCCGGGTGAGCGTGAAGAGGTGCGGCGGCGTGGCGTGCGCCGTGCCGAAGACCACGAACAGCTCGGCGTCGCTCGCGGCGAGGGCGCGGTAGGCGTGCCCGTAGGCGGCGCCGCCGCGGTGGAGGTCGATGTGGGGGGCGACGAGGAGGCGGACGTCGCCGTTCGCCGGCCCGCCCCCTCCCCGGCCCTCCCCCGCGTCGCGGGAGAGGGTGGACCGCGGGGCTCGCTGCGAGATCGATTCTGGCGGGGCCTCGGGGGCACTCCCTCCCCGCCGGGCGGGGAGGGCGGGGGAGGGGCGGCCGGGAGGGTCCGCGGCCTCCGAGAGGAACCCGTCGAGGAACGCGCGCAGCGCCTCCGGCTCTTCCGGATAGGCGCCGCCGGCGCAGCTCGCCGGCCGGGCGGGGAGGGCGCGGAAGGCCTCGAGGGCGCGCCGCCGCAGCGCCTCGTGCGCCGGGCCGTGGACGAGCCCGGACTCCTCGAGCCGCCGCACCAGCGTCACGATGTCCGGGAGCGGCACCGGCCGGCCCTGGAGCGCCAGCGCCCGCTCCACCTCGGGCAGCGTGCGCGTGCCGTCGAGGTGGGCCAGGACGAGGTAGGCGCCCGGGCTCACCAGCGCGGACTGCGTGAGGACGCCGGTGGGGTCGCGCAGGACGACGCCCTGCGTGCCGTCCTCGAGCTGGACGAGCCGGGGCTCGAGGGGGACGAGGCGGGGGCGCGGGTCGAGATCCATGCCGGATCCCTAGCGCGCCCGGCTCACTTGCGCTTGTTGCGCTTGCGCGCGTCCTTGCGCGCCTTGCGCTCCGCCTTGTGCTTCTTCTTGCGCTTCTCGCGGTCGGCCCGGGTCTCGCCGCCGGCGATCGGCTCGGGCGCGTAGCCCATGAGTCGGGCCCGGGCCATGGCGCCGGCCGGCATGCGCGGCTGGAAGCCCTTGGGCATCCCGGCCATCTGCCCGGCGAGGCGCGACGGGTCCACGCCCATGCCGCCGCCGAGGAGCTGGTCCACGCCGGCCGCGTCGCCGCCGAGCACGTCCTCCATGCCCTTGCCCTGCAGCTTGCGGAGCTGCGCGAGCTGCTTCACGCCGGGCAGCCGCGAGAGCAGCCCCGGCGCGTCGCCGATCTGCCGCATCACCGCCCGCATCGCGTTGTACTGCTTGAGCAGGTCGCGGACGTCCTTCTCGTCGCGCCCCGAGCCCTTCGCCACCCGGCGGATGCGGGCGTCGTTGAGGGTGTCGGGCCGCTGCCGCTCGGTGCGGGTCATCGAGTCGACGATCGCCACGATGCGGGTGAGCTGCTTGTCGTCGAACTGGAACCCCTCCGGCAGCTCGCCGAAGAGGGGGAACTTCTCCATCAGCTCGCCGAGCGGCCCCATCTTCCGGACCAGCCGGATCTGGTTCACGAAGTCGTCGAGCGAGAAGTCGCCGGAGAGGATCTTCTCGGCGTCCTTCTTCGCCTGATCCTCGTCGACGTGCTGCTCGAAGTCCTTCATCAGGCCGACGATGTCGCCGAACCCGAGGATGCGGCTCGCGAGCCCCTCCGGCCGGAACTCCTCGAGCCGGTCGAGCGACTCGCCCATGCCGAGGAACTTGATGGGCTTGCCGGTGATCTCCTTGATGGAGAGCGCCGCGCCGCCGCGGGCGTCGCCGTCGAGCTTCGTGAGGATGAAGCCGTCGATGGCGAGCCGCCGGTCGAACTCGGACGCGGTCTTCACCGCGTCCTGGCCGATCATGGCGTCGCAGACGAGCAGGATGTTGTCCGGCGCGACCGCCGCCTTGATCTGCTCGAGCTCCTCCATGAGCGGCTCGTCGATGGCGAGCCGGCCGGCGGTGTCGTAGAGGATGACGTTGGCCTTCTCGCGGAAGGCGACGTCCTGGGCCTTCTTGCAGAGCTCCGGCGGCTTCAGCCCCTCCTCGGAGTAGACCGGCACCCCGAGCTGGGCGCCGAGGACCTTGAGCTGCTCGACGGCGGCGGGGCGGTAGATGTCGGCGGCCACCAGGAGCGGCTTCTTGCCCTCCTTGAGGAAGCGGCTGGCGAGCTTGCCGGTGGTGGTGGTCTTGCCCGAGCCCTGGAGGCCGACCATCATCACGCCGGTCGGACGCTTGCTGTTGGTCTTGAGCGAGGTGTCCACCGGGCCCATGAGGGCCTCGAGCTCGTCGTGGCAGATCTTGATGAAGTGGTCCTGGGGGGTGACCTTGAGGGTCCCCTTCTCGGTCTTCACCTTGGTCTCGACCACCTCGCCCACGGCCTTCTCGCGGACGCGGGCCACGAAGCGCTTCACCACGTCGAAGGCGACGTCGGCCTCGAGGAGGGCCACGCGGATGTCGCGCAGCGCGTCGTCCACCGCGTCGGCGGTGATCTCGGTGCGGCCCTTCAGCTTGTTGCGGGCGGCCTTGAACCCTTTGGCAACCGTCTCGAGCATGCGTTCACCTGGTCCGCCGGCGGGCGGAGCCCGCGCTTATAACACGCCCATGCTACGGTGGCCGCCATGAGCGAAGCGCACCGCCTCTTCAGCGTCGAGGACGCGAACGAGCTCCTCCCCGTGCTGGAGCTGGAGCTCGGGCGCGTCGCCCGGCTCCGCTCCGACCTGGCCTCGGCGATCGCCTCGCTCGGGGGGGCCGACACGGCGCTAGGGATCCTGCACCAGGGCCAGGAGCCGCCCGCCGGCCTGGAGCGCGAGGCGGCGACCTTGAAGGAGATCGCCGGCCAGATCGCGGGCGCGGTGGAGCGCATCACGCGGCTCGGCTGCGTCATCAAGGACCTCGAGGCCGGGCTCATCGACTTCTACAGCCTGAGGGGGACCGAGCCGGTCTTCCTGTGCTGGCAGTTCGGCGAGCCGGCCGTCTCCCACTGGCACGCGCTCGACGGCGGCTTCGCCGGGCGGCAGGAGATCGAGGGCGTCGAGGTCGAGCCGCCGGAGTTCCCCAACTAGGCGGTCGGGGCTCGCCTCCCCTCGGTGTCCAGCGGGCCGCTGCGCCGGCCTCGCCTCCCCAGGCCGTCCCCGATGAGGGCGGCTCCTGAATGGGCCGGGCGCCCCCCAAGGTTCATGGAGGAGGAGCGCCCAAAATGCTGACCGACAGAAGCCAGATCAGAGAGGGGATGACCGTCTACAGCTCGGACGGCGAGAAGCTGGGGAAGGTGCTGGCCTGCAGCACCGCGACGTTCACCATCGAGAAGGGGTTCTTCTTCCCGAAGGACTACGTCGCGCGCTACGAGGAGATCGTGGACGCGAGCGGCGACGAGATCCGGCTCGCCCTGACCAAGGACGCGTTCGAGCGGCTGAGGGAGAGCGGCGACTACGGCGCCATCGCCTCCGGCGCCGCCGAGACCACCTCCAGCGGCATCGGGACCGCCTCCCGGACGACCGGAGAGGACGTCCGGGTACCCGTGGCGGAGGAGCAGGTGGACGTGCTGAAGCGCGAGCGCGACGCGGGCGAGGTCCGCCTGCGCAAGGACGTGGTCACCGAGACCAAGCACATCGACGTGCCGGTCACGCGCGAGGAGGTCCGCGTCGAGCGCGTCCCGGTCACCGAGCCGCGCGACGCCCGGCCCGGCGAGGCGACGTTCGAGAAGGAGAGCGTCTCGATGCCGGTCCGCGAGGAGGAGGTCGAGATCCGCAAGCGGCCAGTCGTGAAGGAGGAGGTCCGGCTGCGCAAGGAGCGGGTGACCGAGCAGCGCGCGGCCGAGGCGGACGTCCGCAAGGAGCGGGTGGACGTCGAGGACGAGAGCGGCCGCATCCGCGACCCGGGCACCGGCCTGCCGAGGCGGGACGAGGACATCTGACGGGCAGGCGAGGCGCGCCGGAGCCCTGGGCCACCTTCGCCCCGGTCCCCGCGCGCGCCGCGGCGCGCAGGCGGGCGCGGGAGTAGGGCCGCCCGGACTCGAACCGGGAGTTCCGCTCGCGCGGAGGAGGATTTTAAGTCCCCTGCGTCTACCGTTCCGCCACGGCCCCGCGCGGCATTCTGCCAGATCGGCAGGGGCGGCGGGCGCGGGTCCTGGCGCGCGCGAGCGGAGCGCCCGGGCAGCCCGGCGCCGGCTCAGCGGTGCAGGGTGAAGAGCAGCTTCCAGGCGATGAGGAGCATCCCCCCGGCGGAGAACGCGCGGGTGAGGAGCACCTTGCTCGCGTCGCAGCGGCGGGCCGCCTCGGCCTCCTCGGCGCGCACCACCGCCGGGCGGAGGCTCACGGACGCGAGCGGCTCGGCGACGGCCAGGGCGTCGCGCCGGCGGGTCTGGATTCGAGCGAGCACGGTGGTTCCTTCTCTCCCCATCGACCGACACCGATATCAGGCGAGCGCCACCCCGGCGAGTCCCCCGAGCCCGGGATGCGCGCTCGTCGTCCGAGGTGGGCGCAGGTGGGTGACGCGGCTACTCCTCGCGCGACGCGTCCGGCGCGATCTTCACGCTCGCCACCGCCAGCAGGATCTCGCGCAGGAACAGCAGGAGCGCGCCGACGAAGGCGATCATGGCGAGCACGAACAGCGCCGCCACGCCGCGGGTCCAGTCGGCCTGGGTCATCGAGCCCGCGAAGGCGAGCGCGATGAGCAGGCAGACGAACAGGGCGGTGGTGACGCCGCAGGTGATGGCGAGGTTGATGAGGTGGCGCCGGCGCACGAGCAGCCAGAGCTCGTCGCGGATGGCGGCCCGGCGCTCCGGCGGCGCGGCCTCGAGCCGGTCCACCAGCACCCGGGCCCGGTCCACGATCCGGCCGAGCCGGGTGGAGAGCACCGACAGGAACGCCGCCACCGAGGTGAGCAGGAACACCGGCGCGATCGAGAGCTGGATGGCGTGGGTGACGGCGGCGACGGGCGAGTCGGGCGACATGCGGGGCTCCCTCGGGCGGCGAGGGGCCATCCTAGCCGGACTACCGGGCGTAGCGGCGCTCGAAGAGCGCGCGGAGCCCGGGGTGGCGCCGGAGCAGGTCGAGCGTGAGGTCGGCGTGCCCGGGCACGTACCCGTTCCCGACCACCAGGGTGGCGTCCTTGCCGACCCCCTCGGCCCCCAGCGCCGCCGCCGTGAAGCTCGTCGCCATCGAGAAGAAGATCACCGTGCCGCCGTCGCGGACCGCGAGGATGGCGGCCATCTCGGTGCCGGGCACGCTGGCGCAGCTCACCACGAGGTCGAAGGGGCCGCCGGCCGCGCGCACCCGCGCGAGCGCGCCCACCGCGTCGCAGGCGTCGAGCGGGAGCGTCCGGTCGCAGACCCCGGCCTCGGTCACCGCCTCGAGCGCGGCGGCGCTCGGGTCGGCGGCCACCACCTCGCCGTCCCGGCCGAGCCGCTCGCGGGCCGCGGCGCAGACGAGCGCGCCCGACTTGCCGGCGCCGACGACGAGCACCCGCATCCCCGGCCGCGCGTGGCGCGCCACCAGCGCCGGCGCCCCGCAGACGTCGAGCGCCGCCAGGGCGAGCCGCTCCGGAAGGTCCGCCGGCAGGCGGGCCCAGAGGCCGGTCGCGAAGAGGACGGCGCGCCCCCGGCACTCGACGCGGTCGATCTCCGGCCGCACCGCGGTGATCTCCTCGAGCGAGAGGGGCGTGAGCGTGAGCGAGACCAGGGTGGCGATCCGGTCGCCGGGGCGGAGCGCGCCCGCCGCCGGGTGGCGCGGCCCGACCTCCGCGACCGCGCCGATGAGCATCCCGCCCGAGCCGGTGACCGGGTTGTGGAGCTTGCCGCGGGCGCGGACGATGCGCGCGATCTCGGCGGCGATCCGGGCGGGGTCGCGCCCCACCGCCCCCTCGATCTGCCGGAAGCTGGCGGCGTCCACGTTGAGCGCCTCGACCGCCACCGCCAGCTCGTCCTCCCCGAGCGGGAGCGCCGGGTCGAGCACCTCGGCCCGCTGCGGGAGCACGCCCTCCGGCGACACCACCCGGCGCAGGCCGTAGGGATCCATGGCGGAGTCCTAATCCTCGAGCCGCGGCACGCCCATGCCGGCGAGGGTGTCGTGCGCGGCCGCCTCGAGCCGCGCGGCCTCCTCGTCGGGGGTGCCGGCGGCGCGCGCGGCGCGGACGGCGAGCGCGGCGGCGCGGGCCGACTCGTACAGGGCGCCGACCGCCTTGTACCCGCTCGCCGCCGCGCCGAAGGCGTCGCGGGCCAGGGCGCCCTCGCCGCGGGCGAGGAGCACGCGCGCGCGGGCCGCGGCGGCGATGGGGCCGAGCACGCGGCCGCGGCGGCGCTCGGCGATGAAGGCGAGCTGGGCCGCCTCGTCCTCGGCCGCGCCGAGCTGGGCCCGGGCGATGGCGAGCCGCACCGCCTCCGGCCGGAGCACCGCGTCGCAGATGGAGCAGGCGCCGTGGCGGGCGGCGCACTCGGAGGCCTCCCGGAGGGCGTCCTCGGCGGCGTAGAAGGCGCCGGCCGCGATCCGGTTGCGCGCCAGCGAGGCGTGGAGCCGGGTCATGGCGTGGAGCCTGAGCGAGGAGCGCTCCGCCGCGAGCACGCCATCGGTGAGCACGCCCATGCCCTCCTCGATCCGGCCGCGCGCGGTGAGGAGCACGCCGAGCCGCTCGAGCGACCAGGCCTCGCCGAGCGAGGAGCCGGCGGCGTGGTGCAGGGCGACCGCGTCGCGCAGGGCCGGCTCGGCGAGGTCGAACCGGCCGCTCTCGAGCGCGAGCGCCCCCTCCATGGAGCGGGCCAGGGCGAGCGCGTCGTGCGCGTCGCGCCCCACCGCCGCGTCGTGCAGGCGCGCCACCGAGGCCTCGATCGCGTCGTGCGGCGCGCCGTCGAGCAGCTCCGCCTCCCAGCGGGCCAGGTACAGGTCCACCGGCAGGTCGGGGTCGAGGTCGAGCCGCTGGGCCGCGCCCCAGGCGTCGCCGGCGCAGGCGAGCGTGAGCGCCTCCCAGCGGCGCGCGCGGGCGGCGAGGTCGGCGGAGGGGACGCCCGGCCACGCGCCCACCTCGGCGAGGGTGCGGGAGAGGCCGGGGAGGTCGGCCATGGCCCGCTGCACCTCGCCCAGCTCGACGTTCACGAGGAGCCGCTGGGCCTCGGTGGCGCCCGCCGGCTGGAGGAGGTCGCGCGCGTCCGAGAGGCAGGCCAGCGCCTCGCGCAGCCCGGCGCGGGCGAAGGCCCGGCGCCCGGCGGCGACGAGGTGCGGCAGCGCCCGCTCCGGCTGGTCGCCGGCGCGGCGGTGGAAGGCGATGACCTCCGCCGCCTCCTCGAGGCCGCCCGGGACGGCCGCGGCGCGGGCCTCGACGGCGTCGGCGACGGCGCGGTGCAGCTCCACCCGCCGCGGGAGCGGCAGGGAGGCGTAGAGCGCCTCGCGCACCAGCGAGTGGTGGAAGTGGTAGCCCTCGCCGTCCTCCTGCAGGAGGCGCGCGTCGGCGCACGCGTCGAGCACGGCGATGGCGTCGTGCGCCGAGAGCTTCGCGACCGGGCGGAGCACCTCGAAGTCGAACCGCTGCCCCACCACCGCCGCGGCGGCGAGGAGCTGCTCCGCCCGCGCGCCGAGGCGGGCCACCCGGGCGCGGACGGCGGCGGCCGGGTCGGCGGGCGTGGAGAGCTGGCCCGACTCGCGGAAGGCGAGCGCCACCTCCTCGGCGTAGAACGGGCTCCCGTCGGTGATCCGGTAGATCTGCGAGGCGAGCCCCTCGGCCGGCGGCGCCCCGAGCACGTCGGCCACCAGCGCCGCGGTGGCGGCCCGGTCGAGCCGCTGCACCCGGATGCCGCGCGCCAGCCGCTCGCAGTCGAGGTGGGCGAGGAGCATCTGCACCGGCGCGCCGGAGTGGACCGCGTCCTCGCGGCAGGTGGCCACGATCATGAGGCGCGAGGTGCGCGCCACCCGGGCGAGGACGTGGAGCAGGTTGAGGCTCGACTCGTCGGCCTGGTGGACGTCCTCGAGCAGCAGGTAGACCGGGCGGCCGGCGCCGATGGTCGCGAGCGAGCGCTGCACCGACTCGATGAGCCGGAGCTTCTCGCGCTCGGGGCTGGCGTCGGGGGCGTGGCGCGCGAAGGGGCCGCCGCCGGGGAGCGGGGTGGCGCGGTGGTAGTCGGCCCAGGCGTCCGCGAAGGGGGCGAAGGGCTGCGCGCGGGCCGGGTCGCAGACGCCGGCCAGCACCACCGCCCCGCGCTCCTGCGCGATCCGGGCGCCCTCCACGGCGAGCCGGGTCTTGCCCACGCCGCGCTCGCCGAGGAGCACGAGCGTGCCCTGCCCCTGCTCCACGAGCGACTGGAAGAGGAGCAGCGTCGAGCTGCGGCCGCGCAGGGGCGGCGGCTCCGCCGCGCCGAGCAGCCGCCGCGCCGCGCGCCGGAAGCCGTCGTAGGGGAGGTGGCTGCGCCGCGGCCCCACCTCGCCCGACTGGATGCCCTGCCGGAGCGCCTGGATCTCCGGGCCGGGGCCGGCGCGGTGGGCCTCGCGCAGGGCCTGCTCGCAGGCCTCGTACTGCCGCAGCGCGTCGGCGCGCCGGCCGCTCTCGGCGTGGATGCGCATGAGCGCGAGGTGCGCCGCCTCGTCGTCGGGGGCCACCTCGAGCACGCGCCGCAGGAGCGGCACCGCGCCCGGCAGATCCCCGCGCTCGGCGAGGGCGCGCGCCAGCGGCAGCGCCGCCTCGGCGAAGCGGCGCCGCAGCCGCTCGCGGTAGGGCACGAGCCAGCCCGACTCCGGATCCTCGGGGGAGAGGTCGCCGCGGTAGAGGGAGACCGCCGACTCGAGCGTGCCGGGGGCGCCGCCGGCCGCCGACTCCTCGAAGGCGTCCACGTCCACCCAGGCCTGCGGGTCGAGCCGGATGACGCCGCGCTCGATGTCCACGTGGCGGCCGCCCAGGATCTGGCGGAGGTCGTAGAGCGCGCGGTGCAGGTTGTTGGCGCCCGAGGCCGGGTCCTTGTCCGGCCAGAGGAGCCGGACCGCCTCGCCGCGGGGCAGCGCCCGGTTGGGCGAGAGCGCGATGAGCTTGAGGAGGTCGGCCGGCCGGCGGCGGCGCCAGGCGTCGGAAGGGATGGGCGCGTCCCCGCGCAGCACCTCGAACCGCCCCAGCAGGAAAATCCGCAAGTCCATCCGTTGACGACCCCCGATGCGAGCGCTCGTACCCTAGCAGAAACGCTGCCGGTCCGGGGTGCGCGGGATAGAGTTCGCGCATGGATTACCGAGTCTCGATGGACGAGCCGCACCGGCACCTCTTCGACGTGGAGGC
This sequence comes from Anaeromyxobacter paludicola, assembly GCF_023169965.1. Lineage (NCBI taxonomy): Bacteria > Pseudomonadati > Myxococcota > Myxococcia > Myxococcales > Anaeromyxobacteraceae > Anaeromyxobacter > Anaeromyxobacter paludicola. The sequence continues at coordinate 1,977,246 of NZ_AP025592.1, read as the reverse complement.
GCGGCTCGAGCGGCCCGGGGACGTGGCGGTGCTGGCCCTGCCGGTCTGGACGCCGGGCAGCTACCTCGTCCGGGAGTTCGCGAGGAACGTGGAGGGCGTGCGGGCCGAGGACGAGCGCGGCCGGCCTCTCCGGATCGAGCGGCTCGACAAGCAGCGGTTCCGGCTCGTCGCCGGCGGCGCCGCCCGCGCGGTGATCCGCTACCGCGTCTACGCCAACGACCTCACCGTCCGCACGAGCCACCTCGACGGGACGCACGGCTACTGGAACGGCGCCTCGCTCTTCCTCTACGCCGAGGGGCGCGAGGGCGAGCCCTGCGCGCTCGAGGTGGTCGCGCCGGAGGGGTGGCGGGTCTCGACCGCGCTCGGGGGCGGGCCCTCGCGCTTCACCGCCCCCGACTACCATGCGCTGGTGGACGCGCCGGTGGAGGTGGGGCGCCACCGGATCGCCCGCTTCACCGCCCTCGGCAAGGAGCACGAGCTCGCGGTCTGGGGCGAGGGGACGCTCGACCTCGAGCGCTTCGCCGCCGACGTGCGCCGGATCGTGGAGCACCTGGGCGGGCTCATGGGCGGGCTCCCCTACGAGCGCTACCTGTTCCTCGTCCACCTCTCGGAGAAGCGGAAGGGCGGGCTCGAGCACGGGTCGAGCACCACCCTGCACGTGGCCCGGACCGGCTTCCACCCGCCCGACGCCTACGCCGAGACGCTGTCGCTCGTGGCGCACGAGTTCTTCCACGCCTGGAACGTGAAGCGGCTCAAGCCGCGCGCGCTCCTGCCCTACGACTACGCCCGCGAGCAGTACACGCGCCTGCTCTGGTGGTTCGAGGGGGTCACGAGCTACTACGACCACCTCGCGCTCGCCCGCGCCGGGTTCATCGACGGCCAGAAGCTGCTGCAGCACCTGGGCGAGGAGCTGACCGCGCTCGCGCGCACGCCGGGGGCGCGCAAGATGAGCCCCGAGGAGGCGAGCTTCCTCGCCTGGGTGAAGCTCTACCGGCCCGACGAGAACAGCGTGAACAGCGGGGTCTCGTACTACCTCGCCGGCGAGTGCGTCGCCTTCGCGCTCGACCTCCTCCTGCGCCGGGCGGGGCGCTCGCTCGACGAGCTCCTGCTCCGGCTCTACCGCCGCTACGGAGCGGAGGGGGTGCCGGAGGACGGCGTCGAGCGCGAGGTGGCCGAGCTCCTCGGGGAAGACGCGGCGCGGGCCTTCTTCGACGCCCACGTGCGCGGGACGGTGCCGCCCACCGAGGCGCTGGCGCTCGAGCACCTCGGCCTCGCGCTGCACCGGCGCAAGGCGGAGGGGCCGGAGGACAAGGGCGGCACGCCGGCCAGGCCTGGCCAGAAGAACGGGCCCGGCGGGTGGCTCGGGGTGGACCTCGGCGGCAACGCGAAGCTCACCGTGAGCGCGGTGCGGGCCGGGAGCCCGGCGGAGCGGGCGGGGCTCTACGCCGAGGACGAGATCATCGCCGAGGGCGGGTTCAAGGTGGACAAGGCCCAGCTCCTCGAGCGGCTCAAGGAGCGGGGGCCGTCGGGGGAGCTGCGGCTGCACGTGTTCCGGCGCGAGGCGCTCCTGGAGGTGCGGGTGCCGCTCGCCGAGCCGCCGGAAGACACGCTCTGGCTCGCGCCCCGCGAGGGCGCGTCGGAGGGGGAGCGGGAGGCCTTCCAGCGCTGGTGCGGCGCGCCCTGGCCGGCGAAGCGGGAGGGCTGAGGGGCCAGGGCGGCGCGGGCGGGGGCGTCCTGGGAAAGCCCCGGAGCCGGTGATATGGAACCGGCATGGACCGCGACCTCGAGATCTTCCGCCGCCGCCGCGCCGCCATCCTCCACCGCATGCGCGCCCTCGGGGGCGGCGTGCTGCTCCTCCCGGCGGCCGACGAGAAGTCGCGCAACGCCGACGCGGAGTACCCGTTCCGGCAGGACAGCGACTTCCACTACGCCACCGGCTTCGACGAGCCGCAGGGCTGCGCGCTGCTCTTCGCCGGGCGGTGCGGTCCCGAGGCCGACGGCGAGCCCGACCGGCCCGAGCTGGTGATGTTCGTGCGGCCGCGCGACAAGGAGAAGGAGATCTGGAACGGCCGGCGCGCCGGCGTGGAGGGGGCCTGCGAGCTCTACGGCGCCGACCAGGCCTTCCCGGTGGCCGAGCTCGAGCTCCGGCTCCCGGCGCTCCTCGACAAGGCCGGGCCGCTCTGGTTCCGCCTCGGCAACGACGCGACCTGGGACGCGCGGGTGGCGCGGGCGCTCGCGGACCTGAGGTCGCGGGCGCGGGCCGGCGCCGAGGCGCCGCGCGAGGTGAAGGACGTGGGGCCGGTGATGCACGAGCTGCGGCTCGTGAAGTCGCCGGAGGAGGTGGCGCGGCTGCGCCGGGCCGCCGAGATCACCGCCGAGGCGCACATGGGGGCGATGCGCGACGGCATGCCCGGCCGGAAGGAGAGCCAGGTCCAGGCCGAGATCGAGTACGCCTTCCGGCGGCGCGGCGGGAGCGGCCCCGGCTACGGCACCATCGTCGCCACCGGCGAGAACGCCTGCGTGCTCCACTACCGCGCCGGCGAGACCGTGCTCAAGGACGGGGAGCTCTGCCTCGTGGACGCCGGCGGCGAGTACGAGCTCTACACCGCCGACGTGACCCGCACCTTCCCGGTGAGCGGTGCGTTCACGAAGCCGCAGCGGGCGCTCTACGAGGTGGTGCTCCAGGCGCAGCTCGAGGCCATGGCGGCTGTACGCCCCGGCGTCGCGCTCGAGAGCGTGCACGACCTCTGCGTCCGGCGCCTCACCGAGGGGATGATCCGGCTCGGGCTCCTGCAGGGCACGGTGGAGGAGCGGCTCGAGGACAAGGGGTACCGGCGCTACTACATGCACCGCACCAGCCACTGGCTCGGGCTCGACGTGCACGACGTCGGCGCCTACTTCGTGGACGGCAAGCCGCGCGTGCTCGCGCCCGGGATGGTGCTGACCATCGAGCCCGGGCTCTACGTCGCGCCCGACGACGCCGAGGCGCCGGCCGAGTACCGCGGCATGGGCATCCGCATCGAGGACGACGTGCTGGTGACGCCGGAGGGGATGGAGAACCTCACCGACGCGGTGCCGAAGACCGTGGAGGAGATCGAGGCGGTGTGCGTGAGGTAGTTCACCTCCACGGCCGCAGCAGCTCCGCCGCGAAGCGGGCCACCGCGCGCACCCGGGCCACGTCCTTGAGGGCGCGGTGGAACACCAGCCAGACCTCGCGGCGCATCACCGGCTCCGCCGTGAGCGGCACGAGCCCCGGGTCGTCGCCCAGGTAGTCCGGGAGGAGCCCGATCCCCGCGCCCGCGAGGAGCGCCGCCTTCATCGGCACCGAGCTGCGCACGCGCACCCGCACCCGCCCCGGCGCGCCGTGCCTGCGCAGCCAGACCGACTGCGGCGCCCCCGCCATCGCCTCCGGGAAGGCCACCAGGTCGTCGCCCGGCAGCACCGGCGGCCCGCCCCGCTCGCGCGGGCGGCTCGCGAGGTAGCGCGGCGAGGCGTAGGGCCGGAACGGGATGGAGCCCACCCGCCGCATCACCAGCTCGCGCTGCCGCGGGCGCACGAAGCGGAGCGCCAGGTCGGCCTCGCTCCGCGACAGGTTCACGATCTCCGCCTCGGCGTGCAGGAGGAGGTCGATGCCCGGGTGCTCGCGCCGGAAGTCGTCGAGGGCCGGGGCCACCAGCGCGAGGCCGAGCCCGTCGGGGACCGAGAGCCGGACCGAGCCGTGCGGCTGCGCGTCGAGCCGGTCCACCGCGCGCGAGACCGCCAGGACCTCGCGGTCGATCCGCTCGGCCCGGGCGAGGACGCTCGCCCCCGCGCCCGTGAGCACGTAGCGGCTCCCGTCGCGCCGGAGGAGGGCCGTGCCGAAGCGCTCCGCCAGGGCCGCGATGCGGCGCGACACCGTCGGCTGGCTCACGCCGAGGGTCGTCGCCGCCGCGCTGAGCGTGCCCGCCCGCGCCACCGCCAGGAAGAAGCGCAGGTGGTCCCAGTCGTCGGTCATTCAGGGATGAATAGCACGTATGCAGCGCTGGCGCGGGCGCCCGGCCGGAGCTCCGCCTAGGGTGAGGTCTTCCGGCGCCCGGGGCGGCGCCCCAGGAGCGACGGATGACGCGACGGATGACGAAGCGGGTTCATTACGGCTGGTGGGTGGTGGGGACGACGTTCGTGGTGCTGCTCGTGTCGGCGGCGATCCGGGCCACCCCCGGGGTGCTCATCGTCCCGCTGGAGCGCGAGCTCGGCTGGTCGCGCGCCACCATCTCCGGCGCCATCTCGGTGAACCTGCTGCTCTACGGCCTCATGGGGCCGTTCTGCGCCGCCATCGCGGAGCGGATCGGGATCCGCCGGACCATGGCGCTCGCGATGGGGCTCCTCTCCGCCGCGCTCCTCGCCGCCACCTGGATGCGGTCGCCGTGGCAGCTCGTGCTCCTGTGGGGGCTCTGCGTCGGCGTCGGGACCGGCATGGCCGCCATGGTGCTCGGCACCGCCGTCGTGACGCGGTGGTTCTCGGCGCGGCGCGGGGTCGTGCTCGGCGCGCTCACCGCCAGCACCGCCACCGGTCAGCTGCTCTTCCTGCCGCTGCTCGCGCGGGTGGCGGAGGGGGAGGGGTGGCGCGCCGCGCTCCGCATCGTGTCGCTCGGGGCGCTCGCCACCGTGCCGCTGGCGCTCCTCCTGGTGCGCGAGTCGCCCGCCGCCGTGGGGCTCCTGCCGTACGGGGCGAAGGAGGGCGACGCCGTCCACGCGCCCAGGCGCGGGAACCCCGCCGCGCTCGCCGTGCGGACCCTCGCGCGCGCGTCGCGGTCGCGGGACTTCTGGCTGCTCGCCGGGACGTTCTTCGTGTGCGGGATGAGCACCAACGGGCTCATCGGCACCCACCTCATCCCCGCGTGCATGGACCACGGCATGCCCGAGGTGCGGGCCGCCGGTTTGCTCGCGACCATGGGGATCTTCGACCTCTTCGGGACCACGCTCTCCGGCTGGCTCACCGACCGCTGGGACAGCCGGCGGCTGCTCTTCGCGTACTACTTCCTGCGCGGGCTCTCGCTCGTGTTCCTGCCCCACGCGCTCCTGGAGGCCGGGACCGGGCTGTCGATCTTCACCGTGTTCTACGGGCTCGACTGGATCGCGACCGTGCCGCCCACCGTGCGGCTCGCGACCGACGCGTTCGGGAAGGAGGACGCGCCCATCGTGTTCGGCTGGGTGTTCGCCGCGCACCAGGTCGGCGCCGCCGTGGCCGCGCTCGGGGCCGGCGTCATCCGGACCCGGCTCGGCGACTACCACCACGCCTTCGTGGCGGCGGGGACCATCTGCATGGTGGCCGGGTTCTTCTGTCTCATGGTCGGGCGCGGGACCCGGCGCGCGCTGGCGCCCGCCGGCGTGACGGCCGCCGCCACCGCCGAGCTCTAGCCCGACGGCTCTTCACGGAGGCCCTCGCCTCGCCGCCGCCTCGCCGCGCCCGCGCCCCCCTGCCTCCCGACACCCCGGGGGCGCTGCGTCCCGGGCGCGCGGTCCGCATTTTCGGCTCGAACCAGACGAGCGGCTTCGGCCGCCAAGGGGACGAGCCGTGATCGGTGACAAGATGACGAACGAGCAGATGTGCAAGGAGCTGAAGGACCTCATCCAGCTCGACATCGACGCGATCCGCGCGTACCAGCACGCGATCGACAACATCAAGGACTACAGCATCAAGTCGCGGTTGACCGAGTTCCAGCAGGACCACCGGCGGCACGTGACCGACCTGTCGCCCATCGTCACCCGGTACGGCGACCAGCCGCCGCGCGACCGGCCCGACGTGAAGGGGTTCCTCATCGAGGGGATGACCGCGCTGCGGTCGAACATGGGGACCGAGCAGGCGTTGAAGGCGATGCAGAGCAACGAGCGGCTCACCAACAAGAACTACGGCCAGGCCGTGTCGATGCCGTGGCCGCAGGACGTGGAGACCGTCATCCAGCGCTGCGCCGCCGACGAGCGGCGGCACCTCGAGTACATCGACCAGTGCCTGCAGACGCGGCCGTGGGAGAGCAGCGGGGCGCACGCGTAGGGTCGCTGCTGGGCCTCCCGGGCGGGGCCGCGCGGGGGCTCCGTCGAGCGCCTCGGATTCTCCGCGAGGCAGCGCTTGACACCCCCGCCGGTGTCCAGTACATACGCCGCCTTACGCGAGTCGCGGATCCCGAGCCGCGGCGGAAGTTCGCGTAGTAGCAGCGTTGCACCGGGGAGTGGCTCAGCCTGGTAGAGCACTTGGTTCGGGACCAAGGGGTCGCAGGTTCAAATCCTGTCTCCCCGACTCACTTCGCCCTGTGATTCCCTAGGAATCACGGGGCGTTGTCTTTTGGGCCCCTCCTTCCAACCCCGTCTGCTCCACGCCTGCTCCACGGCCAGCATCAAGATCGGCCGGGGCGGCGCCCTCCGCCTTCAGGTCCTCTCCCCGGTCGAGCAGCGCGATGGCCTCGGACTTCGCGGCCGGTGAGAGGTGCATGTACTGCTGGGTGGTGCTGATCTGCTGGTGCCCGGCGAGCTCCTGGATGGCCTTCGTGGACGCGCCGGCCATCGCCAGCCGCGAGCAGAAGGTGTGGCGGAGGATGTGGATGCCGCCGGTGACCTTGAGGCCGGCGCGCCGCTGGGCGCGGCTCATCCACTTCGCCAGGAGCACCTGCGTCACCTTCTCGTGCCCGTCGTCGCGCCAGAGGACCCGGTCGCCGCGGAGGTGGCGGTTCCTTGTGAGGGCGACCTTGAGGCGGGCGGTCAGCGTGACCTTCCGCTCCCGGCCGCTCTTCGGGACGGTCAGGTGGCCCTCCCACTCGGAGCGCCGGACCACCAGGTAGCCGCGTCGGAGCTCCACGTCGGATTGCTCGAGGGCGATGATCTCGCCGCAGCGCAGGCCAGCGTCGCCACCGAGCAGCACGAAGAGCTCGATGCGGGGATCGAGCTCACGCGCCACCTCGACGAGCCGCTCGTACTGGTGCGGCTCGTAGAACTTCGGCTCCAGGGTTCGGGGCACCTTGAGCAGCTTGATGGTGCACGGCATCCGGTCGATGACGTGCCACTCGACGGCGGACTTGAGCATCGTGTTGAGGCACACGAGGGCGTTGTTCGTCGTCTTCGGGCTCAGGTCCCGGAGGTCCGCCTTTAGCTTCTGGACGTCCGAGTCGGTGACCTGGTCGAGCTTCTTCGATCCCACCCGGTGCTTCAGGTAGTAGTCGATGATCAGCTTCTTCTGGATGATGGTGCTCGGCTTCTGCCGGTTCGCCTCGCAGTACTCCGTGATGTAGCGGGGGCCGAACTCGAGCACCGTCGGCACGACGCGGCGCTGCGGGCGCCCGTTCAGCGCGAGCTGGTGCTCGCGCGCCTCGGCCCAACGTCGGGCCGCGGTCTTGGAAGACACGGGGGCGTCGGTGCGCTCCCGCATCCTCTTCCCGTCTGGTGTGCGGACGAGGATGTCCACTTCCCAGCCCTTCCCGTTCCTGCTTCTTCGTACTCTCACGCTCATCGCCGATCTCCTTACGGCGAAGGCGCTCCACTCTTCTCCGACAGCCACTCTACCAGGGTCTCCCGACGGAACAGGAGCCGCCGCCCCAGGCGGACCACCCCGGGAAGTTGGGCGCGCTCGGCGAGCGTGTAGACGGCCTTGCGCGTGGTACGGAGGAGGACCGCGACCTCGTCCACGGTGAGGAGAGTCGGAGCGGGCGGGGCGAGGGCCCTGGCTGCTGCTTCGGAGGACCGGGCGCTCAAGAAAGAGCCCTCGCGTGCCACGAGGCCTCGGGGCAGTGGATGGCTGGGGTCAGGGGAAGAGGGTCAGCGCCGGACATCAGCCTCTCCTTGTCGTGCAGGGGACTTCCCGGGCGCCGGGCTCGGGCACGGCTAGCCAGGGTCTTCGAGCGCGAGCCGATCGGAATCGCAGTGCTGTGGGGCATGGTGAGCCATGCCTGCCTTCCGCGTCAAGGTCTCGGGAGTAGGACGCCACATCTGAGGGCCTATCTGCTCTGGCCCGAGCGGTCCAGGTCGAGCGCCGCCTGCTTCTCGAGCCCCCGCGTCACCGCTGCTGGGAGACGCGCGAGGTCTTCCGTGTAGATTCGCGCCTCCTCCGTCCCCCGCTGATCGCCACGTAATAGACCTCCTGCGACGTCGTCCTGCTTCTCGTCGGTCTTGGCGCGCTCCCCCTCCGGCCGGGGGTCAACACGGCCGTGTCCGGACGGATACCGACGATGATCAAGGCAATCAGCCCGTTCTTGTGGTCTAATGCGACTTCTAATTACGGGGGAACGCCCACAATGAATATTCGGCGGGGAGGCGTGCTGGTGCTGGTGCTGGTGCTGGGTGCGACGGTTGCGGCCTGCGGCGGGTCCGCGACGGCACCAGGTAATAGCCTCCCGCCGGACGCTGGCGTCACCCAAAGTCCTTCAACTGACAGCACTTGTCCAGCGGGGTCGGCGTGCGTCGTCGATGCGCAGCAGAGGGAGCTCGGGACACTCAGCTACTCTTACGGCAGCCCGATCCTGTACTCACTGCGCGCTGGGTGTTTCGTGACTCTGGCTGGTAGCGGTACTGTTACCGACCCTCTTGCATACACGCAAGGCGGAGTGGTTGTGCAGTACGGATCCGCCGACTGCTCGGGCACGCCATACCTCGTATTTCTCTCGGCTGCCTCGTCAGCATGGTCGATGCAGTGCTACCCTGTTGGCAACGCGCTCTACATGGCGACCAGCGGTGTCGGTGTTCAGCAGATGGTGGGGCACTCCCATTATGAGGGGTCCCAATGCATCTCCGGTTGGTATTCGACGAGCAACAACATCGTATGGCTATCGGGCAAGCAGGTTGTGGACCCGCTGTTCCCGTATGCGACGCCCCTTTCCATCGTTCAGAAATGACCTGCGGACATAGTCGAGCAGAGTAGCTGCCAGCGGATTCGGCAATTCCACCAGCCCGCTTTCGATTGCCGGCCTTGTGCCGCCTGTGGGGCGTGTTCTCGACCGGCATGACGGCGGTGAGCAAGCCGCCGCAGTCGCGCCAAGTCGTGCGCTCTCCCTTTTGCAATGGGCGCGCGCTTCTGGTCGCCGACCAGGAATAGAGCGTGGCTACCGCTTACCCTTACGCATCGGCCTGCGGCCAGCGCAGTTTCCCGCGGCCGACACGCAACGCCTCCACCAGCCGGGTGTTGCCGAGCAACCTACCCGAGAAGAGGCTGGGCTTAGGATCGACAGCCGGCTTCTTGAACGCGGCGACCCGCTGGTAGTCGGGCGTCGCCAGCCAGGTCCGCCCGTCCCCCTCGTCGGTGACGATCCGATAGAGGCCGGCAGGCGGGGCGCCCGCGATGTCGAGCAGGCGCTTATAGCGTTCGACCGACCACTTCTGGATGCCGCCGCTGAGGGCTTCGGTGCGGAAGCGAGCCCATAGGGCGGCGGTATTGGGTGTGGGCCAGTCGCCGGCGTCGGTGTAGGCCGTGATCTCGTCGGATAGTAGCCAAGCCCGCATCTCGGCGGGCGTGACGAAGACAGGCTTCGCATCCTCGATCGCCGCCATCGCCGCCCGCCGTGACGGAAGGCCCGCGCGGATCAGCATCGACATCATGAATTGCGGGACGCCGGTCTCGACCGCCGCTGCGGCGCCGCCCGCCACCGTCTGCGGCGACCAGCCGAGGGACATGCGGCGGGTGCGGACAGCTTCCAGCGCCCAGACCAGACGATAGGTGAAAGCCTCTTCGATAGCCCGCATGTTCTGCGGTCCGATCTTCGAAACCTCCTCGCCGGATACCCAGCTACGCAGGATAGCTTTCCAGTCTGCCGGCAGCGCATTCGCCTTGTCGGGGATAAAGGGCCGCATAAACAGCAGGCGCTCGCCGAGGCCGCCAAGCGCATCGACAAGTTCCTCTACATCGCCGCTCAGCGCCGCTTCGTCAGCCCGGTCGAGGAGTTTGGCCAGCTCGTCGGCCATGGCGTCGATGACGAGCCCAGCTTCAAGGCCGACGCCCATCGCGAAATGTCCGCGCCGCGCCTGCGCCGTGGTGCTCTTCCAAATGAGATCGGCGCGCACCTCGAACACCTTCTTGTGCAACGGGGCGACGTCCTCGTCCTCGCGGGCAATCTGGCGGGCCCAGAGCGATCCCTTAAGCGCTTCGTCTAGGAGCTTCGGCAGGTCGGCGCGGTCCGAATCGAGTGCTTCGATCAGGCCGAACACGGTCGCATCGAGGCGCTCGACGATTTGCGAAAGCGGCTCCTCATCGATGGCTTCTTCCTCGTCATCGCCGCCGCCTTCATCGTCGTCGCCATCGGCGTGGTCATCCACGCCGGCGGCCAGCCGCTCGGCGACTGCGGCTTCTTCCTCGGGCGATCTCCAGGCTTCGCGAGCATTGGCGAGATATTCCCACGCGTCATCGCGATCCAGAATACCCTCGCGCGACAGGCGCTCAAGGATCTCGGCGACGATCTGGATGAGGCCGCTTTTCAGCGTGCGCGCCTTGGCGGAGGCGACCAGGTTCCTCCATTCCTTCATTCGCCAGTCGACCTTGTCGAACATGACGTGGACAATCAGTCCCTCGACATCGACGAAGGCGCGCCCCGCACGGCCCGCAACATTCGCGAACTCCTCGCCTTTGATCTTCTCAGAGGCGCGATATAGGGCGGGCACCAAGAGCACGGCGGCGTTGAGGTTCAGGCCCTGCGAGAGCGTCGGCGATGCGACGATGACCTTCAGCACCCCATCGGACAAAAGGGCTTCCAGCTCACGCAAAAACGGGCTCGGCAGCCGGCCGTGGTGGATGGCGACTCCCTGCTTCAGGCAGGCGACAGCGGGATGGTCTTCGCCCAGCCACTCCTTGCCAACTTCCAAGGCCCGGGCGATCGACGCATCATCCTCCAGCAGCGAACCCAGATAGCCGCGCTCGCAGAGGTCCACGACCTGTTTGCCGTAGCTCTCGACCCAATTCGCCTGAGTGGAAAAGATCAGGGTCCGCTTGCCCTGCATGCCGAACTCCCACGCCGCGAACAGAGCGAGATGGGAGTTCGTGCGCGGATATGGCTTCTTCTCTTTCCCGAGCGCCGGCTTCTCCACGACGAATTTGTCGAGGAACGGACCGTCGTCGTCGAGGTCGAGCCGGAGCAATGCGTCCTTGCCCCGCCAGGTGAGCGCGCCGAACCTTTGCCGTGTCGGACGCCAGTCGGAACGCACCGGCTCACCCGGTTCGTCGGAGCGGATCCAGGCGGTGAGATCATCCAACTCGTCGCCGCTCGGCAGGATGGCGGAGAGACACACGATCCGGCGTTCTGCCGCATCCGCGCGCCGAAGCAGGCGCTGTACCAGTGTCTCGTAGCGGATTTCACGCTCGCTCGGGCCAATCATGTGACCCTCATCGAGGACAATCAGGCCGACATCGTCTATCAGTGACGGGTCACTTCTCAGCGCGAAGTCGAGTTTCTCGGGTGTCGCGATGATAATCTCGCGGGTGCGAAGGGCGTCTTCATCACCGGCCGAAAGGCCGCTAGCGCCGTAAAGCGAGGAGACGCTGAAGCCGAGGGGCGCGAAGGTCTTTCTGAAAGAGCGCTCCGTCTGGGCCGACAAGGCGCGCAATGGCGTGACGATCAGCACCCGGCGCGCCGACGATAAGGTCATCAGCGCGGCGATCTCGGCCACCCGCGTCTTGCCGGCGCTGGTCGGCAAGGCGACGACCAGGTCGTCGGTGACGTCCGTGGAACGCTGAGCCGCTTCGCGCTGCGAAGGCCACAGCTCCACCTCAGACGTCTTTCGGGCGTAGAGCGAGGAGATAAATAGCCGGCGCAGGTCCGGGTATATGCCCTCCGTCCCCTTAGGCGGCTCGGTCGGCAGGTTCTGGTGCAGCGAGTGCTGCCAGAGGTCGTCGATTAGGTGCCGACAGAGATGGGAGATCCACCATAGCGGAACATTCTCAGCATTGTCCGCCAGGCTGACCGCGGTGCCGAGCAGGGCCCGTGCGCTTTCGAGCGGCTCGGGCGCGCCCGTCTCGAGCGCGAAATCAAAATGCGCCAGGGCCCGACAGATCGTTGTGTTCAGGATAGTCGACAGCACCGCATCGACGTCGGGCTCTTCGCTTCTTAGCGCCGAGCCGATCTGCTCATCGCCGTGAGCCTCGTCATCCAACCACTCGCGGACGAAGCCGCGCAACTGCCCGAGATCGCGCAGGATCAAGTGTCGAACCGCCGTTTCGCCCGGCGAGGCATTGAGGTCGTCCGCCGTCTCGTTGAAGAGCGAATAGGCGACGGCCGAAAAGCCGGCCAGATGGTAGGCTGCGGCGGCGATGGTGCGGCGGAAGCCCCGTTCGGGCGCCTGCGGGTCGCCGTTGCGCACCAGAGCTTCGAAGGCGTTGGCGGCGCGCTCGAACGCCTTGTTGGTCAGGTCCGACGCACCGGCCCGAGCACGCAGGGCCATCGCTCCCCTAAGCAGGGCGAAGCCGTGTTCGGCAAGATCGGTTTCGATCGTCGCGCCGAGGGGCGGTGCATTCGCGGGCAACACGCCTTGCTCACGCATCAGCGACCAGGCGGCGCCACGATAGAGCAAGCGCCCAAGGATGCCGTCGACGGTCGCGGTCGTCAGGAACGCGGTCAGTTCGTCAATTGTCTCCAAGGTCTTCAGCCTCCTGGTACATGGCCGCGATGAAGTCCTGGTGATCTTCGACGTGGATGTTCACGACGTAGTGGTCCCGGTTGCCCCCTGCGGCGTCGAGATCTTCCTTCAGGGAGGCGTGGGGGCCGTTGCCCGACACGGTGAAGAGCATGTGGTCGATGCGATCGGCGCGAAGGGACTTTAGGCCCACCTCGTCACGGAGGCTGCGGCCCAGCGCGTTGTCGTCCGGGTCGTTGCTCTCCAGCAGGCGGTTGGCGACGAACAACAGGGAATCGGGCGTGCAACGGCCGTTGTCGCGGTTGAGCACCTTACGCGCGCTCGTGACCGTGGTCTTGCCGAGCACCTTGTTGCTCTTGGCTTCGCCTTTCAGGAGCCAGAGTTTCTCGCCAGCCCCATCGTAGCCGGCGCCGATGAAGTCGTCGCCGCGCATGGCCATGTTGCGGCCGTCCTTGTAGCGAAGGCGGCGCACAGGGACGCGCAGGCCGATTTCTTCCTCGACCAGCTCGGTCGCGAGAATCTCGCCGAGATCGCCGGAGCGGCCTTTGGGCGTCTGGGGCATCGCCTCGCGGAGGATCCTGGCGGCGACGTTGTATCCGAGCCGCTCCACGTCCTCGGCGATGCGTTCGAGCCGGTCGTAGTGCGAGCGGATCGTCTCGGCGAGATCATCGCGAATTGCGTCACGGCCGCCGTCCTTTTCGACATACGTCCAGTAGCGCTTCCGCTTGTCCTTCTCTTTCGTGCAGTCGCACCACTTCTTATAGAGTCCCACGTGGTGCTCCCGAGCCTACTATGTTCGTTGATCCTTCTCTATCCCAGACGCTCCTCGACAACGGCGCCGCCATCAGCCCATGGCCGAAGGGTACGGCGTCTGTACTGCATGCGTGATTGGTTAGCATGCCCATCCCGCTTCAAGTGATCCGGTGTAGGTCGAGAGGTCGGTCGCTCACGAGCCGACAGCGTGATCTTCTCGATCCCGAAGTTCAAAAAACGTGCCCCTGCAAGATGAAGGGATCGCTCAGCTCTTGGCTTGGTCGAGATCAATTACTGTTTCTGAGGTGCGGCCCAAGGGGGGCAGCATCACCGCGGCTGGATACTTAGTCGCGCCGTATCCTCGCGGACCTTTCATGCGCTCGTGGGCCTCTTAAGTCTAGCGCCGCGTGTTTCGCGTGCTCCCGCGCGACGGCAGCGGGGAGCCGGGCGAGGTCGTCGGTGTAGACGCGCGCCTCCTGCCGCGCCCTGCTGATCGCGACGTAGTACACCTCCTGCGACGTCGTCCTACTTCTCGTCGTCGCGTCGACGAGGACGCGCTCGGCGGTCGTCCCCTGGCTGGCGTGGACGGTGGTGGCGTAGGCGTGGTCGAGGTGGAGCGGCCGGTCTGCAGGGAGCACGACATGGCGCTGTCCGTCGGTGAGCGTGACCGCGGCCGGGGTCACGGCGGCGACGGTGAAGCGGTCCCCGTTGGCGAGGTCGCGCGCCGCGTCGTTCCGGGTGACTCGGACGCGATCACCGGCGGCGAGTTCCGAGCGCTCCGGCTCGTAGACGGACAGGCGTCGGCAGGTCATGGGGCTGAACTCGACCACCTCGCCCTTCTCGCCCCGCACGGTGAGGCGGTTTCCGGGGCCGTTCTCCATCACCTCGTACAGGGCTCCCCTCGCGAGCCCCGCCTTCGGGTAGTCGCGCTGGGGCTGGAGGATGTCGCCGACTGCGTAGTTCTTTGCGAAGGCGCGCTCGGCCTGGGTGGTGTCGCGGCGAACGAGGGTGGCGAACTCGCGCCCCCGGCCGGCGAGGCCCAGGTCCTCGCGGACGGCGCGGTTGATCTCGCGCCGGGCGTCGTTCGTGCCTGCGACGACGATGGTCTTGGCGCGCTCCGTCTCCGGCAGGTGCGCGTAGTCGGCTGCGATCGCCCGCCGGCGCTCGTGGTCGTCGCGAACTTCGCGGACGGCGGAAAGCCGCGCGAGCGACGACGCGCTCTCGCCCCGGGCGGCGAGGGATACGGCCTCGCGCAGCGCGGGGGCCTTCTGCCGCTCGATCTCGGCCATGACCGCGGTTCGCATGCCGGCCTCCTGGAGTTGCTGGAACGGGCGTCCGGCCTCGATGGCCTTGGTCTGCGCCGTATCGCCGAGGAGCACCACGCGCGCGCCGGCCTTCTCCGCGAGCTTGAGCGCCTGCTCCATCTGCCGCGTCGGCACGGTGCCAGCCTCGTCGATGACAAGGACGGTCTTCTCGTCGAGACCTTTCTCCCGAGCGGCCAGGAACGAGGCGAGCGTCTTCGACTCGACCCCCAGCTCGCGCAGGGCCCGGACGTGCGCCGCATAGGGGGCGACTGCGACCACGCGGTGGCCCCGCTCCTCGGCGATGCTCCGGGCCTCTTCGAGCATGTGGCTCTTCCCGGTGCCGGCGTACCCCTGCACCCCCACCACCCGGTCCGGGCTCGTGGCGATGAGTTCCACTGCGGCGCGCTGTCCGGCATTGAGGTCGCTCGAGGCAAGCCGGTGGCGCAGGCTCTCCGCCGCCCCGATCGGCTGCAGGGCGCCGCGTCCTTCCCGCTCGATCCGGAGGATGCGCTTCTCGCGTGCGAGCGCGGTCTGCGTGGTGAACCTTCGCTCCACCGGGATGAGCCGGCCGGTCGCGATGGCCGCCTCCACGGCCGAGCGAGCCTCCGACCGTTCCACGCCCCGCGCGACCTCCGTCAAGATCCAGGCGCCCTTCGCGAGGGCGGGCGCGTTCGCCGGTCCGTCCGCGGGCCGGTACAGGGGGGTCTCGGGGACGAGGTACCCCGTGGAGCAGAGCCGCGCGACCTCGCGCCGGATGTCGGGCAGGGTTGCCCGGCCCATCGCGTGTTTGAGCGAGACGTCGAGCAGCTCCCGCTCCTCGACGATGGCCTGGCGTTCGGTTAGGTGGGCGATTGCGAACCGGACGCTGCGCTTGGCGGCTTCGTCGGAGCTCCGGGCGCCCGCACCGGGGGCACGGGGGCCGGCGCCCGTGTCCCGTCGTGCCCCCGACTCCAGGGGCGTCGGCCGGGTCAGGTCCATCCCGAGGTCACGCGCGCGGGCTTGCCACTCGGCAAAGAGTGCCTGACGAGCGACAGGCACCTTCCTGGGCCGTGTCGCGAGCTTCACGCGCTGCTTCTGCTCGGCCGTGGCGTGCTCGGGCGTGAGCCCTTCCTGGGCCATCCTCCGCTCGATCTGCTCCGCCCTCCGGCTGAATCCTGCGAGCTGCGCCCGCTCCATCTGGGCGAGCTCGAACATTCCCTCCCGCCCGTGCCGGAGCGCGTAGCCCAGTTCCTGGAGTTCGGCCGCGAGCTCGGCTCGGTAGACGGCGCCGAGGTACTTCGTCGCCTTGACGATCTCGTCGTTGCGGAGCGCCCGCCATGCGCTGTCGGAGCGGCGGGTGAGGTTCAGCACGAGCGCGTGGGTGTGGAGCTGGGGGTCCTGCTCGCGGCTCGTCTCGTGCCGGAACTTCGCCACGACGAGGTTGCGGGTGTCCTCGACCCGGCTCTCGCCCTTCACCTTCTTGCGGGCCTGGGCGCGCTCCTCGGCGACCGCGAGGGCCCGCGCGACCGCCCGGTCGTGCGCCTCGACGATGCGCTCGTCCCCGCCGATCAGGGCCTGCAGCGACACGCTCTTCGGGGCCGAAAAGGTCAGGTCGATGCCGATCCGGTCCTTCGAGTCCGAGCGGGTGCCGGACCTCACGCTGGGCTCGCCCGGGACGACCTGCGCGGCGAGGAGCTCCCGGAACCGGGCGCCGCCGACGGGCCCCTCGAGCCCGAGCGCTTCGGCCCCCTTCCCCTGCCAGGCGGACGCCTCGCCCTCGCCGGCGTAGTAGTCGTCCGCGCCGTCCTCGTAGTAGCTTGCGGCGCGGCCCACGTCCTGCCGCGTCAGTACCTTGTGACTCAGCATGCGAGCCGCTCCTCGAAGGCAGGGACGCGGTTCCGGAAGTGGACCACGTCGAGCTTCACCTTCGCGATGGGATGGTCCCCGGCGAACGCCAGATAGCCGGTCACATCGGGGAGGCTCGCGATCTCGGAGGGAAGGACGACGCGCTCTCGCGCGCGCTGGATCTGGCTGCTCGTCGAGTCGCCTCTTAGGCCCGTCGTCCGGCTGTAGGTCTCGCGCTCGACCTCGTGCTCGCCCAGGCTCTGGCTCATGTCCTCGCAGGTCCGGGGATCGGTCTTGGCTCCGCCCAGGACGACCAGGGACCGAAAGCAGCTCCGCAGGGTCTGCGCCTCCTCGCGCCCGTAGATGCGCTCGAGCTGGGCGGTGGACTGGAGGCCGGCCACGATCCGCAGCCCAGCCTTGCGCCCCTTGGTGGCGGCGTCCTCGAGGCTCGGGAGCTTCTCCAGACTCGCGAGCTCGTCGAGGAACATCCAGATGCGCCGGTCCTTGTCTTCGCCGAGGGAGAGGATGGAGGTACAGAGGACGTCCACCCAGGCCGAGATGAGGGGCTTGAGGGCCTCGGCCATGTCCTCGCGCCAGGTGATGAAGAGGTTGCCGGCGGCCGGATCGGCGAGCCAGGACCGCAGCGAGAAATCGCCTGCGGGCATGGAGAGGTGTTCGGGGAGCTTCGCCGAAAGAACGAACCGGGCGCTCGCGAGGGCCTTGTCGGCGCCGACGAAGAGCGACTCGGCCGCGGTCTGGGAGAGGAAGGCCTGGAGGTCGGCCGGCTTGGCGATGGTGGTCCAGCGGAAGAGCTCCGCGACGGAGGGCTGGCCTACGAGAGTGAGCTTTCGGGCGGTCTCGCGGAGGAGGAGCCGCGCGTAGGCGCACCACTCCTCCTCTTCCTTTGTCTGCCCCCGCGGGACGAGCGACAGGGCGAAGCGCTTGAAGTCGTACTCGGCCCGTATCTCGTTGAAGAAGGTCCAGCCGAGGCCGCGCGAGTCGTAGGGGTTCAAGATGACATCGCCTGGCCGGTAGAACTTCGCGAGCATGTCGCCGTTCGGGTCGGCAACCACGATGCGATCGCCGCGGAGGAGGGCGGAGTAGGCCATCTCCCGGATGAGCACCGACTTGCCGGAGCCGGTGGAACCTCCGACGAGGAGGTGCAGGGTCTCGACCCACGTCGGCATGGGAACTCCGGCGACCGTGATCTGCCGCTGGCCTCGCTCGCGGGTGGACCAGGCGAGGCGCTTCGGGCTCACCACCTTCGTCCCGCGGAGGTGGACCCGGAAGGCGGCGCCACCGAAACCTGCCGCGGCCAGCTTGCGGGCGAGGACAAGGGCCCCCACCGCTGCGACGAGGCCGGCGGCGAAGGCGGTGAGGAGGAGAGGCCGAGCGCCCGTCGCGGTCAGCCGCGCGAGGTGGAGCAGGGCGGCGTGCCCGCGGTGGTCGAGCGCGCCGGTCGCTCTCGCGACCCAGAGCCAGCTCGCGAGCGGCACTCCCGCCACGAGAAGGGCGCCCGCCTTAGCGCGATCGTCGGGATGCATGGCTACCTCCAGGACGAGAGGCCGCGCCGCTCGACTTCCTTCTGGGCGACGGCGGACCGCTGCGGACCGGCGAGCTGGCGGAGCACCAGCAGCAACTCGGCAAGCGCGCCTTCCAGGAAAGGGGGAAGAGCGACCGCGGCCGGAACGTTCGGGGCGGATTGCTCGTGGGCCGCGGCGCTCTGCTCGGCCGCGGCATGGATCGCGAGTTCAGCTACGAGCCGGTCCTGCTCCTCGAGCCGCTGGCGCAGGTGCGTACCGAGGGCGATGCCGCGCGTCTGCGCCTCCGCCGAGTAACGGCGCCAGGCCTCGCTGCTCAATCTCACGTGCACGTTGGTGGAGCTCATGGGGCTCATCTCCGTGGATGGTTGACGAGTCAGGCGATAGTTGCGTAACGTGCCTGGCATGGTGAAGCATGCCGTAGAATGCAACGCCTCCGACGGGAAGATCAACTTCCAGCGGCGGTTCGACCCGATTGGCAGCGAACTCGGGCGTGTGGGGCGCGGCGACAGGCTGGCGACAGCCACGGTGAGTCAAAACAGGAGGTTCGCCGCCGTTTGTCACCCTGTTGGCGACAGGGGTCGACGGGTTCGTTCGGAAATGCGCCGTGATTGCGCGCGCCTAGCGGCACGCGGCGGGTGCGTATGGTCTGTGACCGTTAAGGACCCGAGAGGGCTCCCGAGCGAGCGGCGCCGCAGGCCGGCGGCGACCTCGAGAAGGGCGTCCAAAAGCCGAACGGGCGACAGCCCGTTCGTGACGCTTCGATGCCGAAAATTCCGGCCCGTTTCACGGGGGCCGCGAAGGCGCAGAGCGCCTGCCGCTCCAGTACGGCGGACCCGCCGCGCGGCGACCGGGTCGACGTGCAAACAGGAAAGCGCGAAGCGAAGCGTCAAGGAGCGACCAACGGCGAGAGCCGCCACGGACAGGAGGAAGTCATGACGGATCGGATGAACGGAAAGAAGAGCGACAACCCGGCAGCACACGAAGCGTTGAGGGTGGCTGCGCCGCCCTCAACGCGAGCCGGCTTGGCGACCGCCGCGGCCGAGGCGGTCGCCGTCCTGCGCGAGATCCCGCTCGACGCGATCGAGCCGGACCCGGCGCAGCCGCGCCGCGCGTTCGACGAGGAGTCGCTCCAGCGGCTCGCGGTAAGCATCACCAGGTACGGCCTCCTGCAGGAGCCGGGAGTGACGCCCGTTGACGGTGCTGGGGCGGGAGAGTCGAGCCGGTACAGGTTGCTCTGGGGCGAGCGGCGCTGGCGCGCCTCCCGCCTCGCCGGCCTCGCCACGATCCGCTGCAAGGTGCTCCCGCCGCTCCAGGGTGGGGTAACCGACGAGCTTCGCGCGAGGGAGAAGCAGTGGGCGGAGAACATGGAGCGCGAGGGGCTTTCGCCGATCGAGGAAGCGATCGCCCTCCAGGACGCGGCGGACCGCGAACGGCAGCTCTCGCCGGACAGGCCGATGGGCGAGCTTATCGAGAAGGTGGGAGCGGAGCGTGGCCTGAACGGCATCGTCGCGCGGAACCTGGTTGGCCTGCTGAAGGCGCCCCGTTGTCTACAGGCGGCTCTCCTGCGCCGGGCGGTCCGCCGCGAGATGGGGTTTGAGCTGGCGCGACACTGGAACAAGCTCCTAGCGGAGAACGAGCTGCGCGGCGCAGCGAAGCGCGAGATCCAGTACCGGAACCTCGTCGAGGCTTGGGCGCGAGCACGCGAGCTCGAGCTCGACGCCTCGGCGATGGCGCGTTACGCGGCCGAGACGTACCAGGACCCGAAGGTAGTGAGGGCAACCTGCCGGAAGGCGGAGGAGGCGCAGAAGGCCCTCATTGAGCATTTCGAGGAAGTGGTGACGCGGGCGGAGAAGGAGGGCTGGTCCGTCGCGAGAGCGAGGGCGGCGCTGGCGGACCGGCGCCGCAAGCACACGGACGGGAAGGGCGGGGGAGGGACCCCCTGTTTCGAGCGAACGGGGAGAGAGAAGACCCGGCTCGTCGTCCACCTCGACCGCGTGCGCGACCCGGCAGTGGCGACGCCGGAGGCCGTCGCCGAGTTGCTCACGGTGCTGCGCGGCGTGGTACGCGAGATCGAGGCAACACAACTGGGGGCCGCAGCCGCCCCGGAACGCGCCGGGTAGGCGTATCGCCGCGGCGGAGCGGAGCCGTTGGCATGTGCCCGTTCGCCAACGCATCATGTCTGCCTGGCGCGTAAGCTGAAGGCGTCAAGGGAGGAAAAAGCCAATGGCGCTCAGTCACAGATTCGAGGGCGCGGTCGCGCTTGCGCTCAGCCTCCACGCGGAGCAGAAGCGCAAGGGCACCGACATCCCGCACGCGACACACCTCCTCTCGACGGCGTCGCTCGTGCTGCAGTTCGGAGGCGACGAGGAGCAAGCGATCGCCGGCCTCCTTCACGACGCCGCCGAGGACGCGGGCGGCCGTTCCACGCTCGATCTCCTGAGGGAGCAATTTGGCGAGGGGGTGGCGCGCATCGTGGAGGGGTGCACCGACGCATTCGAGGTCCCGAAGCCGCCGTGGCGAGAGCGGAAGAAGCGTTATCTCGCGGGCCTCCCGCACAAGGATGCGCGCACGCTCCTCGTCTGTGCCTGCGACAAACTCGACAACGCCCGCGCCATCGTCGTCGACTTGCGCCGCGAAGGCCCTGCGACGCTCCAGCGCTTCGCCGGCGGTCTGGACACCCTCTGGTACTATGCAGAGATCACGAAAGCCCTCGGCCGCGCGGGGGAGCGATCGAACGTGGCGCACGTGGTCAGCGAACTCGAGGTGACCGTGCGCGAGATGGAGGCGCTATGTCGCTCGTGAACGAGGGCACCGGCATCGTGACACTGATGGACGTGCGCGAACCAGGAATCCACATCCACCTCGACGCTCGCCTGGCGGGGAACGGCGACCTCTGCCTCGAAGGTCAGGACCTCGGACCGAAGGTAAGGGAGCTCACCGGCGACGATGAATACGAGTACTTCCTGACCGTGAGGGCCGAGCACGTCGGAGCGGTCGCCGCCGCCTTGGCGTGCCAACGCGCGAACCTGCTTGCCGCGCTGCGGGACGCCTACGCGAACGAGACCTTCACCGGCACGGCGGATCTCAAGGCGCTCCTCGATCAGCACGGGATCCCGTGCGAAACACATGTGTGCTGAAGAGTGCTTCGGCTCCCCTGGGGCCGGACAGGGAGAACGGGCGCGGCCAATAAGGTTGGCCAGCATGAGCACGAGTCGCCCGGAAGCATCCGGGCGCGCTCATCGATAACCGCGCAGGCCCGCGCCGAGCTGTTCGACCTCCTCCGCGGTGTCGTCCAGCAGTTCGAGAGCGCCGAGCCCGAGGAGGCCATGCCCGGCGCGGAGGCATGACCCGGCACAGGCCGCGAACAGGCCTCCGCGCGCTGGCTTGGTTCCGGTTTCACTCAAGCAACGCAACGCCACACGTTACGTTGCACGAGTGATTCCGGATGCAGCAGCTCCTAGATGGAGGCGGGGCGCTGCTCAGTCCCGTCGCCTGCGAATCAGCGGCCCCAGAGCCGCCGGAGCCCGCAGCGCGGTCGGAAGGACGATGCCCGCCGGCACCCGTGGTGTCTCCTCGCCCGACCACCAGACCCGGAACCGCGGATCCCAGCGCCAGCCGCTGCTCTTGAGCTGGTTCCGGATGTCCAGGGGTGGCACGCGGTCGAACTCGATCGCGGTGCGCTTCCCGTGCACCCGGAGCTGGGCGGTGACCGGCTTCTGCTCGGGCTTCGGTCCGGAGCGGGTCGCGAGTAGCTCGTACAGCGCGCGGTCACAGTACTCGCAGACCTCCTCGCGTACCGCAGCGTCCCGCGCGTAGAGCGGGGCCACCGGGCGCCCGCAGGTGTCGGTCCGCCCGGGCGAGAGCCCGGCAGCCGTCCGGAGGCACTCGGGGCACCAGACTGCGTCCTCGGCGCTGTACCCGAGGACGGTGAAGGGCTTGCGGGAGAGGATGCGTCCGACAACTTCGTCGGTGCCGGCCATGGCTACGCCTCCTCCGGGTCGGCGGGGTCGTAGGGGGTGAACGGGGTGAGGTGGATGTCGGGCGGGTGATAGTCCCCGCAGAGTTCGCAGGCGATCATCTCGAGCTTCATGCCCTCGAACGTCTCCTCGATCGCGTCTTGCAGGTCGGTGTACCGCGCTGCCTTGTCGTAGAGCATCTGTCCGTCTCCCTGTTTGGGCGGTATCTCGCCGCTCTCGAACGAAGTGGAGCGGCGAGATGGCGCCCTCGAGCGCGCGGAGGCGGTGCCGATGCCGGGCCCCGCCGCAGTGAGGCGGCGACCGTGACAGCGAGGCCGTTGAGAGCTGGCGCGGTCGTCGCGCGGGGCACGGCGGTCTCTCGGCGCCGCCGGAGCGAGCGGACGGAGACGGACCGATGCTCGGCGGCAGCGCTCGGCGCGCCATCACGCGAACAGGGCGCTCGCGACTGCAGGCTCCAGGGTCGCGAGATCGGTGACGCCGTGCGCCTCGTCACACCAGGGCGAGAGCGCCGCGCCGGGCATCCCGATGGCGAGCCCGAAGATGCTCGCGCCCATAGCGGCCGCGCGCGCGCGAAGCTCCGACGCGGGGCCGGGATCGTCCTCTCCGTCGGAGACGAGGACGAGATCGGCACGCCTGAGCTCGCCGCGTGCCTCGGCGACGAGGTCGAGTCCCCGGGTGAGCGCTGCGGAGATGGACGTCCCTCCGCCGCAGCGGGTGAAGAGTGCCTCCTCGGGGAGTGCGTCGCCAGGGCGCACCACCTCGACGTGGAAGGGTGCCGCGTTGTAGGCGATGAGCGCGAAGGTCCGGCGCTCGGCGCGCGCCTGCTCGAAGAGCGCCAGCGCGAGCGCGGTCGCCCAGATGTCCCTGGCGCCGCCGTCGCTGTCCATGGACGAGCTCTTGTCGAGGAGGACGACGAGCGGACCGCGGCCGAGCGGTTCCTTCCCGGTGAGCTGGTACTCGAGCACCTGTCGTTCGAGGAGGCTCCGCAGGAAGTCGAGCCGGCGCCTCGGGTGTGTGAGGCGGGCGAGCTCGACCGGCAGCGCCCGGTCGAGCTCGCCGCCCTGAATCACGTCGCTCACCTCGTCGGCGCCGTGCCGGACCCGCCCGCGCCGCTTCGACGCGGCGATGCGCTTCATCCGGCCAGCGAGGAGCGCGATGCGCCGGAGGCGCTCGTCGCTCCGGAGCCTGGCCGCGAGGCTCCGGGCGGCCCGGCCGTCGCCGGGCCCGCCCCGCTCGGTGGAGGAGCCGGGAGCGACCCCGGCAAGCCCCTCGGTCGCCTCCCGCAGCTCCTCGGCGGCGCGCGAAGCCGCCGCGCAAGCGGCGACGAGCGGCCGGCGGAGAGGGTCCTTGGCCGAGCCCGCCGCCGTTCGCGGCGCGGGCGCCTCAGGCGGCGGGAGCTCGCCGAGGGCGTCGAGGAGGCTCTCGACCGCGGCGGCGGCAGCAGCCGCGTCGCCGCGGCACTCGTCGGCGAGCCGGCTGAACTGGGGCAGGGCCTCGCAGCTTGCGTGGACCCGCTCGGACCAGGCCCGCAGGGCCGGGACCGCGTCCGCCTCCGGGATCGGCTCACAAGCGCCGGCGTAGAGCCGTTCGAAGAGCTCGTCCTCGAGCCTGCGCCGGGGGGAGTCGTTGCCGGCGGGGAGCGGCAGCCCCCGCGCGTCGCGGTGCTGGATGAGGTGCCACTTGGGAACGTCGAAGGCGTTGCGTCGCATGGGCGTTCTCTCTTTCAGCGCGCGCCGGCGAGCCCGAGGCCGTGCGTGACGGACCTGGCGAGATCGGAGTGGAGCTGGGCGATCTCCTGGCCGGCGTCGGCGAGCGTGGCCTTGGCGCGCGGCCCGGCGCCGCGCGCCAAGTCGGCGAGGCGCGCCTGCTGCGCCTTGAAGTCGTCGAGCGCCTGCGCGGCGCTCGCGATGTAGGCCTTGCGGTCGGAGGAGCGGAGCCCGGCGACCTTGGCGGCCGTCTCGCGGGCCGCATCGAGGATCTCGGCCGCCTTCGCGCTCACAGGGTCGGCGAGCTCGCCGACGAGCCGCGCCACCTTGGCGCGCTCCTTGGGCTCGCGCCAGAGCGCGTCGACGAGGACGAGGAGGTCCTCGGGGGTGGTCGCGCTCTCTCCCGCCAGGAAGGCGTGGGCTTGGACCACGCGGAGGCTCTTCTTCCAGCGGCGGTCGGAGGCGACGATGCCCTCGGCGGTGCAGGCGTCTCGGATGGCGAGGAGGGCGTCTACGGTCGCGTCGGTGACTATGACGGCCGCAGCGGCGGCCTGGGCGTCCTGAAGCGCCTGGAACGGGAAGGCGAGGGAGGCGGTGGGCTCGGACCCGGTGACGACGGCGCGGAAGCTCGACGGCCGGCGCAAATACTGGACGTCGAAGCGGAGGAGGAAGCGATCGAAGAGCGCCTCGAGCTCCTTCCCGTCGGGCAGCTCGTTCGATGCCCCGAAGAGGCTCACGAGCGGCATCTGCACCGGCGCCCCATCGTTGTGGAAGAGCCGCTCGTTCATGGCGGTGAGGAGGCTGTTCAGGATGGCGGAGTTCGCCTTGAACACCTCGTCCACGAACGCGAACTGTGCCTCCGGCAGCTTCCCCGCGACGACGCGGGCGTAGCGGTCCTGCTCGAGGGCCTTGAGGCTCACCGGTCCGAAGAGCTCTTCGGGGGTCGAGAACCGGGTGAGGAGTCGCTCGAAGTAGCTGCCCTCGAACGCCTGCGCGATTGCCCGGACGAGCGCGCTCTTGGCGGTGCCGGGCGGGCCGAGCAAGAGGAGGTGCTCGCCGGCGAGGACGGCGCAGAGGGCGCCGTCGATGACCTCGCGCCTCTCGGGGAAGCGGGCGTTGAGATCCTGGGAAAGCTGCTGGATCGGTTGGAGTGCTGACGTCATCGGATGGCTCCCTGTGAGGAGCGGCAAGCGCGCCGCTCGTGAGAGCGGCGGCGCGCGCGTCGCTCAGGATGCCTTTGCCTGGAGGAGCCCCTCGACGTGGCGTGTGAGGTCGTCGAGCCGGGCGTCCAGGTCCGCAACCTGGACCTCGAGAACGGAGTGGTAGAGGTGGGCCTTCGCGCGCAGCTCGTCGAAGGTGGCGAGGCGGCGGGTGAGGGTGGAGGCGCGTTCCGGCGGCTCTTGCAGGAAGGTCTCGATCTCGGCGGTGAGGACGGCGAGGTCGTCTTCCAGCGCTGAGCGGGCGGCGGCGCCGAGCGCCTGCGAGGCCTCGGGGGAGGCGTGCACCGGGATGACGTCGAGCCGGCTCCCGCCGATCCCGGCCACGGCCACCTGGAGCCGCCGGAGCGTCTCCGCGAACGGCGCCGGCACCCAGTACACGCCGCCGTGATCGCGCAACGTGACCGCGGCGCAGGAGGCGAGCGTCTTCACGAGTGCGCGGCGGACGTCGTCGGCGGTGTGGGTGGTGAGGAGGGCCTCATAGCGCTGGCGCACCGCGCGGACGAGCTCGTGGTCGGGTGCGTCACTTCCGAGGAAGGGCGTGACGAGGCGGCGGAGGACGATCCGGGCCTCCTGCCGGTAGCTCACGTTGCCGGCGCCGTCGCGCTGCTCCTGCACGACGGCGAAGACGAGCTCGTCGTCGTCCTCCTTGCCGAGCCGGATGAGGTGGCCCTGCTGGCCGACCTGCGCCTCGCGGACAGCGGTGCGCAGGGCCTTCTCGGGCGTGGGCGGCTCCGGCAGGAGCGCCGCAGGGAGGCCGGCGGAGGTCCAGACCTCCTCGAGGCGGGCTCGGCCGATGCGTGCGTCCTCGAGCGTCCACCAGAGCATGTCTCCGACGTGCTGACCGGCGGTCTGCAGATGACTGCGGATGAGCGAGAGGCTCATTTGATGATCTCCCCGTGCGTGTGCCGCGGCACCGCGCCGCGCGCCTCGGAGAGGCGGCGCGGGGCCGCGCGCCCGCACGGGCGGGTGGGTTCACCTCCTCCAGCGCCCGGCCTCCACGAACGAGTAATAGCCACCGGTCGCCACGATGACGTGGTCGCGGGCCAGCACTCCGACGAGCTCGGACGCGGCGCGGAGCCGGTCGGTGAGGTCGGCGTCTTCGGCGCTCGGGGCCGGGTCGCCGCTGGGGTGATTGTGGACGAACACCACCCCGTGCGCGCCGATCCGGACCGGTTCGCGCAGGGCGTCGCGCGGCGAGACGGGGCACTGGGAGATCGAGCCCTCCGCGACCTTCACGCTCTTGAGGAGGCGTCCGCGGACGTCGAGCAGGATGACGTGGAACTCCTCCCGTTCGGCGTAGGCCAGCGGCCGCAAGAGTTCGTACACGCGGCTCGGATCGAGGATGCGCTCGCCGCGCTTCGGCGCGGACCAGGCGCCGCGCCGGCCAAGCTCAAAGGCCGCGACGAGCGCGGCCGCCCGAGCCGGGCCGATGCCCTGTACCTGCCGGAGCTCGTCGGCGGAGGCCCAGGCGATCTCGGAGAGGGGACGCTCGTCGAGGAGATGTAGCGCTGCGTCGCGTACGCTGTTGGAGCCGCTGAAAGGTCCGAGCAGGACCGCCACCAGCTCGGCGTCGGACAGCGCCCGCGCGCCCAGCTGATCGAGCCGCTCGTGCGCAGTGGTTGGAGCCTCGTTCTTCACGCGTCACCTCCCCATTCCGAGGCGGCGACGTGCCGCCTTCGACGCCGCAGGCGGCACGTCGCCGGCGGGAGGAGCGGGTGGGGCGAAACGAAGCGCCCCCGGGGCACGATGCCCCGGGGGCGTGCTCGGCGGGCCGTGACAGGGAGGACATGGCCAGCTCCGCGAACTGCGTCCGGCGGGGTGTGAGGCGCCGGAAGCTCAGCGAAAGAGGCTTCCGGCTCTACGCGTGCGTCGCGACGGTCTTGCCTGCGCGAGCCGCCCGCTTTGCGCCGAGCTCGTCTGCGACCGCCCTCTCGAGCCCTTCTGCGTCGATCGCATAGACCTCGAGCGCGCGGGCGAGGTCGCGCGGGTACTTGTCCCCGGAGAGGATGAAGTACGCTCCCCGAGAGAGGCAGAGCTCGAGCACGAGCGCGCGGAGCGCAGGGCCGGAGAGCCCCTCCGCGATCCGGGCGAGCGCGACCTCGGGCTGCTCGCCCTTCGGGACCTTGCCGGCGCGACGCTTCACGGTGTCCACGAGCGCGTTGTGGTAGCCGCCGTGCAGGATGGTCTCGTACACGAGGTTCGCGAAGCGGTCGTCGTCCGGAGCGGCGCCTTCCGCTGCGGCCACGACTGCTGCGAGGAGCCGCTGCCGGGTGGCGCGCGCGACCTCGGCGGTGAAGCGAGTCTCGGCCGCGTCGCTGGGCGGCGCTGGCCGGCTGGAGAACTCCGCGCTCGAGCCGCCGGCTTCGGTCGCGGGCTCGCCCGGAGGGCGGCGCGCGGAGAGGTCGATCCCGTTCTTCTGGAGAGCCCCCAGGGCCTCGGCGCGCCGGGCGAGCCGCATGGGCCGTCCCTGGGAAGTGAACGCCAGCGTCGGCGCCGGGCAGAGGTCGCCGAGCAGCTCGCGCCAGCGCAGGCGCTCGGGGTGCTCGTGACAGGGGCCGTCGAGGTCGATCCAGGGGCTGTTCCAGGGGAGCGCCGCGCCGCCGTTGAAGACGCGCCGCGACTCCTCCTCGAGGAGCACGGTCCCGCCCACCGCGAACACTTCGCGCCGCTCACGCTCAATGAACGCGGCCACCTTGCCGCGCCAGCAGGCGACGTCGGTGCAAACGTCCTCGCGGTCGGGCTCCGGGAAGAGCGCCGGCTGATTCACACTGCGCTTCGGGCAGGCGGCACAGGCTCCAGCGGCGGGGACGAGGCTCGCGTCCCCGACCGGGAACGGTGCCCCGTCGATCCGGCGGGCGTAATCGCGGTCGATGATGTCCTCGATGGCCGAGACGGTGAGGTGGCCTTCGTCGTCGAGCTCGTCCTCGAAGGCGTCGGCCTCGGCGTAGCGCTTCATCCGCGCCCAGGCCTCGGCCTGGAGCTCGGTCGGGATGCCGCGAGCGACGAGGAACGCGCCGGTCGCCGAGAGCTCGCCGGCGTAGAACGCCTTCCGCAGCTCGGGAGCGAGCGCGGTGAGCTTCAGGCGGTGGTAGACGTGGGCCGGCGAGCGCCCGGCGACCTCGGCGACCGACTCGACGGTGTGGACCGCCTTGCCCTTCCGGTCGCGCATGGCGAGGAGTCGCTCGTAGGCCTCGGCTTCCTCGAGCGCGTGAGGATCCTGGCGCTGGGTGTTCTCGAGGATGCGTCGCGCCTGGGCCTCCTCGTCGGAGAGGTCCTCGACCGTCGCCGGAATGGCGTCGAGCCCGGCCTCCTTGGCGGCGCGCCAGCGCCGCTCGCCGTAGATGATCTCGAACCGCTCTCCCTTGGGCCGGAGCTTGATCGGCATCTGGATTCCGAAGCGCCGGATCGACTCGATCAGCGGAACAAGGTCGCGTCCGGCGTCGCGATTCAGCGGCGACGGATCGATGAGGCCGATGTCGATGAGGGCGACCGGAATCGACTTCGGTGCCTGTCGGGACTTGGCTGGCTTCGCCCCTGTCTTCTTCGCTGTGGCTGGCATGACAGCTCCCTGGTTCGTGTCGGGCGGCACCGCGCCGCCGCGCTGGAACTGGGGCGGCGAGGTGCCGGCCTGGGCAGTCGAGCGTCAGGAATCCTAGAGTGCTGGAGCGGGCAGCGCGCCCCTCACCAGGAATCTCTTGCGTGGAAAGTCGACCTTCTGGACGCCCGCGACGGCCTCGTACCGGAACTCCACGTCGCGCGTGGGCGTCACCGTGCAGTACCAAGTCTGCGGCGCACCGACGGGCGTCTTCGCCGCGAAAGCCGGGGTGAACAGGGCGAGGTTGAGGCCCTGCCCCGGATGGCGCGCAGAGGGGTAGCGCACCACCTCGATCCCGTCCGCCCTCATCTCGGAGCCGAGCGCCTGGCTCTGGGCGTAGCTCGTCTTCGAGCAGAGGCTGGCGAGGTACGGCTTGAACACCGGGTCGGTGAGGTCGACCCCCGCGCTGGTTCTGATCCGCGCCTGGAAAGCGGAAACGGTGATCGTGTCCGGCGCGAGTTGCGCCGCCGTGCCCTCGAAGAAGAGGAGCCGGTAGTAGGCCACCTCCGCGAGGGCGGTGGCGAGCTCCTCCGCGCCGTACCAGAGCGCGCGCTCGTGCCTGCGGCCGAACCGGGAACCGTGGCGCAGGGGTGGGTAACGGAATGGCGTGTAGAGGAGGTAGTGGAGACCGGCGAACGCGGGCTCCGGCGGCAGGGCCGGCTTGCTCGCGTCGATCATCTCCTCGAGGAGGTCGTGTTCGGCGTCAGAGTCGACGAGGGATCGCGTCGAAATGATCCGCTGCCCCTCCACGACGCGCCAGGGAGCGCATCGCAGTTCGCGGGCGCTAGACCTTCCCCCGCATCGCGTCCAGATACTGGGTGGCATCGACGAGGCCCTCTACGCGTCGGACGAGCTCCGCCGGCACGCCGCCGAGGTGATGGTTCTGGGAGTGGAACCAGCTCCGGCACTTCGCCGGGTCCGCAAGGAGAGCGGCGAGGCTCCGGTACAGGCGAAGGAACGTGAGCGCGAGCTCGCCTTCCTTCGTCCCGGGGGCGATGGTGCGCGCAGACGAACGGAGCCTCGAAACGGACGCTGCGCTGACGCCGATGATCTTGGCGAGCTCTGCGTTCGAGACGTCGAGCGAAGAGGCCGCGCGAAGCGTCGCCTTCGTGAGGACGGCGCTCGGCTCGGGGGTGTTCGCAGGTGCGTGCGCTCGCATGATGCCCTCTGTTGCTCGTCGTTCAGAAGAAACAATATGTGGACAGTCTTTCACTTGCAAGCAGAAGCCCTGGCGGCCGCGCGTCCCGCGCGGGCCTCATCCGGGGCTGTGCTCAAGCCAGACCGGCGGGGGCGCTGCGGCCCCCGCCGCCCGGTCTGACTACTTGGCGGCGCCGTCGCCGCCCTGCTCGCGCGGCTCCTGGACGAAGACGGCGTACTCGCCGTCGAGGAAGTGGAGGAAGAGGACGCCGTTCTTGGCGCCCTCGCGGATGAGGAGCTTCCCCACCTCCTGGTAGAACGTCTTCTCGCCCTGCTTCTTCGCCTTCTTCACCGTGTAGGTCGTGTTGGCCATCTTCCGGCTCCCTGTGGTGGGCGCGGCTTCATGCCGCCCTCACCCCAGGCTGGGGCGGCTGAAGCAGCGACCATGAGCGCGGAGAGCCGGCCGATCGCGCGTCCGAGGCTTCTCGGCGCCGCGGCGGAGCCCTCCGGAGGAGCCGTGCCACCGAGGCTGCTTGCGAGGTGGCGCGGGCGGGCGCGGAGGACGCGCAGGCTTTCGGCTGGCTCGGAGCGCGGCCACTCGGGGAGCGGGAGCGGGTCGACGGGCCCTGCAGGACAGAGGGTGAACGGCGAGAGTTCGGCGCCTCTGGGAGGCCCACGCGCATAGAGGGCAGGTCGGCCCCTGGGCCTCCTCCTCCGGTGACCAGTTGGGGCGCTCCGCGCAGATCCCGCTGGACCCCCGGCGGGAAATGGCATGATTGGGCATGCCACCGCGCGCAGTCGGCGCGCGGCTGGGAGGGGTCCCGCCATGCTTACCGCTTCGACGCTCGCGATGACGACGGTCTCCCTCGCGCTCCTGGCGGCCGCCCCGCCCGGTGGAGTGAAGGATGCGGCCTCGGCCGCACCCGCGCCGGTGCAGGGAGTCCGGGAGGTCGTCCTGGACGAGAAGTCGGCCGGGAAGGCGATCGCGATCCGGACCAGTCGCAACCTCCTCACCACGGTCGAGTTTCCGGAGGACATGCTCGGCGCGCCCACGTGCGGCGACTGCACCGACCTGCGGAACCCCGACAGCGACGCGCTCTTCCGGGTCGAGACCGTGGCCCAGGGCAGGTTCCTCGCCATCACCCCCAACGGCGAGGCGGTGCGGCAGTCGAAGTCGGGGCAGGAGGCGGTTACCACCGTGCTCGTCCGGCTCGAGCACACGACGCTCATGCTCTACCTGGAACGCGTCGAGCGGAAGGCGGCGGACACGCGGGTGGTGCTCGTCTACCCGAACCGGGCCGGCGAGAGCGAGTACGTCCGGGTGGAGAAGGCGAAGCTCGAGGCAGAGAGCGCCGCGCGCATCGACGCAGAGGTGAGCGGCCGGTTCCTCCGCGCCTTCAGCGAGCCGCACCACTGCTCGAAGAAGGGCTCGCGCGCGCGGAACGATGACATGGTGCTCGAGGTGACCGAGCTCTGCTACTTCGGCCGGGAGGTGATCCTGACCTTCACGCTCGAGAACCGCGGTCGCATCCCGATCGAGGTCGGCTCGGTGGTGGTGAACAAGGGCGCGAACAAGCGCGAGTACCTGTCGGAGAGGACGATCGAGTTCCAGAGGGTGAGCAGCGGCGTGGTCTCGCTGCGCCTCCCCGAGGGTGACAGCGGCGGCGGACCCTTCGAGCTCACCGTCTACGAGGGGGCCGGGAAGCGGCGCGCCGTCACCCTCGGCGGCCTCGACTTCTGACCGGATGGCGACGAGGGGCGAGAACACGGCAGCGCCGACGTCGCGCTTCGATCTGGGGGATGCCGATCTAACCCAGCCCGAAGCGCCATTCGGCTGGGCGAGCCCGCTCCGGGCGGGCGAGAACCTCGTCCTCGGTGGCGAAGGAGCGCGTTACGAGGTCGTGCGCTCTCTCGGGCGGGGCGGAATGGCCGAGGTGTTCCTCGCCCGCCGCCTTGGGCCGGCGGGCTTCACCCGCGACGTCGCGCTGAAGTGCATGCTCGCGGGCCTCGACCTGGACGAGCGGACCCGGCGGGCGTTCGTGTACGAGGCCCGGCTCGCGGCCCGACTGCGCCATCCGAACATCGCTGAAGCGCACGACCTCGCCGTGCTGGATGGGCGGTACTACCTCGTCCTCGAGTACGTCGATGGCGTGACCGCGAAGGCGGCCTCGGAGGCCGCGCGCAGCGCCGGCCGGAGGCTCAGCGAGGCGCTCTGCTGCCACGTGGCGGCGAGCGTCGCCGAGGCGCTGCACCACGCCCACGCGCTCACCGGTGACGACGGGCACGCGCTCGGGATCGTCCACCGCGACGTCAAGGCTTCGAACGTGATGATCGCGCGCAGCGGGGCGGTAAAGCTGCTCGACTTCGGGGTTGCCTACGCTCGGCTCGAGGGGCGCGATCGGACGCGGACCGGGCAGCAGCGAGGGACGTACTCTTACTTCAGCCCCGAGCAAGCCTCGGAGGAGGTGCTCGACGGGCGCTCCGACCTCTTCAGCTTGGGAATCGTGCTCGTCGAGCTCCTCACCGGGAACCGCGTCTTCGACACAGGCAGCGAGGTCGGCACGCTGCAGAAGATCGCCGAGTGCGATCCCACGGACGTGGCGGCGGCGACGGAGGATCTCCCCAGCGGGCTCGCGGCGATCTGCGCCAGGGCGCTCGCGAAGGAGCGCGGCGAGCGGTTCCAGGACGGAACCGAGTTTTCGCGGGCGTTGCGGGACTACCTCGCGTCGCTGGGGAAGGCGTACTGGCCGAGCGACTGCGCGGCGGAGCTGCGCGAGTTCGGGCTCCTCGATGCCCCCGGGCGACCCGCGCCGCGAGGTTCCTCGGGAGACGGGAGCGAGGGGTGGACAGCGCGAGGCGCAGTCGCCGAGAACGAGGTCGCGGCGAGGTCGCCCCCGACCCGTTCTGCAGGAAGGCAAATTTCGGCACGGCGCTGGGCGACAGCGGCCCTTGCCGCAGGCACCCTGGCAGCCACGCTCTGGGGGGCGGCGAGGTTTGTCGAGGCCCGGCGACGCAGCACGCTGGCCGCGATGCCGGCGCCGTCTTCGGAGCCGGTCCAGACGAGAACGCCAGTGGACATACTGAAGGGTCCTGTGCCGCCGCCGTTGGCGCAGCCTCCTGCTTTGGAGGCCAAAGTCGACGCTTTGGTCGAGCCGGTCGTCCGACCGAAGCGCACCGCGAAAGCCGGCGGCCGAAGCGCCACGCAAGAGCGCGAGCCTCCTCCGCCTGAGCGCACGCCGCAGCGGTCTCGCCCGGCGGAGTTCGCCGACCGGCCCAGCGTCGGGAGCGCTAGAGCGACCCTGCCGCGAGGCACGCTGGTACCGGCGCGGCTCGTCTCTTCGCTCGACGCCACGCACCCCGGCCAGGCCTCCGCGGAGGTGGCGGAAGAGGTGGTCGCTGAAGGTATGCCGGCGGTGCCGAAGGGGAGTACGCTCGCATGCACTGCGCGGCTGCCGAGAGATGGCCGCGTCCCGCTGACGTGTGATCGGATCACGGCGGGCGACCGGGAGCTCACCTTCAGCGGCGTGGCGGTGGGGGAGGGCCAGCGCGTCGGCCTGCGCGCGGTGGACAACGAGGTCGCCGCCGGCACGTCGTTCGTCGTATACGTGAACGCGCCGGCTGCGGTGCGGTGAGCGGGGAGGAGGGCGAGGATGTCGAGAGGCGAGGCCATCGTGGAACGCGGCAAGTCCTTCCGGACCAAGACGCTGCGGATGCACGCGCTCGAGAACCTGATCTTCGACCAGGCGTGCGCGGCGCTGAACGGCATGGAGCGCACGCAGCTTATGCAGGAGGCGGTGATCAACGAGGCGGCGCGCCTCGGGGTCCGCTGGTCGGTCGAGCCGGTCGAGCCGCTCGCGACCTCCTGGCCCTATCTTCCGGAGCGCGGCGACGAGCCGACCGAGGTGCGGGTGTCGATCACCGTGAGCCTCTCGGTCGCCGAGCTCATCACGCGCGCGGCCGAGCACGTGCACGCGAGCGAGCCGATGTTCATCATCGGCGCCACGCTCGCCCACATCGGGCGGCTCAAGGCCTGCTTCAAGGTGATCCACGCGGAGACGCCCGAGGAGGCCCGCGCCATCCGTGCCGACCTCGAGAAGATCAAGCTGCCGCCGCAGTACCAGTATCCGCGGCGGGCGAAGCGGGGCTGAGCCGCTCCACTCGGTGGCACGCGAGGCACTGGCGCCCTCTGCGTCCGACGGCGAGCTACGCGGCCTTGGCCTTCGGGAGGGCCTTGCCCTTCTCGAAGGCCGCGTTGTCGCCGTACTTCGCCACGATGGCCTTCTTGGTCTTGCAGCCAGTGGCTTCGATCACGAAGTTCGGCACCCGGCGGGCGCGCTTGTCGGCCACCCACCTCGTGACCTCGACCCGGGGCCTCGCCCGAGAGCCGGCACGAACCGCGCGTCGTGCGGCCTTCGGAGTGGTGTCCAGGGCGAGGTTCTTCTCGAGCTCTTCGGCGGCGATTTGGGCGACCGCTTTGGCGATGGCTACGGAAGCGCTCGCGGCCACCTGCTGAACGGTGGCGCGGATCACCTCATCGAGCGTATGGACGGCGGGGGGACGGGCCATGGTCTTCCTCGGTGACTAAAGGGGCGTGAACTGAGGGCGGTTCTTACGGCAACGAGAGCGCGTTGGCCACGCGAATAGCACTCGCATGAGTTGTTCCGACCCTGATTGCGCCACACCTCGGGAGCCGAGGTTCAGCACCAAACCATGACCTTCACGCCGCGGCGAGCCGAGCTTGATCATGGGAGGTGCACGCGGGGCTCTCGGCGGCATAGACTGCAAGGCCAACAGGTCGGAGAGGGCGATGGTGGCGGACTCTAATCGCGAACTCGTCGAGCGCTTCTGGCGAGCGATGAACTCGAACGACTGGCAGGCGGCCGGGCGGCTCCTGCACGATGGCTACGTGCTGGAGTGGCCGCAGTCGGGCGAGCGCGTTCGCGGGCGCGAGAACTTCGCGGCGATCAACGCCAACTATCCCGCCGCCGCTGCTTGGCGGTTCACAGTGAACGGCCTCATGTGTATCGCGGCGGCCATGACAGCGCCCGCTGCGCTTGGGGGATCAAGGGGCGGCTGGCCATCAGCTCACGGCGATGCGGGCTCCACGTAAGCGGAGCGCCAGGCCGCGGCTGGGAAGGGATCTGGCCAGAACTCCGTCACGCGCCAGATCCGCTCGTCGCGCATCTCGAAGAAGCTCAGCGCTCGGGCGGTGATATTGCCGTCCGTGACGGTCACGTCGGAAGCCGCCCCGCGCTCATCGGCCGTCTTCGGTGGCGAGGGCTTCGAGTACCCTTGTAGGGCGGGCGTCTTGACGAAACGCGCGGGCACGTTGCACCATGCCAAACATGGTGAACGGAGCCGGCGAGACGGGGCCCTGTCGCGGGCAGGGTGAAGGCAAATGGCGAGCGTAGTCGCGCTCGCCATGTCCTGCGGCCTCGCCGCGGACCTCGACCTCCTCGCAGCGATAGTGCGGGTGGAGTCCGGCGGGGATCCCCTCGCGCTCGCGGTCAACGGCGGGGTGGAGTTGGTCCGGCAGCCGCGCGACCGCGGCGAGGCGTCCGCCATGGCGCGCTGGCTCGCGGAGCGCGGCTACAGCTTCGACGCCGGGCTCGGTCAGGTGAACAGCGCGAACTTCGCCCGGCTCGGGCTCGACGCGAAGAGTGTCTTCGAGCCCTGCACGAACCTGCGCGCCGCGAGCGCGGTGCTCGAGGAGTGTCGCGGGCGGGCCGAGCGCCGGTACGGCCCCGGCGAGCGCGCCAGGGCGGCGGCGCTCTCCTGCTACAACACCGGCCACTTCACACGCGGCCTCGCAAACGGCTACGTCGCGTCGGTGCGTGCTGCGCTGGCGCAGAAAGCGCTGCCACCGGCCGTGCGCAGCGCTCGGCGCGAGCGCGCGCGGCCGCTGCCCGCCGCCCCGAAGTCTGATCCATCCCACGACGCGTTCCAGTTCGCCCTCGCCGACGCCTTCGGCGAGGCGAAGCCCCGCCGCTGACGCCCCACCCGCAGTCACCAGGGAGAGACCGATGAAGCCAAGCGTGAAGCAGCTCTCGTTCGTAGTCGCGATGACGTCCCTCGCCGGCACGGTCCGGGCCGAGGGGCTCTCGCGTGCCCGCTCCACCCTGCAGAACTTCCAGGGCGAGCTGATGCTCTTCATCCCCATCGTCGCGGTGGTCTCGCTCATCATCCTCGCGGTCCTGTGGGGGCTCCGGGTGATCCACTTCCGGACGCTCGCGCAATGGGGCGGCGGCGTCCTCATGGTCGGCTGCGCGAGCCAACTCGTCAGCATGCTCCTCTCGTGAGGCGGCGATGACTGCGCGCTTTCCGCTCTTCAAGGGCGCCACCCGCGTGCCGACCGTCGCCGGGGTGCCGCTCGTCCCGGCGGTGATCCTGGTCGTCACGGTGGCGAGCGCCACCGTGCTCCTCGGGGTGGGCTGGCTCGCCCTGCTTATCCCCGGGTGGCTCCTCATGGCGCAGGTCACGCGCACCGACGACCGCGCCTTCCGGATCCTCTGGCTCTGTGCGCTCACGAAGCTCAGGAACCGGCTCCGCCTGCTTATGGGCGCCGGCCTCCGGGATCCGTGGGGTGCCTCCACCTACGCCCTGACCGAGGGCGGGCTGCGCAGCTGGCAGGGGAAGGAGAGTCGATGGGCGGGCTAGCCACTGACCGCGTGCGCGGGGCGGAGCGGCCGGTCTTCGACTTCCTGCCGTACTCGCACCACGTCACGCCGACCATCCTCGCGACGCGCGGCGGCGAGTACCTCTCCACCTGGGCGCTCGCGGGGCGGGCGCATGAAGCCGCCTCGGCCGAGGAGCGCGCCTCCTGGGTGGCGGATCTCAACAACGCCTGGCGCGGGCTCGCGGAGCCGGGCGTCGCCTTCTGGTCGCACCTCGTCCGCCGGCGGGCGGACGACTACGAGCCGAGCGCCTTCGACAACTCGTTCTGCCGGAACCTCGACCGGGCCTACGCGGCGAGCCTGCGCGGCTCGAAGTTCATGCTGAACGAGCTTTACCTCACGCCCGTGCTTCGGACCGTGGGGGACGAGGTGCTCGAAGCCCTCGGGCGGCGCGAGAAGGAGAGCGTCGAGGCGAAGCTCCGGCGCCAGCAGGACGGCATCGCCCGGCTCGACGACGTGAACCGCGCCCTCGGCGTCACCCTGCGCCGCTATGGCGCCGAGCTCCTCGGCACCTACGAGGGCGCGGAAGGAAAGGTCTTCTCGGCGCCGCTCGAGTTCCTCGCCCGGCTCGTGAACGGGGAGCGGCTCCCGATGCCGGTCTGCCGAGGGCGCTTCGGGGACTACATGGTCGTGAACCGGCCGCTCTTCGGCTGGCACGGGGAGGTGGGCGAGCTCCGGCTCCCAGACCGCGTACGCCGGTTCGGGATGCTGGAGGTGTTCGAGTACGACGGCCGGGGCACCCTCGCCGGTGACCTCGACTGCCTGCTCCGTGCCGACTTCGAGCTGGTGCTCTCCCAGAGCTTCACCGCGCTCTCGAAGCAGGCTGCGAAGGGATTCCTGGAGCGTCACAAGCAGCGACTCCTCGACGCGAAGGACGTCGCCAAGAGCCAGATCGCCGAGATCGACCGCGCCCTCGACCAGCTCATGTCGGGCGAGTTCGTCCTCGGCGAGCACCACGCCACGCTCCTCGCCTTCGGGGAGAGCGTGGAGGAGGTGCGCGGGCACCTCGCCTGGGCACGGTCCGAGTTCCTGGACCGGGGAATCGTGGCGAAGCCGCTGGACCTCGCGCTCGAGGCGGGCTTCTGGGCGCAGCTCCCGGGGAACTTCCGCTGGCGGCCCAGGCCGATGGCGGTGACCTCCGAGAACTTCCTCTGCTTCTCGCCCTTCCACAACTTCATGAGCGGGAAGGCGAAAGGGAACCCGTGGGGGCCGGCGGTCACGGTGCTCCGCACCGCGAGCGGGACGCCGCTCCATTTCAACTTCCACGCTTCGCCGCCGGGCGAGGACTCCGAGGGCAAGCGGCTCCTCGGGAACACGCTCATCCTCGGCCAGTCCAGTGCCGGGAAGACCGTGCTCCTCAGCTTCCTCCTCGCCCAGGTCCAGAAGTTCCGGCCCACGGTGGTCGCCTTCGACAAGGACCGGGGGCTCGAGATCGCGGTGCGCGCCATGGGCGGCCGCTACCTCCCGCTCCGGAGCGGCGAGCCGACAGGGTGGAATCCGTTCCAGCTCGAGCCCACGAGCGCGAACCTCCTCTTCCTGAAGGAGCTCGTGAAGGCGCTCGCGCGCGCGGGAGGAGCCGAGCTCACGCACCGGGACGAGGAGGAGATCGACAGCGCGGTCAACACCACCATGACGCTCATCGACCGGCGCGACCGCCGCCTCTCGGTCCTCCTGCAGTCGCTCCCGGACCCGGCCAGCGGAGAGGGGGCGCACCCGAGCGTCGCCTCGCGGCTCCGGCGCTGGTGTGCGGGTGGCGAGTACGGCTGGGTCTTCGACAACGAGGAGGACCTGCTCGACCTCTCCTCTCACCGGGTCTACGGCTTCGACATCACCGAGCTCCTCGACGCCGCCGACGCGCGCGGGCCGATGATGAAGTACCTCCTCTACCGCACCGAGGCGATGCTCGACGGGCGGCGCTTCATCTACGTCTTCGACGAGTGGTGGCGGGCGCTCTCGGCGGAGGACTTCGCCGAGCTCACGAAGAACAAGGGGAAGACCATCCGCAAGCAGGACGGCTTCCTCATCCTCTGCACCCAGGAGCCCGACGACGCGCTCCAGAGCCCGGTCGGCAAGTCGGTGCTCCAGCAGTGCGCGACCCTGCTCCTCCTTCGAAACCCGAGCGCGACGCGCGAGGACTACGTCGAGGGGCTAAAGCTCACGCCGGCCGAGTACGAGCTCGTGCGGACGCTTCCGGAGGCGAGCCGCCGGTTCCTGGTGAAGCAGGGCGAGAGCTCCGCCGTCGCCGAGCTCGATCTCTCGGGTATGGAGGGCGCGCTGGCGGTGCTCTCGGGCACGCCCGACCGGGCCCGGCTTGCGGCCGAGCTCACCCGGGAGGTTGGAGACGTGCCCGAGAAGTGGCTCCCCCGGTTCTGGGAGCGGGTCGGCGTCGCTGCCGAGCCGCTCGAGGAGGCTTCATGATCGCACCCGAGTTGATCGAAGAGGTCCGCAGGCGCGCCAACCCGGTCGAGCTCGTCGGAACCCGGGTGAGGCTCGAGCGCCGGGGAAGGTTCTACGCCGGCGCCTGCCCGTTCCACGAGGACCGGAACGCGAGCTTCCGGCTCTATCCCGCCGGTAAGCGCTACATCTGCTTCGGCTGCGGCGCGGGCGGGGACCTGTTCGAGTTCCTGCAGCGTGCGGATGGAAAGCCGTTCCCGGTTGTCGTGCGCGAGGTCGCGACCTCCCTCGGGATCGCCCTCCCGCGAGAGCCGCTCTCGGAGGACGAGGAGCGCGCCCGGGCGAAGCGGGTCGCGCTCCTCGCGGCCTGCGAGGCGGCGGCGACCCACTGGCAGCGCCAGCTCTGGGGGAAGGACGGCGAACGGGCGCGCGAGTACCTCGCCCGGCGTGGCATCTCCGAGGAGGCCGCGCGAGCGTTCCGGCTCGGCTATGCCCTCGACGCCTGGAACGGAGCGCAGGGGGCGCTTGAGGCGGCGGGGATCGCTCCGGCCGTGCAGCGCGAGGCCGGGGTCCTGGCGGCACGCGAGGGGGTGGGGGCCCGCTACCACGATCGGTTCCGGGACCGGATCGTTTTCCCGACGCTCGACCGATACGGCCGGGTGATCGGGTTCGCCGGGCGGGCGCTCCGGGATGACGCCGAGCCGACCTACCTCTCAAGCCCGGAGACGCCCCTCTACAAGAAGTCGCACACGATCTTCGGCCTCTTTCAGGCGCGAGAGGCCATCCGCCACGGCAGGAAGGCCATTCTCGTCGAGGGCTACTTCGACGTCCTCGCGCTCCACCAGGCGGGATTCGTCTCGACAGTGGGAACGGGAGGCCCGGCGCTCTCCTCGGAGCAACTGAACCTCCTCGCGGCGACCGGCTGCGAGGAGGTGGTGCTCCTCTTCGACGGCGACGAGGAGGGGGCGATGGCGACCCAGCGGGCGGCGCGGGTGCTCCTCGGCTCGACGCTCACCGCCTCGGTGGCGCGGCTCCCGCCCGCGCTCGAGGGGCAGAGCGACCCGGACGCGTTCCTCGGCCGCTTCGGGCGCCGCGGGATGGAGGCGATCGTCGATCAGAGCCGGCCGCTCACCGACTTCCTCATCGACGACGCCATCCGCAGGCGGGCGGGAGGGCTTGGGACGCAGGCGCCGGTCGAGCACAAGCTCGCGGTCCTCCGGGCGGTGGCCCCGCTCGTGCTCGCGGCGTCCGAGGGGCTGCCACGGGCGACCTTCGAGCGGGTGCTGGCGCGCCGCCTCGACCTCGACATAGGCCCCCTGCGCCAGGAGCTTCAGCGCGCGTCGAACCGAGGGCGGCCGTGAGCGCTCGCGGAAGCTGGGCCGTCGTCGCGCTGGCCGGCGCGCTCGCCGCTGGCCGGGCTGGCGCCGCGGGAATGCCGGTCTTCGACGCCTCGACCTTCGGGCAGATGACGTTGTCGGTGCAGACGCTGGGGGACCAGCTCAACCAGCTCCAGGCGGCCTACGCCGCCGTGAGCGGAACCCGGAACCTCGGCGAGATCCTCTACGACCCGGCGCTCCGGGAGGCGCTCCCTTCTGACTGGGCGCACGTCTACGACGGCGCGATGGCAGGCGGGTACGCGGGCATCTCGGGTTCGCTCCGGAGCATCCAGGCCGCGGAGCGGCTCCCGGACTCGACCACGGCGGCGCAGGCGGGCATCGCCGCACGCAGCCGGTCGGCGGCGGCGACGGACAAGGCGGTGGGGCTGCGCGCCTACGACGGCGCCCGGGCCCGGCTCTCCCAGATCGAGCAGCTCATGCGCCGCATCAACACGACGAAGGACCCGAAGGGCATTCAGGAGCTCCACGCGCGCCTCGCCGTCGAGCAGGCGGCGGTGCAGAACGAGGCGACGAAGCTGCAGCTCGTCGCCATGCTGCAGCGGGCCGAGGAGAAGCTCGTGGAGCAGCAGAAGAGCGACCTCGCGCAGCGGATCCTGGGCGCGTCGAACCGCGGCATGCCGGCCTGCTGCAGCGCCAGCCTGACACCAGGGAGGTGACCCGTGTTCCGCCTCTTCACGCCACTCTTCGCCGAGCTCGACCGCGTCAGCACCGCCTTCTCGAGGGACGTCTCCTCTCGCGTCATCGTCGCCATCACGCCGGTGCTCAGCGCCGGGCTCACCGTCTGGTTCATCCTCTGGGGCATCCTCGTCATGCGGGGGGCTGTCGCCCAGCCGGTGCAGGAGTTCCTCGGGAAGGTGGTCCGGACGGCGCTCATCGTCTCGATCGCGCTCGGGGCCGGCCTCTACCAGGGCGAGATCGCCGAAGTCATTCGGACGACGCCCGACGAGCTCGCCGCCGTGGTCGCGGGCGGCGAGGGGCGGCTCTCGTTCAGCGCCGACCCGCTCGACACCGGCGGCGGCCAGGCGGCGCTCATCGACCGGGCCGCGGGCCAGGGGCTCGCGAAGGCGGAGGACGCCTTCGAGAAGGGCGGACTCATGACGCAGCAAGGGATCGCCTTCTACACCTTCGGCGTGCTCCTCCTCCTCGCGACGGTGATCATGGTCGGGGTCGGCGGAGCGCTCATCCTCGTCGCCAAGGTGATGCTGGCGCTCCTCGTCGGGCTCGGACCCATCTTCATCGCGGCGCTCCTCTTCGAGGGGACGAAGCGCTTCTTCGAGCGCTGGGTGGCGATGATCGCGACCTACGGGCTCGTGGTGGTGACGTTCGCGGCGGTATTCACCTTCCTGCTC
The DNA here is from genome assembly GCF_023169965.1 of Anaeromyxobacter paludicola. Taxonomy (NCBI): domain Bacteria; kingdom Pseudomonadati; phylum Myxococcota; class Myxococcia; order Myxococcales; family Anaeromyxobacteraceae; genus Anaeromyxobacter; species Anaeromyxobacter paludicola. Next base: position 1,935,796 of record NZ_AP025592.1, on the reverse strand, counting down.
GCCATCTTCACGAACTACATGGGCGGGGTGGCGCTCGACGGAGACATGAACGTTTCCTACGGCATCGGCGGCGCGCTCCTCCTCACCATCGTCTCGGTCGCGATCCTGAAGGAGCTGCACCACCTCGCAGTCGGGCTGGGCGGCGGGTACGCGCACCGGATCCTGCTCATGGAGAGACCGCGATGAGGGGGCTCGCCCTGCTCTTCTTCGTCGCGACGGCCTGCGCCTCGGCGCCAGGCCCGAAGCCTCCCGACGAGTCGCGGCGGGTGCCGGTGAACCGGACGGCGCCGCCGGAGCTCGGGTCCGCAGGCAATCGGCCGCAGTCGAGGGAACGCCAGCGCGAAGGGGAGGTGGAGTGGCGATGAAGGCGACCGATCTCGAGAGGTACCTCGAGGAGAGCCGGGGGCTCGAGCGCGACTACCTCGACGAGCTGGTGCGCTCCAGGCGGGCGGCGTGGCGGGTCGCCGCTGGCGCCTCCGTCCTCGTGCTCGCGGCGGTCGGTGCTCTCGTGGCGCTTCTCCCCCTGAAGCGCGTCGAGGCCTTCGTCTTGCGGGTGGACAACGCCACCGGCGCAGTCGACCTGGTGACGACGCTCCGCGATGGGAAAGCGAGCTACGGAGAGGTGGTCGACCGCTACTTCCTCAACAAGTACGTTCTCGCCCGCGAGAGCTACGACTACCCGACGCTCCAGACCGCCTACGATACGACCGCACTCCTCTCGAATTCGGACGTTCAGCGCGAGTACGCGGCGCTCTTCGACGGCCCCAAGGCGCGCGACAAGGTGCTCTCGAACCGGGTCCGTATCTTCCCGCAGGTTCGCTCCATCACGCCGGGGACGACGACCGACACCGCCGTGGTGAGGTTCGTCGCGCGGACGACGCGGAGCGACGGCGCACCTCCTGCCGAGGAGAGCCTCGTCGCCACGGTCGGCTTCCGGTACGCGGCGGGGCCGATGCGCGAGCAGGACCGGCTCGTGAACCCCCTCGGCTTCCAGGTGACGAGCTACCGGGTCGATCCCGAGATCCCGGGCGGCGGGTAGAGGAGCTCTCGATGCGCTCGATGATCTGCGTGGCCGCCATCCTCGCCATTGGTGCCGGCCCTGCCGCCGACCGGCGCATCCGCTACGTCACCTATGCCCCCGACGAGGTGGTCCAGATCGACGCGGTCGCAGGGGTGGTGACCCATGTCGCGCTCGAGCCGGGCGAGAGCTACGTGACGCATGCCTTTGGCGACGGCAAGGCGTGGGACTTCGCCGTGAAGGGTAACCACTGCTTCCTGAAGGCCGTCGCGACCAACGCCGACTCGAACCTGACCGTCGTGACCGACCGGCGAAGCTACCACTTTGGCCTGAGGCTCCTCGCCGCGCCGGCGGCAGCTCCGACCTTCGAGGTGGTCTTCCGCTACCCGGACACGGCGGCCCGCAAGCGGCGCGAGAGCTTGAGGCAGAGCGCCGTCGAGGAGGGCTTCGCCCGGAACGGCGAGAAGCCGAACCTCGCCTACAGCATGAGCGGCGACCTCGACCTCGCCCCGGTGAACACCTGGGACGACCGGGAGTTCACCTACTTCAAGTTCCCGGGGCAGCGGGACCTCCCGGCCATCTACCTCGTGGACGAGAGCGGGGCCGAGTCGATCGTGAACCGGCACAGCACCGGATCGGCGGTCGACGTGGTGGTGGTCCACAAGGTCGCAGCCCGCTGGGTGCTCCGGCTTGGCTCCCGAGCGCTCGCGGTCTGGAACGACGCCTACGACCCCGACGGTCGTAGGAACGCGAGCAGGACGGCCTCGCCCGACGTGAACCGCGTGCTCTGGAGGTAGCGATGAACGTGACCGAGATCGACGCCGGCGCTGTCCTCGACGAGCGCGACCGCGAGCGGGAGGCCGTGGAGGCTAGGGAACAGGTCGAGGGCGCCCGTGGGAAGGCGCAACTCGGAGGAGCCCGGCGGCCCTGGCCGGTGGGCGCCCGGACGTTCCTCGTGCTCGGGAGCCTCGTCGCGCTCGCGTTCGCCTCGGCGCTCCTCCTCAAGGCGCGCTCGGCCCGCCGGGAGAGCGAGGCGCGCCGGGAGGACAAGGCGAGCGAGCGGGTCGAGAAGCGGGTGCCCGCGCTCAAGCTCGCCGCGCCCGCGGAGGCGCCTGCGCCCGTAGTCCCCACCGGAATCGTCGCGCCGCCGATCCCTCTCACCGGGGTCGAAACGGCGGGACCGGCCGCGCCCGCCGAGACGGACCCCCTGCAGCGGCGGCTCTCGCGTGGCTTCGGACCTACGGAGGGAGAAAGCTCCGCGCCCACACCTCCGCCGGGGCGGGGGCCTTTGCCACAGCTCGAGGCCCCCGCGGCCGGCGCCCATCGCGCGAACGGCCTGGAAGAGAAGCTCGAGCCGGTCGAGCTCAAGGGTGCTGCGGCGGGAAGGTTGCCCGACCGCGACTACCTGGTCACCCAGGGGGCGATGCTCGACTGCGTCCTCGAGACGAAGGTGGTCTCGACGGTGGCGGGGATGACCTCCTGCTATCTCACCCGAGACGTCTACTCGACGAACGGACGGGTCGTCCTCCTCGACCGTGGCTCCCGGGTGGTGGGGCGCTACCAGGGCGGAGTGCGGCAGGGCGAGGCGCGCATCTTCATCCTCTGGACGCGGGTGGAGACGCCGTCCGGTGTGGTGGTCGACCTGCAGTCGCCGGGGACGGGGGCGCTCGGCGAGGCCGGCGTGGGCGGGGCGGTCGACACCCACTTCTGGGACCGCTTCGGCGCGGCCATCCTCCTGAGCGTCATCGAGGACGGCGCCGATGCTGCCGCCGCGCGTGCCGGGGGGGCGCAGCAGGGCACGAACATCACGGTCGCGAACACCGCCAACGCCGGCAAGGAAGTGGTGGCGCGTTCGCTCGAGCCGACCGTGAACATCCCCCCGACCCTCTATGTGAACCAGGGCGAGCGGGTGGGGATCCTGGTCGCGCGGGACCTCGACTTCCGGGGTGTCTATGGGCTCGAACAAACCGAGAAGCGAGATCGATAGCCGGCCGGGGCGCGACACCGCGCTCCGGCAGCTCCTCCGCCCACTGGAGCCCTACCTCGCTCGCGGCGAGGTGACCGAGCTCGCGGTGAACCGCCCCGGGGAGCTCTGGCTCCGCACGTTCGCGGGCTGGGCGCGGGAGGAGGCGCCGGCGCTCACGGCCGCCCACCTCGACGCGCTCACGACCGGGATGGCGGTCTACAGCGGCCTCGCTCTGCGGAGCCTCGCCTCGGTCGTTCTGCCAGGCGGGGAGCGGGGCCAGATCGTTCGCGAGCCGGCCTGCGTGAGAGGCTTCACGCCGCTCACCATCCGCAAGCACCTCCAGGCGGTGCGTACTCTCGAGGAGCTCGAGGGGGAGGGAGCTTTCGAAGGGGCGCGGGACGTGAGCTTCCACCGGCCCTCGAAGGAGGAAGCACGCGCCGCGGCGGACCGCCAGGACGCCGGCCGGATCGAGCCCGTGGACGTGGAACTCCTCGCGCTCAAGCGGGAGGGGAAGCTTGCTGCGTTCCTCCAGCGCGCGGTGCTGGCGCGAAGGAACGTCGTCATCGCCGGCAAGACCGGCTCGGGCAAGACCACCCTCGCGCGCTCGCTCGTCGCCGAGGTGCCGGCCCACGAGCGGATCGTCACCATCGAGGACGTCCACGAGCTCGCGCTCCCATGCCATCCGAACCGCGTCCACCTCATGTACGGCGAGGGCCCGGGCCGCGTGACGGCCGAGGCGTGCCTCGCGGCCTGCATGCGCCTCTCGCCCGACCGGATCTTCCTCGCCGAGCTGCGCGGGAGCGAGGCCTGGGAGTACGTCCAGGGGCTCAACACCGGCCACCCGGGCTCGGTCACGACGACGCACGCGAACGGTGCCGTGCAGGCCTTCGATCGCATCGCGGGGCTGGTCAAGAGCAGCGAGGTCGGGCGAGGGCTCGAGGTCGCCGAGATCCGGCGCGTTCTCCACGCCACCCTCGACGTCGTACTCTTCATGTCCGAGCGGCGGGTGACCGAGGTCTACTTCGACCCGATCTTCGCCCGGCGCGAGGGGTGAAGGGCTACCAGATCATCCCGACCATGATCGGGAAGGTGCATTGCCAGGGCGCAGACTGTAGCCCGGTTCGCATGACCGCCACGCCGGCGATGGAGACCCAGCGGTTTGCGAAGCGCCACTCGACGAGCGCGGAGACGCGCGCGAAGGGAGCGGAATCGGTTCTGGACGAGAGAGGGATGCCGTAGCTCGTGCCCTGGGGAACAAGAGCGACGTCGTGGAGGCTCTGAGTGGTGTACCCGACCTCCCCGGCGAGGACGGGCGCGAGGTGGTAGCCGCTGTCGAACCGGTAAAGAGCCAGGGCCGAAGCGGAGAAGGCCTGGTCGGTCGCGACGAGGGTTCCGGGATAGGTGGGACCGCCGGGAAGGCCCGCAGCGGAGGGCGAGAAGGAGAGGCCGGAACTGGTGGCGTACCGGACGGCCGCGCCGACGTGGAGCGCGTTGGTGAGGCCGTAGTAGCCGACGAGCCCGAGTTCGCTGCGGAACTGGGTGGAGCTTGCCCTCCCCAACGAAGGGTCGCTGAAGCCGGCCACCCCGGGCTCGACCGAGAGGAGGGCGTAGGTCTCGCCCCTGTCGGCATGCGCCGGTACGGGGCGCAACATGGCGAGCACTGCGAGGAGGAAGAGCCGCGCTGGTCTCATGGCGAGTCTCCAGGCGCCGAGGTCCCTCGGCTCACGGGTGCTTGATGCAGCAGATGTGGGCCTGCGAGGTGGTCAAGGTGTTCACGGCGGTCCCGGTGTTGTCGGTCCAGATGCAGGTGATGGCTGCCGGGAAGATGGAGTTTCCCGGCCAGCCGTTGTTGGTGGGATCGGACGCGAGGTGGAGCAGTTGCGTCTCGTGCTCGGTGCAGAAGCCGGTGAGCGGGAGGTCGGCGGCGGCATCGCAAGACACGCCGGTGATGCCGCTCGTCGTCCCCACGGCCGAGTGCCGGCAGTAGATGTCGGCGCGCGAGGTGTAGAGCCCGCCGCCGGTCAAGCCCTGGGGGCCCGCAGGACCTTGAGATCCCGTGGGCCCCGTGGGCCCCGTGGGGCCCTGCGGCCCAGTAGGTCCCTGCGGCCCCGCCGGCCCCTGGGGGCCGATGGCCCCCTGAGCAGCTGCGGCTCCGGGGATTCCCTGGGGGCCCGCCGGCCCCTGCGGCCCCGCCGGTCCCTGCGGGCCGGTGGCGCCGTTACAGGCAAGGGAGCAAAGGACGAGGAGGGCGGCGAGGTGGCGGCGCGATGGCATGGTTGTTCCTGTCAGTGGGAGAGGGTGCGGGCGAAGGAGACGCCGCTCTTGAGGGTCTGGGGCTCACCGAACGGCTGCAGGTTCGGGAGGAGCCCCTGGCTCACGAGGCCTAACGACCCCGAGAGCTGCTCTACGGACTGCGCGAGGTAGTTCACGAAACGGTAGCTCTGCCAGTTGCGGTAGATGCTGCCGACGTTCGTGGACCAGGTGTACACGGCCGGGCTGGCGATGCCGGACCAGCCGGGCAGGTCGGGCATGTAGCAGACGCACGCGTATCCGCGAGCGTTCCACCAGCTGTCCTGGTTGAAGCGGCAGCCGCTGCCGCGCACGTCGGATGTCGGGACGACCGCGGAGGGGTCGGCGCCGAAGGCGAGACAGGCCGCCTGGCTCTGGTTGATGTCGGCGCTCTGCGTCACCACGTGCGTGCAGGCTCGGTCGACGCCGTCATTGAGCCAGGCGTCGTCCCTCCAGATCTCGAAGCGGGGCGGAGTCGAGCTGGTGGGGTTCACCTTGGTGAAGTTAAGCGGGAGCTGCGCCCGGCTGGTCGCGGCCGGGCGCGTGACGTAGATGGCGATCTCCCCGGGGACCGTGCCCTGCGCCGCCGGGACCACGTACTCGCCCGCGACCACCTGAGCAGCGCTTCCCTCGTGGTCAGACGCCACTACGTAGGCGAGCGTGCCCGGCGCAGCGGTCTCCGCCTGGTAGATGGTCGCGGCCGAGTTCGCTCGGTCCCAGGGCTGTCCGGAGTAGTTTTCGACCGAGTACTGCTGGCCCATCCCGCTGCTATGGGAGAGATAGGTCCAGGACTGTGGCGCGCTGCCGGCGGTCTCGCCGGGATACTGCGGGATGGCGTCGCATTGGTCGCCCCAGGAGACTGTTCCCTGGAAGAGGAAGCCGTCGGCGGCGTAGTTGCCGCTCATGGAAGCGTTGTCGGTTGACCAGGTCTCGTTGACGGCGACGGAACCGGATACCGGGGCGGTCACTGCCACCGGGGTCGAGGCGGGATTGCTCACCAGGTAGCGGACGAGCCGCACCTGCTGCTCCGGCAGGAACGCCGGGGAATAGGTGAAGAGCGAGGCGTAGGCGGCGGCGGTGACGGTGTAGCTCGTCGCTGCCTTGGGATCCCCCGCAGTCGGGTAGCTCGTGTCCTCGACGATCGCGACCACCGGGCCGATGACGTGGAAGGTGTAAGTGAACGGCCCAACGGAGGCGGTGTTGCCGGCAGCATCAGCGAGGGAGAGGGTCACCGATACCGTCGCTGCGCCGGCCACGCTCGCGAGCGGCGGGACGATGTCGCTCGAGAGTGGGAGGTCGAAGTAGAGGTTGCTCGGGTCGGTCCTGGTGCTCGGAAAGAGGGCGCCGCTGGCAGCGATTGGGGTGGAGCCGCCCGAGGAGACGAGCGCGGTGAAGTTCGCGTTCACGATGGCCGAGTCGGTCGCCGCCGAATACGGCACAACGAAGCGCAAGGTGGGGGTGTTGTTCGCGTTGGTGCTCTCGATCTCGGCGATGTTGGGGGTGCCGCCCGAGCCAAGTCGAGTCGCCGTCTTGTAGATGGAGCTTCCGGACGGGATCACCACCAGGGGGCCCTTGCTGTACTGCGCAGGGATCTGGGCGCGGCCCGAGCCGTCGACGAGGATCGTCATGCCCCGCTCGTCGTAGTAGGAGGCGAAGGCGCCGTCGGAGGTGGCGGTGGGCGGGGTGTTGTCGATGAGGATGTCGGCGGTGAGCTGGTAGGGGGCGAGAGCGTTCACTCCACTGTTCGCGACCGGGAGGGCAAGGTCGTCGGCCCAGACTGCGATGCTGTTGTGCTGGGAGGAGGCAAGCTGGACCGTGACCAACCACGAGCCGTCCGGCTGGAGCGTCCCGTCCACGGGGAAGCTGGTGCCGACGCGCGCGTGTACCGCCTTGACGCCCGCCCCTGGGCTGTCAAAGGCCTTCAAGAGCAGGGAGTAGTGCCCGAGGTTGTCGCTCGCGTGCTGGATGGCGGCCGGGGGCGTCACTGCCCAGGAGAGCGCGGGCGGAGTCCGGTCGAGATGGATGCTGATCTGGAGGTTCGTAGAGTTGCCGACCAGATCGGTCGCGGTGAAGGTCGTAGCGACGGAGGTCGCGCCGGCCGCGACCGCGCTCGTGTCCCAGGTCCCGACGAGGTGGGCCGGGTTCGAGTCGGCGGAGAGGAAGCCGGCGAGCCCGAGCTGCGTCAGCGACGCGACCCCGCTCGGAGCAGCCCCGGCGTCGGTCGCCGTGACATCGAGATCGATTGCCGTCGAATAGAAGGCGCTCGGGAGCGGCTTCGCGACCGAGATCGAGGGCGGGGTGTTGTCGGCGACAAGCGTAAAGGTCGTCGTGCCGGCGTTGCTCATCGTATCGATCGCAGTGACCACGAAGGAGACGGGGCCGTCGGCGGCCTTGGTCGTGTCCCAGGTGCCGACGAAGTGGCTCGCCGTCGAGCGCTGTAGGTCACGCGAGACGGCCGAGCCGCTCACGGTGACCGCGATGGAGGCGACGCCCGATACGTCGGCGGCGTCAACGGTGACGGTCACGATCCCGCCGACGAGGTTCTTGTTCGCACCCACCGGGGCGGCGTTCTGCGGGCCGTTCGCGACCGAGTAGGTGAAGGTCGCCACCACCGAGGGCGGAGTGGTGTCGAACCCGAGGCTAGGCGGGTCGCCGAAGAGGTCGGTCGCGTCCGCCGTGATGGCGTCGTAGACGCCGGCGTTGGTGAGGTCGGTACGCGAGATGCCGGACCTGTTGAGGCTCGAGCGGATCCACTCGTCGAGGGCGGTGGCGAGCGGGACTCGCAGGAACTGCGAGTCGAGCGTCACCGGGGTCGTCCCCAGCGTCCGGAGCAGCGTGCCCTGCGGCCCCTTGCCGTTGAACTGGGCGTCGGCGTCGAGGTCCTGCTCGAGGAGCTGCGCGAGGGAGATGGCGTTGATGGCCGAGGAGTCCGAGCCGTAGCCGGCCTTGAGGGCGGTGTCGCGGGCAAGCTGGTTCAGGGCCACGTCGAAGAGCCCGGCGTAGGACGCGTCGAGGAGGGTCTGCGACCCCGCGGTGAGCATGACCGGGACGGTCCAGCGCAGCGCGGCCGGTGACCAGGCGGTAGCGCTCGCGGTGATGTGCTTCACGAAGAGCTGGTCGCGGAGCGTGAGCGCGCTGCTGAGGCTGCTCTTGCCGGGATGGGCCGGGTGGAGCCCCTTCGCGTAGGCGAGCGCCTCGTGGTCGGCGAGCGTCGTCCAGAGGGAGAGGGGTGTCGTGACGCCGGTGCCGCTCGCGTAACTCGCGAGGTAGGACGTGAAGGTGAAGCCGGCCGGGATCTGGATGTTGGTCGGGGTGGCGGCGCTCGGATCCGAGTAGCTGAGGGCCGTGCCCGAGGCGATCACCTGGACCGGGCCCACGTAGTTCTCTGTGGTGAGGACGACGGTGGCCTTCCCGTTCGCGTCCGTCGGCCCTCCGACCCCGAGGAGCCCGCTCTGGCCGATGGCGGTGTTCACCGCGCCCGTCGAATCGTCGATGGCCATGACCGCCACGGTGGCGCCCTGGATCGGCGCGCCCGCCGAGACCCGGACATCGAAGCTGCCGGGCGGAACGTTGTCGACCACGACCGTGAGGGTCTTATCGGAGACCGTCCCGGCGTTGTCGGTCGCCCGGAAGTGCAGGCTCGCCGCGCCCTCGAGCGCCTTGGTGGTGTCCCAGGTCGCCGAGAAAGAGCCCGGGTCCGACGCCGCGTTCATGCCCATGCCCGGGGGAGCATCCACCATCACGAAGCTCACGACGTTGCCGCCGCTGTCGGGAGTAGCCTGCGCAGTCACCGAGACCGTCCCCTTCACCGTCGCCTGTTCGCTCGGGCTCGCGACGGTGATGCTGGCTCCCCGGGATTGGACCGTGACCTGGAGGTCTTGGGTGGTCCGGTGGCCGAGCTCGTCTTCGGCAGCAGCTGTGATCGTGACCGGCCCGTCCGCGAGCCCGCTGGCGTCGAGGACGGCCAGCAGCGTGGCGCTGGTCTTGTAGCTGTCAACGAAGCTCGGCTGGGCCGAGACGAGGCTCGCCGGCGCCGTGAACGCCACCGAGGACAGCGGGGCGACGCCCTTCACCTGGACCTGCACCGGGACCTTGCCGTGCACGGCTCCGTTCGGCGAAGGGGCGAGGAAGGTGATCTGCGGGGCCGGAGCCGAGTCGAGCGCCGGCTGGCCGGAGCAGCCGGGCAGACAGAGCAGGCTTCCGCCGAGCGAAAGCAAGAGGACGCTAGAGCAAGCGCGAGGCCAGTTCATGAGTTCCCCCTTGAGACTGCGCGAACCTGGTGGATTCGGGCGATCCCGAGAACAGGCTTCCCTCATGGCCGGCGTCACTGCCGGTCGAGAGGTCACTTGCTCACGAGCTGCGGTCATGCTGTGCCATGCCTGAACTGTGTGTCAATGGCCCGCCCCATCAAGGAAGCCGGAACGTGACCGAAATCAAGCGGGCTTCGCTTTGCGTTGACTGTTGGTGTTGCGTGGGGCCCGAACAGGTGCGGTGCATTGCCGGGCTTCGCGCGCGGAGGCGCGGGACAGACCCGAGCTTGCTATCCGCCTCGGGCGCCAGGGTCGAAGCTGCGGCTCCGCGTCACGCTGTGTCGGAGCGGCGTGGACAATCGCGAGAGCGGGCCTGCGGACGGCCCGGATGAAGCAAGGAGGACCGATGCGATACGTCGATTCGATCGTGGCGCCGGAGGAGGAGATCCTGCATCGCGGTCGCCTGCACTGGACGATCTTCCTCTACCCCTCTGCGTTCCTGACGCTGTTCCTCCTCCCGCTCGCGCGCTGGCTGACCTGCGAGGCGGTCGTGACGAGCCGACGCATCGTCATCGCGAGCGGGTTCCTGCGCCGGAGCACCTTCGAGCTTTCGCTGAGCCGCTTCGAGTCGATCCGCGTCGAGCAGAGCCTTCTCGCCAGGCTCTTGGGCTTCGGGTCAGTGCTCGTCGTAGGGGTGGGCGGCGGGCGACAGGCTTTCCTGCCCATGGCGCGTCCGATGGCCTTCCGGAAGGCGATGGTGGAGGCAGCTCGCGAAGTCGACTAGATGGTCAAATGCGGGACGTCTGGCGCAACATCGCCGCAAAGCTTGGCTAGGTCGAGGTTGTGGAAAGCAACCGCGCCAGCATCAGCACCGGGGGTTGCGTAACGCCAATTGGATCGAGCAGGCCATTGTAGCACAGGTGCAGGGTTTCGATCTTGGTCTAAGAGTCGGGGCGGGCGGCAGGCGTTTTCAGTCGTCACACTCCGAATCTAAGGCACGGGTCGAGGTTCCCTTGGCTGCACTCGTCAGGAGTGGGAGGATGCCTTGAGTTGACGAACTGTTTCCAGCAAGTTGCGGATCTGCTCCTCCCGCAAGCCAACGGTCTCCTTGAACAACTCCTCTCGAGGAGATTCTCCGGCCACCAGGTCCGCCATGGTGACCTCTAAGACGGCTGCGACCTTCGCAAGGACGGTCACGCTGGGGACAACGAACCCGCGTTCAAGCTCTGAGACGTAACCCCTTCCGACCTCGCACTCCTCGACAAACGCGTCGAAGTTGATGCCGCGCGTGGTGCGAAGCGACTTCACGCGGGCGCCGACGCGCTGCGCAAGCGCGTCCGGCACACGCCGGTGAAGGGTGCTCCTGCGTCCGGATTTCGGCACAGGTTGACGGTAGCCCGAGAGATGGCTATCGTGGGTTCGAAATTTCGAACTCTAGAACCGATGTAAAACTGGGGCCTCACGGCAACGGAGCAGGTTGGGGATCCCGTGCGGCCCTGACGTCAGGCCTGCATGGTAGATCTCGGCACCGGGCACCGTTCGAAATCTGTAGGAGTCGCCGATCTGAAGTGATACGAAACTGTGCGGTTCCAGGTCCGACCGACGGACGCAGTTTCCGTCATCCGCGCCGCAGGTGAATATGGTGAAGACGATGTCTGATCGATCGAAAGCCGTCGTGCTTCTGAGTGGTGGCCTGGACTCGACGACCGCTCTCGCCATCGCGAATTCAGAGGGCTACGAGTCGTACGCCCTCAGCTTCAGGTACGGACAAAGGCATGTTGCGGAACTCGCAGCAGCGCAGCGGGTCGCCTCCCGCTACGGCGTGAGGCAGCACGTCATTGCCGACATCAACCTGCGGGTGTTCGGCGGGTCGGCGCTGACGGCCGACATCGCGGTTCCGAAAGATAGGCCCCTGGACCACATGGGTGAGGGCATCCCGGTAACGTACGTCCCTGCACGCAATACCATCTTCTTGTCGTTCGCCCTCGCGTGGGCTGAGGTGCTCGAGGCAGGCGACATCTTCCTCGGCGTTAACGCACTCGACTACAGCGGCTACCCGGACTGCCGGCCCGAGTACATCGAAGCGTATGAGCGGATGGCGAATCTCGCCACGAAGGCGGGAGTCGAGGGGCGTCAGCGGTTGCGGATTCACACGCCGCTGCTTCGGCTCACCAAGGCAGGGATCATCCGCAAGGGACTCGACCTCGGTGTCGATTATTCCTTGACGAGTTCCTGCTATGACCCATCACCGAGTGGCGCAGCCTGTCGCCATTGCGACTCGTGCCTTCTAAGGAACAAGGGCTTTGAGGAGCTTGGGATGACCGACCCGGTATACGGACGAGCCCCGTAGAGCCCGATGGCATACGTCGTCAAAGAGATCTTCTACACGGTTCAGGGCGAGGGTGGCCACGCCGGGCGCCCCGCCGTGTTCTGTCGGTTTTCGGGTTGCAATTTGTGGTCTGGGCGGGAAGTCGACCGCGCTTCAGCCGTGTGTCGCTTCTGCGATACGGACTTCTCCGGGACCGACGGACCCGGCGGAGGGCGATTTGCCTCGCCGGATGATCTCGCCGATGCGGTTCGCAACGCGTGGCCTGGCTCGACTGCGCCGAACCGGCGGCCTTTCGTGGTTTGCACTGGCGGGGAGCCGGGTCTCCAACTCGACCCTTTACTCGTGAGAGCTCTGCATGTGAGGGGGTTTGAAATCGCCGTCGAAACGAACGGGACCGTTCCGCTGGTCAGCGGAATCGATTGGGTGTGTGTCAGCCCAAAAGCGGGAACGGAACTCGCTGTGCGCACGGGCAACGAGCTCAAGCTCATCTTCCCGCAGTTTGGTGCGGAGCCGAAGAGATACGCCTCGCTACCGTTCGCAGAGTTCTTCCTGCAGCCGATGGACGGGCCGCGCCGCGTTGAGAACACGCAGCGCGTCCTCGAGTACTGCCTCGCGAATCCACCATGGCGGGTAAGTCTCCAGGCACACAAGTGGCTCGGAATCCGGTGAGAGGACCGTGGAACTCTTCAAGCAGTTCACGTTCGAGGCGGCGCACCGGTTGCCTAACGTCCCGCCTGGGCACAAGTGCTCCAGGCTTCATGGCCATTCGTTCATGGTCGAGTTGCACGCCCGGGGTCCGGTGGGTTCGGAGTCCGGTTGGGTGATGGACTTCGGCGATATCAAGAAGGCGTTCCAGCCTCTGCTGGACAGGCTCGACCACTACTATCTCAACGAGGTTGACGGCCTCGAGAACCCCACGAGCGAGGTGCTGGCGCGCTGGATCTGGCGTCGTTTGAAGCCCGGACTTCCGCTTCTGTCCGAGATCGTCGTTCGTGAGACATGCACTTCGGGCTGCATCTACCGCGGGGAGGAGGAGTGATGATGGTCGACCTCCAGGGTTCGCCCGACGACCGGAAGATCGCGATCGATCAGGTCGGGGTGACCGACCTGAAATACCCGATCGTCATTCTCGACCGGTTGCACGAGAAGCAGCAGACAGTGGCTAGTCTGACGATGTCCGTGAACCTTCCGCATCATTTCAAGGGCACGCACATGAGCCGCTTCATCGAGGTGCTTTCCGAGCACCGCGGTGAGGTGACGATGCGGACGCTGCCGACGGTCCTCAAGCAACTCAAGGCGGTTCTCGAGGCGGAGAGTGCGCGCATCGAGGTCCGTTTTCCGTATTTCCTCGAGCGCGTTGCGCCGGTGAGTGGCGCCACCGCGCCGATGGACTATGACTGCTGGTTCATCGGAGAGGTCAACGGCGGCTCTGATGACTTCCTGCTGGGGGTTCGCGTTCCGGTCACCAGCCTGTGTCCATGCTCTAAGGCCATCAGCGACTACGGCGCGCACAACCAACGAGGCCTTGTCACCATCGAGGTTCGTGGGGAACGCGAGGCGGAAGGTCATCCCGCGCTCATCTGGATCGAAGAACTGGTTGCGGTGGCCGAGACCTCGGGCTCCGCTCCCGTGTACCCCCTGCTGAAGCGTGCGGACGAGCGGCATGTCACCATGCAGGCATACGACAACCCGGTGTTCGTCGAGGATATGGTCCGTAACGTCGCGTCCAAGCTTCAATCGGACGACCGCATTGCCTGGTTCAGAGTGGAAGCAGTGAACCAGGAGAGCATCCACAACCACAGCGCCTTCGCGCGAATCGAGTGGAAGCGTCCTTCCGTCTAGCGATGGCAACCCGTCTTCACATCGTCGCGAACTGCGCCGACCGAAAGCGCCTGGCAGTGCCGGGCGAGCGTCGGCTCGGGTCGCACCACGCGCACGGGTCGATGTCCCGCCTCTCGAGTTTCGTGAAAGCGCTGAGTTCAGCTCGCGGTAACTCCGTGGAAGCGAAGGACCTGTACGTTGGTCCTTACTGGGCGGTAGTTAGGGAGTTGCCACTCGTGGCCGAAGCTTCCCGGATCGCTGCATCGCTGTGGGTCGCGTCGGCCGGGTATGGCCTCGTGCCTTCCAACGCCAAGTTGCACGGGTACTCGGCCACGTTCAGGGTGGGCGAAGCGGACTCCGTTGCGTGCACTGCCGAGCCCTATTCGGTAGCTGAGCAGGTCTCCGCGTGGTGGGCCGAACTTGCTCGATGGAACGGACCGACCCGTCAGCCGCGACGGGTCACGGATCTCGCGTCGGCTGAACCGCACGCACACGTGATGGTGGTTGCGTCCCCGCGATACGTCCAGGCCATGGCCGACGATCTCCGGGGCGCAGCAGAGGTCCTCGGGAGTCGACTGATCGTCGTCACGTCGCAAGAATTCGGGGGAGGCGACCAGCTGAGCCGCAATGTCGTCGTGTCACAGGAGCGTCTCCTTGCCGAGGTGCAGGGAGCTCGCCCGGCTCTGCACGCGCGGATTGCGCGCCACATCCTCGCTGGCGCGCGAACCCATGGTCTCGATTCGGAAACGCTTCGCGCCCGTTACCAGCAACTCGCTGAGTCGGCTGACTTTCGCCCCGCCCCTGAGCGCCAGCCGATGACCGACCACGAAGTAAGGCGGTTCATCAAGCAAGAACTTCGCACTGCACCGGACCTCAGTTGCACGCGCGCGTTGCGGATGCTGCGCGATGCCGGCAGGGCATGTGAGCAGAAGCGCTTCAAGAACCTCTTCCGTGAGGTCGCCAGCCGTGTCCACTGAAACCGTGATACGCCGCCGCGCGCTGAGAATTGTTCAGGACCCGAAGCATCCTCTGTACTTGTTTACGCTCACTGCAGCGGAGTTGCTACAGGTAGCCGACGTTTCGCGTGTGTCGCGGACAGAGGTCGGCAAGTTGATCGGCTACCAGCGCCCCGAGGTAAAGAAGCACGTTCGTGGCATCATCGAATACCTCGATAGCGGTCCGGTGCTCTTCCCGAACTCCGTGATCTTGGCCCTTTCGTCTAGCGTGGTGTTCAAGGAGATGAGGGGGCCCAAGATCGACGAGGCGCTCGCGGACGCTGGGACGATCGAGATCGTTCTCTCCGCTGATGGTCAGCCGCGTCCCGCGTGGATCGTTGATGGTCAGCAGCGGGCCCTTGCGCTTTCGCGGTGCCAACGCCGGGACTTGCTCGTTCCGGTTAATGCGTTCATCGCCGATGACCTGGAGTCCCAGAAGGAGCAGTTTCTTCGGATCAACAACACCAAGCCGCTGCCTCGCGGTCTGGTGAACGAACTTCTTCCGGACGTGGATACCGTCCTTCCGACGCATCTCGCCGCTCGACACGCGCCAGCGAAGTTGACGGAGTTGCTCAACCGCGATCCCGAGTCACCTTTTTTGGGTCTCATTCATCGGACCTCGATGAAAGGCGCGGGCAAGGGCAAGGCGGTGGTGAGCGACACGGCCGTGCTCCAGATGATCCACGAAAGCCTGACTACCCCGTCCGGATGCCTGTTCCCTTACCGCAACATTGCTACCGGCGAGACGGACTTCGCGGGCGTCAGACTCGTCCTCCTGCTGTACTGGAACGGCGTGAAGTCGGTATTCCCCGAGGCCTGGGGACTCCCTCCCTCACGAAGCCGTCTCATGCACGGCGCCGGCATTCGCGCGATGGGGCGCCTAATGGACCGAGTCATGGGTGTCGTGCGACTCGGCGACAAGAGGGCAGAGAAACTCGTCAGGCGGGAACTCCTGCGCGTCAAGGACGAGTGCCACTGGACCGAGGGCGAGTGGACGGAACTCGGCGGCCTTCGATGGAACGAGGTTCAAAACGTTCCCACGCACGTTAAGGTCCTCTCCAATTTCCTGGTCCGTGCGTACCTGCAGCGCAGCCGGAGTGCGGCATGAAGTTCTTCTTTCCAGATAGTCAAGACCTCGTGGACCCTGGGTTTGACTTCGAGAAGGAGCGTTGGTCGGAGGCGCGCATCCGCCAGCGGGACGACCGGTACGCCCACGAGATCTTTCGCAAGCGCGCGTTCGATGGGCTCCTCGTTTCGAAGGGGATCGTCGACGGGTTCGGTGGTGTCGGGAGTCGGTACTCCCTCGGTCAGCGGAACCGACTCCTCCGAAACGGTGTCCGTGAGTTCTTCCGACTCGATAACGCACCGTACGATCTTCCGGTCATGGGGGACTGCGGAGCGTTCACTTATGTGAAGGAAAGGGTGCCGCCGTACACGGTTGACCAGGTTATCCAGTTCTACTCCGACTGTCAGTTTGACTTCGGGCTTTCGGTTGACCATGTCATCTTTGAGTTCAAGTCGACCTGGGATGCGGACGAAGCGGCCGTTCCGCCGGAGATCCGTGAACGTCAGGCGATCACGCTTCAGCTTGCACGGGAGTTTTTGGACCGTCATCGGAAGTCGAAGCCGATGTTCTCCGCTGTTGGAGTAGCGCAAGGGTGGAGTCCAAATTCGTATGCGAACGCAGTGAAGGCCCTGCAGTCCATGGGCTATCGCTACATCGCAATGGGCGGCATGGTGCCACTCAAGACTCCGGAGATCCTCGCGTCACTTGCTGCCGTTGCCGGCGTTCGAAAGCCTTCGACGAAGTTGCACTTGCTCGGCGTGACCCGCACAGAGGCGATCCCCCGCTTCGCTTCCTACGGCGTCGCGAGTTTCGACAGCACGTCGCCGCTGCGCCAGGCGTTCAAGGACGATCGCGACAACTACTACACACTCGACGGGGCGTTCACGGCCATCCGGATCCCGCAAGTGGAAGGGAACGCGACGTTGCAGAAGTTGGTGTTGTCCGGCGCGGTCGACCAGGCAATAGCGCGACGCCTTGAAAGAGCGTGCCTCGCCGTGATGCGCGACTACGAGGCAGGGAAGGCTGGGGTAAAGGACGTCGTCCGCGTTCTCATGGAGTACGAGCACCTCGCTCGGCCACATCGCTCGGACTCCCCTGTAAGCAAGCGCAGACGCTCGAGTACGGACAACGAGAGCGCGTATCGGGAAGTCCTCGAGGTCGCTCCATGGCGCAACTGCGCCTGCGAGGTGTGCCGTCAACTCGGTCACCACGTGATCCTGTTCCGTGGAGCCGAACGTAACCGGCGTCGCGGCTTCCATAATTTGTACGTCTTCTATCGGCGTCTCCAGCGCGAACTCGGCCGTTCGGCCGAAGCGGCCGCATGAGTAGCGGAGTTAACGAAATGTCTCGAACCAAGAATGAACTTCGCCTTCCGGCACTCGAAGTGCAGCAGGGGCCTCGGCGAAGGCTCTATGTGTTCGCCGTCGACGGTAAGGTTGTTCCCAAGTTCGCGGCGGTCTCGCGCATTCGACGCGCTGGTCATGACGTCGCCGGATACCAACGGCCGGAGGTGCTCGCGCACATCGATGAGATCAGGTCGTACGTCGAAAGCGACAACCCCATGATCCCTAACGCCGTGGTGCTCGCGTTCGACAAGCGTGTGAGGTTCGAGTCCGCGTTGGGTCCTACGGGGACATACACACGGCCTGGCGAGATCATCATCCCGATGGAGAATGGCTGGGAGGAGGAAGACAAGCCCGGGTTTATCGTCGATGGACAGCAGAGGCTAGCAGCCGTTCGCGAAGCAGAGGTGGAGGCTTTCCCGTTGTGCGTCACGGCGTTCATTACGGATGACCTGAAGCAGCAGACGGAGCAGTTCATCCTCGTGAACTCGACGAAGCCGCTTCCCAAGGGGCTCATCTACGAGTTGCTGCCGAACACCGTGGCGAGGCTTTCGTCGGCTCTGAACAAGCGGCGGTTCCCGGCTGAGTTGCTGACGCTTCTCAACCGCGATGAGAACTCCCCGATGAAGGGCCTTATCCAGACGCCGACTAACCCTCAGGGAGTCATTAAGGATAACTCCATCCTACGGATGCTTGAAGCGAGCCTCAGCGAGGGAGTTCTCTACCGGCACAAGACCAAGGAGGGGGCAGATGTAGAGGCGATGTTCTCGTTGCTCTGCGCTTACTGGGGTGCGGTTAGGATCGTATTCGAGGATGCCTGGGGAAAGCCCCCAAAGAAGTCCCGCCTTATGCATGGAGCGGGGATTCTTTCAATGGGTCACGTGATGGACTGGGTTGGAGACCGCCACCGGGGGAAGCGACTTCCAACCGTGGACATATTTGCACGCGATCTCGGACCTCTCCGCGATGTATGCCGTTGGACCGACGGCGTGTGGGACTTCGGGCCCGGGCAACAACGGAAGTGGAACGAATTGCAGAACACCTCGAAGGACATCCAGTTGCTCGCGAACCACCTGCTCGTCCAATACAAGACGAGGGTGGGAAGCGCTGCGTAGTCCCTCGTCAGGCTCGATATTATGGCGTGACCCACAGGGAAGCTCGCTGGAGTTCAGTCGAGGTTCGCGATCGCGGGAAAGCCCTGGTAACGCGCAAGCAGCTGGATCCGGTTCCCCTCGTAGTCAGGGTGGGCGCTAGAGAAGTAGTTCGCGTTTTGAGATTGGGCGAACATGCCGCTGCTGGTGATGTTCGTAGACCCGGTGATGATGCCGAGCGGGGTCACGACCCCCTTCGCGTGGAGGTCGGTTACGAGGTGGACCTGAGCGCCAAGGCGAATGAGCTTCCGAAGGAACCGCCGCTCAGACCCGTACTGATCGGGGTCCTTCGTGATTCCGCACGGGTTTGGTCCGTAGGCGAGAACCGCGACGTGAACCTCCCACTTGCGCGCGCAGAAGGTCGAGAGCACAACATGCAGTGTCGACATCCCGACCGCATCGCCTGTCGTGAGTTGCTGATGCCACGGTCCCGGCCGTAGGAAGATTTCAACGTCTGACAGCCAAGGGGAGATGACCGCGATTTGGCGGTTCCCGGGAAGCGACATCTCGTTCTCATCGGCCATCAGGTTGATACCGAGGATATCGACCAGGACCTGTGGTTCCTGCCAAGTGACGTTGGGCATCGCCTCTCCCGGCTAGAGCGGCATCCGCGGGCGAACTCGGTCAGTCGGAGCCGGCGCGGGATCCCAAGTCGGACGGAATACGCGCGCCCAGGGGCCGACGCTTGTCGCTCGGACTACTGTCAGGGGAACGGATTTCGATCCGACCTTCAGATCGATCGTGAACGGGGGGAACTGAGAGGGACTGCGCCCGAGGTTCTCCGCAACGCGAATCGCGAGTGAGTTGTGGAGTTCAGTGCGAGCGACCTGGGCTCCCGGGTAGAAGAGTTTGGTGAATTCATCTCCGCGCTCGCACACTTGGGTTCGATAGAGCGCATCGAGCAGGATCTTGCTGACCGAGTCCTTCGCGGAAAGCGGGCCGTGCAGGTTCTGTTCAGGCGCAACCACACAAGACACGCAGCCGTCCACGCAGAATCCCATCGCGGCTTCGAGCGACTGGAAATTGGGATAGAGCGGCGACGGGACCAAGGGAGCGCTGTGACAAGGATAGGCGCTCACGTGTGCGAGAAACTCCGGGCACGCCTGAAGCAGAAGAGTGTAATCGAAGGAGGGGGCTCCGAGGCCGTTGCAAATGAAGTCGAAGACAGGCCCGGCAATCTGCCGTTCGCCCTTCCGGGCCGACTCGAGCCCTTCAAGCGCCTTTGCGCTGGCGACAGTTCCGTGAAAGGCCAGGTGCGCGGCCTGGCTCGTGTCGCACTCCTGGAGCGCGTCCTCGAGCGCGTC
Source organism: Anaeromyxobacter paludicola (assembly GCF_023169965.1). Lineage (NCBI taxonomy): Bacteria > Pseudomonadati > Myxococcota > Myxococcia > Myxococcales > Anaeromyxobacteraceae > Anaeromyxobacter > Anaeromyxobacter paludicola. The sequence continues at coordinate 1,916,264 of NZ_AP025592.1, read as the reverse complement.
CATGAAGTCGATTGTGGGAAGTGGATCCGCCTGCCCGCCAAGAGCGCGTAGTCTGGCGGTGAGAAGGCGCTCTACCGGCGACACATAGAAGTTCCGAGCGACAAGATCGATGGTGCCATTCCCGGTCTCGTCTGAATCGAAGAGGAAGATGGACGCATCCGTGTCGTTCGCGACCTTGTAGAAGTAGGAAAGATCGCGATCCTCTGCCCCCGTCACGCGTAGTGCAGTTGACTGAAGCGTGATCCCCAGTCCGTTCAAAAGGAGGTCGCGGGCGGTGCGCCGCAAGAGCGAGTGATCCAGACCGGCGCGATTCTCTACAGCGGACTGGAAGTTCTCACGGTAACCTAGCAAAGTGTCCAATCGATCGTCCGCCGCCGTGAGGTTCTGGATGCCCGCGACCCAACGGCAAACGCGTTCGAAACGTGCATCGTCGATGTAGCGAGAGTGACCAGGCGTAAAGCACCCGACGACATCGTCGAGCGAAAAGTTGGGCGGTGTCGTCGGACGGCTATTCGTGTTCGGTGCGGGGTGCCAATTCTCCAGGAGGTGGAACCAGATGATCGTCTTCAGAGTGCGCACGGTAAACGTAGAGGGCCGGCTTCTCTGGACCCACCATCCAGTGCCCTGCGTTGGCGCGTTCGTCGCAGACTCCGCCAGGAACTCGTGCAGTGCGTGAGCAAGAAGCGCTTGGAAGGCGGGTGAGGATTCGCGCGAAAGCACCTCATCGATGAACCCACCCAAACGGGAGCCGGAACCGAAGTCGATGTCGAACTTCATGCCGACGGTTTCGAAGTGGTGGCCGAGTGCGACCCGGCGAGAGTTCTGGGGGTCGGCGTCGCGGTAGATCAACCGTGCCGCTTCGACCTGACGGGTCATGAAGTGGCGATCGAGACCCCAGACAAACTCGGTAACCGCCATCTGGCGGTCGATCGTAATGGAGCGGAACAACTGACTCACAGGCGGCAGCGCGAGCGGCGGAAGCGCCGTTCCGCCGGGCGAACGGAAGCGCTCCGCAACTCGGCAGGCAATCGAGGAGGCGCCCGAATCGGAAGACGTGATCCGGTACCAGCGAAGCGCAAAACAGCGGGGCGGCGTCGGAAGCGAAAAGATGCCCTGGTCCCCGGTCGCAGCGCGCTCGTCGCCATCTGCGAGGAGGCCCTCAGACGTGATGAGCGGTTCGCTCGACGCAGGAGTGAGCCCGATCTGTCGCTGCCTTACGACCGGAACCGGCGTGCCTTCAGAGCCGAACTCGACCGGAAGATCAGCATCGGTCAGGTCGGGGCAGTTCGCAGGTTCGAAGAACTCTGCGTTGGTCGTGTCGAGACGCACGCCCGCAAGTTGCGGGACTTCTACGTTGACCCCCACGGCCCCACAGCGGTTCACCGGCACCTTCTGTGGCACTTCCTTGTATCGGTACGAGACCGTCCCGGGAGGAAGCAGAGACAGGGCCAACCCGTACGTCTCGTAGGCCAGATCCTTCTGCCAGTTCGGACCCTGATCGAAGATCCGGATGTACTCTTTTCCTACCGCCTCGAAGAAGTTCGGAGTCCAGAGGTACGGCTGATTTCCTGGCAGTCCCTTCGCGAGCGGGATCCCGCGCCGGAACAGCGGTTGCGTCAGCAATTGGAACAGATACGAGCGCTTCTGAAGAGGTTCGTCCTGCGGGAGTGCGCGCAAGAAGTCGCTGTGCCGCGGCAGGCCCGGCACATCCTTGAACGGCGGGCTGAATCTCGTTGCGCAGAGTTCAGCGAGGGTGACCGCCTTGCCCTTGAACGGTAGCGGCGTCAGCAAGAACTTGGGGCCGAACTCATGCCGAAGAACATCGAGGGCGCCCGCCTCGCGCGACAGAGGGGCGTCCGCGGGAGCGAGACTCGCGTCATGACCGGCACATTCGATGTCACCGGGCCTGGCACCGAGGAGTTCGAGGTAGCGACTTGCGCATGCGCGGTGGCCTGCCGAACTCGGATCAGCGCTGAACAGGAACCTGTACACTGCCTGGACCTTCCTGTCCCAACCGCTGAAGGAGTCCTTGTTCTTGTGATCGTTGATGAGGGCGATTCGGTCTCCGTCATCGGCAATACGATCGGCGGCGGGGTCCGCTCCCATAAGGACCAGGAAGTCGAAGAGGCCCATGAAGAAGTGATTCCGAGCAACGATCAGGTTGCCTTCATGGAGCGGGATCGGCTGGAGATAGTCGGGGTCCAGCGCGATGCGCGGATTCCGAGCGTAGAAATGATCGCGCGTGTTCTCGGTAACGACATGGACAAGAACGCTGTCTGACTGCCGTTCGCGGCCGACGCGTCCGACCTTCTGTTGGAGGCTTGCCGGGTCCCGCATTGCACGGAACGTGATGCCGTCGGAAACCCGCGCGAGGTCGACCCCGACCTCGATGCGCGGTGATCCGATAACGAACGAACAGTTCTCGCCCAGCGTGTCGGCGAACCCACGATCCCGGAAGAGACGGACCGGCGACGCCCGGAAGATGTCGTTGATCGAGTTGCCGGCCTCGAACTCCGACTTGGATGTGAACGCGCGAGTCCGAATGGCGTTTAGCGGCATGTACTTCCCGGCCGCATTCTGCTGAGGCTTCTTGAACCCGGAGACCGGTTGCGCGCCCGTTGCCGGTTCGGGGTGATTATTCCCGAGGTGGTCCCGCGACCACCACCAACACAGCCCCGTGCTGAAAAACCCGCAACGGTCAAGATTAGCGACCTGCGGGGTCTGGGCCATCGCGCGAATCGGCTCGAAAAGCGGGTTATCGAAACGCTCCGAAGCGATCCCGAGTCGATTGAGATAGCATTCCCCATTCTCGGGGTTGATGTCCCAAAGGCGCTGGATGGCGTCGCGCTGCGCCTGCGTAAGGCCGGCTGGAACTCTGGCCGTCTCGCGGCGGACGCCACGTTTACAGTCCCGGCACAGCGATCCGTACTCCGCGAAGAGCCGCTTCTGCCAAACGGGCGTCTTGTCACCAAAGGTCAGGTGGTGAACGGTGCGCCAGAGCGGCTCTTGAAAGCGAACAAAATACGGCAGTCCCGAAGTCGCAGGATTGGGACTGCTGTTCATCGCCATCGACTTCGAGCGTTCATTGTCAAGGACGAGGTCAGCCCATCGATTGACTCCGTCGAGCGAGTCGCTGAACCCAAGGGTCTTGTGAATCAGCGGGGTCGGACGAGCAACCACGCTACCGGGCTGAACCGGGTTGGGGAGGCGATCCAGAGACGCAAGGCCACCGTCGCCGTCGGCGTAGTACTCGTGATGCAGGCCGTCGCGTCGATTGTGAATGAGGCAACTCACCGCGTTCGTGGCCGCGGTCATGCTGCTCGCCTCGGGGCGCTGGCGCAGGAACAGATGGTGAACCCATCCGGTCTCTTCGGGGCTGTCTACGTCGACGTGGAGGAAGCGTGATGGTTCGCGAGAGGCGAGTCGAGCGAAATGCTGGCAGGGCTCAGCGATCGTCGCGCTGGCGCCAATCAGGTAAGCTGGAGTAACGGCATGTAAATGTCCAAGAAGCGCAGAGAATGGATCCGCTGGCCGTTTGCGGCGCTCAGTCCATGCCGCCCGGAGCAGTGCCAGGCGGCGCAAGAGCATGCGCGCGTGAGCTCCATACAGCCCGCTCAGAAGGTGGACCTCGTCGAACACGATCAGGTCCAGGTCTTTGCACAACCCCTCGGATGCCTCAGGATGAACGAGCCGATTTGCAAGGGTGTCTAGATTCGAGATCAGAATCTGGTTACTTCCCTGGTAGGCATCCTTGATCGCGTTGAACAACTTCCCCTTGACCGGGCCGGAGTCGCCACCGGTGAGTTCGGCCAGTTGCCCGCCAGCATCGAGAATGGGTTGACCGATCGGCGCACCGAGTCGTTGTTCGACGCGATGGAGAAGGAACTCGAGGTCCTGGAACTGGTTCGCCGCCAGAACGACGCGCGGGTACAGAAGCAGAACGCGAACCCGGCGCAGACCTCGTAGCGCATGATACGCCACGTGGATGAGGGCGCCGATCTGGAACGCAAAGGACTTACCGGAACCAACGCCCGCCGTGACGACCTGCCCGTCAAACTGCGTGCGGAACCCAGGCGAGTAGAGACCACAGAGGGTCGCGACGATCGACCGCTCCTGGAATGGGGCGAGGCATGGAGGTTGTCCGCGGGAAACAAACATCTCCGCGAGCGCAAGCAGGACAGCTTCCGTCGCCTTCGTGAGAAGTGGCCGATCGACGTTCGCGGCGAGTTTGTGCGCAGTATCATCGGGCTCAAGTGACAGAGTACCGGCCTTGATCTCCGCCGATAGCCGCTTGGCGAGTTCGCCGAGGTCTACGACGTACTCCGGGCGCTTCTGAGGCCGCCGCTCATACCGCAGCATTCCGGTGCTCGGAAGCATTTTGAAGCGCTGGTAGTTGCGCCCAAGGAGTCGCGCCACTTCGGCAACACGAGACCGGTACTGCGTGCCAACGGAAGTAGCGTATATAGCAACGCGCTCGAACGGGTGGGGGTCGTCGCCTCGGCAGTCATTCTGCTCAACCGGAAGGCGCGATTCGCCGGTTCCGAAAGAGTCGCGGTCTCGCAAGACCACGTCTTGGAGGGCGTAGTTCCCAGTCCCGATCGGAACCTGCAAAACTCTGCGATCCGTCCACAGCCGCTCAAGCACCGACCGCACCCAAGTTGCATCGAACCGGCGAGTATTGCCTTCCGGAAGGGCGTCAGCAATGGACTGGGGAGTCGACCAGACGTCGAACTGGCCCATTTCCAGGAAGGGTCGCTCGGCGTCGTAGAGTGCTTGGAGGACGGCCTGTTCGTCGGTAGTCATGGGGATGATGTCCGGGAATTCCTAGCGGCTGCGCACAACGAACTGGTTCGCGAGGTCGTTGTCCTGGATCCAAGAGAGGATCCGCTTGTTGGACAGCACCTTGTCGAGGGACACGCCAGTAAACGAGGAGCGAAGAAAGTCGAGCGTGTCGGTGTCGATGCCGCCTTCTTCGACATTAGCCATAGCTTCTGCCAGCTTCTTTCGCGCCGTCTCACAGGCCGCGATGCTCGCGGTGGAGCGCGGAAGGACTTCTGCCTCTTTGTTGAGCGCGGCGCGCGCGGCCGATACGGTCTTCGCCGCCCCGCGCAACTTCGGGAACTTCTCTAGGACTACCTCGACGCCAGACTGCTCTTCCGCACCGGCATACGCCAACCAAGCTGTTAGCAGCGCTGCCTCGATGTCCTCGAAGTCGCTGACCCGGAGACCTTCGAGCGCCTTGGCTTGAGTGATCGACGCCGTGTCCGCACGGCAACGCTGGACGAGCTTCTCGGCAGCCCGCCGATGCGGGGTGAGCCGCTGCACGGCGCTGGAAACCGCCGGTTTCAGGCTTTTTACGGTGCGCAAAGCCTGAATGGCGGCGGAAAGTCTAGCGAGCGCACTCTTATACTGCTGAAGAGCCTCGCGACGCTCAAGTAACTTCTTCGCGTCACCCTCGCGCTTCTTCCAGGTCTCGGCCTCGGAGGAGGCCTTCGTTAGACGGGCTGAGTACTCAAGGAGGGCCCCGGGAGAGGGAGCATCAGCTTCCGTCTTCTTTCGGCGCACTAAGGCCATTAGGATCCCTCCGCAAGCGACTCCAAGTCAGCCCCGATCGACTCGACGAGGGCCAACACCTCGGCCTCCAAGGTCTCTGGGTCCGTGCCCTGGCCGATCTCCTTCATCCGCCCCTCAGCGTACTGAAGGCTTGCCTTGCATACCGTGGTGGCCGTATCGAGAAAACGCGAAAGGTCTTCGAAGTACGGCCGGTCTAGTCGCGCGAGTGCGTACAACACGGAAGGCGGTGAGGAGCCGGACACGTTTTCAACTTCGCGGATCCGAGGCGCCCCGCTCTGCGCGGTCCAACGTTCGAGGTCCTCGTTCTTTACGTTCGGCGCGCCACCGCTACGGAGGATGTCAGCTGCGAGGGCAGCGTGAACTGCCTGCTGGACCTGGACCGCGACGGTCTTTACGTCCGAACTTCCGAGCGATGCGGACAACTCAGCACGAAGGCCTTCTGCGTAAGCGCGCTCCGATGCAACCGCACTCGCGAAAGTATTCGAAACAGAGGTGGCGAGTTCCCTGATGTCTTTCCAGTAGGACCAGGCCGAGGCCTCAGGAGGGGCAGAAAGCGGTACCCCCGTCTGAAACGCGGCCGCGATGGCGTCCTGGATCCGAGAAGAGTCGATGAAAGAGCCGGCCCTTCGCCCCTTCGTGCATGCGATCGCCTGTGTCACCAGTTCAAGAACCGCCTCGTGATGGTTCGAAAATGCATCCCACAAAGCCATCCATGCCGAGGATCGCTTGCTCGGTCGATCCTTTTCTTCGGGCCAGGGGGTCAGGGCAGCTGCAATGTGGTCTTCGGGTTTCGAGTCCGGGCGGACAAGTCCGCGAACGAGCGCCCCGAGAGCCAGTGTGTGCGCCGCCAGTTGGAGCGGGGACGGAGTTCCAGAGTGGGAGATCAACCGGCGTATCTGATCGGTGACCACTGTTGCCCAGGTTTCAACGGAGCGCCGCACCAACACCAACTGCTTCTCGGCCTTGGCAGGGTCACGATCGAGGCCATTGACAAGCGCTCTCAACGTGAGCGCAGTCTCCGGCGAACGCCCAATCTCAAGTGGGACGTCGGTCCGACCCCGTTGTGTGAACTGACCCTCGAAGTAGATCCCCACATTCTTAAATCGGGAGTACGCGTGCGCGATACCGTCTCCATCCCAATCGATCCAGCCACAGACCGCCGAATGGACAGCCGATCGCCACCGGTTGAGGTCGGCATCCGGCAGTGCTTCCCCCTGCCGCCACCGATCGAAGAGGTCGAGGGAAGGCGTAGCGGTCTGCTTCTCGGTCTCTCGTCCACGCGTTCCCTCTTGCGACCCCGACCCGGTCTTGCCGGAAGACGTCGGAGAGGGCCCTGAAGGTCCCTTGGGAGGCGCTGAAGCTTTCCAGGAGAGGACCGGAAGACCGAGGGCAGCGCTGATCCCGCTTGAAAAAAAGGGTTGAGGTGACGAGGGATCGGGCGAGTAGAGTTCGATCGCCCGCCTCAACCGCGAGGCCTCCTCGCCGAACGACTGGAGTTCGAGTTCAACGTCCGAACGGACGTTGTGAAGGCCGAAAGAGTCCAAGAGCGTGCCGCGAGGATAGGTGCCGGAGCGAAGCGACTGTTCTGCCTCCTCCATCACACCGTTCAAGACTCTGCCTACCAGAATGCGCGGATTGAACGCTCGATCCGCGCGGGAGCGCGATGACGCAACCTGGTCATACAGGCGGGACACCGAGGCGGCAGTGAACGGGAAAAGTCCCCTTCCGTCGACCTCGCCAAAGTTCTTGTGGCAGTGAATGCGAGCCGAGCATTCATCGCATGCGGAAGGGAGTTCGCCTCCGCTTGCGGAGGCGCTCCACGACTCGAGTTCTGCCTTCGCGTAACGCGAGGCATTGAGGTACCGCGAAGCGAATGCGTCCAAATCGCGGCGCGTAACGCCGCGGCCCTCGTTGCCCCCAACCGGCATATTGAAGAACACCGTGCGATGCGTGCGCCCCTCAGCGATGTTCTCCCGCATGCGCGCGTAGTCGTCGTTCGTGACTCCGACGATGCTTCGCAGGCGGCACAACGTGGTCCCGCTATCGATCGTGCGAATCTGCAATGCCTCAACGAGTTCGGCGTCGAGTCCCTCTGTGATGGAGAGATCCTCGATGAGGAGAACTAGTTCCTTCCCACGGACTAGAAGTTCCTGTCGAATCTCGGTCAGGGCCGCCTTCATGTCTCCCGACTTGAAGCGAAGGAGCTGTCGGAGAGCCTGAGGCTGGCTTCGGTTGACCAGAGTCGCGGCAATACCCCGGAGGCGCTCGTCGTCCCGGAGCAGATAACTGAGTTCGCGGGCGTCTCCCCCGGAGCGCTCAGCTTGCGCTGCGGTGAACAAGAAGTCGTCGGGCTTCCAGCGGAGTTCATCGTCATCGCCGGCCCGTTCGCGCTGCCCAAGAACGTGACGAGCGACGCGGGTCACGACGCCGTCGTCTCGAGAAATCAGGACCGCTCGGAGTGCCTGATCGCGTACGAGCGCGGGTAGGCCGGTTCGGACCAGGCTCTCCTCTTCGCTCTCGAGCCCGTCGCCGGGTCTAGGAGTCTCTGGAAGTTCCAGGACATAGGCGAGTTCGTCGATGACGCGGTTCTTGGCCTGTCCAAGATCGAGTTTGTGGTGCTTCTTCAGTTCCTCCGAAAGACGTGTGACTATCTCACCGTGGAATCCCGCAAGTACACGGGCCACAACGTCTGCCAAGTTGGAACTCGAGCGAGGGACGAGAACGAGCCAGTAGGGCGCCTGTTCGTCACGAATCCGCTTCTGTATTTCGAGGTAGAGCCACTTGATGAAGTGAGACTTCCCGGTCCCGTTGTCGCCAACCGCAATATCAAACACATGGTTGTGCTTGGCATCGAGGAAGTCGGAAAGGAACGTTGCTTCGCTCAGAGAGACAAAAGCTCCAGCACGCGCCCCCTGCTGCTGGATGAAACTCGGCGAATGGGTCGCTCGGAATACGGGGTCCGGAACATTCAACGCAATTGTATCCATCACCTCCGAACGACTTGAGGGGTCCCAGCAGATCGCCGAGGGGGTGACCGAGTCCTTGAGCGGGCTCACGGCGTGGCGCTCCCGCGTGAGACAAAGGAGATCTTCTCGTTTCCGGTCATGAGTAAGAACTTTCGCTGGTCGTCCGGGCACCCGTAGTCGAGCGCTCCCGCTTGCTTGAGAGTACGCAGGGCGAGACAGACCGATGGCGAAAGGCGCGTTTCGTGGTCGTCGCCGATCACTTGTCTCGAAGCCATCACCGAAGCGATGCGAGTACTGCTCGCCCCGCCATCCAGCGCGGAGCAGGCTTCTCCCAGGCGGGTTCGAAATTCATGTACCTGCAGGGTGGAGTTCGAAGCGAAGATGACGTTCGTCGCTTCGCGCAGGAAGGTTGTGGCGTCTGCTACAACTCCGGCGCACGCTTCGCGCGTTCTCTGCCACAAGAGTCCGGTGAATCTTCCCCAGTAGATCACGTTGTCCCAACGCTGATCGTTTCCGAGACCGTACGCGTCCAAATCGAGGCCACTCGCCGCCAGGCGCAGTTTGAAGGCAGCGTGGTCCTCAGGCATGGAACAGGCGGGGAGCCAGGACATCCAAGCCATCACATCGACGAACTGGTTCGGAAGACCCCCAACTGTCGGCCTCAACACGGCGCGCTTGATCGCTGCACGCGCGGCGGAGTCGAACCCGTCGTCGGGAACGGCGAGGAGTGAATCCGCCAGAACCAGACCGACGCGTCCACGCTTGTCCGCTCGTTCGTCGATGAGTGCATGACCGTCTGACGAGAGTTCCTTAAGGGCAGCCAACGTCTTCGTACTCATCGTGTCTGCGTCGTTGTCCCTTCGCAAAGGGAGCGGCTGAAGCAGACGCGTAATGGATTCGTCCGGGACTCCCTGAGTTCCCGCGGAGCGGAGAAGGCGAAGTACTCCGAGAACGCGGCTCGGGACGGCCTCGAAATGTGTGTAGATCTTCATACCAGGTACTGTTCCCTCCACTCCGCGATCGAGAGATGCGGAATCCGTAGAGCGGTCTCAACGAGAAGCCGCCTGGGATCAGTTGGATCGCGCGAGTCATGAGGCAGCGCGAAGATCGTCACGGAGTTGAGCGCAAGAGCGGCCGCCCACTCGCTCGACCACTCTCGATGAAAGGTCCCCGTTGCGAGGACGAGCGTTGCCTGTGCCTGCTCGACCCCTCGCGGAATAGTATCGGAAACGAAGAGCGGCCTTCTCCCGAGTGGACGTAGGACGGCGGTCCACGTTTCGCGGTACTCGTTGCGGACGATGATGTTCCGGATTCCTTGAGCGCAGGCCCACTCCACGACAGGCGCGAGAGTCGGCACGAGGTCGTGCGCGTCCCGCGGGTCAAAGAAGATGAACCCGGTGGATGACTTCGAGAGCCACCCCCTGAGCTCCGCACCGACCGGTGCGGACGGCCATGGCTTGGGGTCTTCCGTACGGGCGAACAGGTGACCGCAGTGCGGTGCCGTTCCCTGTGCCCGGCATTGCGGGCACCCTCCGCAGGCTTCCACGACGTTCACGTCGTACGCATCGACCGAATACGCTTGCTTGAACGATTTCGCGAAGCATGTCTTCGCTTCGAGTAGTTCCTGAAGGCCATCCCAGGCCTTGCGATTCGACTCCAGCAGGTCTGTGCGGAGCGGTTCGACCTTTGTTTCCCACTGTTTGGGTTCCAGAAGGCCTTCGGCCTCGATCCCAACGGTGACCCAGCGGCGGCTCTGGGTGATTCTCGTCCCGTGGACGTCGATCATTCCCGCCCGACTCATCAGCAGAAGCGTTCTCAGGTTCCAGCGTTCGTTCTCGTCGTTCTCCATGTCGATGTCAGGCGAGACATCAAGAGGGACATCGAAATGGAACCCGTCGAGAGCGGAGCGCTCCTTGGACGCGAACATGGCGTCCCACCGTTCTCGTCCTCGTTCGATGCCGATGAACGTCGGAATCGCGAGACTGCGAGCTGTCTTCACGTCTGCATCGGTCCAGACCATCAGCGAAATCGATGAATGTCCGTCCCGTCCGGTCCGCCCGACGTCTTGATAGAAGCGATCGATGTCCTCCGGGCATGTCGCGTGAATGACCGAGCGAACGTCTGGCTTGTCGACGCCAAGGCCGAAGGCCGAGGTGGCGACCATGATGTCGAGCGCGTCTGAGTCCCAGTCTCGAAGCAGGCGAGCGCGGGTATCGTCGTCAGTGTCACCGTGCATCATGCCGACCCGACGGTATCCGAGTTCGACCAGCCGGTCTCGCCAAGCGACGGCATGGGCTCTCCGCGTCACGTAGAGAATGAGAGGCCGAGGCAGATGGTGAACGGCTTCGCAAACGAAGCCTCGACGCTCATCCTCGTTGCGGGCCTTGCGAAGCCAATAAGCGGGCTCCGGTCGTAGCCGCACCGCGTGAACTTGTTTGACCGGTCCCGGGTGGCGGAACAGGTCGAAGAGCGCACGAAGGCTGTAGCCGGTGAGGGTGGCCGACATCAGGAGAGTAATGAAAGGGATCTTACTAGCGCGGAGTAGTTCGTTTCGGAGCGCGGCGATGTGCTGGAACGCCGGACGGAAATCGTCCCCCCAGGCAGTGATCATGTGGGCTTCATCGACCACGAAGTACTTGAGAAAACCCGACCGCGCGGCATCCATGAAAGGCAGCTGCAGTGCGCCCGTGAGGGACTCCGGTGCTACGAACACGGGCCCTTGGATACCTGCTCGAATGCGCGCGGCAATGTTGTCGGCTTCCGGAGAACCGGGCCGGTAGGCGGTTGCGTGTTCGACGCGGGAGCGGACCCGCTTCTCGAGGTCTAGTGCGAGCGCTACGGTCGGTACAACGATCGGAGTTACGCCCCTCAGCCCGCTTTCGTCGGGAAGGGGCATCAGGGACGGCAGAAGGAAACACAAGCTCTTCCCGCTCCCCGTCGGGAAGTTGACGATAACCGTGCTTCCCGGAGGAGCGGAGAGAACGGTGCGAACCGAACTCCGCTGAGCGCGTGAGTGGTAACTCCCCCAACCGAACGTCAGCAGCGGGGGATCAGGCGGCTCTCGGGGATCGTTGCGCCGCGCTTGCCCGTCGTACAGCCCTGCCTCGGGGCCGACCCCGTCACCCGAGATGAGCCATGGTGGTCTCCACTCCCGCGCCCCGACCCACGCGTAGGCCCCCTCGCGGCGGAGGACGGTCAGAGCGGCATCGTTCAGGAAGGCCGGATCGATGCTTTCTACGACGTCGATCGGCACGCGGGTTCCGTATCCCGGGCCGTTACGCGACTGTTCCCATAGTGCCACCGCTCGGACGAGCGAAGCCAGATCGCGTCCGTTCAGTGGCGAATCTCCCCGCCGGTGCTGCACGCGGGCCGCGATGAGACGACGATGTGGCGCGGGGCCCTGTTGAGAAGGCTCAGACTCAATCGCCCCCCCAGCATCGCGCCAAGCGCGGTCGAGCCAGTCCAACAATGAAGACGAATCGTTCATCGCTGACAGACCGGTTCTCGAGACAGGACGTACACTCCGATCGTGTCCACTTCATGTGACGGATGCTCGAGAACGCCGAACACGAGTTCACGGAGCGTCTGTTGGTTCTGGAGTTCTGGACCCGGTTCAGTTGTTCCGCTTCGGACGGCCCGCGCGCGAAGCCGGGAAAGAACCATCTCGAAATGCTCGGCGGCGAGGCGGCGCCCCTCCATCAGTTGCTGCTGGTAGCGTCCACTCTGGTGAACCGCATCACGAGCCAGTTGGGCCATTTCGCGGCAGAGCGTGCCCCACGCTGCTTCGCCGGTGAGTTTCGTGAGGGTGGGCGCGCGCTTCCCGCCCAGGTTGATGTCAGAGGTGTTCCGGTAGGGAAGCGAGCAGAGGTGAGCGACATCTTCAGTTGCGCCGGTTCCGTCCGAGTTCAAGAGCACCTCAGTCTCCTGAGTGGGAACCCAACTGAGCAGAAGGCGGTATAGGGACTCACGCGAGATCGGGTCCCAGTTCATCTTCTCTAGCCGCTCCTCAACCGCCTGAAGACGCACCTGCGAGCGGACGGTGACGCGAAAAACAAGTCGGGGTTCCTGGAAGGCAGGTGCTTTGCGCCACATCGCGAATGCCTGACCGCGTTCATCCCACTCCGCGATCTTCCGGACCTCATCTACGAGCACTTGGCCCGGGCGAAACAGTTCAAGATCGATACGCTTCGCTGCGAGCGAGCGATTCGCCGTCCCCGGTGTTGTAGCGGCCATCCCAAGGGCCGTCAGCATCTCCGCAGGAATCAGGGGATCCTGTTCGTTCTTGTGACGCTGGAACTGAATAGCGACACCGGCCCGTGCACCACCATCCTTCTTCCATGCCTTGAGACGCAGGCAGTCCTCACAGTAATCCACGAGCGCGTTGCCGAATTCGACCTCATCCTGGTCAGCCTCTTCGATCGATTCCCACACAGCAGACTTCCGAAGGTCACCTACGTAGAGACCATCAAGGATGTCCTGCTCGGCCGCCGCCTCTCGCTCCGCATCGAGTCGAGCGGCGATCGCAGCTGATTCTGCGACGAGTGCCTGAGGTCCTCCATCAAAAGCGAGGCGAGACAGTCGAGTGACTTCCTTCTCGACGAGGAACTGAAGGTCCGCAACCGACGCGCGGAAGACGCCCAGGCCCTTGCTAAGCACCTCGTACCAAGCTGCATCAAAGGCTACGGCCGAGTCCGTGGTCGACAAGAACGAGAAGCATCGGATCAGTTTCACTCGGTCGAGGCGGTCGAGGCGGCCGAGGCGCTGTTCGACGCGCATCGGCGCGAACGGTAGGTCCAACTGGAAGACGCCATCCGCTGACTGAAGATTGAGCCCTTCCTCGGCCGTATGATCCGCCAAGAGAAGAGCACGACTGGACGAGAGGAACGCATCGAGCGTTTCCGCGCACTCCTCCGGGTCGTGATCGGCCGTGAGTGTGAAGATCTTCCCTCCCCAAAGCTTCGCGAGTGACTGGGCGGTCTCTGCAACGGCTTTCGTGTCCGTGAGGAACCCCACCCAACGCCCTGTGTCGAGTTTACGCAGAACTTCGCTCAGAGAGCGCAGTCGGGTGTCCTTCGGGATCCGGCGCGCATGGACGGCCAATTGCTCAAGAGCGATCGCTTCTGCTGGGAACCTGGGCTGCCTACGCTTCACCGCATCGGGTAGCGCACCGGGGCGGGCTGCAACGAGCGCGGCGAGTTCCAGATACTCCCGGACGAGACGTTTGTGAGTTTCGGGACCCTTCTCGTGCGCGAACGCCGATGCCTGGCTGCGCCATTCGTCGAGTGCAAGCCACAGGTCACGAAACGCCGTTCCCGCGGAATCGGCGACCGGCGGTTGCTCGACGCGACGTTGCTGCAGGTCGCCTTCTTCGAGAAGCACAGCGCGACGCGTGCGCAACAGACGTCGATGAAGGCGATAGCTCTCTGTCAGGTGGATGCGAAGAGACGACGACAGAGATGAGACGCGATCTGTGTCCTTCGGTGCCGCTGCGCATTCAGCGGCGATTCGCGTGACAACAGGGTCATCAGGCAGAAGTTCGGCGCACCGGCGCACGTGCCGAAGAATGAATGCGGGCTGAGAGGTCCTCGAAAGGGCCAGGAGGGTGCGACCGAGGTCCTTCCTTCCTTCAAGTTGGCGGCAAAATGAGTCCAGGTCCTCCAGGCGGAACTGGTCGGGGTCGAGCAGTTCAAGCAGCGCGAGGAGTTGCTTCTCGTGGTGTAGGACCGGAGTTGCAGAAAGAAGGAGGAGGTGCTTTGTCTGCTTGGGATGGGTACGGGCGCGAACTGCTCGATAGAATTCGTCGTCGACGATCCGATGTGCTTCGTCGATAACGATGACCCCAGCCGAGGTCGCGGGCTGGATCTTCAGTTCTTCGTGCTCGTGAACTTCCGCTTCGAGGATGCCGAATCGGTCCTCGAGCTCTTTCGTCCACTGTTGGACTAGTGGGCGCGGCACAAACACTTCAATCTTCAGGTCGGGGGCGTCGAGACTCAGTTGCCGAAGAATCGCCCCTGCTTCGATGGTCTTTCCGAGTCCGACCTCGTCAGCCAGAAGAAAGCGGACCGTCGGATCGCTCAGAACGCGCCGAACGACCTCGACCTGATGCGGGAACAGTTCAATCTTCGATGATACGAGTCCGATGAGTCCTCGAGTGGCAGATTCCTGCTTGAAGTACTCCCGGAGCCACCTGTTTCGTCGGTCGAACAGGTACGGCGACTCGTGAGCAAGGGCAGCGAGCGTGTCGACAGGATCCGAACCGCTCAGGTGGGATCGGACGTGGAACTCCGTCTCCTTAAGAACGCGCTCGGTTCCGTTCGGGAAATGGACCGCGTAGGCTCTCTCCGCCGCGCCGTCCGCGACCCCAAGGACGCGACCGAGGTGAGTAGCACTCGAGTTCGCGAAGTAGCAGCGCGTCTGGGCCGGAATAAGTGCGGGGACAAGGACCTGCTTCGGGAATCGGCGGGAGACTTTGTTGACGGGGCCGACATAGAAGTCGACCTGTACGAACTGCTTTGCGTCGGGAGAAGACGCGATCTCTCCCAACCCCAGTTCCACTGCGCTGCGTGCAACAACCTTCCGACCGATCACGGAATCCCCCACGCCCGAGGGCCGAACGACACCTTAACGTCGCTTTCGATCATACCGTACGCGCCGGGCGGACAGGCGAATAAAGAGCCAACGGGGAGCGGGCAAGGGCGGGAGGGCGGGGTCGTGCTGCGAGTTTCCCCTGTCGTATGACACTGCGCGAGCAAACCCCTGGTGACAGGGGTCAAGCGGGCGGACGCGCAGTGGGAAAATGACGGTCGGTACGTTGTCGCTGACGTGGTCGTCGGTGCAACACCGGCGCGCTCGCGAGCCTCCGGTAGTGTGTATAGCGCCGATTAGGTTCCGAAGCCGAGCGCCTGTACCGCCCCGTTCGCGTGGTGCCGGGTCGGAAGAAGCACGAACTTCCCGTTCATCGTTCCGGCCTTCTCTATCCCTGCCGCTCCTTCTCTCTGCGATCCGCGACGCGGGTCGCGAAGCGTTGTCGCGAATTACGGGCGATGCTCTATAGGATTCCTCGAACCTGAAAAAAATAGAGGCTCGTCCATCTCACCCGCGGCACGCCTTCTGCGTCCCGACCAAGCGGGAACCCCACAGCCGCGTGGTGTGCCATCCTACGGTGCTTCATTTCGAAGCCGTTCAGTGCGTCTAGCCACGATCTTGGAAGGCGCTCGTCGATGGTTCCGTCGTGCGTCACAATCTGACATGCAATGGCGACCTCGTCATCGCTCCAGGCCTGCGTCTCCAGTTTCTCAAAGTCTGAAAGAAGGCCTTTGTTCGCAGGACCGAACGCTTTAGCAGGCCCCCCCCACCACGTCCCCCGTTCTTTCAACTCGACCCAAACGCGCGGGTACTCGTCGCGCCGTATCGAGCCTTCTTTCGAGTTCCATGGCGCGACGAGAATGTCGGCGGCCTGGTCCGTCCTCAGGCCAAAGTCCGAGAAGCGCGCCTCAGGCAGGACGCCAAATCCGGAGTCGTCGGCTCGCCAGCACCACGATTCAAGGGCCGTGGCGAATTCGACCTTCCACCAAGCCTCGTAGCCTCTCTGGTGAGCGACCGCCGTGGCCCATCGCTGGCGCTGGTGCACGAGCACCTGCGACATGATCGACTGAACCTCGGTTGCGAGCTTCGCGGCAGTCATGGGCATCGCGTCTCCGTTGGGGCCCGTCGAGGAATGCAATCCTGTCAACTGGAAGTGATCCGATGTCGCAGACAGCGTGACTGCGCGCTGCCCTGTCACGGCGCCGGTGCCGGCGTCAGCCAGCCTGACTCGTGGAGTAGACCCCCCGCAACTCCGCGACTCTCTTCGCAAGCGCCTCCCGCGGCGCCGCTGGGCCCATGACCTCCGCCTCCCCCCCGTAGCCCAGGACCCAGGACGCGATGTAGTTCAGCCCGGCGAGGTAGACGCGGACGCTGACCGAGCCGTCGTCGCTCTTCACTGCCGACTCGCCCCAGGTCTGGAGCGCCAACGGGGCGGCGCCGCCGGTGAAGCGCACCGCGACGTCCCGCTCTGCGCCGGAGGGGATGTAGAGGTGCTCGAGCCCGTCGTAGCGCTCGATGGGCGGTCCCTTGTGCTCGCCGAAGCAGCGCGTACCCACGCGCACGGCGCTCATGCGGTCGAGCCGGTACAGGTGCTCGGCGCTCTTCTCGGGGTTCCAGGCGGAGAGGTACCAGCGCCCCCCGTTCAGCAGCACCGCGTGCGGCTCGAGCCGCTTGTGCGCGGCCTCGCCCTCGGCGAGCGCGAAGTAGTCCACCTCGACCACGAGCCGCTTCTCGACGGCCTCCAGCAGCAGCTCGCGGAAGCCGGGGGGAGGGGGCACCTCGATGGCGGTGGTCCGGTGCAAGAGGCGAAGCTCGAGCTCGTCCTCTTGGAGCGCGGGCATCGCGGCCGAGAGCTTCTGCGCGGCCGACTCGACAGGGCCGATTCCGGCTCCGGCGAGCGGCTTCAGCGCCGCCAGCAGCGCGGCGCCCTCCACGGCGGTGAAGCGTGGGGGGTCGGTGAGCCCCTGGGGCAGGACGACCCGGATCCGGTCGTTCTCGACGTAGACCTCGACGAACTCGTCGGGGCTGCCGTCGGGGGTGCCGACGCCGCAGAGGAGCTCGATGTCCTCGTAGAGCTGCTCCGCGCTCTCGAGCTCCAGCGCGGCGAGGGCCTCGGCCACTGGGATGCCGGCCTCGCCGTGGCGGCGGGCCAGCGGGATGAGGAGCAGCAGGCGCCGCAGACGTTCGAGCTTCACGCGAGCCTCCCCTCACTGCCGAGCCGGGCCGCGAGGCCGTCGAGCATCTCTCTCGCGCGCTGCCGGCCCGCCTCCGGCGACACGAGCTCGGCGTCGGGCCCGAGCGACAGGACGTAACGCACGAGCGCCTCCAGGTTGCGGACCTTGAGCCGGGCCAGCGACTCGGACCCGGACGCTGTGACGGCGGCGCCGAGGAGGAGCTGGGCGGCGAGGGGCGCGAGCGGCCCCCGCAGCCGGACCTCCGCCTCGAGCGGCGCGTGCACGAGGTAGTCCCAGGTCTGCTGGCTCGAGTAGGTGGTGATGTCGAAGTCGCCCGGGATCTCGTAGTCGTGCTCCGCGGGCCGCTTCGCGTTCACGGTGAGCTCTCGCACGTGATCCACGTAGAACACGCGCCGCTCCTTGCGGAGGTGGCAGAAGCCGGCGAAGAGCCAGGTGCCGCGCCGCAGCGCGAAGCCGTAGAGGTCCACGTCGCGGCGGGTGACCTCGTTCCGGGCGGCGGTGAAGTAGTCCAGGGTGAGCCGCTTGCGGCCCTTGAGCGCCGCGCCGAGCCTGGCGAGCACCTGGCGCGACCGCTCGCGCGGCGTCGTGGCGTGCCGGATGGGCAGGCCGCTCGACGACGGCGGCAGCGCGCGGCAGGCGACGCGCAGCTTGTCGAGGGCGGTGGCCACCTGGTCGCGCCACGGGTTGCCGTCGATGAGGGCGGCCCGCCCGGCGGTCCAGAGCGTGGTCGCCTCGTCGGAGGTGAGCCGCAGATCGCGCAGCCGGAAGGCGTCGGGCCGGATGAGGTAGCCGTCCTTCAGCTCGCCGTCCCCCTTGATGCACTCGACCGGGATGCCGACCTCCCGGAGCGCGTCCTTGTCGCGGGACCACTTGCGCTCGGCCGCGTCGTCGCTCCCGCCGTACTCCTCGGAGAACTCCTCTCGGATGCGCTCCCAGCTCACCGGCTCCTCCTGTCTCAGCAGGAACGTCGCGATCGACAGCAGGCGTTGCTCGGGAGGAGGAGGCATGCGGACGGAGGGTATCACCGAGAAGGGCGCTGAGGCATGATCTGGCTCATCGCGTCACGCTTCGGGCACCTCGCGCTCGCGCTGGCGGGCCAGGGCGGCGGAGAAGCCCTCCACGATCGACCGGAGCTCGGGCGGTGAGGTGGCCTGGGCGAATCGTCCCAACGACAGGACGAGGCCGGCGATCCCTTCCAGCGAGGTGGTGCGCAGGTGGCATAGCTGCCCGCCATCGGCGAGCTGCTCCGCGAGTGCCGTGGGCAGGAGGGCGCCAGCGACCTGGGCGATGGGCAGCGTGAGCCGTATGGCGACGCGGCGGGTAGGGGCGTTGGGTGGCTCGACCAGCTCCGCACTGGCGAAGGCGCGGGCGTCGAAGTGGCCGGGAGTGGCGGGCGCCGGCCGCCGCGTCACCGTGGCCGACAGCACGCGGTCCGCGCGGAAGAGCCGGAAGCTCCCGCGTAGCTGGCAGAAGGCCGCGAAGAGCCAGCCGTCGTGCCGCCAGCCCAGCCCGAGCACCGCCACCTCCCGCTCGGTCACCTCGCCGTCGGCTGCTCGGTAGCGGATGCGGGCTAATCGACCACTCAGACAGGCGCGGGCCAGCGGTTGCAGCGAGGCCTGTTCGGCCCACCCGTCGGGCGGGTATCGCGTCCGCGACGTCCTCATGACGGTAGCCTACGGCAGGAGTACGACAGGGCTTGGCGCGGTATCGGGGCAGCGGTCGACCAATCGGCGCGGCTGCACGTTCCCTCGTTCGACGATCTCTGCATCGCGGGTGCGCTATGGGATCCGCTTGAACCCGTCCCGTCGCGCCGCCAACCTGCTGCGCAGCTCCTGTACCGTCTCACGCTCCGGCCCGCGGTAGGCGTCCATCTCGGCGATGAGCTCGTCGGCGCGCGAGAGGACGCTCGGGATCATCATGTAGGTCATGGGATACCAACGGGTACGGAGCAGCCAGGGCTCGATGTTCGCGAAGAGCTCGCCGAACTCGGTGGGGCCGCGCTCGCCGGGGATACCGACCGACACGCGGGACCACCTGAGCTCGCGGCGCCCCACCGCCACCTTTCGCTTCTCGTGGTCCTCGCGGTAGCCGCCGTCCGGCTGGCGGAGGGCGCGGCAGGTGAAGGCGGTCGGGTCGGCCAGGAAGCGGCCCTGCCCCGGCGCTTCCTCCACCACCGCGTCGCGCTGGAGCCAGATGGCGCGCCCCTCGAAGGCGACCCTGACTACTGTGGCCGGGTAGGAATGGCCGTTGTCGTGAATGGTCGCGCCGTCGCCGACCTCGGGGATCTCGTCCCGCATGCGTCACCTCCTAGGCGAGGTTCTGGAGAAGGGGGTCGATGAGGTCGATCTTCTCCCAGCTGAAGGTCCCCCAGAACACTGGACGCCGCCCGAAGTGGCCGTAGGCGGCGGTCGGCGCGTACCTGGGGAAGTCGAGGCCGAGTCGCTCGCGGATGGCGCGCGGGGTGAGGTCCACGCACCGCTCGATGGCGCGGGCGATGGTCCAGTCGGCCTCGGGTCCGCTCCCGAAGGTTTCCACCCGGACGGCGACCGGCTTGGCCACCCCGATGGCATAGGCGAGCTGGATGAGGCAGCGGTCGGCGAGGCCGGAGGCGACCACGTTCTTGGCGAGCCAGCGCGCGGCGTAGGCGGCCGATCGGTCCACCTTGCTCGGATCCTTGCCGGAGAAGGCGCCGCCGCCGTGGGGCGCCGCCCCGCCGTAGGTGTCCACGATGATCTTGCGCCCGGTAAGTCCCGTGTCGACCGCCGGCCCGCCCTGGACGAATGAGCCGGAGGGGTTCACGAGCAGGCGCGTGTTGGCGTCGAACCAACCCGGGGGCAGCACCATCCGGACCACCTCGCGCACCAGCGCCTCGAGCGGCGCCCCCTTGAAGTCGGGCGCGTGCTGGTGCGAGACCACGACCGTGTGGGCGCGCTGCGGAACGCCGTCCACGTATTCGACGGTGACCTGGCACTTCGCGTCCGGCTTGAGCCGCGGCTCACCTGCTTTGCGCAACGAAGCGAGCCGCTCGACGATGCGGTGGGCGAAGTGGATGGGCGCCGGCATCAGCTCCGGCGTCTCCTTGCAGGCGTAGCCGAACATGATGCCCTGGTCGCCCGCGCCCTCCTCGCCATCGGAGCCCGCGACCGCGGCGGCGATCTCCGGCGACTGCTCGTGGACCAAGGTCTCCACGAAGACCTCGTCGGCGGAGAAGTCGCCTTCCAGGTAGCCGATTTCCCGGATCGCGCCCCGGGCTAAGGCCGCGTAGTCGAGCGGTTTCGAGAGGCCGCCGACCTCGCCGGCCAGAACGACTCGTCCGCGCGTGACCAGCGCCTCCACCGCCACGCGCGCCTGCCGGTTGTCTCGGAGCGCGGCGTCGAGGATGGTATCGGAGATGAGGTCGGCCACCTTGTCCGGGTGGCCCTCGGAGACCGATTCGCTGGTGCGGAGGTCGTAGCTCATTCTTTCTCCCTCAGCGGCGTAGTCGGGGCGAGATCGCAGATGCGAGCTCCGCAGTACTGGATCATGGCGGCGACGAGGCAGGAGTGCGGGCTCACGCCGTCGAGGAGCTTCAGAGGCAGGGTGACCCGCCCGGCGAGCGTCTCCAGCGCGCCGAGGTAGCCGAGGTAGTACGAGAGGTCGAGTCGCACGCGCGGATCATCGACGAGATGGGCGATGGCTTTGCGGACGATGGGATCCTGAGCGTGCCAACTGTCACGCAGGCCACTCATGGACGGGTCGTACGCCGGGTTGGCGAGAAGAGCCGATGGAGCGTCGCTACCCACGCGCCACCCCCGGCACCGCGAACGGGACCGGGTCGCCCTCCAGCAGCGCCGCCTCGGCGGTGCAGCGGGCGGCAGTTTCGGCGTCGCCCCGGGCGCTCGCCAATTCGGCGGCGCAGATCCAGGCCTCCCGCGCCGCCGGGAATAGGAGGGTGACTGCCTGCACCAGCTCGGTGGCCTTCCCCGTGTCGCCGGTGGCGGCGTGGAAGCGCACCAGGGCGAGGTGGGTGGCGACGTCCGCCTCTCCGGCGCGGGTCAAGAGCTCGCAGAGCCGCGGCGTGGAGGCGTCGTCGGCGGGACGGGCGGGGTCGGCGAGCGCGGCGCGGAGCCGATTCGAGATCACCTCGAACGAGTTGCGGAAGGGGGGCGTGAGCGGGTCTGTTTCGACCGCTTGCACGACGTAGGTGAAGGCCATCTCTAGATCTCCCGAGTAGTCGGCCGCGACCGCGACGGACCAGAGCAGGTAGGCCGACTCGAGGGTCAGCCCCTGCGCCTGCTTGAGCACCTCGCGATAGAGCTTGAGCCCCTCCTCCGGCTGATGCTCCTGCGTGAGTTCGTAGGCTCGGCGCATGTCGGCGAGCATCCGCTCGATGCGCGGGTCGGACAGGCGATTCATTGGCTCTCCTCTCGTTGGGGACAGAGCCGTTATACGGAGCGGACGGACATGGGCGGGCCTGGAAGGCCGTGATGCACAACCCGCGTTACGAGTTGGTCACGGCCGACCGTCGAGCGCCGCCCGCACCAGCTCGCGACCCCTCCCGGCGCACCAGTCTGCGTGCGTCTTCCGCCACCCGCCCTTCTTCGTCCGCATCAGCACGCCCGGGTGAGCGCAGTGCACGACGGCCAGAGGCGCAGGTCCGAACGCAGTCGACGCGAACGGCTCCTGGTACAGCTGTTCCTGACCCCGCCTCGCAGCTCCATCGCCCCGGAAGCCGCGCGCGAACGCGGCCGCTTCCGCGCCCAGTGTGAGCATGAGCCTGGGCTGGCAGCGCGAGAACCAGTAGGCGAGCCGGGCTTCGTTCCCCTCGAGCTCCCGGCACCAGTCGATCATCTCGTCCGGTGCCGGCCGGCAGCGGAGGTCGAGGCAGCTCTTCTTCTCCTCCTGCCACGTCATCACGTTGTCCCACATGCTCCGGCCCCGCTCACCGGTCGCTGCCGCGTTGGCGAGGTAGTACGGGTAGAGGTCGATGAGGAAGGCGCGGTCTCCCGCGATTCCGAGCGGCGTGAAGTACTGCTCCTTGAGCTCCCTCGCCGACGCGGAGCCCTCGAAGCTCTGGCGCTCCACCTCCACCGGAAGCTTTCGCACGCCGTCGGCCCGCTCCCAGTTCGCCATGCGCGTGAGTGCGGGGTAAAGGCCGACGATGGCGATCGGCGCGGGCACGGGGCCGCGGGGATCGGTCCGGACGAGCCGGCCGCCCAGGGGGAGCGGGCCCTTGTCGGCGGGGAGGAGTGCCTCCCAGTTCTGAGTAGCGGCCTCAGGCATGCGGCTGACCCTAGCACGCGCCTCGGGGCGGTCGGGTCCGGCTCAGAGCGGCCTAGAAGATCTCCATCGTCAGCCTGGGCACGTGCGACATCAGGTCGTTCCCGACGAGCACCGACGCCCCCATCGTCCTGATGAGTTCGGCGAGGCGGGGCGGTGCCACCCCGAGGTCCAGCGTTTGCTCTTGTCCGAGGAAGACCGTTCGGGTCCGCACCAGCTCCGGCCGCAACACGCCCAGGATCGGATTGTAGTCCTCGAAGGCGCCGGTCCGGGGCACTTCCTCGGCCAGCTCTGGCACGAGGTACGAACGCCACGCGCCGGTATCGAGCGCAGCAGTGACGGTCTTGCCGTTCACCTCGATGGTGCCCATCGGCAGGTGGGGAACGGCGCTCCCGTTCGAGTGCTGGCTGGAGGCCGTCACCCGTAGCTCCTTGGCAGACCAGTTGAACTCCAACGTCGTCCCTCTGAGTACGTCGAGACCGACGAGGGCATCGAAGACGGCGCTCCTCGGTAGCGGGGTGTGACTCTGCAGCCCGCTTCGCAGCGAAGCGATCGTCGCTTGCCCGAGCAGGTCCGGCTGGATCGGGTGGTCCCGGCCGAGCAGCCGGAGCGAAGGTACGTCTCCGAAGCTGAACTGAGAACCGGTGTCGAGGAACGTGCGAACCCCGCCGAGGTTCAGCAGAACGTGCCCGCCCTCGAACTCGAGTGGAATCGTTTCAGTGGTCATGTGATGGCTCCTACATCCCGGACGGACACGCGCCTCGCGGCCTCAGGCTTCGAGGAAGCGGCGCAGCACCGGGTCGAGCGCCAGCCTCTCCCGCGGTGCCACCACCCGCACCGCCACCAGCGCCCGCGTCAGCGCCACGTAGGTGCGCACGCCGCGCTGTGCGAGCTCGCCGTCGGGGAGGTCGGCCACGATCACCGCCGGCCGCTCCAGCCCCTTCCAGCGCAGGAAGCTGTCGGCGACGAGCCGCTCGGCCGCGTCGGGCGCGTCGGCCCGGGCGACCGAATGCCGGCCCACCTGTCCCGACTCGTAGATGGTTCCTGCCGCGGTCTGCCCGCGCAGGGAGACGATGGCGATGTCGCTCGGGGCGAGCCCCGCCCCGAGCAGGCGATCGACCTCGTCCCCCACCTTGTCCTGCACCGACGAGGCGCTCGGCGCCTGGAGGAGCTTGAGCGTGCCCTCGGCCTGGGCCTTGCGGATGGCCCCCTCGTCGTAGGCGGCGCCGGCGTAGACATTGGCGAGATCCTGGATCCCGGGCGGGCAGCGCTGTCCGCGGGTGAGCAGGAAGGGGCGCCCGAAGAGCTCCGCCGGCGGCTTGCGGTTCTGCCAGAAGGTCTGCGCCGGGTCGTGGAACCCCCAGAGCCGCTTCCCGCGCGCCAGCCCCTCCACCAGGTACCAGGCCTCGTCTTGCAGATCCTGCGCCTCGTCGACCACCACCGTGTCCCAGCGCTGCTCGCAGACCTCGCTGGCGCGGAGCAGGGCGGCGTTCCAGCAATTCGAATCGAACGGGTCCTCGAACCGCACCGCGCCGTCGGCGGCGTCCACGAGCTGCTTCGCGAACCCGCTGACGGTGTGCACCTCCACGCCGGTCCCCTCGAGCCGGGCCGCGAGGAAGCGCTGGAGCGGCGCGGTGAAGCAGAGGAGCAGCACCTTCTCGCCGCGCTCCGCGGCCCGCCTGGCGGCCTCGGCGGCGAGGAGCGTCTTGCCCGAGCCGGCGCCGCCCTGCACGAGGAGCCGGTCGCTCGCGAGCAGGTTGTCGAGGGCCAGGAGCTGCAGCGGGTCGAGCTCGAAGCGCTGCTCGTTGACCGCGCTCACCCGTGTGCCGAGCGAGAGCGCCGAGACGGTCGACTCGCCCCAGTAGCGGTGGATCCGGTCGATCCAGGCGCCCACGGCCTGGCCCGGCGCGGGGAGCGCGCGCGCCGCCACCGGCGGCAGCGCCTCGGAGAACCACTGCAGCTCGCGACCGGTGATCACCACCCCGGCGAGGTCGTCCTGCGTCGGTGGGCGGTCGAAGTCGATGTCGGGGAAGCAGACCGCGGCGCCGAAGGCCGGGGCCTGGCAGCCGTCGTCGGAGAGCCGCTTCGTGAGCTTCCTCAGGAAGCCGTGCGCCTGGTCGAGCGGCGACTGCTCCATGAGCACGCCGTTCTGCCGCCAGACGCCGTCGCGCTGCTCGATGCGCCCGCCCTTCACCTCGAGGGCCAGGAGCCCGTGCTCCGGGTGCGCCAGCACGAAGTCGCCCTCGCCCAGGTAGCCGTCCTTGGTGCGGATGCGGAGCGAGTGCCAGGCGGTCCAGCCCGGCGGCAGCCCCCTCTTCATGGCGGCGTGGACCGCTCGCTCGGCCTGCGACAGGCTCGGGCGGAGCGTATCGGCGGGGTGGACGCGGACCGTGGGTGGCATGGGTCCACGGTACGGGAAAGCGGGAAGCCCGCCATGATCCGGCGCATTCAGCCCGCCGCTCCGGGCGTGTCCGTCGCAGGCTTAGTCTCGAGCGCATGGCGGGCCACAACCCCTTCGACATGATCCGGCGGCGCACTGGCCGCAACCGCAGGCGGGGCGGCGACGACCAGGAGCTCTTCGCCAGCGCGCTCGTCGCCTACGCCAGGAACCTGCTCCTGGCCGGCAACCTGCTCGCGCGGCTGGAGCGGAACTCCGGCCGCAGCCCCGAGGAGTACCCCTTGCTGGCGCAGGCGCTGAAGGGCGGCCGCGAGCGCACCGCCCCCCGGGACGCCAAGGAGTTCCGGGAGCGGCTCAAGGCGTTCCGGCGCCGTCGCGAGGGAGCGGAGATCCCACCGCCCGCCGAGCCGGCGGCCGCGAACCTGGCGCTCCTCGCCGACACCGTCGGGCTCACCGACCCGGAGCGGGCGGTGCTCCAGTTCGTGGCCGCGCAGCGGCTCTCGCCAGACCTGGAGGACGTCACCGACGCCTACCCGGCGCTGTCGCGCCTCGGCTGCATCGAGCTCGTCTCGGTGGCCACCGGCCTCACCCGTGCGGAGGTGGCGGAGTCGCTCTCGCCTGCCGGGCGGCTCCTCACCTCGGGGATCGTCAGGATCGACGACGAGTTCGGCCATCTCGAGCACAAGCTCGTCGTGGACGCACGGGTGCTCGAGCTGGTGGTCACTCCCGCGCTCGACCGGGACCGGCTCCTCGCTACCTTCCTGCCGCTGGCGCCGCCGCCCACGCTCGCGCCGGACGACTTCGCGCACCTCGGGGCCGAGGTGGAAGTGGCGCGCCGCCTCCTCAAGGCGGCCCTGGCGCAGCGCCGGCCGGGCGTGAACCTCCTCTTCCACGGCCCGACCGGTACCGGGAAGACCGAGCTGGCCCGACTCCTCGCCCGGGCGGTAGGCGCGCAGGTGCACGTGGCCGGGCTCCAGGACGGCGCCGGCCAGTCGCCGTCCTCCCAGGAGCGGCTCGCCTCGCTCCTGCTCGGCAACCGGGTCCTCGCCGCCACCGACGCCGTGCTCCTTTTCGACGAGCTGGAGGACCTTCTCGAGCCCGCGTCCTTCTTCAGCACCGAGCGGACGATGCGAGCCTCGAAGCAGTGGATGACTCGCCTGCTGGAGCAGAACCCGGTGCCGTGCATCTGGGCCACCAACGACGCCAGCTTCGATCCGGCCTTCCGGCGCCGCTTCACCTACGCCATCGAGTTCCGGCCGCTGGGCGCGCTCCAGCGGGAGCGGGTCTGGAGGCGCCACCTCGGCGCAGGCGCGCTGCCCGAGCCCGAGGTGAGCCGGCTCGCCGCCCGCTTCGCGGTGAGCCCGGCCGAGATCGGGAGCGCGGTGGCCGCCGCCCGGCTGGTGGCGGAAGGCGGAGCGCCGGAGCGCGCCATGATCGAGGCGGTGCTCTCGCCGATGGTGGGGCTGCTGGGCGGCCGCGGCGGGGAGGAGTGGGCCTTCGATCCGGCTGCGTACCGGGTTGAGGCGGCGTGCTCTTCGGTCGATCTCGCCGCGCTCGCCGACCGGCTGGCCGGGTGGCGCGCCGGAGGGGGGCCCGGGCTCTCGCTCTGCCTCTACGGCCCGTCGGGCACCGGCAAGTCGGAGTACGTGCACCATCTGGCGCATCGGATGGGCCAGCGGGTGGTGGCGCGGCGGGTGTCGGACATCGAGAGCAAGTGGCTGGGCGAGTCGGAGCAGAATTTGGCCCAGGCCTTCCGCGAGGCGGCGGCCAGCGACGCCGTGCTCCTCTTCGACGAGGCGGACTCCTTCCTGCGCGACCGGCGGGGGGCGGTGCGCCACTGGGAGACGACCCTGGTGAACGAGTTCCTGCAACAGCTGGAGCGGCACCCGGGCTTCGTGGCCTGCACCACCAACCTCTACCGCGACCTCGACGAGGCGGCGCTGCGCCGCTTCGCCTTCAAGGTGGAGTTCGGATGGCTCACCCCGGATAAGGCGCTGCTGCTCTTCCGCACGCGGCTCGCTCCGCTGCTGGCGCGGCCGCTCGCGCCGGAGGACCAGGTCCGCGTCGCGTACGAGCTGCGCCACTTCCCGAACCTGGCTCCCGGCGACTTTGCCGCCGTGGCGCGCCGGGTGCGGGTGCTGGGGGGGAGCTACGAGCCGGAGGCGCTCCTCGCCGAGCTCGCCGCGGAGGTGGCGGCGAAGCGGGCGTCTCCGCGTGCCATCGGGTTCTAGCGGGCGCCGCGCCCCGGCCGCTCAACCGTCTACCAGCTCCAGCAGTCGCCGCGGATGGTAGAGGTCGCGCAGCGGCCCCGGCCGATCCTCGAGGGCGCCCAGCACCCGCTCCGTCCAGCGGCGCGGGATGGCGGCCGCTCCGAAGAATGCGCCGAGGAGCGCGCCCGCGATGGCGCCGTTGGTGTCGGCGTCGCCGCCGCGGTTCACGACGTCCACGAGCCCCGAGCGGAAATCGGGCGCGTGCAGAAGCTCCCAGAAGGCGAGCCGGAAGGCGACGCGCACGAAGCCTTGGTGCGTGTGCAGGTGGAGGTCCGGTCCGTAGAGGAGCGGGTCGCTGCGCGAGGCGAGGTGCAGGTCGCCCGCCAGTGCCTCGGCGGCCTCGCGGACCTCCTGATCGGTGAGCCCGGGCGCGCCCCGCAGCGCCAGGAGTGCCGGCTCGAGCTCCTCGCGCGCCGCTGCCAAAACTTCCTCTCGGGTGCCTGCTGCCCCGGTGATCGCGGCCGCCAGCGCCGCGTCGAAGGCCGTGCAGGCGAGGAGGCAGCGCGGGTCGTAGTGGGTGAGCGCCGAGTCGCGCAGGGCGGCGTCGCGCCGCGCCGCCGGGTCCATGGCGAAGGCCACGCCGATCGGGGCGGTGCGCATGAGCGACCCGTTCCCTGCCGGGCGAGGGTGACGGCCCTGCCAGACCTCGCGGCCTGCGTCGGCGGGGCGGGTCCCGTTGGCGATGGCCGCGAGCGCCGCGCTGGTCTGGCTCCCGATGTCGAAGGCGTGATCCCTCCAGGCCAGGTAGCGGGACGCGACGTCGTCGGCGTCGAAGCCGCGCCGCTCTCGCAGCGAGAGGGCGAGGCAGCTGGCCATCTGGGTGTCGTCGGTGATCTGGCCCGCCTCGAGCGAGAAGGGGCCGCCGCCCGTCAGCTCGTCGTGAGGTCCCGAAATGAGTGCCCGAAAAGAGCACGGCGCCGGGGTGGTGAACTCGAGGGTGGTCCCGAGCGCGTCGCCCACCGCCAGGCCGAGCACGGCGCCACGGGCGCGCGACCTCGCGGGTCCCTCCGGCGGAATCGTTGTCGGCATGATGGCCTCCTTTCCACTGAGAAGAGGAGTGTACGCGGCGGGCGGACGCGCCGTTCTCCGAGTTGACGCCGCCCTCCCGGCGCATGTCCGTCGGCGGTCTAGGGTGGCCGCAGCTACAGGCCGGGGGGGCCCAACCATGAATCGAATCACCGTGCTCAGCGTGCTGCTCGTTGTGGCCACCGGCTGCGTCACCGCCCAGGAAGTGGCTGCGCCACTGCCGAAGAGGGCCGCCGCGTCGGAGCCCTGTCCGGCTCACCTGCGCTGCGAGGCCGCTCCTCCTCGCGCGCTGCCGACGGCGGCCCAAGTGCTGGAGCAGGAGCAGAGGGCTAGGGACGGCGCCAGGCACGCGCTGCCCTGCCCAGGCGACCTGCCCGTGATCGAGGGGAGCTGCTGGCACGAGTCGCCGGACGGCCGCTGGCGGATCGGCACGTGCGAGGCCGGCAAGCCGGCGGGCACCCTCTTCGTGGACGAGAAGTAGCGAGCGCCGGGGTCCCGGCGAGGAGGCGCGGATGGACGACCTGACTCGGCTCGACGGCAGGCGCCTCCGGCAGGCGCTGCGGGACAACCTGACCCGGCTCGCCGCCGAGGTGGATGCGGTCAAGCGCGACGCGGGCTTCCTCGCCGCGCTCGACGCGATGTCGCGCTTCTGGCGCTACTCGCCCTTCAACCAGTTCTGCATCCTCCTGCAGCGGCGCGACGCATCCCTCGTCGCGGGAAGGCGCATCTGGGAGTCGCTGGGCCGCCGCGTGCAGGACGGCGAGCGGCCCATCGGCGTGTTCGCGCCGGTTCGTCGGGGCGCTGCCTACACCCTCGTGTCTGTGTGGGACGTGCGTCAGACGCGCGGACGGAAAGTGCCACGCCTCAGCCTCGACCTTCGTGGGCCGAGCCGCCAGGCCCGCCGGATGGAGCGGGCCGCGGCCAGGCTCGGCATCGAGGTCGTCACCGTGCGCGGCGGCGGAGACAGCCTCGCCCGGTCCTGTGGCGGCCGGATCGAGATCGAGCCAGGCCTCTCGGGCCGCATGCGTCTGCGCGCCCTGGCACACGAGCTCGCGCACGAGATCCTGCACCAGGAGGAGCGGCGGCGAGCGCTGGCGGCCAAGCGGCCACCCCCGCGCAGGAGCCACGCCGAGCGCGAGACGGAGGCCGACGCGACCGCCTGGGTCGTCTGCGCCGTGCTGGGGGTGCGGGCTCCCTCGCCCACCTACATCGCCTGGCAAGGCGGTGACGGCGCCGGGGTGCTGCGCTCCATGGGCAGGGTCCAGCGCGCAGCGAAGACAATCCTTTGCGCCATGGACAAGGAGGGAGCTCCAAGCAATGCCGCGAGCCCGGATTCCAAACGATAGTCTGTGGGCGCTATCGGCCTTCTTGAGTCTCTTGGCCCTGATTGGATGGTTGCTGTGGCTGTCCTGGAAGTGAAGTGCCAGGGCGTGTCCGTCCGACGCGTAGACCAGAGCGCATGAAGACCACCGCCCGCTTCACCCACGAGAAGCTCCGCCACGACCAGCCCCAGGACCTCCACCTCGCCGTCACGCTGGAGGCGCCCGCCATCGACTGGCAGGCGCGCCGGCCCGCCGTCTGCGTCATTCCGGTGATCGATGTCTCCGGCTCGATGTCCGGGGAGAAGCTGCACTACGCCAAGCAGTCGGTGATGAAGCTCGTCGAGCACCTCGCGCCCGGCGACTTCTGCGGCGTGGTCACCTTCACCGACGAGGTGCGGGTGGTGGCGGCCCCGGCGGCGATGAGCCCCGACGCCAAGGCGCCGCTCCAGGCAGCCATCGGCCAGCTCGGGCCCCAGGGCTCGACCAACTTCGCGGGAGGCCTGTTCGAGGGGCTCCGGCTCGCGAACGAGCTCGCCCTGCCGCCTGGCATGGTGCGGCGGGTGATCATGTTCACCGACGGGCTCGCCAACGTCGGCGTGGCGACCAAGTCGACGGACCTGCTCCACCTGCTCGAAGGCAACCTCGGCCAGGCGACCGTGTCGGCCTTCGGGTACGGCGCGGACGCGGACCAGGAGCTCCTGCGCGACCTCTCCACCAAGGGGAAGGGCAACTACGCCTTCGTGAAGAGCCCGGAGGATGCCCTCACCGCCTTCGCGCGCGAGCTCGGCGGCCTCCTCTCGACTTACGCGCGTGATCTCGAGCTCGTGATCCGGCCAGCCGAGGGGACGCGGCTCACCAGCGTGGTCTCCGACGTGGAGTCGCACGAGGTGGATGGGGGAGCGGTCCAGATCAGCGTGCCCGACCTCCTCTCGGAGGAGGCGCGCCATCTCGTCCTCGGCCTCCAGCTCGGCCAGCGAGCGGCGCCGGGGCGGACCCCGGTGGCGCTCGTCGAGGGGAGCTACCGGGTGGTGGACGGCGACTCCGGCCGGACGCGGAGCGAGCGGTTCGAGATCGCCCTGGAGGTGGACAGGGTGGCGGCGGGGGAGGAGCAGCTCGCGGCCACGCCGACGGTGGACGAGTTGGTGGCGCTGGCGCAGCTCGTCCGGGCGCAGATCGAGGCCGAGGAGCGCGCGCAGCGCGGCGACTTCGCCGGCGCGCGGGAGGTGCTCGGGACGCTGCTCTGCTCGCTGCGGGGGCGCGGCCGCGACGCGGTGGCTCGCGCCTGCGGCATGATCATGGACAGGCTCGAGGACCAGGACGCCTACGCCGGGAGCACCGCCTTCCGCGCCAGCATGCGCAAGGGCATGAGCCGGAGCGTGGCGGGGATGTTCGACGAGGACGCCTGCACGGTCCTGCGTCAGTCGGGCCTCGAGACCACCACCTCCGCGCAGGAGGTGATGTCGGAGTCGTTCGGCGCGCCGAAGGCGAAGGCGGCGAGCGGCAAGACGGGGAGCGCGCCGGCCGCGGGCAAGCGGTCGCGCGGCTCGCTCACGCGGAAGAAGTCGAAGCGCTGGTAGGCGTTGGAGGGGGGAGGGCGCGCGGCCTTGCGGGGGCGCGCCGCCCTCGTTTCATGTGACCAGGGCCAGGCGGCTCAGACCCAGCGCATCCCGCCATCGGCGGTGAAGAGGAGCCCGCAGCGAACCGTGCGGCCTCGCGCGAGCCCGAGTGCTCCTGGAGCTCAAAGGTGCGACTTCTTCAAGACTTCCATGAGCTTCCCGACCTGGACACTCAGCATTGATCCCGGTTCCAGGTCGCTCGGCATCGGTGAAGTCAGGAACGTCTTGTCGAAGCAGGAGAAGCTGCGCACCGACGGTTCCGAGTTGTCATACTGGAACGCAAGGAGCTGCTCCGGCTCTTTGTGGAAGGCCGAGTAGATGAGCGCAGGGTAGGGCGCTCCCGGACCGTTCCACCAGTAGCCAACGTCGATGATCGCGGCATCTCGGCCCAGTTTCAAAGGCTGTGTCATGCAGATCCACCAGCCATTCTTCAGGTTGCCGCTGGCTTCGGACCGCTGACTTCCGGGTGTGAAAGGGCCCCAATTGTAAGTTGATAGAAATTGGCGGATTCGCTCCAGAAGCTCCATCTCGAAGGTCGCTGCCGCAAGTCTCGCCTCTGGATAGGCAGTGAGGCCTTCGCTGACGAAATCTCGGTTCGTAGTCACTTGCTAGCCTCCCTCAGCAGGTCAAGTTGCAACACAACTGCCGCGCGCCGCGCGAGGCCGTGCTGACTCCCTCGAAAGTCTGCCGGCTGACAGCCCAAGATTCTCTGCTCGACGGCGCCGCAGAAGGACTGGGCCCAAGCGCGCCAGGAGGTGGACTCCTTACTCTCTAGGAGCGCTCGCCGTGCGCCCACTGCAACGCCGCGCCAGGTCAACGTCCGTATCTGGCGCGGGTTTGCGACTTTCTCTGCGGCCTGATGCCAGCGGCCCTCGTCCTCGGGTGGAAGCAAGATGGCATCAGTCCATGTTCGGCCGCTTCCGTACTTTGCGCTGAGCAGGTCGGCCGTCTCGAAGGTCTTGTCGAAATCCTGATCGCCGGTCTTGACCTCGATGTGCAGGACTTCACCCGACTTCCATTCGATGACGAGATCGGCCCGCCGTTCGCCGTTCGCCGTACGAACCTCGCGCAGTACGTTGGGACGTCGGGTATCGGCAACCGCAAACTCGGTTCCCAAGAAACATCGTGCAAGCTCGCCGGTCGCCGATTGCTCCAGCAGGTGAGCGAGCCAGTCGCTCCAGGCTTCCTCGCGACCGAGGCGAAGAGGCCGGAAGTTGCGCCAGTCGATCGCGGACACTTCGTCCAGCGGAGCAAGCGCCTCGGCCCACCGTCGCTCGAGCTCGTCCAACTCTCGTTGAATGTCCTCGAGAGCGGCCGTCGCTGAAGTGATCCAGTGATGCAGGGATCGCCACGATGCCTCGGTCTCAACGCGGAACCGCCGCAGAAAGGCCCAGGTCGGGTTCCCTTTCGTCACGTCCATCTAAGCCCCCCGTCCGCCGTGAAGAGCAGGCCGCAGCGCACCGTCCGGCCCTGGGAGAGCCCGAGTTGGGCCAGGATCTCACCGTACCGCCGGACCTGGGCCACGTAGTCCGGGTGGCTATCCTGTACGTCGCCCTCGGGCGGCTGGTCGGTCTTGAAGTCGATCACCTCGAGCGCGCCGTCCGCGGCCGAGAGCAGGTCGACGTAACCCGCGAGGAGTTTCTTGCCGGCCGCGGCAGCGACCGGGTACTCGAGCCGGAGGTCGTTGCCGGGCGGGCGGCGCAGGCCAGCCGCGGTGAGCGCCGCGAGGGCGCGCTCCACGTCGTCGGCCGCTTCATCGAGGTGCTCTTCGAGACCGGTCTCGGTACGGGCACGCTCCACCGCCGCCCCGGGAGCGAGCGCCGGCTGACGGAGAGCCACGCCGATGGCCCGGTGCACCGTGTCGCCGAAGACGTTGCCGAAGCGGCCGGGGCGGTACTTCCGGGGAGGCGCGGGCTCGGCAGCGGGGTCAGCTTCCGCGGCGCTCGCCGGCTCCCACGCCGCGTGCGCCTCCGCGGACACTCCCGCCGGCGCGAGCCGGGGCTCCCCGGCGGCCGCGGCCGCCTTGCTCCACGCCTCCTCCACCTCGCGCGCCAGCTTCATCGCGGCGCGCTGCTTCTTCGGCGTGGGCGGCACCGCCGCCTTGGCCCAGGCTGGCTTCGCGTCGGGCCCGAAGGTCTCGAGCACCTCCGGCGGCCCCTCGCCCGCGGCGAGGCACGCCGTCACGCGCGTGGGCGGGCTCGCCGCCGGTACCGGCAGCAGGAGCCGGTCGCGCGCCCGGGTCGCGGCCACGTAGACGAGCCGCCTCCGCTCGGCGTCGAGGTACTTCTGCTCGCGCTCGAGCACGCCTGCGTCGGCCGGTTCCTCCCAGTCCAGGCCGTCGAGCCCGAGTGCCCAGCTCTCGCCCTCGCGGTCCACCGTCCAGGCCTGGGCGGTGCCCTTCTTCTTGGGCTGCAGCTCGTCGCGCCCGTCCCACAGGATCACCACCGGGAACTCGAGCCCCTTCGCCTGGTGGATGCTCATCACCTGCACCGCCTCGGTCGCCACCGGCCGCGGTGGATCGAAGCCCACCGGCTCCACCGCCCACTCGCGCAGCCGCAGGGTGGCCGCGTCGAAGTCGAGCCCCTCCTCGGCGGAGAGCCGCTCCAGCTCCAGGCAGAGCTCCCTCAGCCGCTCCAGCCGCTGCGCCCCGTTCGGCCCCAGCGCCGCCGTCCGGCCGAAGGCGGTCCGCTCCAGGAGGTCGCGCGCGGTGTCGCCGGCGGGGCGCGCGTGCCGCTCGCGCCGCAACGCCGACACGAACGCCTGCGCCGCGCGGGCCCGGGTCACCCGCTCGTCGCCGTCTGCTTCGGGCGCCGCCGCCCGCTGCGCCACCAGGTCGCCCAGGTCGAGGGCGAAGAATGGCGGCCGGAGCAGCGCCGCCACGGCCACGCCGTCGTCCCGGTCGGCGAGCGCGCGCAGCGCGAGCAGGAACTGCCGGTGGAGCGGGTCTTCCAGGAAGAGCGTGCCGCCGCGGGCGGAGTAGGGGACCCCGAGCTCGTCGAGCGGCGCGAAGAGGAGCCCCAGGTGCCAGGTGGAGCGCGCCAGCACCGCCACGTCACCGTAGCCTGCGGGGCGCCGGGCACCGGTGGAGGGATCGGTGATCTCCACCTCGCCCTCGCCGACCATCGACCGCAGCCACGCCGCCAGGGCGCGGCCTTCCTGCTCCCGGTCCGACTGCGTCTTGCCGTCCGCCGACTGGTAGGGGAGCACCGTCACCACGGGTCCCGGGTGCCCGTCGAGCCCGGCCAGGAGCCGCTCGTTCTTGACGGTTCCCGCGGCCGGATCGAAGACCGGCTCTCCGGCCTCAGCCTTCCCCAGTACCTCGTCGAAGCGGTCGTTGAAGAAGGAGATGAGTGCGGGCTCGCTGCGGAAGTTGGCGGAGAGCGCCTCCTCGAGGCACGGCCCGCGCTTCACCTGCTCGCGCACCGCGTCGTAAACCGCGATGTCGGCGCGCCGGAACCGGTAGATCGACTGCTTCGGGTCGCCGACCAGCGTGAGCTTGCCCGGCTTCACCGCCACCTCCTGCCAGGCAGCGGCGCGGGCGCCGTCCTCGCAGAGGTAGAGGACGATCTCCGCCTGCAAGGGGTCGGTGTCCTGGAACTCGTCCACGAAGAGGTGGTCGAAGAGCGCCTGGTACTCGGTGCGGACCGCCCGGTCGTCGCGCAGGAGGTCGCGCAGCCGGAGCAGGAGGTCGAGCTGGTCCACCGCCCGGTGGCGCGCCTTCACCTTCTCGTAGGCGGCGATCACCGCCGGGAAGGTGCGGACGAGGCGGGTGGCGAGCCACCGCTGCGCCGGGGCGGCGAGGTCGTCGCGCAGCGGCCGCTCACGCGCCGGGTGCTGGGTCGTGTCGCCGGCCCAGGCCTGCCAGGCTCGGTAGGCCGCCGGGTCGCCCTTGAACTCGACCGTCTTCCGCATCTTCTCGGGCTCGGAGCGCTCGATCGACTGCAGCTCGTGGAGGACCGTCGCCGGGCCAGCCCCCACGTCGAGCTTGTCGAGCCGCTTCGCGGTCCGGCGGAGCCACTTGCCGCCCGGCGTGCCATCGCCGACGCCGCGGGTCCATTCCTGGAACTCCTCCACCAGCGCGCGGATCCGGGCAGCCTGGAATTTCGCCGGCGGCGCTTCCGGCGGCGGGACGTCGCGCTGGGCGATGAAGCCCGCGAAGAGCGCCCACAGGCCGTTCTTGGTGGCGAACTCGTACTCCTTCGAGTCCACCGGCAGGCCGGCGTCGAGCGCCGCCCGGATCGACTCCTGGGCCTCCTCCGCGCGAGCGGCGTCGCAGAGCGCCTCGTGGCCCGCCAGTTCCTGCGCCAGCGTCCGCGCCTGCGCCGCGTGCAGCAGGACCCGGCAGGTCTCCTCGACCAGCGCGTCGCCGTCCTCCACCAACGAGTAGGAGGGCGAGAGGCGAGCCTCGACCGGCCGCAGCCGGAGCAGCCGATCGGCGAAGGAGTGGATGGTCCCCACCGCTGCGGTGTCGAACGCGGCGGCGGCGCGGGAGAGCCGTTCGCGGCGGGTGGCGGAGAGGTCCGCCGTCGCCAGCCGGGTGAGGATCTCCTCGCGCAGCCGGAGCCGCAGCTCCCCGGCCGCCTTGCGGGTGAAGGTGATGGCGGCGATCCGCTCCAGCGGCAGCGCCGGCCCGTCGTCCGCGGGCGCGACCATCCCGGCCAGCCGCTCCACGATGGTGGTGGTCTTGCCGGTGCCGGCGCCAGCGCCGACGAGCACGTTCCTGGCGCGCTCCTCGACGATGCGGCGGCGAGCCTCGTGGTCGGGGGGAAGCTTCCTGCTCATGGCTGATCCGTTCCGTTCTCGAGCGCGTAGAAGGCGGCCGCTGGCCCGTTGGCCTGGCCCAGGATACGGCCCGAGCGCTCCGGCGCCTCGCCGCCGCAGAGCGGTTTGAACCCGCAGAAGGTGCAGCCTTTGGAGTTGGTGGTGGCGGGGAAGGTGCGCGTGGCGAGCAGCTTGGCCGCGAGCGACAGCCACCCCTTGCCGGCGTCGGTGAGCGCCTTCACGTCCTCGCGGAAGGCGCGCTCCCGCTCGCCGCGGTCGGCTGCGTAGGCGTAGGCCGCCTGGACCTTCCCAGGCAGGCCCCACTTCCTCGCGAGCTGCTTCGTCACGAGCGCGTAGAGCGCCAGCTGGACGTCGCGCACCGCCGTGGGCCCGGCCTCGTCGCCGGTGCGCGGGTGCGGCTTGCCGGTCTTGAGGTCGCGGAGCAGGGTGACTCCATCCTGGACGTCGAGCCGGTCGATGCAGCCGCGGACGTAGAGCGTGCGCTCGCCGGCCGGGAGTGCCAGGGGCGCGTCGTAGCCGAAGGGGCGCTCCACGTCGACGAAGGCGCGGCCCTGGGCGCCCTCCCGGTCGTAGGCCAGGAACGAGCGCACGTCGTCCCGCAGCCGGTTCCGCTCCTTTTCGCGGATACCCTCGCCGGCGAGCGGCACCTCGGAGAGGAGCGCGTCGAGGTGCGCGTCGGCGAGCTCGCCCGCCACCTCCTGCCAGCGCTCCAGGCTCTTCCCTCTCGCCGCGAACGCCGCGCCGTGGGCGCAGAAGAAGGCCTCCATCACGCCGTGGAAGAGGGTGCCGTAGGTGAGCGCGTCGAGCTCGTTCATCGAGGGCGCGGCGGCAGGGTCGTCGAGGTGGAGGACGCGCCCGTAGAGGAAGCGCCGGGGGCAGCCGAGGAGCTGGCCGAGCGCCGAGGCCGAGATGGGCTTCTCCGGGGTGAGGCCCGGCATGACCGGCGCCGCGCCGCTCTCGCCCAGGAGCCCATCGGCCGGACCGGGCGGCGCTTCCAGGTCGGAGAGCGCGGCCACCCGCCCGAGGTCGAGGGCGGGCTCGTCCCGCCAGGAGGGGTGCAGCTCGCCCTCTGCCGCGGCGCGCTCGAGCCAGGCGCGGGCGACGACCGGATGGACCTCGCGGAAGCCGGCCGCGTCGGCGCGGGCGGGCCGGAAGGCGTCGCGGCGGAGGGCCTTCAGGCCCGGCACGAGCGCGCCGCGCGCTCCGGTGGCGGCGTTCGGGCGCGCCAGCGCCGCGCCCGCCTCGACGAAGATCGACGCCGGCTCGCGCTCGCCGCGGTCGAGCCCGGTGCGGGGAGCGGAGAGCGCGAGGGCGCTCCGCGTGCCGGCCACCACCCGGGCGAGCCCGTGCAGCTGCGCCAGGGCGCGGTCTTCGGCGAGCGGCAAGAGCGGCGCCGCGCCGTGGCGGAGCGCGTCCGGGAGCACCGGATCCTGGCGCACGGCGGAGGGGAGGGCGCCCTCGCAGAGGCCGACCACGCGCACCGCCGCGAACTCGAGGCCGGCCGCCTCGGCAACCGTGCCCACGAAGACCGCCGGCGCGCCGAAGCGCCCCTGGGCGAGGGAGAGTCCGCGGAGCCGGTCCTCGATGAGCCGGAGCGCGTCCGGGCCGCGGAGGGTCTTCGCGAGGAGGTCGCTGCGGGCGGCGTCGAACGAGTCCGCGAGGAGCTGCGAGACCTTGGGGCCGGTGCCCGGCTCGAGCAGGAAGTTGCCGGCGAAGGTCTCGAGGGCGTCGAGGAGCGCTCCGATCGGGGCGCCCTTGTAGACGAGCCGCGCCAGTCCTCCGAGCGCCTCGAGGGCAGGACGGGCCGCGCGGACGAGGGCGAGGAGCGCCTGGATCTCCCGCACCTCCCTGACCGCTGGTCCCCCGACGCGTTGCGCGTTCTCCTCCGCGGCCGCAAGCGCCGTCTCGAGCTCCGCCTCCCGCGCCGCGGCGCGCACCGGCCACTCGAGCGCGCCCTGCGGGTGGGCGGCGTTGCCTCCAGCGGTGCCGAGCGCGAAGGCGACCCGGATCGCCTCGGCGTGCGAGAGGTGATTGCTCCCATCCTGCTCGGCCCGGAGTGACGGCAGGACCGCCGCGACTGCCTCGGCCGGCAGCCAGCCTGCGAGCGCCTGCAGGAGCGCGAGGAGCCGCGCGCCGGCGGCAGTGGCCGTGGTCGAGATGCCGCCCGCGACGTACACCGGGAGCGGTCCGCCCGGGAAGGGCAACCGGGCGATGCGCGCGGCGAGGAGTGCCGTCACAGGTCCGGGCTGCGCCGTGAGGACGGCGACCTCCTGCAGTGCGGTGCCGTGCTCCAGCACCTGTCGCGCCACCCAGTCCACCGCCGCCTCCACCTCCGCCTCGACCCCGGCGTGTTCCTCGAGGTGCACCGTGCCGTCCGGCCCCGTACTGCGGGGGCGCGACGGGTCGGCGAGGTCCGCGGCGGAGCCGAAGAGGTGGCGCTGGAGGAGGTCGAGCTCGTGGGAGGGCGCGCCAGCCGGGGAAGGGGGTGAGAGCTCCAGCGCTCTCCGCGCCTGCTCGCCGTACAGCGCCTCCACCCGCTGCAGGAACCTGTCGGTCAGCGGCCGCACCGCCCAGATCCCCAGGGCCGCGCCCGGTAGCGCGCGCAGGAAGGCCCCGTGGACTGCCCGCTCGTGCCCCGTCACCACGGCGAGCGCGGGACCTTCCGGCGCTGCGCCACCACGCCGCAGGACCGCTGCGGCCTCGGCGAGGATGCGGGCCGCCGTGAAGCTCGTTCCCGCAGTCTCCTCGAGCCGCCTCCATATGGCCGCCACGTCCCGCCACTGGGGTCGGTCCACCGGCAAAGTGTCCGGCCGGAGCCCCGCGCCTTCTAGGTCCGAGAGCGTGCGCGCGAAGGCCTCGTCCCAACCCGGCCGGCTCCGCAGGAGCTCGGGGTCGAAGTACTCGAGCGGGGGCGGGTCGTCGAAGAGGGTGAGGAGCCGCGCGCCGCGCAGGCCATCCTCTCCCGGCTGGAAGCGGGTGCCCGCGCCGTGCAGCACCTCCTCCGCCAGCGCGACCGCCGAGGTGAAGCGGGTGCCGGCCAGCACCCCCTCGCGCCCCGACTCAACCAGCGCTCGCCGCAGGGCGTGGGCCTGGCGCTCCGAAGAGACCAGGACCGTGCGGACGGGCAGGGGGCCGGCGACGGGGAGCGCCGCAACGGCGTTGGCCAGATCGGCGAGGGAGCGAAGGACGAGCGCGGGCATGGAACGCCATGCTAGCAGGGGGGCGGACGTGGAGTACGGCAGCCAGAAATAGACGTGGTGGCGCTCACTTGGGACGGGTCGTGGCGGCGTGTCCTGCTCCGAGCGGTCCAGGTCCGTCCGGGCCCGATGCTGTGATGAGGGTCAGTCCCCGGCGCTCGGAGGCTGGCTGAGGAGGACGCCATGTCGAAGGTGAAGTGGATGTACGTCTGCGTTCGCACCACCTGCGGACACGTGGAGCTCACCAACTTCGCGCCCGCTGCGACGAAGCGCTGCCCCGAGTGCGGGGGGCTGATGAGGCGGGAAGAGGCGTGAGCCGTCAGCCGGTCCGCCCTTGCGCAACGAGTGGACCGCGCCGGGATCCGACGCGGTTCCGGCGTTGAATGGAGCCCTCCTCCTCTTCGGCGAGCCGCGTGCGCTCCATGCCCGACGAACAGTCCGCTCCTTCTCGATTCAAGACCCGGCGCCAGGCTCACGGCGACCGCGAGATGCCCCACAGCCTGGAGGCGGAGCAGGCCGTGCTGGGAGCGTTGCTCATCGACGAGACCGCCATCGATCTCGTTTCGCCGATGATCGGCGCGGACGACTTCCATCTCCTCGCGCACCAGCAGGTGTTTGCCACCTGCCTGGAGCTCTCCAAGGAAGCGCACACCCTCGATCCGGTGATCGTGAACCAGCGGCTCGAGGCGAAGGGACTGCTCGGGCGCACCGTTCCGCCCGACCTCGTCCCAAGTCTCTTCCGGGCGCTCGGCACTGCAGGCAACGTCACCCACTACGCCCGCGTGGTGCAGGACCTCTCGCGGCTCAGGAAGATGATGCTCACCGCCCAGCGGGTGGTGGAGAAGGGGTACTCCTCGGGGGCCGCGGTTCAACCGTTCCTGGAAGCGGCGCAGCAGGAGATCTTCGGCGCCGCCCAGGGCGCGAACCTCGACACGCTTAGCGAAATCAAGCACCCACTGGTCCGAGCGGTCGAGGAGCTCGACGCAGCGCAGCGGCGGGTGCTGGCCGGCGGGTCGACCATTACAGGCGTCCCGACTGGCCTCCCCACGCTCGACCGGAACACCCTCGGGCTCCAGCCTGGGGCCCTCGTCATCCTGGCGGCGCGGCCCTCGGTGGGAAAGACCGCGCTCGCGCTCACCATCGCCACCCATGCGGCGGTGCGCTGTGAGAAGCGGGTGGCCTTCTTCTCGC
The DNA here is from genome assembly GCF_023169965.1 of Anaeromyxobacter paludicola. Lineage (NCBI taxonomy): Bacteria > Pseudomonadati > Myxococcota > Myxococcia > Myxococcales > Anaeromyxobacteraceae > Anaeromyxobacter > Anaeromyxobacter paludicola. The sequence goes on along the minus strand of NZ_AP025592.1, from coordinate 1,875,883 downwards.
TCGAGATGCCGTCGGAGCAACTCGCGCTGCGCGTCCTCGCAGCCGAGGCGAAGCTCGATCTGCTCAAGGTGCGGCAGCAGATGCTCGGGAAGGACGACTGGGACAAGATCGGCCTGCACGCCGAGCGGATCGGGACCTCCCGCTTCTGGCTCGACGACAGCTTCCTCTTGAGCCCGGTCGAGCTCCGGGCCAAGTGCCGGAAGATCAAACGGGAGTCCGGGCTCGACCTCGTGGTCGTGGACTACCTCCAGCTCATGCACGCCCCGAGCGACCGCGCCACCCAGTCGCGCGAGCAGGAGATCGCCACCATCAGCCGCTCACTCAAAGGGCTCGCCAAGGAGCTCCAGGTGCCAGTGGTTGCCCTTTCTCAGCTCAACCGCGGAGTCGAGAAGCGCAAGGGAAAGAACGAGCAGCCGATGCTCTCCGATCTTCGCGAGTCGGGCGCCATCGAGCAGGACGCGGACATCGTGATGTTCCTGCACCGGCCGGGCGACGACGACAAGGAGGAGCGGCCGAGGGGCGACGTGGAGGAGCTCCAGCTCATCATCGCGAAGCAGCGCCAGGGGCCGCCCGGGACCATCGACCTTGTCTTCTTCCGGCCGCAGACCAAGTTCGTGGAGAATCAGCGCCAGAGCAAGGGAGGTCCATAGGGCAGGGCCTGCTCCCCGACGCCCCTCACGGCGCCTGGCAGGTGAGCGCGTGACCCCGCGGACCGCCGAGGACCACGACGGTCCCGCCGATCCTGTCCACCACCGGCTCCGGATGGTGGACGTGTCCGCAGACGAGCGCGGCCGGCTGGTGCCGGGCGACCCACTCAGCGAGCAGCGCGCTCCCTCGGTCGACGAAGCGGCGGTCCCGTGCGGCGAGCGTGCCCGCCGGCGGGAGGTGAGTCACGAGCACGAGCCGGTCCTTGGGCACGGCCTCGGCGCGGCGCAGGAGGGACAGCATGCGGTCCGCATCTGCCGGCTCCTCGCCCGTGCCGGGAGGCGAGCCCACCAGGCCGAATCCGGCGAACCACCACTGCCCCCGCTGAAGGAGTTGGTCGTGGAGGTCCGTCCAGCCGGCGGCCGCCAGCTCTGCGGGGTAACCTTCGCCGTCGTGGTTCCCCGGGACCGCAAGGATCTCGGTGCCGGCTCGAGAGAGGAGGGTGGTCAACCCCGGCTCGTGCGCGCCATCGACCGCGAGGTCGCCGGCGCAGAGGAGGAGGTCGAAGCCACCCACGAGCCCGGTTCGGGAGAGCGCCTGGGCGGCGCCGAGATCCCGGTGCAGGTCCGAGAAGCAGAGGAGTCGAAGCTTCATCTCAAGGGGTCTCGCGGAATGGTTCGCGGATGACATAGCGGATCGCCTGGCCGGCGCGCTTCTCCTGGACCGGTACGCCGGCGCGGGTCAGCGCGTCGAGATCGCGCTGGACCGTGTGCTTGGATACCCCAAGCCGCTCGGCGAGCGCGCGCACGAGCACCGGCTCCGGCGCGTGGGCCAGAATTCTCCAGAGGGCGATCCTGCGAGCGAATGCGTCCATGATCCGGGCGAGGCTTCGGCGACGACCACTCCGCCGACGCACCGCGAGGAGAGCCTAGGGGCAAGCCGTGACGTAATGGGTCACCGTTGTCCGAGGCCTGGATATGCTTGCGCCTATGAGGGGGAAGCCGATCGCCAGGGGCCGAAACGCCCAGCTCGAGCGGGTGCTCAACATCCTCCGCGACCTGTCCCGGCTCGACGGAGTGGAGCTCTATGAGCTCGCGGAGCGCTACGGCGCGACTGTGCGCACCATCCGCCGCGATCTCGGGGCGCTCGAGGCGGCGGGCCTGCCCCTCGCCCGTGAGCCGTCTCCCGACGGCAAGAGGATGCGCTGGCGCCTCGAGCCCGGTCGCGACCAACGCGGCGATCTCGCTGCCCTGCTCGACGCGAGCCACTACCTCGCGCTGCGCGTCGCAATGAACGACGCCGGCGCGCTCGCGCGCGAGACCGGGCTCTACGGAGCGCTCGAGGACCTGGCCGGGAAGATCGAGCGGGCCGTCGGACCGAGGGGCAGGGGACAGCTCGCCGCGATCGAGCGCTGCTTCATCTCCTGGGACAAGCACGCGTATCGGAGCGCCGGCAAGGAGCACCTCTGGCCGCTCGTGAAGGCCATCGAGGAGCGCCGGATCTGCCGGGTCCGGTACCACGCGGCGTCAGGGGGCGGCGAGGCGCGTAGCTATGAAGTGCTTCCCCTCCGGCTGTTCGTGCACGACCGGGCCGCGTACCTGCTCTGCCAGTTTCAGGGCCATCGGGAAGTCGGGACGCTGAACCTCCACCGGCTCGAGCACCTCGAGGTGACGGGGCGCGTGGGCAAGGTGCCGGCCGGCTTCGACCCGGCGAAGTGGGCCGAGCCGGCGTTCAGCATCTACCCGGGAGACGGGCCGACCACGTATGTGCTGCGCTTCGACCAGACCGTGGCTCCGTTCATCCGGGAACGAGTATGGCACCCCAGCCAGGAGCTGAGGGAGCTACGCGGCGGCGAAGTGGAACTGCGGTTCACCTGCGGCGAGTCGTACGAGGTGACGAGCTGGGTGGCCAACTGGCGGGAGGGGGTCGAAGTCCTGGCGCCGAAGAAGCTACGGCGAGAACTGGCGGCCCTCGGACGCGAGCTGGTTGCCCGGTACTCGGGAGGGGGCTGATTCGGCCGGCCCATACCTGTGAAGCCGCTGGTGGTATCCGCAGTGCTGGCGTATCTGCGCGAGCTCGCGAAAGCCGCGCCCGGATCGGCGTGGTCGTCGCGAGGGGGTTCACGCCCACCAAGCGGGGCCGCTGGCGCGCTGTATGCAGCGCCTCGTCGCGTGAAGGTCGAGCGAAAGCAAGACAAGTGATGGCGGAGGAAGCTCCCTGGATCGCTCGCTCCGTCCTGCGTCGGACGCACGCGTCGCTCGCGAGGAGGTCGGCGTTAGGACGCTGCTCGGGGAGCTCGTCCGCGGGCTCGATGCGAGGAGCCCAACCGACGCCGCGCTCGTCGCCCTCTGCCCGGGCGCGCGGGTGGCTGTCGCCACGTACTACGCGGGCGAAGGGCCTGCGCTCCGTGAGGTGCTCGGGTTCAACGACCTTCGGCTTCTCGACGCGTGGATCTCGAGCGAGGTCCGACGCTGGGCACGCCGGTGGCAGTCGCTCGATCCGGCGAGGGAGGAGTCGGCTCAATCGACCAGCGCCGCCATTGGGATGCTCGTCATTGAGCTAGAGGCGCGACAGGTGCCGGACGCGGTAAGTGACCTCCTCGCGCGGCTGATCGACCGAGCGTGTCCGACTCGACGGTAGTCTCTCAGTATGTCAGGACCGCCAAGGGATCTCGATTGGGGTGACGCCCGCGTCTACGATGAGAAGGGCGGCCCACTGTCTCCGGAGGCGCGGAAGGACAGGGGCTGGAGCCCCTGTCTCCGCCGGCGGGCAAGCGCTGGGTGGACGTGCTCGACGTCGAGCTCGACTACCTGGCCCTCGTGGATGCCTACCTCGCGCGGCATGAGTATAGCTACCTTCCGAATGCGGGAGCGTGGTGGGGCAAGCGCGTCGAGCTCTTGGAGAAACTGCTCAGCTTCTCCCTGAAGGATGCGGGAGCCTCGCTCCCAGACGGCGTCGCGTGGCAACTCCGGAGCGCTGCGCAGAGCGCCGTCGACAAGCACGCGCTTGTCGGGGCTCCGTTCGTTCTGCACATGGAGGGCCGACCGCACCCTCTGGTTGCCGACTTCGAGGGTCGCCACAGGCCAGTCTTCGAGAAGATTGACGAGGATCTAAGGCGAGCGTGCCGTGAGGTCGTGGCGGAGGTCGTGCGGACGCTTGCCCCCGCAATCGTCGGCTGCCATGCCCGCAAAACGGAGCTCTTCGACCTTGGGCTGGACTGGTGGAAGCCGGATGAGTTGCTGGAGGACTGGTAGTGAAGGTCCGCATCCACCGTGGCGCCGCCCAGGTCGGCGGTAGCTGCGTCGAACTCGAGTGCCACGGTTCTCGGATCCTCCTCGATCTCGGGATGCCTCTCGACGCAGAGGAGGGCGAAGTACCGCTCCCCGACGTTCCTGGGCTGCGGGGAGGTGATCCGAGCTTGCTCGGGGTAGTCATTTCGCACCTACATGGCGACCACTGCGGACTTGTCCCCTACACGAGTCCAGAAGTCCCGCTGGCGATGGGGCCTGTCGCGGCCGACATCCTGCGCCAGGCGGAGTTCTTCACCGGGCGCCCGTCTCTCCCGAAGCCGCGCTGGTCGCTGTTGGACCGGCAACCGTTCGACATCGGGCCGTTCCACATCACGCCCTACCAGGTCGAGCACAGTGCCTTTGATGCCTTCGCGCTGCTTGTGGAGGCGGATGGCCGACGCCTGTTCTACACGGGTGACTTCCGGGCCCACGGGAACGACAGGGAGCCGTTCGCGCGGCTCCTGCGCGATCCACCGAGGAGTGTCCACGCCCTGATGATGGAGGGGACGCAGATAGGCGATGGTCGAGAAGGGGAGGGGCCCGGCGAGGAACAGCTGCGCCAGAAGCTCGCAAGCCGCTTCCGAGAGTGGCCGGGCCTCGTCCTCGCGTCATGGTCGTCCCAGAACCTGGACCGGCTTCGAACCATGTACGAGGCTGCGCGGGAGGCAAGCCGCACGCTGGTGGTAGACCTCTACACGGCCACCCTCGCACGGGCTGCCGGGGCGCCGGGCATCCCGTTGCCTGGAACCGACGGGCTCGAGGTCTTCTGTCGCTTGAACGAGCTCGTTCACGTGAAGGAGGCGGCGGCGTTTCACCGCACGAACGGTGTCCGCCCTTGGCGCATCTTCCCGGAGGACCTGGCGCCACGAGCTCCAGGGCTCGTGCTCATGTTCCGGCCTTCGATGCTTCGGGAGCTCGACCGCGCCGGCGCGCTGGATGGCGCGCTGGCGATCTGGTCGATGTGGCGCGGCTACCTCGGGGAGTCATCGGAGCTGCGGATGAGGCAGGACCTAGATGCCCACGGGGTTCCGCTCGAGGTATTCCACGTCTCCGGGCACGCGTACGTCCGGGACTTGCAGCGGCTCGTCGAGGCGGTGGTCCCGGAGCGCGTGATTCCGATCCACACGGCGGAGCCAGCAAGGTACGCTTCGCTGTTCCCGCGCGTCGAGATGCGGCGGGATGGGGAGTGGTGGCACATTTGAAAGGGGGGAAACGTGAAGTATGACCGGCGGATCACCGAGCGGTTCGAGCGATTTATCCTTCAGAGTGAAGCGCTGCGCCGGTTCCTGGGCAGTCCCGGAGCCCTGGGGAGCGTCCCCACCCGACCGCCAGTGGTCCTCGACGCTCAGCTCCGCCTCGGTGACCTCGTAACTGTCTACGCCGGCGCGACGAAGGTCCTCGACATCCGCCAGACCTCTGCGGGGAAGCTTCGTGCGTCGGCCGCAGCGACCTATGTGAAGCAGGCCGGAGCCGGAGTCTTCGGAACCTTCTCCAACGACGATCTGCCCACACACCTTGACGCTTGGTATTCCTTCTTCGGCGCCGTCAATGTTGACGCGGCATGGGTGAAAGAAGGTACTTGGCAGGCGTGGCTTGCGCGACGCGGATTCCTGGGACTTCATGAGCCCTGGGCCGTCCTCGACCGGGAAGCGCAGCCGGAGGGGGTCGATAGGAAGATCCAGCAGTGGCTCGCCGCCAAGCGGGCGCCGTGGAAGGCTGCGATGGCTGAAGAGATGCCCCGCCAGCGCAACGCTGTTCAAGGCGTGGACCCCGGCGCTTCTCCCGACTTCCTTGCCGTCCTGCCGACGGGTGACTTAGGGATCATCGAAGTAAAGCACGGGTCAAACGGGGCGGGGATCTACTACGGCCCAGTTCAGGTCGGAGGCTACGTTGCCCTCTGGCAGGAGCTCCTGGCGCAGGACCGTGACACCGTCGGCAACCTGAACGCCATGATCGAGCAGAGGCAGCGAATCGGCCTTCTCTCCTCTCTGTTCCCGCGCGTGAGGACGAACCCGAAGTGCATCCCGCTACTCGTCGTCGGGGCGCCGAAGGCGGCGTCGCCGGTGTGGGGCGCCGCTGGCCTTCTCGACAAGGCCATTCGAGCAGCGAAGTCCGCCGGCGCGCCCTTACATGACCTTGAGGTGTGGGTCGCAACGGAGACGGACATGCGCCTCCGCAACGTGACTAAGACGCTTGCTCCCTGACGCTCACGGAGATTCGGTATGCTTGAGTTTATCGGGCATAGAGAACTGGCCTTCAGATCCGTCTAGTTTTCTGGGGGCGGGTCAAGACCACGACGAAAGCAACGGAGGGGGAGACAACATGAGCGGGCAGAGGTTGACGGATTACGAAGCGGAGCAGCTCGAGCGCATCGAGCAATGGGAGCGCGAAGAGCCAGGGGTCGTTTCTAAGGCGCTAGGTTTCGTGACCGCGCCACTCGCGTGGCTTGCCCAGAAGGCCATTCCTGAAGCAGCGATCCGCGGTGCGCTCGATTTCAGCAACTCGGCCGCCAAGTTCCTGGCCGACTCGGACGATCTTCTGCGCGACGCGCAGGTATCGAGTCTGGCTGAGCTGAAGCAGCTACCGCTGGAGCGCCTCGACGAGCTTGCGAACGAGGTCCACAATTGGGCCATTACTCTCGCCACGGGCGAGGGAGCGGGCACTGGCGCGACCGGCCTTCCCGGAATGGTTATCGATGTGCCGGTCGTGATCACTATCGCGCTGAGGACGATCCACAAGATCGGTCTCTGCTACGGCTACGAGTGCAAGGACGAGGGGGACGCGCAGTTTGTGTACGCGGTGCTCTCGGCCTCAGGCGCGAACTCCGTGAAGGAGAAGGTGGCGGCACTCGCGTTTCTTCGGGAGCTCCGCGTCATCTTGGTCCGCCAGACCTGGAAAGCGATGTCGGAGAAGGTCGCGGCGACTCAGGTCAGCAAGGAAGGCGCCCTGATCGCGCTTCGCAATCTCGCGAAGCAGCTCGGCGTGAACCTTACGAAGCGTAAGGCTCTCCAGGTCGTGCCCGCGGTCGGCGCGGTCGTGGGCGGGTCTGCAAACGGCTGGTGGCTGAAGGAGGTCGGTTGGGCGGCGCGGCGGTCATTTCAGAAGCGATGGCTCGAGGATCATGGGAAGCTCGCCGCTCGCGCGGCGTGAACAACGGGAGGATGCTCGATGGAACAGGTGCTCCGTGACAGAACCGGGCGAATGCTCGGGAAGGTAAAGCAGGTCGGGAACGGAAAGTTCGAGGGCCGCGACGCGAGCGGCAGGCTGCGCGGCACGTACGATCCGAAGGACGACAAGACCCGCGACCACACGGGCCGTATCGTCGGCTCGGGCAACCAACTCCCGACGCTGATCGTCTCCTAAGCGCATGCCCCTCACGCCCGAAGCGAGGGCGCTCCTCGCGCGAACGATCCGGGGCACCCCTGGCGGGTGGCGAAGGGAGCCAATGCGAGCAGCCCGGGCGGCCTAGGGGTGGTCCTCAATCGACGAGCCACATCCAGAGGCAGGCGACATGGACGGCGGCGAGGAAACTCTGGGCTTGATCAAGTCCAGTCGGGCGCACGGCGACGTAGCACGCGGCGTGCGAGCTCGAGGAGCGGCAGCGAGCGAAGCAGGGGGACGTGGTCGCCCCGGGGCTGGCGCGCGGCTGGCTTTGCGACCCTCGCTCACGTTCCCCACGCAGCCTCCCGCCCTCAGCGCTGACCAAGGCGCAGCATCCTGCCGGTCAGCTCGAAGGCGGCGAGGTCCGCACAATGCCGTACCGTGAGGGCCTCACCCGACGTAAACTCGACCCGGTGGCACCACGCGCCGTCCGCGGTCTGCCGGGCTGCGACGGCGAGGACCGCGGCGATCGCGCCCGTGCCGCAGGAGCGGGTCTCGCCCACACCGCGCTCGAACGTTCGCGCGGCGAGCCTGCCTGGCTCGACCTCTCGGACGAACGTCGCGTTCACCGCGAGCGCTCCCCGCGACCACAGCGAGCCCAGCGTCGCTGCAGCCGTAGTGGTGACAGCGAAGCGGTCGTCTTGCTGTCGCGCCGAGGACGTCGGTTGCTCCCGTTCCTCCCGGGCACCTAGGTACAGGGTGGCCCCGGTGCGTCGCGGCGCCAGCCCACTGGACCGAGTCGAGGTCGTTCGCCCGCGAGTGCGCGACCGCGAGGTGCCCGCGCGCCGCTGCCCCCCGGCCCTGGGGAGCGCACCTCGCCGTCCGCTGCACGGTAGGCATGAAACGCCGGCGGCGGGCGCGCTTCGTCTAGCGCGAGGGGACCGGCGACCCTAGGGCCGCGGCCCCCCCGGGCTTCAAGCGAACTGGGACTCCTGGGCGGTGCAGCTGCGAGCCCGTCGCCGGGTGTTCGCGAGCGGTGAGCCTTCATGTTCTGGCGTCCGCGCTTACAGAAGGTGCGAGTGTGCCGGTTTACGGTGGGTCGCTAGACTACGCTCGTTGGGGAGCAGCAATTTTGGACGGATCTGCTCCGATGGTGTATCCAGACGAGATGGCGGAGCTGGCGGAACAACTTCGCGCAGCTATCCACGGGAAATACGATGGACTTGGCGTGCGCTTTCGCCAGGTCGCGTACGAGTGGAAAGAACCACACATCAACGTCGCAGGGACCTTCTTCTATCCGGCTCTCGCGGCGGACGGAGCGTGGGCGTTGGAGGAGCTTGCAACGTTTCTCTACTACCATGCGATACCGTTCTGTGTGCCGCGCTCCGAGCGTGAGCGGCTGGAACAGCAGTATGACGCCACGCGCGATCATCGATATCTGGCCGAGTTGGTTGATCAAGCGCGCAATCTGTTCGTAAAGGCCAAGAAGAGTCGCAAGAGTACAGGCGAACCGGGCGAACTAATCCTGTTCGTCTTCCTCGAGGGGGTTGTCGGGGCACCCCAGATCGCGTGCAAGATGTACCTGAAGACCAGCACCTCGATGCATCTGCATGGCGCGGACAGCATTCACGCGACTGTCGGTTCTCGCGCTGCAACCCTTCGGATCCTCTGGGGTGAGTCAAAGCTGAAGAAGAACCTGAACGGTGCGCTGTCCAGCGTGTGCGACTCTCTTGCCAAGTTCGTCAAAGAAGAACAGGGACAGACGCAGCGCGGGCGCGAGATCGACATCATTCGAGCGCACCTGAACGTGACGGACGAAGCGCTCCGCAAAGCCTTGTTGCAGTACTTCGACCCATACGACGAATGCTCCAACCAGCGCGAAGAGACCTACGCTTGTCTGGTGTCGTACGATCATAAGCGCCTATTCGATGGTTTGGCGAAGGTCCCAGCAGATAAGCGTGATGCAGTGCTTGTCGCGCGATACAAAGAAGCAGCGGCCGAGGCGTGCAAGGCGTTCGCCGCGAAACTCAGTGCAGCGAAGCTAGATCATCTGTCAGTGCATCTCTTCTTGCTGCCGGTCCCGAGCGTGCTCGCTCTCCGGAAGGCGTTCCTGCGGCAGCTCGGGGTAATTCGGTGATCGAGGAGCTATGTCGGCAGGTATGGGGCCGCGCTCAGTTCCATGCGGAGTACCGCTCATTGGAGCGGGCCGCGATTGCCATCGAAGTGCGTGGCGCCGGCCAAGTGGCGGAAGGGCAACGCAACGGGGTTGATGAAGCAGCCCTGGGGCGTCTTCTTCAAAGCGCGGCGATTTTCGCCGCCTCGTCTGACATCGCGCTAAGAGAGTCCGCGTACCGAATTTGTATCGCTGCCTGGACCGTCCACTGTCGGAACGAAGCAGTATCGGGACCACTCCGAGATCTCGTTCACTTCGTCTTCGGACGGCTCGGAAACTTTCCCGCTGCTGACTTCCTTCTCAAAGGCGTGCCGGCCAAGGCGCGGGGAAAGAACATGCCGCTGCCTGCGTGGCTCGAGCTGGAGGGCCATGCACAAACCAACTCCGTTCAGGTCGCGGACGGTATGAAGCTGACATTGACGGATTTTCAGCGTGATCTGTGGCGGGTTCTTCGTGATGGCCAATCCGCTGCCGTCTCTGCCCCGACCTCCGCCGGGAAGTCATACGCGCTGGGTCGGTATCTCGTTACATCCCTGGCGCCGGGAAGTGGCAGATGGGGGGTCTATGTCGTTCCTACCCGGGCGCTAGTGAACGAGGTCTCTTCGGATCTGCTCGACACGGCCGCGGCGATACATGCTGCCGTTCTGCCCGTTGTCACCGTGCCTGTGGCGCCAGTGGAGCTAGGGATCGACGCAGGGATCTACGTTGTCACTCAGGAACGCCTTCAGATTTTGCTCGAAGCTGCGCCCAAGTTGCGCTTCGACTTGGCGGTCATCGACGAAGCTCACCTCATCTCGGAGCCATCTCGCGGAGTAATTCTTCAGACGGTGATCGAGGAGATGTTGGCGCGCGCACCGAATATGCAGCTCCTGTTCGGTTCTCCGCACACGAAGAATCCGGCCGTCTTCGGAAGAGTGTTCCAGCGAGCAGACGTAGTCGCGCTGGCACCGCCCGAGCGGCCTGTAGCGCAGCACCTGCTCTTCCTCGATACCGACGCGGTTCGCACTGATGAAGTTTCGGTTAGCACGGAGTTGCGTGGCGTCCGCGAGTCGTTGGGGATTAGAAAGCTGCCACTCCAATTGCTCGGGGAGGAACAGACGCTCGCTGCCATTACCTACTTCTTCGGGGGAGGGAACAAGAGCCTTGTGTACGCGAGCGGCAAGGCGGGGTGCGAGAAGCTCGCTGGCATGCTTCGGCAACTCACACAGACTTATGGAAAGCCTGCGACGTTGGAGCTTCAGAAGGCCCGAGATGAGTTTGCGGATTTCGTTCAAGCCCACGTTCATGCGCAGTATCCACTTGCTGACGCGGTCCGAGCCGGAGTCGGGTTCCACTATGGCAACATGCCAGCCATCATACGGCGAACGGTCGAAGACTACTTCGATGAGTCGAAGCTCGATGTCTTGGTGTGTACGAGCACGCTGCTTCACGGCGTGAATCTCCCCGCCAAGAATCTCTTCCTCTACAATCCCACGAAGGGAAGAGAGTGGGGATCCGCCGAAGATGAACCTGTTTCGGCGCTAGATTTTTGGAACCTAGCGGGCCGAGCCGGCCGGATGGGGCGAGAATTCGCCGGGCACGTCCATCTTATTGACTACGCAAGATGGAAGGGCAAACCCCTGAACGGAGACCGCGACGAGATCGTTACGCCCTCGTTCGAGAGCACGCTAAAGACGAAGACGGATCAGTTGCTGGAATTCATTCAAGACCGCGACCATCCATCAGGTAAGCACCAAGGCGCAGAAGGCGCATTCGTGAAGCTCGTCAACGCGGCCCGCCAAGGGGGGCTTGCCGCGGCGCTCGACCGTGTGTTCCCGGACTTGGAAGCGCAACCAGTGCGGAACCGAATCGCCAGTGCCGTGACGAAAGTTGCGGTAGCCATGACCGTCCCCGTCGAGATCACGCACAAGCACATCACGGTGTCTGTGTTCCGGCAGCAAGAGATGTTCGAGTACCTATTGGACGGCATCAGCACAAACGGCCCTGAGCGGTACATGCCTGTCCACCCACTGAGGCAGTGGGATGAGGCGCATCAGGGCCTGATCGCCATCATCAAGCGCATACATAATTATTTCGAGAAGAAACGGCGAGACGACAAGTCGCACACCTATTTCGCTCCTTTCGCTCTGCGGTGGATGCGGGGGACTCCGCTCCCGGAGATGATCGACGGCGCGATCAAGTTCCGAGAGAAGAAGGCAAAGCGCGGGTTTAATGTTCCAACAGTCATTCGGGACGTACTCGAAGACATCGAAAACGAGCTGCGCTTTCGGCTGGTGAAGTACACGGCCTGCTACACCGACCTTCTAGCCGCCGCATTCCAGCGGACGGGGCACGCCTCTCTTGTCGAGCGCATCCCGGCGCTCCCTCTGTTCTTGGAGCTCGGTGCAGCATCGAAGACGATGGTGAACCTTGTCGGCCTAGGCTTGTCGCGAACGACTGCGAGCGTTGTCGCCCAGCGCAGCGTCAACCAGGACATGACGCGGGTGGAAGCGAAGAAGTGGCTGGCTGCCGAACCTTGGGACCGAGTCGGTCTATCTCCCATCTTCGTACGAGAGATCGAGCGGGTGAAGGTGTCGGCGTAACGGGATCCGCGCCAGTGACCGGAACGCCTCGCTACAGAATGCGGGCGCTTCCAGCGCCACCGCGGTCAGAACCGCGCGCTCCGAGGCGCAACCTCGGCACGAACAGTGAGAGCGGCTCAGGAGCGGGGATCTGCGAGGGCAGTTGCGGACCCCCGATTCGAATTCGAACCTGCGACTCGAGTCACTTCCGACGCTCGAGGTAGGCCCTCAGAGCCCGAACCGGCACCCTGATGGCTCCCGACACCCTCACGTGCTGCAGATCGCCGCGATCGATCAGCTTGTGGACGGTCGCGCGGCAGACCTGGAGCAGCGCTGCGACCTGCGGCACAGTCGAAAACGAGGGTGACGTACTCGGGTTCCAGTGTGCCTGGATTGTGCCTAAGGCTGGCACAACGTATCCATTTTGGGCCGGCTGTATCGGATCCGGCGCCAGAGTCGATCTCAACAAAATCGGCTACTTCCGACGCCATCCGAGGCGGGCCGACCGTATCGGACGCCCTCATGCACTTTTCGGGACCAAGGGGCTGCAGGTTCTAAGTTGGTTACTATGGCCTCCGCGACGCCCTACGCAGCTGCCTTCCGCTCGACTCTCTCGTTCAGCTGCCGCGGGCTACGGCGCGAAGCGCCGCCTGTGCGGTTCTTAGCCAGTAGGTGATCCGCCTCGGGTCGATGTCTTCTCTACTGAATCCCTGGACGTAGAGGGCCGACATGGCCGTGTGGGCGTTCCACGCGGCGTCGCGTTCTCGTTTCGTGCGCGCAAGGTCCATCGCGTCCTCGACATCTTTGGGTCCGCCATCCGGTCTATCCCGGTTGCTCCGGCGAAGGATGACGACCTGACAGGCGCTCAGGAGTGCCAGCCAGATGAGAGCGGCCGCAGCCCTGAGCCGCATCTTGCCCGTATTCGAGGGCGCCTTGACGTGCGCCGCGAGAAGCTGGCGGGCGACGACGAGAGCGTCGCGGCCGGCCCGGGCCGCCTCTTCGGGCGTCACGGGCATTTCTGCGCGCTGGTCGTAGTCGTGGGCCAACTCGTATACCGACCTGTTCGATGCCCTGATGGCCCTGGCGTCCCTCTTAGACTTCACAGCTTCCTCCAGTTCGCGGCGGCTCCGCTTGGCTCCTTACGACCTTCGTCAGGTCGAGGATCGAGTCACCGGGGAAGTTTGAGCCACTTACGCGTCAGGGTAGTTCAGGACGCCTGATATTAGAATGCACCGGGAGGTTCGGCATGGACAGAATGGCGCAGGACCTCTGGCGAGCGGCCATCGAGGAAATCAGGGGCCTTCGGCGGGATGTCCAGGAGATTACCGCAGTCCTCAAGGACGCCGCTGCTCGTCCGGCCGAAACCGCCGAGTGGAATGCCGGCCCGCTCGCGCGTCAGGGCAGATCGTTCGCCCTGGACGCGAACCGACGTCGCAAGGTGGAGGCGGGCCTGGCTCTCGATCTGCCAGCCGTCCTGCGCGCCGATGCGCCCGCGTTCGACCTCGAGACCATGCTGTCCCGATTCGACCAGCTCTGGCGGAGGTAGGCGACCGGGGCGTCTAGGTTTGTCCGCCGCCGTCTCTGGCTGTTTCGTCCCGCGGAGCCTGCTCCATGCCTGCTCCACGCCGGAGGAGGATCCGAGGGGAATGCGGCGGAGGGTCGAGACGGGGAGGGGAGCGCTGAAATGACCGTGTCCACGGGCGAATCCGGAGAAAGTGAAGCGCCCTCGCCTGTTAAAGAACCGTGGTCACTGTCCGTTCAAATCCTGTCTCCCCGATTTCTAAGCGCCCGCGGCCGCTGGGGTTTTTGTTGAGAGCCCCAGCGGCCGCTCCACTTTCAGGGCAAGATCTACTTCGCCGGCTCAAGGAAATCGGCGGGTTCCGGCGGCGGCTCGCTCCGTGCGCGACCCTGGATCCTGTCTTCCTGGGCGAAGGAGGTACTCCCCAGCATCACCTCGCCGTTTGCACTGGCACCGACGTGCCGCTGGCCGGCCGGTTTCCTACCGTAGCGCCCGGAGTGCCAGGCGGACCTGCGGGTTCGTGCTGGAAATGCTTGCGCGTGAGCCGACCGTGGAGGTCGATACCGAGGCAGTTGTGCTGCAGTGCGAGCTAGCGGCCGACGCCGAGGTCGGCCGGCACGGGGGAGTGGGAGGAGATCCTCGAAGAGCCGCTGATTGAGGACGAGCTCCGACGTCGAGCGCCAATATCGCCGGCCCCGCTTCTGCCGATGACCCCGTTCGACTACTCGTCGTACTCGATGGTGTGCTCGCCGCGGGTCGGCGAGGGGACGGCGAAGTCAGCCTCATAGCCGATCGCCCGGTACGCCCGGAGTCTCTTGTCCAGCATCCTGACCAGCACTGGCACCGCGCCGTCGCGGTAGTCGTGAATGCGGACCTCGGTCTTCCCTGCGTGGGTACGGTGGAGCCGGCCAGCGTACTGGACGACGGTGCCGCGCCATGCCACCGGCAAGGCGAGCACCAGCGTGTCGAGGCGCGGGTCGTCGAAGCCCTCACCGACGTAACGTCCGGTGGCGATGACCAGTCGCTCGACCTCCGCCGGAATCGCCGCCAATCGGGCCAGCGCCTCGCGGCGCTGCTTCGCGGAGAGGCCGCCGTGGAGGGCGACGAGGTTCGGGGTGGAGGGGGTCAACTTCTCCACCAGATACTCGAGGTGGTCGCGGCGCTCGGTGAGCACGATCGGGGAGCGATCCTGCTCGAGCGCTGCAAGGACGTCGTCGATGATGAGGGCGTTCCTGGCTTCGTCCTTCGCCATCGAGGCGTAAAGATCCTGAACGGCGTCGCCTGGCTTCCACACGGACGAGAATCCGGTATCGCTGATGACGAGGCGGTGCGCCAAGCCCCGGGCCTGCGCCGCTGCCTTGGCGGTGACCGTGAACCGCACCGGGCCGAGTTGCATCTCGATGATGGGGTCGTGCCCGTCGCGGCGCCTCGGCGTGGCGGTGAGGCCGAGGACGTACCGCGCCTTGACCTCCGAGAGGACGCCTTCGAATGAGCTCGCCGAGACATGGTGGCACTCGTCCACAATCACGTGACCGTAGGAGGCCACGAGGTCGTCCACGACGCCCTTCTGGACCAGGCTCTGGATCATCGCGACGTCAAGGCGGCCCGTCGGGCGCCGCTTGCCGCCGCCAACGACTCCGATCTCCTTCCTGGCGATGTCGAGGAACTCCGATAGCTGGGCGACCCACTGCTCGAGCAGGGGCTTTCGATGCACGAGCACCAGCGTGCTCACGCCGCGCTTCGCCACGAGCGCTGCGCCCAGGACGGTCTTGCCGGTGCCCGGGGGCGCAACGACGATGCCGATATCGTGGGGGAGGACGGCCGCGGTGGCGCGAGCCTGGACGTCGGAGAGCTCGCCGCGGAACTCGACATCCAGAGGACTTCCGGAACTGCGCTGGTCCTCGACTGTGAGCCCGCCGCCCCACTCGCGGAGGAGTGACGCGACGTCTTGCTCGCATCCGCGCGGCAGGCTCAGGAACGGGCCGGGGTCCTCCGCGCAGGTGAGGACGCGCGGCGTTCCGTTGGTGGAGAGCCGCATCGCCTGCTTCTTGTAGAACTCCGGGTTCTGGAATGCGGCGAGGCGGCGGAGTTCGGTGAGTAGGCCAGCAGGCATCCCATGCTTCTCAACGAAGAGGCGCTCCCCGCGTACGAGGCGTACCGGTGCTGATAGTGGCGCGCCGATGCTCGTGGGGGGAGGGCGGCCGGATGGCGAGCGCGCCCAAGGAAAGTCATCTTCTTCGACGGCGGCGAAGCGGACTCCGAGCACGCGGCCCTGGTGGTGGGCCTCCCGGGCGACGAGTTCCACGGTCGTCCCAGGGATGCGAGGCAACGCCGCGAGGAATGCCCACTGGTTCGCGAACGGCTGGAGCGCCTCGTCCAGGAACTCGGTGTTGTGGTGCTTCCTCGCCTCTCGCTGAAGCGGGAGCGCGATCAGGTTGCCGAACCCGCCGCGCGGCATGGTGTCCTGGTTCGGGAAGAGCCCGGTCGTACGAATCCATCCCGATCTGGGGACGGCGGGACATGGTTTCCGTGAGCAGGTAACAGCCGAGCCGGCGCGCGAGGGCGGCCGGAACCGGCTCCTCGAAGAAGAACCATGCATGCGCACCGGCACCCGACCGGGAGCGCTCGACCGCGACTGAGATCCCTGTCGCCCGGCAGGTCTCCGCGAAGGCGCCGACGTCGTCGGCCCAAGAGCCCTTGTCGAAATCCACGGCGAGGAGGTGGCAGCTTTCGCCCCGGAGGAGGGGATAGATGCCGATCACGTGTCGCCCGAGGAGGTGATCCTGGATGACCTGCGAAGAGACCGGCTCGAAATCCTGGTGGAGGCACTCGCTGCACTTCGTCTTGGGCTTCTGGCAGAGGGGTCGGTCCCACTCGTTGAGGCACCGGGGGGAGTAGCCCTTGGTGCCCTTTCTTTCGTTCGACCAGAAGCGCGGATAGACATCTGCGCGCCCGCGGAAGAGGGAGGAGAAGAGAGTAACCTTCTCTGAGGCGGTCGCGGGAACCTTTGCCCCGGCGACCGTTGCCGTCGGGACGGCCGCGGCCACCACCGGCTCGGCAGCCGAGAGTGCGTCACGCAACCTCTGGATCTGCTCACGGAGAGCCGCGCCTTCGGCATCGACGGCGGCGAGCCGGGCCTCGAGCCGAGCCAGTTCCTTCGCAAGATCCTGGCGCACGGTCGTCATCACGCGATGTCGCATCGGGCGGAGGACGTGCAGGCTCTCATTGGGCGAGCGCTGTCAGCAGTTCCTCAGCGAGCGCCGCACAGGAGGCCCGGATCGTGTCCGGGTCGTCGAGCCCTGCGACCGCCCTCGCGGCCATGTTCGAGCCGGGCGACTCAGGCGTGCCGAACAGGCTCTTGAAGTGAGAAATCGCCTCGCTGGCCGTCTCGCCGGCCAGCGGGCTCTCGAGGAGCAGTCGGACCCGCCTGCCCAGGCGATCGGCCTCGACCGAGCGAAGGAGCCGGAGTACGTCGAGCGCGTCTTTGTCCTCCGTTCGGCTGGGAGCTCCGACTCGCTCGGCGATCTTGTGGAGCTTCGCCACGAGCAGGGCGCCGGGCCCGGCCACGAGGATGGTGAACCGCCGCAGATCCCCCTGCGCGAGAGCGGCCACCTCGTGGGCCTCTTTGTCCACCAGCGCACCCTCGAGTCCGCGGGCCTTGCGCGCTGCGCGGCATCCGTGAACGCCGAGGTCGGCCCCGCGTCGGCCGCCACCGGCGAGCGCGGCCGGAACCATCAGGTCAAAGGCGATGTCTTCCTTGATCCACGAGCCGGGGTTCGCTCCGGGGTGGAACCCTCCCCCGCGCATCGCCGCCTCGATGAGGGGGCTGGCGCCGAGTTGCGCCGGATCGATCGCCACGTCCGCATCCGTCGTGTAGGGCGCGACCGCGATGTCGGCGTCGCCGGTGTGCAGGTACACCGCCTGCGCGCCGACGAGGACGATCGCACTGCGCTGCTCCCCGAGCGCTTCGAGCGCGTCGAGCAAGATGCGGCGTGCCTGCTGGTAGACCTCAGGCTCCCCACTCATCACGGTGCTCCTGCATCCAGCGAAGCAGCTCCTCGCCCTCGGCGGGGCCACGGCCGGGACTGGTCAAGAGGTCGGCGGCGACCTGGCTCGCGCATGTGTATCGGACTCCTTCGACGACTGCTCCCCGCTCGAACACCACCGGGTCGAACGGGCGGACCAGCATGACGTTCGCTCCCCGTTCGCTCTGTTTCAAGCCGAGTTCGGAGGCGGCGACCTCGATGTCTTCCACGAACACCACGCCGAGGCGGGAGAGGGCGGTCGAGGTGCGGATGCCAGCGGCGAGCGAGCCGGTGACCGAGTAGCGTGAGGCGACCTTCTTGAGCTTGGCGAGGAGCCCCTCGAGCCCACGCGGCTCGAGGAAGCTGAGCGCCTCGTTGGAACCGGTCAGCGAATACTCCTGAGTCCAGCGACGGATGAGGCCGGACCAGTCGACGGAAAGGACGGGACCGCGCGGCTCGCGAGTCAGGAGGGCTTCCTTCTCTACGAACGCAACGGCGCGCGAGACCGAGCCGAGCGGCGTCTGCGAACGCTTGGCCAGTTCCCTCACGCCGAACGGCGGCCGGTAGTCGCACAGGGCCCGCACGACCCGTCCGGCAGCGGGTCCCTTGAGAGAGCCGATGGGGCGCACGGTGGCGGCCGGATCCTTCTGTGCGCCCTGCGTCTCGATGAAGACCGCGGGGCTGGACAGGGAGAGGCGCAGGTTTCCCGTCCGGTCGATGTAGCTTGCGTTCTCGGCCCGGAGGAGTTCCATGGCTCTCGCACTGAGGAAGGGAGCCGTCACGAGTAGTTCGGTTCCAGAGTAGCCGCTGGCGCGAGCGGCCTTCACGGCCGCGGCCACGTCCCGGGGCTCGAGACGGGCTCGCGCCATGACAGCCATCGTCGCCTGTTGCCCGTCGGGCCCACGCAGGACGATGTATTCCGTCCCGGCGCGGGCGGAAGCTCTTGGGGCGGAAGAGAGCGTCCAGGTCCGTGGCAAGCGCTCCTTGAGCCGACCTAACGGCCAGGGAGATGATGCATCTGTTCCGGGATGTATCGTGTTCCGCATGACGTGGAACAGCGTACTGGCTGGAACGGACGGACGCAAGGGATCCGTACAACAGGTCTGATCGCGCCAGGCTCTGGGCAACCAAGGTCTACGCCTCGGGCGGCTTGGCCGCCAGGGGGGGCCGACCGGGGTCCCGTCGCCCGAGCAGAAGCTTTCGGGAACTCGGATTCAACCCGGAGGCACTCGACGCCGCCTCTAAACGACCGATCGCGATCCGGAAACACCGGCCGCGAGTTTGAGCGAAGGTGCGGCAGCTCCTTGACGCAGAGACGCTCGCCGATGCCGAGCTTCAGGTCCTCTTCCGGCAGGTGGAGATCCGGCCGCAGGAGCCGGCCGGGCCCAACCTCGCGGCGTGATCGCGTGCCGCCTCGGGGCAGGTCGTTCGCCCCACTCCTTGGATCCACGCCTTCGGAGCCGTCACGGGGAGACGCCACGTCCGACCGGGGTTTGCGACGAGCGTACCTCGAGCGTCAACCCCGCGAAGAGGCCGTGCGAGGCGGGGCGGTCGCCGGCACCGTCCGGTACGACGAGCTGGCGGTAGCGCACGAACGGCCCCAGCCAGATCGTGCGCGCACGGTTCACGGGAAACGCCGCCCCCGCGCCTGCCGCAAGGCCGAGCCGGCCCGTCGCGCCCCCCTGGACACTGAGCGCCTCGACGTCGACCCACGGGGACGCGCCGAGGAACGAGCGTAGATCGCGAGGCCGCTTGAGCCGCACGCCCGCGCCCACCGTCGACGCCATGCCGGACATGGACGAGCTCGAGAGGGACAGGTCCGGTAGGCCGACGAAACCGACGCCGACGGACAGGTCGAGAAAGGGTGCTACCCCGAGAAGCGCCTTCAGAGATGCGGCGCTGGGAAGAGGCGACCCTCGCGGCCGCGCACGGCCCACCGCGACGCCTGGCTCCAGGCTGAGAGCGAGCCCCTGGGCCGAAGACGTCACCGGACACATGGCCAGCGCGACTGAGCACAGGCCCACCACGGCCGCCCAGAGGCACCGCGTCTGCAGTCGCCGGTCTTTGGTCCGCCACACGCTTGCTTTCCGCAGGCGGACCGGGTCGATCATGAATTGTTGGGCCGGAGCGACCGCTGATCAGAAGATAACCATTCGGGGACTGCGCCATCCGGTCATCAGGATTCTGTTGCGCGGGAATTCCGCCCCTGTCCGCGGGAGACCGCCGGCGTGAAGCGTGCGATCCGGGACTGGCGGTCCAGGAAGATGGTGGCGATCTGCGTGCTCTGGAACAGGTTCTGAGGTCGCCGTAGAGCAGCTCGATCTCGTCCATCTTCTTGCTCAACTCGGCGTTCAAGGTGTTCAGCTCCTCGTTCACCGACTGCAGCTCCTCGTTGGCGGAGTGCATCTCCTCGTTCATGGACTGGAGCTGCTCGTTGGACGTACTCCTCGAAGACGACTAGGAACAGCGCGTCTGGATCCTGGTCGGTGGGCGGGAGCGGTCGGACCACGAGGTCGCCCCGGCGCTAGATGCCCTCGGCCTCCATCACCGACCCTTGTAGGTGACCGGCTCGCCCTGGCGCGCATTGTGAGGGGCGGCGGAGAGCTCGACCCTGAGCTCCTGCCGGGCGAGATGCATCAGGTTGGTCGCGGGCGCGCCAACGCGGGCGGCAGGAAGACGGACAGCCTCGTTCCCCAGCTCGCCGGCTTGGAGGCGCTACTTCGAAGGGCAGCGCCCGCCGTGCCGGCGGCAGGATCGTGGACCGCCGGGCCACCGCGGCTGCTCTCGTGCTCCGGGAGGAGGTGCTGCACGACGACAATAGGAGAGGCCGCTGTCACGCGAGACCCGCTGAAGAAAGCGCTCGAGCGCCTCGAGACCGCCGGCCGAGGTGCCGATCTCCACGACGAGGAGGCGCTCGCCTTCGCTCGCCCGCCACTCGGCTTCTTGCAGGTAGCTCGCGACGGCACAGTGTGTTCCTCGACCGCCATGAATCGGTTCTCTCTCCTCGTGTCCTCACAACTCGACGACCGGCAGGGAGCACCCAGACATTTCCGTTCTCGCCTGCGCAGAGTCGCAGGCCGGGGCCCCGTCATACCGGCGAGTCCGTGGTGCGGAGGGGCTCCCTCAGGCTTATGCATTGCAAGTGGTCGGGCGAATGGACGCCCTGCTCGACCATCCGCCCACCCGCGCTGAGCTGCCGACTCCCCGCCCCTGGACCGCCTCGCTTCGAGCGGCGCCCCGTGGAGTGGGGTGGATCATGATCCATACCGATGGCCTGAGGCCGATCGTCGAACGAATGGACCGCGAGATGTCTCGCCTGCTCGCGCGACGGGATGTGGCCGGAGCGGACACGACCGCCCTGCTCTCCTCGTGGGCGCAGTTGGTCGAGTTCCTCTCGCTCGGGCCGCCGCCCGTGCAGCGCGCGTGTCCGTTCTGCGGGGGCATCGGGATGCGAGCCGCGACCCGTTCCGGCACCAGCTGGAGGAAGCTCGTGGCACCCACGCCACCCGCGAGCGCGTGATGCCTCCTCGCGGGGACGCGCGGGCCGGTCCCGGGGTCCCCGACTCCGAGCGCGGGCTCTCGGGCACCGCCGTCGCTTACCGGCGGGCGGAGCCATACCTGGCGGCGTCGAGCACGCTCATGGCCTCCGTGGGCGGGTTCACGGCGCTCGGCTACGGGCTCGACCGCTGGATGGGCCACACCGTGCAGTGGTTCCTGGTCACCGGCGCGGTGATCGGGGTCGCGGTCGGATTCGTCGGCTTCTTCAGACAACTGTTGCGCGCCGACGCTGCTGCGAAGCGTCTGCGCGCCTGAATGTTCCGCCGCGGAGCGCGTGAAGGGGAAGGCCATGATCGCCTACGACAGCAACAGCTTCTCAGCAGGGCAGGACACCGGGACGCGAGTCGCCGCGTGCGTCGCGCGCCTCGCTGCGCTCGAGCTGACCGACCACTCGCGCTGGTGGAACCGCTGGAAGCACCGGCAGATGGCCCGGGCGCTCGTCGCCTTCGCAGAGGAGCTGGAGCTGGAAGGGGACCAGGCTCACGGCAGCCATCTCGGTCGATTCGTCTCGTCGCGAGGCCTCTCGTACCAGCGCACTCCCGCGGCGGAGCTGGCCTCGAGCTCGGTGACGACCTGACCCAGAGGCTCCGGTGCGCGGTTCGGCTGGACGAGTGGAAGGCCACTGCCTGCTCCAGCATGCGAAACGCGATCGAGCTGAAGAACAGCATCGACACGACGCTGAGTGCGCGGGCGGATGCCTTGGTGTGGAGGAACGCCTGCGCCGCTTGCAGGACGGCATCGGCGTGCTGAGGGACGAGCGCCGTGAGTCCCGGCGCAAGGTGTCGAGGATGCATGCCTCGTCAAAGAGGATCGAGAGCCCAGTTGCCGCCAGCGTCAGGAAGGGCACGAGCGAGAGCAGCGCGTTGTAGCCGACGCCGCCGGCGAGCAGGACGCCGCAGTTGCGCGAGAACGCGCGCAGGGTGCGCCCGGCGAAGAGCAGCAACTGCGTGGCCCATCTCCAGGCATCCCGAAATGGGTCCATGGCCTCACCTCGTTGTCGTCTCCTCGCTCGAACCGGGTCGCTCACCATCTCGGGCGCGGTGGAGGCCGAGTTGGCCATGGAATCAGATCACGACGGTCGAGAGGGCGACCGTTCGCAGCGCGTTCGATCTCCTGGCGATCTTCATCACCGTGACCCCGTCGGCCAGCGAGCCCCCCGGAGCATCTCTCCACGCGAAGTTCGCGCCCCACGCAACGCTTGCGGCGCGGTCGACCCGGAAGCGTCGACCCGCGAGTCGAGGGGGCCCCTGATTCCTCCCTCAATTGCTTGGATGTGACGCGCACATGACATCGCGGCGACAGATTCTCCCTCCGCGATGTGCGACGCGATCTGCCGAGGAGGTGCCTGTGCATCCGTCAATCGAGCAGCCGAACGCCGCTACCCAGCATCCGAACACCCTACGCGTCGAGCTCGACGCGCTCCGCCAGGAGTACGCGTCGAAGGTCGGTCCCGCCGACGCGGAGTACATTCGCGGCGTGCGCGCCGTCGCACGGAGCGCGAAGGTCGCAGGACGGCTCCTCGTCCACTTCAGCCTGGAGCCGATCTCCTGGAGCGCGGGCGTCGCCGCGCTCACCGTCTACAAGGTGCTCGAGAACATGGAGATCGGCCACAACGTGCTGCACGGTCAGTACGACTTCATGCACGACCCGTTGCTCGGCTCGGCGACGTACGAGTGGGAGATGGTCGGCACTGCGAAGAGTTGGAAGCGAGCCCACAACGCGACGCACCACGTCTTCACCAACGTGATCGGGCGAGACCGCGACTTCGGGTACGACGCGTTCCGGTTCTCGGCCGACGTGCCGTGGAGGCCGTTCCACCTCGTCCAGCCACTGCTGAGCCCGCTCAGCGGGCTCTTCTTCGAGTACTCGATCGGCGCATATGACCTCGGCCTCCTCGACGTGCTCGGCCCGCGGTCAGCGCGAGGCGAAGGGCCGAGGCGGCGCCCGGCGCACGAGGTGGCGCGAGACCTGTGGGCGTTCGCCCGCAAGGTCGCGCGGAAGGGGGCTGTCGAGTACGTGCTCTACCCCGGGCTCGCGGGGCCTTTCGCGCCGAAGGTGCTCCTCGGCAACGCGCTCGCGGACGGGTTCCGGAACGTCTGGGCCTACGCCGTCATCTACTGCGGCCACCTCACGGAACGGACCGCAACCTTCTCCGAGGAGGAGCTCGCGACCGAGGACAGGACGGGGTGGTACGCGCGCCAGGTGACCGGCTCCTCGAACTTCGAGGCGAGCCGGATCGTACACGTCCTGAGCGGACACCTCGGGTTCCAGATCGAGCATCACCTCTTCCCGAACCTTCCGGCCTGGCGCTACCCGGAGATGGCGCCGCGCGTCCGGGACATCTGCGAGCGTCACGGCCTTCGGTACGCGACCGGGTCGCTCGCCTCGCAGTTCGCGAGTGCGATGCGACGGCTCGTCCGCTTCGCGCTGCCGGGGAGCGGGGAGCGCGTGATGGGCGTCTCGCCCGACGCCTCCGAGATCAAGGAGAAGAAGTAGCCATAGGAATGGCAGTCGGCACCAAGCGGCCGGTCACCGACATCAACGTCACGCCGCTCATCGACGTGGTGCTGGTGCTCCTGGACGGGAGCGGCACCTACCTGGCGATCGTTGGGGTTCGGATCGGCCGCTGCGATTGGGGGGGCTACTTCTCCGAGGCGCGGTGGTGGCGCTCGAGGCTGGCCGGAAACGTCAAAGGGGCCTCGCGCGAGTCACGCCCCGACCCGGGGCCGCCGCGCCGGCCGGCAGCCCAGCGGCGAGCTAGATTCTATGGACGGTGCCCCAAACGCTCGATGCCCGCCAGGCGGCGACTCCGCGATACGCCCGATGGGCCGTCCACTTACTTCATGACCCCCGCGACGGGGTCTTCGTCGCGCTGGCGATGCAGTGCGCCGCACTGTCGCTCGCGGGGGTGGGGCTCTTCTTCGCCGGGCGCTTCTTCTGGGCCGGAGCGCTGATCTACTGGCTCGTGCTCTGCCTCGGGCTCGTGGATCGATTCACGCTCATGCTCCACTGCACCTCGCACCGCCCCTTGTTCGCACGGCGTCACGCGAGGTTGAACCGGATCATCCCCTGGCTGCTCGCCCCGTTCTTCGGGCAGACACCCGAGACGTACTTCGCGCATCACGTCGGCATGCACCATCAGGAGGAGAACCTGGCCGGCGACCTCAGCACGACGATGCGGTACCGGCGCGACTCCCTTGGAGCCTGGCTCCGCTACTGGGGCCGGTTCATGACGCTCGGGATCGTAGATCTCTCAAGGTACCTGGCGCGCCGCCGGCGGCGAAAGCTGCTTCGGCGCGTGCTGGTTGGGGAGGGGCTCTACCTGCTTGCGGTGCTGGCGCTCTTGCTCTTCGACCCCGCCGCCACGCTGGTGGTGTTTCTCGCGCCGCTCGTTCTCATCCGAACCCTGATGATGATGGGGAACTGGGCCCAGCATGCGTTCGTCAGCCCCGATCGGCCCGAGGACCCGTATCGAGCGAGCCTCACCTGCATCAACACGCGCTACAACCGCCGCTGCTTCAACGACGGGTACCACGTGGTGCACCACCTCACACCGCGCTGCCACTGGACCGAGCATCCGGAGCGCTTCGAGCGCACCCTGCCGGAGTACGGCCGTCACGATGCGATCGTCCTCGAGGGGCTCGACTTCTTCCAGGTGTGGGTCCTGCTCGTGACGCACCGCTGGCGGCGGCTGGCGAGGGCCTTCGTGCAGTTGCCCGGCGCTCCGGCCCGGAGCGAGGCCGAGGTCATCGCGCTGCTGCGCGGGCGCGTGGGACCCATTCTCGGCCGCGAGGCAGCGCCGCGCGCCCGAGCCGGCGAACACCCGACGGTGGAGGCCGGCGAATCGCCGGCCTGAAGTGTGACCCGGGTCGCTCGTACAGCCCCTAGCACCGCGGAGTCTCCGCTGGCCCCGACGGGTGGGTCGGCGCCGGCGCGATCGAGTGCTCGCCTTTCGAGCGTCCGCCCGGCACCATGGGAAGTCGCTGCGACTACCCTCTAAGTTTACCTCGGGAGCAGACAACGCATGACCGAACCAGATCCCAAGGCGATGAGGGACGCACAAGAGACTTCGTGGCGCGCAGCCGAAGGCGAGCGGCTGCTCGTGGTCGGCATCGGCGCCTCCGCCGGCGGCCTAGAAGCGTTCGAGCGCTTCCTGCGTCGGGCTCCTCACTCGATCGGCCTCGCGTTCGTGTTCGTGCAGCACCTCGACCCCGAGCACGAGAGCATCCTCGCCGAGATCCTCGGACGCGAGACCGACATCCCGGTCGCGTTCGCAAAGGACGGCCAGGAGATCGAGCCCGACCACGTCCACGTCATTCCGCCGGACACGACCCTCCTCGTCGAGCGCGGGAGGCTTCGCCTCGTCGCCGCCGAGACCCGCGGCACCCGGCAACCGATCAACGCCTTCCTGACCTCGCTGGCCGAGGACCAGCGCGAGAACGCCGTGGGGATCGTGCTCTCCGGGACGGGCTCCGACGGCGCCCTCGGGATCGCGGCCGTGAAGCGACACGGGGGAGCGACCTTCGCCCAGCTCCCGAGCGACGCCCGCTACGACAGCATGCCGCAGGCCGCGATCGCGACCGGCCAGGTGGACCAAACGCTAACCGTCGAGGAGATCCCGGCGGCGCTCGCGGAGCTCGCCGCGAGGCGGCGGCAGCACCCCGGGGAGAGCGCGCGCGGCGAGTCCGAAGGGCTGCGGGAGCTGTTCGAGCTCCTCAGCCGTCAGACGGGGCACGACTTCAGCCGGTATAAGCGGAGCACCATCCTCCGGCGGCTGCACCGGCGGATGACGGCGACGAGCACGGCGACGATACGCGACTACGTCGCGCAGCTCTCGCGCGACGAGGGCGAGAGCCACCAGCTCACCGACGATCTGATGATCAACGTTACCGCGTTCTTCCGGGACGGCGAGCCGTTCCAGGCGCTCGAGAGCGTGGTGATCCCTGACGTGCTGGAGCGCCACTCCAGCGAGGGCGTCCGGATCTGGGTGCCCGCCTGCGCCTCCGGCGAGGAGGCCTATACGGTGGCGATGCTGGTGCGCGAGCGGCTGGACCGCATGAAGCGTCCGCCGAAGGCCCAGATCTTCGCGACGGACATCGACGCGTCGGCTCTCGCCGAGGCGCGCCGCGGCCGGTACGGGAGCGTCATCGAGAAGCAAGTGAGCCCGGAGCGGCTGGCGCGCTTCTTCGTGAAGCGTGGCGAATCCTACACGGTGACCAAGGACATTCGGGACCTCTGTATCTTCACGGCCCACGACGTCGCGAGGGACCCGCCGTTCTCGCGCATGGACGTCGTGTGCTGCCGCAACCTCCTCATCTACCTCGAGCCGGCCCTCCAGCGGCGCGTCCTCGAGACGCTTCATTACGCGCTCCGGCCCGGTGGGTACCTGCTCCTCGGCAAGGCCGAGATGATGGGCACCCGGGAGCTCGAGCTCTTCGAGGTGGTGGAGAAGGCCGATCGGCTGTTCCGCCGCCGCGACGGGGGGCGTCGCCCGGAGCTCCCGGCGATCGTCGAGCGCGAGGCGTCGGCGCTCCTTTCCGGCGTGGCGCCGCTGGCACGACGGAGCGGCCCGGACGTGCGCAGCGCCGCCGATCGTACCCGGAAGATCGTCCTCGAGGAGTACGCGCCGGCATCGGTGGTGGTCGATGGCCGGGGGGAGATCCGTTACCTCTGGGGTACGGACCTGGGCGTCTATCTGCCGCCTCAGCCCGGTCCGCCCGCGACCAACCTGATGCACCTCGTCCGACCGGAGCTGAAGGTGGGGCTCGGGGCCTCTTTCCACAGCGCCGCGAGGCAACCGAGCCCGGTCGTCCACAGGGACCTCACGGTGCTCGTGGACGGCGTCGAGCGGCGCCTCAACGTCGTCGTCCGCCGCGTTCCAGCGACGGAGCAGGATCCCGACGAGCTATTCCTCGTCGTCTTCCAGGAGCTTCGCGCGACCGCCATCGCTCGGGGCGAACCGCTCGATGCGCCCACGGTGGAGCGGTTCAGGCGGCTCGAGCTGGAGCTCGCGAATTCCCGGGAGCGCCTACAGTTCACGGTGGACGAGCTCGAGAACGCGAACGAGGCCCTCCGCGCCGCCAACGAGCAGCTCCAGTCCACGAACGAGGAACTGCACTCGTCCAACGAAGAGCTGCAGACGTCCCAGGAGGAGCTGCAGTCCGTGAACGAGGAGCTCAACACGGTCAACGCCGAGCTCTCCAAGAAGGTGGACGAGATGGAGGTCCTCCTCGGCGACCTCCAGAACCTCTTCCAGAGCACGCAGATCGCGACGGTGTTCCTCGACCGAAACCTCCGCATCTCGCGCTTCACGCCCGAGGCGATGGCCATGTTCGGCTTCGCCGAGGGGGACGTGGGACGGGCGCTCTCTGACTTCGCCGCGCGGTTCGACGCGGAGGGCGTGCCCCGCGAGGTCGAGCGGGTTCTGCAGACGCTCGAGCCGATCGATCGAACGGTCCGGACCGCCGAAGGTGGCCGCTTCTTCCTCATGCGGATAAATCCCTACCGTACGCCCTCGAACGTCATCGCCGGCGTCGTGATGTCCTTCACGGACGTGACGAAGCTGAAGGAGGTCGAGTCGGCCCTCCGTGAGGCGATGGCGGAGCGCGGGCGCGCCGAGCAGGCGCTGCGGGACGCCGACCGCCGCAAGGACGAGTTCCTCGCCGTGCTGTCGCACGAACTCCGAAACCCGCTCGCCCCGATCCTGAATGGTGTCCGCATCCTTGAGCTCACGCCGCCGGGCGGCGAAGAGGCGCGGCGCGCCCAGCGGATCATCGCGCGCCAGGCGGGACACCTCTCGCGGCTCGTGGACGACCTCCTCGACGCGACGCGCGTCTCCCACGGCAAGCTCCAGCTCCACCGCGAGCACCTCGATCTAGGAGATCTCGTTCTGCGCACGGCCGAGGATCACCGCGAGATCTTCACGGCGCGCGGGTTGAGCCTCGACGTCGATGCGGCGTCGGCCACCGCCTGGGTGGACGGCGACCGCACGCGCCTCTCGCAGGTGATCGGGAACCTCCTGCAGAACTCGGCGAAATTCACTCCTCGAGGAGGCTCGGCCCGGCTCGCCCTCGAGATCGCCCAAGGGCGCGCGGAGGTTCACCTGCGCGACAGCGGGGTCGGCATCGAGCGCGCGATGCTCCCCCACCTCTTCGAGCCGTTCCGTCAGGCCGACGCCACGCTCGATCGGAGTGCTGGCGGCCTGGGACTCGGACTCGCGCTCGTGAAGGGGCTCGTCGAGGCGCACGGCGGAGACGTCGAGGCAAAGAGCTTCGGCCGGGGCACGGGGACCGAGTTCGTGGTGCGGCTGCCGCTCGCGGCGGCGCCGCCCGACGCGCGTGAGCCCGAACCGGGCACACCGCCTCGTGCGCGCCGAGTCCTCGTCATCGACGACAACGACGACGGTGCCGACACCCTGCGCGCGGTGCTCGAGCTAGAGGGCCACACCGTCGAGGTCGCGCACGACGGTCCAGGGGGAATCGAGCGGAGTCGCGAGTTCCGTCCCGACGTCGTGGTGTGCGACGTCGGCCTTCCCGGTATGAGCGGGTACAAGGTGGCACAGGTGCTGCGGAGCGATCCGGCGCTTCGCGGAACGTTCCTGATAGCGCTAACGGGTTACGCGCTCCCCGACGACCAGCGTCGCGCCACGGACGCCGGCTTCGACGTTCACCTCGCGAAACCGCCCACGGTCGAGCAGCTCAGGAGCGCGATCGGGCGGGCCCCTTAGCCTCCAGGCGCAGTCGACTGGGTCGAGCGCAACTACTTCCGCCAGAGCCGGTCGAATCTGGACAACATGGCCTCGAGGTCGAACGCGGGCGCATCAGCTCGCAGGACGGCTGGCAGATCGTGAGCCAGGCCCGCCTCCACCTTGCGACGTCGGTTCGCGTCGAGGGCGAACGGCTTGTCCTGACACGCGAGCCGGTCGGCATTCAGCTCGGCGAGCCGGCGTAGACGCCCGTTCACGACGGTCTGGCGACCGCATGCCCCAGCTTTCGCCCGCTCGTTGTGCGGCGACGGCCGATGCCACGATCTGATCGCTGACTGGAGTTGATCCGTTTTGTGGAGTCCTTCCCGCTGTGGGTGGAGGATTAGTCCACGAAGCCGCGCAGGCTCCACGGAACCGGATCAACTCCACTTATGAGCCGCGACGCGGCCCACGCCGATCAAGGCCAGCGACCCCAGCTATCACCGCCGCCTGGATGGCCGCCGGCGACCTCGCTCAGGTAATGCCGAGTTGAGGGAGCTTGCTCGGCGCGAAGACGAGCATCGCGATCACGAACAAACCAGGCATTTCGCCCATTCCGAGGTGTATGGTCGGCACCATACCGGCAGCTCGGCGGTTAGACCCAAAGGGGCCTGCCCGCTAGTCTCCAGGGATGAGCGTAGCCCGCCGCATGGGCACACCGGATTCGGCGCGGGAGAGGTGTAGACTGACGTCATGAAACCCGCAGAGCCTGCGA
Source organism: Anaeromyxobacter paludicola (assembly GCF_023169965.1). Taxonomy (NCBI): domain Bacteria; kingdom Pseudomonadati; phylum Myxococcota; class Myxococcia; order Myxococcales; family Anaeromyxobacteraceae; genus Anaeromyxobacter; species Anaeromyxobacter paludicola. Next base: position 1,846,332 of record NZ_AP025592.1, on the reverse strand, counting down.
ACTACAGCGCACGCATCTACAGCGCCCCGCTGTCGCGGCGTGAGGTAAGCCTGCTGGCTGAATGGGAGCGGGAGCGGCGCGTCATCCTCACGATGGACGTCATCCGGCAGGCGGTGGGGGCCGATGCGGCGCAGGATGTGGCCTGGCGACTCGTCCAGAAGAGGGCCTTGGCGCGCATCGGCCGCGGCAAGTACCTGGTACGCCCTCTCCGCACGCTCAACCGGGCGACGACCCCCTCTGCGGCCGTCCTGGCGGCAGCGCTGTTACAGGGTGAGCCGTACTACCTTGGCGGCCGCTGGGCGCTGACCTTTCACCGCCTGACCGAGCAGCAGTACTCGTCCGCGCTGGACGCGTTCGCGGCTCGACGCCACCAGGGCCGCCGGCTCGGCGCTGCCCGTCTCGCGTTTCACCGGGTGCAGGCCGCGCAGTTCGATTACGGCATCGCGGCGGTAACGGTCGAGGGCGTGCCGGTGCAGCTCAGCGATCCCGAGCGCACCCTGCTCGACCTGCTGGACTTCCCGTCCGTCGCGGGCACCAGCGACGACGCGCTCCGGCTGGTCGAGCCCGTGCTCCCGAAGGTCTCGGCGCGCAAGCTCGTCGAGTACGCGGCGAGAGGTTCCCGGAGCAGCACGTGTCAGCGGCTCGGCGTCTTGCTCGAGCGAGCGGGCGTATCGGGCCGGGTAGTCGCCGCCCTTCACGAGAGAGTGCGGTCGACGAAGTCGGTGCTGTCGATGCGCCCTGGGGTTCCTCGGGTAGGGCGCCTGAACCCGAGCTGGCGTGTCGTGGAGAACGACGCGTGAGCGTGAGCCCGCCGCCGCTCCCGGAGCGCCCGCTTCTCGCGGACCTGTGCCGCGAGGCGGCCGCGCGGGAGCGCGTCGAGCCGCAGCTCATCGAGAAGGACTTCTACCTGACGAGGCTGCTCTGGGCGCTCGGCCAGCGGTTCGGGGACGCGCTCCTGCTGAAGGGCGGGACGCTCCTCAGCAAGGCCGACCTGGGCTTCTTCCGAATGTCGGAGGACGCGGATCTTGTGCTGCCCGGAACGCCGAGCCGGCGAGGGTTACAGAACGTCAACCGCATGCGCCACGTGCGCGACGCGATCAAGGACGTGGCCGGGGAAGTAGGCGTGTCGGCGCGGTTCCCAGCGGGGGAACTGCACAACAAGGCCGCGCATGGCGTCTGGCAGCTCGACTACGCCTCCGAGTTCGGCCCGCAAGGAATCATGCTCGAGGTTTCCATCCGTCCGGTGCTGCGTCCAGTGCGCGAAGGCCGGCTTCGACAGCTCCTCGCCGATCCGCTTGCGAGCGACATGACCGACGCGAGGTGCTTCGCGCTCGACGCCCTCGAAGCGCATGCGGAGAAGGTGCGGCTGCCTTCACGCGCGAGGCTATCCGCGATTTCTACGACCTCGATCGTTTGCTCGACGCCGGCGCCGATCTGTCTTCGCCAGCGTTCGTGGGTCTCGTCGATGCCAAGCTCGCCGAGTTGAATGCCGACCCTCTCTCGCGTCAGGGCAGGTCGTTCGCCCTGGACGCGAACCGACGTCGCAAGGTGGAGGCGGGCCTGGCTCACGATCTGCCAGCCGTCCTGCGAGCCGATGCGCCCGCGTTCGACCTCGAGGCCATGTTGTCCAGATTCGACCGGCTCTGGCGGAAGTAGTTGCGCTCGGCCCAGCGCATAGATGGCAGGCAAGTTCACGCTCAAGAAGTGGGACTCGGCAGCGCACCTCAAGACGGAGGCCGACATCAGTCGGTACTGGGAGGCCTGTCTCGAAGAGGGCCGCGACGATCCCAGCTTCATCACGACCGCCCTCGGGACCATCGCTCGTGCGCGTGGGATGTCGCAGCTCGCGCGCGAGACCGGGCTGACGCGGGAGGGCCTCTACAATGCGCTCTCGCCCGGCGGAAACCCGGAGCTCGGCACGGTGATGAAGGTCATCCGAGCGCTCGGGCTCGAGCTCAGGGGTGCGGCCGCGAAGGGGTGAGGGTTCTTCCCGCGGAGCCTGCTCCATACCTGCTCCACGCCGGAGGAGGATCCGAGGGGAATGCGGCGGAGGGTCGAGACGGGGAGGGGAACGCTGAAATGACTGTGTCCACGGGCGAATCTGGAGGAAGTGGAGCGCCTTCGCCTGGTTAGGAATCATGTTCACTGTCCGTTCAAATCCTGTCTCCCCGACTCATCGAAGCCCCTGAAGTTGCCGGCGAAAGCCTCCGTCCCGGAATCCGGAAGAGTGTGCCTGGGTTGTGCCTGGGGCGCCACGGGCCAGCTCTCCGGCAGGTTCGAAAACAACCAGGTTCGCGTCGATCGCTCTCCGGGCATCGCTCGTCTGCAGGTGCAGGTCGTGGGCCTCGGTCACCGGATGTCCGAGTGTCCGAGCACCTTCCGGATCGTGTGGATGGGGACCCATGCCTTGGCGAGCAAGGTGCCGGCCATGTGCCTCAGCTTGTGGATGGTGATGCCCCGCGGGATCGGGGTGACCCACAGCTTGAAGTTGCACTTTGGACAGCGCGTGACCGCGTTCCCCCCCCCCGTCGAAGTCGTTCGTCGAGATGGAGGGCGAAGCGATCCGCGACCGGATGGCTGGGCGTTCCGGGCGGAGTTCCCCCGGTCCGCTGTCGCGGCGGTCGAGGCTTACGATCGCCGTCCCGTCAGCCGCGGCGTCCACGGCCTCGCGGGCCGCTGGATCGTGAACGGTTCGGGGCGAGGCATCGTCACCATCGCGCTCGAGCCGAAGCAGCGCGCCTACGGGATGGGGTGCCCCGTGCGGCTGCGGGACCTGCTGGTCAGCGTGGACGATCCGGAGGGGCTGATGTCGTCACTCCTGAAGACAATAGACGCTCGCAAACCAGTCGCACTGGCCGGTGAAGCCCCCGCCGAAGAATGACATGGCCGGATACTCGTAGGCGGAGGCGGACGTGAAGTCGGGCGAACCATACGCCCCGTGCCAGGCGAGGGTGGCGTCGGTCCAGTCCGAGCACGTCGTGGCAATCGAGCCGATGGCTGCGGGTATTGCCGAACCGCTCCAGGCGCGGAAGGGCTGCCGGTAGCTTCCGTCCGCCCATAGATTCAGGGGGGCGAGCAGGTTGCCCGATGCCAGGTCGGACGGCGTGGCGGCGACTTGCACGCCGTCTGGTCGTACCCAGGGTGCACCAGTCAGGTCGAAACGAGAGATCGCCGAAGCCGTACTGGTCGCGACGAGAGCCTTGTAGCTGCCGGTAAGGCCGGCGGCGATCGCCTCCTCTTCGCAGAGCAGATCGAACTCGGGCAGGCCGCTGGCGTTTCCCTGAAGCTCGGAGTTCGAGACGAAGGCGATCCTGCCCTGGGGAGTGGAAGGCGGCAGGGTCGCGGTCACGTCGGTGCCGAAGCAATAGACGTGATACCTCAGGCCCGAGGAGCAGGCGGTGTACGCCTCCTGACTGAAGCTCCGCCCGCCGGTGGTCACCTTCCCCATGATGACGTTGTCGGTGGTGTTCGACCAATCCCCGCAGTTGTAGCCCGCTGCCAGAGTGCCATCCATGTTCGTCCCGGTGAGCACGTCCGGCCGGGCCAGCGGGCGCTGGTTCTCGTCGAAAAGGACTGGGTACTTCTGCTGCCCGGCGATGATGCTTGCGACCGAGTCAGCGAAGGGAAGGCCATCGAGCCGCACCCAGCCCTGGGACGAGCCGAGCCGGTCTCGCGCAGCCACGGTCGAGGTGGACATCCAAGCCACGTAGGTGCCGGGCAACCCGGCAGCGGTCGCGCGCGCGGCGCACTCGGCGTCGGCCCTGGTGAGCGAGACATCGTTCGGCAGGAAATCCGTGGAGGTGGCGAAGACGTAGTTCGCGCCGAGGAAGACCGCGCTCACCGTCGCATCGGCCGTCCCCGTGAACTGGCAGGTCCCGGTCCCGCTGCACGCGCCGCCCCAGCGCACGAAACGGGCGCTTCCCGGTGCGGCGCTGAGCTTGATGGTTCGCCCCAGCACGAACGAGCCGCTGCACGTGCCCGCATCGCACGAGATGCCAGGAGGATCGGAGACGACCCTCCCAGTCCCGCCACCGTCATGGCGGATCGACACCGAGAGGTTGTGGCGGAGCAGCCCGAAATTCGCAGTCACGGCCGTATCGCCGTCGAGCGTGAGGGAGCAGGAGCCGGTGCCGGAGCACACGCCGTCCCACCCCGAGAAGAACGATGCCACGTCAGTGGGATCGGGCACCGGGGTGACGGTGATCTGAGCGCCCTTTCGATAGGTCCCGCTGCAGGCGCCGACCGCGCAGGCGAGGCCGTCCGCCGTTACCCACCCGCTTCCCTCTCCGGCCAGCCCTACCGTGAGCGAGACGCCCGCATCGAAGTCCGCAACAACGGCGCGATCACGATCGAGGGTGAGGCGACAGGCCCCGGAACCCGCGCAGTCACCCGACCAGCCCATGAAGAACGCGCCAGTGGATGGCGTCGCTGTGAGGGTCACGGTGCTGCCCAGAGGGTATCTTCCTGAGCACACATCGTTCGAGCAGGTGAGGCCGTCGCCGACGACTACCCCGTTCGCGTTTCCATGGAGCGTGACTTCGAGGGAGGCCAGCTGGGCCGGGGTGGTCCCCCCGTCAGTCGGGCTCGGGCTCCGAGATCCCCCGCATGCCAAAACGAGCATTGCGACAGTGACGGTGAGTAGAAGGCGCATGTCTTACACTGACACGTTCGCCTTCCCCGAGGGGCCATGATCGGGCGCGCGCGAGCAAATCATCGCACGGACGCACCGTGCGCATCACGCCAATGGGGTACACGCGTCGCGCGCCGATCCGGACGCGCCGCCCTAACCTCGGCCGCCCTTGAGGAAGTCTGGCCCCACGCCGATCCCATCCAGCGCCCGGCCACCCGGTCGGACCAGCCGTGCCACCGGAATCTCCATCGGGACTTCCCAGCAGGTGAGGGTACTCGTGACCTTCCCGCGCCCGGCGGTGTTGGAGCCGAGCACCGTCGCGCGCTGGTGGTCCTGAAGTGCCGCCCCCACCGCTTCGGCAGCTCCGGTCGTGTCTTCGTTCACGAGCACCACGACCTTCGCCTGCTCGAGGGCGGTGCTGCGTCGGCTAATGAGGCTTGCGCCGCCGCCACGCATGGCGCTCGCGAACCAGGGCGGAAGCGGCGCACTCGTGGCTCGCTCGTGCAGTCGCGCTGCCGGCGCCCGTCGCGTCTTCTACTGGACCACCCCGACGCCACCGCGGGTGCGTCTCGCTGCCTGCGGCCCACCTCGGCCCGAACCGCTCCCCGCCGCTACTTCCTCAGCACCACATGCGTAGCCTGGCCCGTCCCGACGTGCTCCGTGCACTTGTAGCCGAGGCTCACCGTATCGATGCCCGCGAGGAGGTGCTCGCCACGGCCGAGGAGCACGGGGGAGATCGCGAGGTGCAGCTCGTCGACGAGCCCCGCGGCGAGGTACTGGCGAACGGTGGCGACCCCGCCGCCGAGCCGGACATCCTTCCCCTGAGCCGCCTCGGTCGCGCGCCTCAGCGCGGCATGGATCCCGTCGGTCACGAAGTGGAACGTCGTGCCGCCCTCCATCGTGATGGGCGCGCGCGCGTGGTGCGTGAGCACGAAGACGGGCACGTGGTAGGGCGGGTTCGTCCCCCACCAGCCCTTCCAGCTGTCGT